>NZ_JAFLWU010000002.1:0-546250 GCF_017316265.1 Pseudomonas sp. Marseille-Q1929
ATCAGTGGCAAAGATGCAAGCTGACCCACCGGTATCGCAGGCAAGCCAGCTCCCACATTTTTGACCGTGTTCCTTCAGTCAGGCATCACCACTCGGCAAAGCTGCCGTCGGCATGGCGCCAGATCGGGTTGCGCCAGCGGTGGCCGATGGCCGCGCGTTCGATCACGTATTCCTCGTTGATCTCGATACCCAGGCCCGGCCCGTTGGGGATCTTCACAAAGCCTTGGTCGTAGTCGAACACGCCCGGGTCTTTCACATAGTCGAGCAGGTCGTTGCTCTCGTTGTAGTGAATGCCCAGGCTTTGCTCCTGGATAAACGCGTTGTAGCAAACCGCGTCCAGTTGCAGGCATGCCGCCAGGGCAATCGGGCCCAGCGGGCAGTGCAGGGCGAGGGCCACGTCGTAGGCTTCGGCCATGTTGGCGATCTTGCGGGTTTCGGTGATGCCACCCGCGTGGGAAGCATCGGGCTGGATGATGTCAACGTAGCCTTCACTGAGCACGCGCTTGAAGTCCCAGCGCGAGAACAGGCGCTCGCCGAGGGCAATCGGCGTGCTGGTCAGCGGGGCCAGCTCTTTGAGCGCTTCGTAGTTTTCGCTGAGCACTGGTTCTTCGATAAACATCAGTTTGTAAGGGTCCAGCTCTTTCATCAGCACCTTGGCCATGGGCTTGTGCACCCGGCCATGGAAGTCCACGCCGATGCCGACGTTCGGGCCCACCGCGTCACGCACGGCAGCGACGTTGGCCAGGGCCAGGTCGACCTTTTCGAAGCTGTCGACGAACTGCAACTCTTCCGTGCCGTTCATCTTCACCGCAGTGAAACCACGGGCCACGGCCTCTTTGGCGGCACGGGCAGTGTCGGCCGGGCGGTCGCCGCCGATCCACGAATACACGCGGATCTTGTCGCGCACCTGGCCGCCGAGCAGATCGCTGACCGACACGCCGAGGGCCTTGCCCTTGATATCCCACAACGCCTGGTCGATGCCGGCGAGAGCGCTCATGTGCACGGCGCCGCCGCGGTAGAAGCCGCCGCGATAGAGTACGGTCCAGATGTCTTCGATATTTCGTGGGTCTTTGCCGATCAGGTAGTCGGACAGTTCTTCAACGGCAGCCGCAACGGTGTGAGCACGGCCTTCGACCACGGGTTCGCCCCAGCCGGTTACGCCCTGGTCGGTCTCGACCTTCAGGAAGCACCAGCGCGGTGGGACGATAAAAGTCGTCAGTTTGGTGATTTTCATCTGTTATCTCTCTTATAGATGCAGCGCCTGTGGGCGCGAAACTTGATCTCAGCTCAGGGCTTTCCAGGCGGCGACGTAAGCCTGGGCACGGCTCGCAACCTGATCCACTGTCATGCCCGGTTTGAACAACCCGGAACCCAGCCCGAACCCCTTGGCGCCGGCGTCGACAAACACCTGCATGTTGTCCGGGGTGATGCCGCCCACCGGCAGCAGCAACGTGCCCGCCGGCAAGACCGCCAGCCACGCCTTGATCACCGCCGGGCCCATTTGCTCGGCGGGAAACAGCTTCAATACGTCAGCACCTTCAGCCAGAGCAGCGAAGGCTTCGGTGGGCGTGGCAACGCCCGGCGACAAAAACAGCCCCGCCGCTTTCGCTGCGCGCAGCACCTTGGCGTCGCTGTGGGGCATGACGATCACCTGGCCACCGGCCGCCTTGACCTGCTCAACCTGCTCCGGCGTCAACACCGTGCCCGCGCCGATCAGGCAATCGGCGGGCAGACTGTCGCGCAGGGTGCGGATGCTGGTGTACGGGTCCGGCGAGTTGAGCGGCACTTCGATCACGCGAAACCCGGCCTCATACAACACCTGGCCGACGGCCTGGGCTTCGTCCGGGCGGATACCGCGCAGGATGGCGATCAAACCGTTTTGTGCGAGTGCGTGCTTGAGCATGTCAGGCCTCCGATGCAGGTTGAGTGAGCCCGGCGGCCACGGCCAATTGCCACAGGCCACGTTCGCTGGCCTCCGGCGCCAGGCTGACGTGGGCGAAGCCGCAGAGGGCGAGGGCGCGTTGGTAGCGGGTGCAGAGGGCGGCGGCGCCGACCAGGATGATCGGCTGCTGCCTGGCGCGTGTCGGCAAGCCGGCGAGTTCATGACCAATCAGCAATCCGGAAAGGTAATCCGGCTGCTGCTCAGGGGCGAGTTCGCCGGTCAGGCCAAGGGTGCGCGCGCTGAACAGGGTGGACAGTACGCCACGCTGGCCGTCTTGCGAGAGCGCCACCTGCACGCCACGGTCAAAGGCCTCGGCCTGGAAATGTTCGGTCGGCAGTTGGGTGCGCCCGAGGATGCTGTGCTTGCTCAGTACCGCGAAGACTTCGCCGGTCATGAAAGTATCGAAGTGGGTAATGCAGCCATCGACCACCTCGACCCACTTGGAATGGCTACCCGGCAGGCCGATCAACACCTCGGCACCGAGGCCTTGCAGCACGCCCAACACCTGGGTTTCTTCGCCGCGCATCACATTGGGCAAACCGGCCTGCTCGATCACGCCGGGCACGATATGTACATCCACACCGCGCAAGCTGCGCACACGATGCAGCGCCTGGCCCAGGCGGGCGACATCCACCGGCGTATGGCGGTAGGCCGCTTCGCTCCAGCCCTGGGCGCTGCCGACCATGCCGCAGGCAATCACCGGCAGGCCGGGCTGGGCGTCGAGCCAATCGCCGCAGGCCGCGTCGAAAGCCAGTTCGAAGCCATTGCTGCAACGCACGCCGGCAATGTCCCGGGGTTCGCTGGGCAAATGCATGATCCCGCACGCCAGCGCGCGGTGTTCCAGCACGACGCCTGCCGGGCCGAGTTTGTAAGCACGAAGGGAGCTGGTCCCCCAATCGAGCGCGATCAATTGCGCCTGCATCGCTTCACCTGAGTTCTGAGCGGATGCAGGAATATAAACCTACGCGAGCGGAAGTCTCAATATATAAATATCAATCCCATATTTAGGGATTACATCTAAGAAAAAGCTGACAAGTTCAGTTCCCGCATCGCCCCCATCCAGACCGCGTAGTCGGTGTGATCCTTCAGGTCATCGCCGGTATCGGGGTGCAGGAACACCACCAGCCCGTTGCGATGGATCACCAACCACGGCAGCACCACGCCGATGTACTCGGGATCGAACGCCAGTTGGCAGCTCCAATCCGGGTGCGGGCCGACGGGTTTTTCGTGGACACGGCCCATGCGCAGCGGGAACAGTTTGGCGGCGTCTTCGCACAAGGTGCGCGCTTGTTCGATAGTGCTCGCGTCGAAGTAGATATGGGCGTGGTAGCCCTTGATACGTTGCATGACGGACTCCGGATCCAGTAAGCGGCAAATCCTAGACCGCAATCGACGGCAGGGCCAGCCCGGTCAACGACTGCGCACTGCTGGCTTGCTCGGCCAGCAGCCACTCGACAAAGCGCTCCACCAACTGGCCCCGGCGTTTGCGCTGGGGTTGCACCACGTAATAGCCAAACCGCGAAATCACTGTGTCGCTGACCGGCCGGCACAACCAGTTCTGCTCCAGCAGGTTGTCCACCAGATGGCGCCAGCCAATGGCCACGCCCTGGCCGGCAATCGCCGCTTGGATCAGCAAGGTGTAGTTGTCGAAGCGCAGTTGGCCGGGCGTGGGCGCGGCACTGATGCCCAGTTCGCGGAATACGCCGCTCCAGTCGAACCATTGGCTGTTGTTTTCCTGGCGCAGGTGCAGCAGGGGGAAATCATGCAAATTACGTAGCGTCAGTGGCGTGACCTGCTCTTTCAGCCACTGCGGGCTGCACACCGGGAACACTTCCTCGTTGAACAGCCACAGGCTCTCGCCTTGCTTGAAGCGCCCGTCGCCAAACAACACTGCAACATCGATATCGCTACGCAGGGTGGCGTGGTTGCGCTCGCTGGTCACCAGGCTCACATCGACTTGCGGGTTGGCCTGGTGGAAGCGGTGCAGGCGCGGCATCAGCCAATAGGCGGCGAAGGCAAAGTCGGTGGCCACTTGCAGCACTTCGTGCTGGTCCTGCTGGGTGATAGCACTCAGGCCGGCGTTGATGCTCTGCAAGCCGCCCTGCACATGGTCGAACAGCAACGCGCCGGCGTCGGTCAACTCGATGCCGCGATAGATGCGATCAAACAGGCGGATCGCCAACTGTTCCTCCAGACGCTTGATCTGCTGGCTGATGGCTGGCTGGGTGGTGCCCAACTCCATCGCGGCGGCGGTAAAGCTACGGTGTCGCGCGGCCGCTTCAAAGGCGCGCAACAGGTCGAGGGATACGTCACCAAGGGCTTCATACATAAGCTGTGCTTATCCTAGACATTGCTTTTCATGGGCTTTACCCCAATTTGCATGGGCTGCATGCTCATTCGCATAAACACCGCCTATGGAATGCCGACAACCCATGAAGCGCAAGAACATTCTTTTCATCATGGCCGATCAAATGGCCGCGCCGCTGTTGCCGTTCTACGGTTCTTCGCCGATCAAGTTGCCCAATCTGAGCCGCCTCGCCGCCCAGGGCGTGGTGTTCGACGCCGCCTATTGCAACAGCCCGTTGTGCGCGCCGTCGCGTTTTACCCTGGTCAGCGGGCAGTTGCCGAGCAAGATCGGCGCCTACGACAACGCCGCCGATTTCCCCGCCGATGTGCCGACCTATGCCCACTACTTGCGTCGCCTCGGCTACCGCACGGCGCTGTCGGGCAAGATGCATTTCTGCGGCCCCGACCAATTGCACGGCTATGAAGAACGCCTGACCAGCGACATCTACCCCGCCGACTACGGCTGGGCGGTGAACTGGGATGAACCGGACGTGCGCCCCAGTTGGTTTCACAACATGTCGTCGGTGCTGCAAGCCGGCCCGTGCGTGCGCACCAACCAACTGGATTTCGACGAAGAAGTGGTGTTCAAGGCCCAGCAGTACCTGTTCGATCACATCCGCGAGGACGGCGACCAGCCGTTCTGCCTGACCGTGTCGATGACCCATCCCCATGACCCGTACACGATTCCCAAGCCGTTCTGGGACCTGTACGACGACGCCGATATCCCATTGCCTACGACGCCAGCGCAAGCCGATCTCGACCCGCATTCCCAGCGCCTGCTCAAGGTCTACGACCTGTGGGACAAGCCGCTGCCTGTGGATAAGATCCGCGATGCGCGCCGGGCCTACTTCGGCGCGTGCAGTTACATCGACAGCAATGTCGGAAAACTCCTGCAAACCCTGGAAGACACCGGCCTGGCCGACGACACCATCATCATTTTCTCCGGTGACCACGGCGACATGCTCGGCGAGCGCGGCCTCTGGTACAAAATGCACTGGTTTGAAATGGCCGCCCGTGTGCCGCTGCTGGTGAGTGCGCCGGGGCAATTTGCCTCGGGGCGTGTCAGCCAGGCCGTGTCCACCGCCGACCTGTTGCCAACCTTGGTGGAACTGGCCGGCGGCACGCTCGACCCGCGCCTGCCACTGGACGGCCGCTCGCTGGTCCCACACTTGCAAGGGCAGGGCGGGCACGATGAAGTGTTTGGCGAATACATGGCCGAAGGCACCATCAGCCCGCTGATGATGATTCGCCGGGGCGCCTACAAATTCATCTACAGCGAAGACGATCCTTGCCTACTGTTCGATGTACACAATGACCCGCACGAGCGGGAAAACCTCAGCCAGTCACCGGAACACCGGCCGCTGTTCGAGGCGTTTTTGAAGGAAGCGCGGGCCAAATGGGACATCCCGGCGATCCACCAACAGGTGCTCGCCAGCCAACGCCGCCGTCGCCTGGTGTTTGAAGCACTGACCCAGGGCAAGCTGAAGAGCTGGGATCACCAGCCACTGGTGGACGCCAGTCAGCAATACATGCGCAACCATATCGACCTCGACGACCTGGAGCGCAAGGCACGTTATCCACAACCCTGCCAAAACCAATAAGACTGAGGGAAGGCCATGCAAAAGTTGACTGTGATACTGGGCATGTTGGCGCTCGGCAGCGCCAATGTGTACGCGGACACAAGTTGTGAGACGGTGAAAATGGCCGATCCAGGCTGGAGCGACATCGCCGCCACCAATGCCATCACCGGTTTTCTGCTGACGGGCATGGGCTACAAACCCAAGGTCGATACCCTGGCGGTGCCGATCACCTTTGGCGGGCTCAAGGATGGCCAGGTGGATGTGTTCCTCGGCAACTGGATGCCGGCGCAGCAGGGCTTCTACGACAAGTTCGTCGCCAATGGCGATGTGGTGCAGTTGGCGAAAAACCTCGACGGCACCGAATTCACCCTCGCCGTGCCGGACTATGTGTGGGACGCCGGGGTGCATGACTTTGCCGACCTGAACAAATTTGCCGACAAGTTCGACAAGAAGATCTACGGCATCGGCTCCGGTGCGCCAGCGAACATCTCGTTGCAGGAGATCATCAAGAAGAACGACTTCGACCTCGGCCAGTGGAAGCTGATCGAGTCCAGCGAACAGGCGATGCTCGCCGAAGTGTCGCGGGCGGTGAAGAAACAGCGCTTTGTCACCTTCCTCGGCTGGACGCCGCACCCGATGAACGTGCAGTTGAAAATGCACTACCTCAAGGGCGGCGAGAAGTACTTCGGTGACACCGGCAGCGTGTACACCCTGACGCGCAAGGGGTACGCACAAGCCTGCCCGAACGTCGGGAAACTACTGACCAACCTGAGTTTCACCCAGGAGATGGAGAACAGCATCATGGCCGAGGTGGCCAACAACAAGGTCAGCAATGCCGAGGCGGCGAAGGCGTGGATCAAGGCGAATCCGGCGGTGTTGGATAAGTGGTTGGAGGGGGTGAAGACCGTGGATGGCAAGGATGCGTTGTCCGCAGTTAAAGCAAAACTCTAAGACCTTTGTGGGAACTGGCTTGTGTGGGAGCTGGCTTGCCTGCGATAGCATCACCTGTGTGTACCTGAAGTACCGCGGTGTCTGCATCGCAGGCAAGCCAGCTCCCACAGGGGCCTGTGTGTGCTGATACCCTGAGTCAAACCTTTCTACCCGAGTCTGCGATGCCCCGGCCCACCCGCCACACCCTCCTCCCCTTCCTGCGCTGGCTGCCGCGCCAAACCCGCGCCAGTGTCGGCCGGGATGCCATCGTCGGCCTCAGCGGCGCAGTGCTGGCCCTGCCGCAGTCGATTGCCTACGCACTGATCGCCGGCCTCCCTCCAGAATACGGGCTGTATGCCGCCATCATTCCGGTGTTGATCGCGTGCCTGTGGGGTTCGTCCTGGCACCTGATCTGCGGCCCCACGGCGGCAATCTCCATCGTGCTCTACGCCAGCGTCAGCCCATTGGCCGTGCCGGGGTCGCAGGACTACATCACATTGATCCTGTTACTGACCTTCCTCGCCGGGGTTTTCCAGTGGTTGCTGGGCATGCTGCGCTTCGGCGCGCTGGTGAATTTCGTCTCCCATTCGGTGGTGCTGGGCTTCACCCTGGGTGCCGCCGTGGTGATTGCCCTGGGGCAGTTGCCCAACCTGCTGGGGCTGGATCTCCCGAGCCAGGCCACGGCGATCAAGAGTCTGCTGGCGCTGGTGGATCACAGCGGCGAGTGGGACCACGCCTCCCTTGCTCTCGGGCTCGGCACGTTGATAGTGGGCGCGCTGCTCAAATACCTGCTGCCACGTTGGCCGACGCTGCTGATTGCCTTGGTGCTTGGCAGCCTGGTGGCGTGGCTGTGGCCGGCGATGTTCGGGCATGTGACGCGGGTCAGTTCGTTCGTGGGCAAGCTGCCGCCGTTCAGCCCGTTGCCGATGGACCTGGACATGCTCCTGCGCCTGCTGCCCAGCGCCGTGGCGGTGGGCATGCTGGGGCTGGTGACCAGCCTGTCGATTGCCCGCTCGCTGTCGGCCCGTTCGCAACAATTGCTCGATGCCAACCAGGAAGTCCGTGCGCAGGGCTTATCCAATATCGTCGGCGGATTTTTCTCCGGGTACTTGTCAGCCGGTTCCTTTACCCGCTCCGGGCTCAGCTATGAAGCCGGTGCGTGCTCGCCCCTCGCCGGGGTGTTCTCGGCCCTGTGGGTGGCGCTGTTTGCGCTGTTTGGCGCGGCATTGATCGCCCATATCCCGATCCCGAGCATGGCCGCGAGCATCCTCCTGATTTGCTGGGGGCTGGTGGATCACCGAGGCATTCGCGCCCTGTTTCGCGTGAGCCGCGCCGAGTTTGTGGTGATGGGCCTGACCTGCGTCGCGACCTTGTTGCTGGAGCTGCAAACGGCGATTTATGCGGGGGTGCTGGCCTCGTTGTTTTTCTACCTCAAGCGCACGTCGCAGCCGCGGGTACAGCAGTGGCGCGATGGTGATGAAGATGTATTGCGGGTCGGCGGCTCGATCTTTTTTGGCGCCAGCCATTACCTGCAAGTACGCCTGCAACGGTTACAGGGCGAGCGGGTGGTGATCGAGGCGCAGCAGATCAACTTTATCGACTATTCCGGGGTGGAGATGTTGCACCAGGAGGCGCGAAGGTTGCGGGGGGTGGGGCGGAGCTTGACGTTGCGCCGGGCCAGGCCGCAGGTTGTGGAGGAATTGAAGAAACTGGAAGGGACCGACAGGTGCCCCATCCACTTCGAAGACTGAATACGGTCAAAACTGTGGGAGCTGGCTTGCCTGCGATAACGGTGTGTCAGCTTGCCTATCTGGCACTGATACACCGTTATCGCAGGCAAGCCAGCTCCCACATTGACTATGCCCACTTGGGTTGGAGTTAAGCCAACTGGCGACGCAGTTCGGCCAGCACCGGCGCCGAATCCGGGCGCACACCGCGCCACAGGAAAAACGCCTCCGCCGCCTGCTCCACCAACATCCCCAAGCCATCCATCGCCACGGCGGCACCTTGCGCCGTCGCCCAGCGGCAAAACGCCGTCGGCTCCTTGCCGTACATCATGTCGTAGCAAAACGTCTTGCCCGGCTCGATCAGGCTGCCGGCAATCGGCGGTACATCGCCTGACAGGCTCGCGGACGTGGCATTGATGATCACGTCCACCGGCTCACGCAGCCAGTCGAAACCGCTGGCAGACACCGGGCCCAGGTCGTCAAACAGCTCGGCGAGCATTTCGGCTTTTTCCACGGTGCGGTTGGCAATGACCAGCGAGGCTGGCCGCTCGGCCAGCAACGGCTCCAGCGCGCCACGTACCGCGCCGCCAGCGCCCAGCAGCAGGATGCGTTTGCCTTGCAGGCTCACCCCGGCGTTGACCGTGAGGTCGCGCACCAGGCCGGCGCCGTCGGTGTTGTCACCCAGCAGGCTGCCATCGGCGAGCTTGCTCAGGGTGTTCACCGCACCAGCACGTTGGGCCCGTTCAGTGAGGTTGTTGGCCAGGCGGTAGGCGTCTTCCTTGAACGGCACGGTGACGTTGGCGCCACGACCGTGCTGAAAAAACTCACGGGCACAGCCGGTGAAATCCTCCAGCGGTGCAAGCAAGGTGCTGTAGTCCAGTTGTTCGCCGGTCTGCTCGGCGAACATCCGGTGGATCAGCGGCGACTTGCTGTGGCCGATGGGGTTGCCGAACACCACATAACGGTCCATCAGACCGCCGCCTCTGGCGCGGCAAGGCCGAGCCAGTCACGGTCTTGCAGGAAGTAGTCGGTAAGGCGCGCCTCTTCGCTGCCGGCCTCGGCTTTCCAGTCGTAGCTCCAGCGCACTTGCGGCGGCAGCGACATCAGGATCGACTCGGTACGCCCACCCGATTGCAGGCCAAACAGGGTGCCACGGTCGTAGACCAGGTTGAACTCAACGTAGCGGCCACGGCGGAATTCCTGGAATTCACGCTGTTGCTCGGTGTAGGCAGTGGCCTTGCGGCGCTGCACGATCGGCAGGTAGGCGTCGATGTAGGCGTCGCCGATGGCACGTATGAAGGCGAAGCAGGTGTCGAAGTCCCACTCGTTCAAGTCGTCGAAGAACAAACCGCCGATGCCACGCGGTTCATTGCGGTGCTTGATGTGGAAGTAGGTGTCGCACCAGGCTTTGTAACGCGAGTACACGTCCGGACCGAACGGCGCACAGGCCTGCTCGGCGACGCGGTGCCAATGAATGCAGTCTTCTTCGTTGGCGTAGTAGGGCGTGAGGTCGAAGCCGCCGCCAAACCACCACACCGGCTCTTCGCCTTCTTTTTCGGCGATGAAAAAGCGCACATTGGCGTGGGACGTCGGCACGTGAGGGTTGTGCGGATGAATCACCAGCGACACGCCCAGGGCTTCGAAACCACGGCCAGCCAGTTCCGGGCGATGGGCACTGGCGGACGGAGGAAGACCGCTACCAAACACGTGGGAAAAGTTAACGCCGCCTTTTTCGATCACCGCACCGTCTGCAATCACACGGGTACGACCGCCGCCGCCGGCAGGCCGGGTCCAGGCGTCTTCGATAAAGCGAGTGTCCGTCTCGAAGGTTTCCAGGGCGCTGCAAATGCGGTCTTGCAGGTCAAGCAGGTAGGCCTTTACAGCCTCGGTGCGGGTAGTCATGGCATCACCTTGAATCGGGCAAAGCTACGCGAGGCCATTGGGCGTCGGCGGCAAATGGGCGCACAGGATACCACCGCACCCCGTTGCGCCGCAGTTGACGAAGATCAAGCTTAGGAGTTCGATAGCCGACTACGCGAATTCGACCAGAGGAGAAGGCAGATGGCAAAACGTATCCAGTTCAGCGCCCATGGCGGTCCCGACGTGCTTGAGTATGTGGACTACACGCCAGCGGAACCAGGCCCACAACAGGTTCGCGTACGTAACCAGGCGATTGGCCTGAACTTTATCGACACCTATTTCCGCAGCGGTTTGTACGCACCGCCTGCGTTGCCATCGGGGTTGGGTGCGGAAGGTGCCGGCTTGGTCGATGCCGTCGGCAGCGAAGTCACCCAGTTCAAGGTCGGCGACCGCGTGGCCTACGGCAGCGGGCCGCTGGGCGCGTACAGCGAACTGCATGTACTGCCGGCCGCCAACCTGGTGCACCTGCCGGACGAGATCAGCTTCGAACAAGCGGCTGGTGCCATGCTCAAGGGCCTGACCGTGCAATACCTGCTGCGCCAGACCTATGAGTTGAAGGGTGGCGAAACCATCCTGTTCCACGCCGCTGCCGGTGGCGTGGGTTCCCTGGCCTGCCAGTGGGCCAAGGCCTTGGGCGTGAAGCTGATCGGTACGGTCAGCTCGCCGGAAAAAGCCGCCCTGGCCAAATCCCTCGGCGCCTGGGAAACCATCGACTACAGCAAGGAAAACGTCGCACAGCGCGTGCTGGAATTGACCGACGGTAAAAAGGTGCCGGTGGTGTACGACGGCGTCGGCAAGGACACGTGGCTGACCTCGCTGGACAGCGTGGCACCGCGCGGGCTGGTGGTGAGTTTCGGCAATGCGTCGGGCGCCGTGGATGGGGTGAACCTGGGGATTTTGTCGGCGAAAGGTTCGCTGTACGTGACCCGGCCGACCTTGGCCACCTACGCCAACAACCCGCAGAACTTGCAGGCGATGGCGGATGATCTGTTCTCGATGATCAAGAGCGGCAAGGTGCGCATCGATATCAACCAGCGGTATGCGCTGGCGGATGCGGCGAAGGCGCAGACGGAGTTGTCGGGGCGGCGCACGACGGGGTCGACGATTTTGTTGCCGTAAGGCTTCAGGACTCTACTGATTCAAGGGCCTCATCGCGGGCAAGCCCGCTCCCACATTTGACCGAGTCTCTCCAGTTGGAACCCGATCAACCTGTGGGAGCGGGCTTGCCCGCGATGGCCGCACCTCGGTCTCAAGAGGGGCGCATCACCTTACCCGTGGCCAAATCGCGAATCAGGCTCGGGTTCTTGCGCCCACCCAGGGCGCCACCCAACACCAGGTCCACCTGGCCACGGAAATACTGCTCCACGCGAATCCGCGTGCGCGCCGCCGGGCGGCCCTGCGGGTTGGCCGACGTGGAAATCAACGGCCCAACTTCTGCACACAAATCCCGCACCAACGGGTGATCACTGACCCGCAACGCCACCGTGTCGTGCACACCGGTGACCCACTCCGGCAGCAAACCCTGGTGGGGCACCAACCAGGTGTTCGGCCCCGGCCAGGTGCTGGCCATGCGGTCGATCCAGTCTTGCGGGAAGTCTTCGAACAAAAAGTCGAACTGGTGAATGCTATCCGCGACCACGATCAAGCCCTTGTCCACCGAGCGGTTCTTGATCGCCAGCAAGCGGTCCACCGCTTCTTCATTCCAAGGGTCGCAGCCCAAACCCCACACCGCCTCGGTTGGGTAGGCAATCACCGCACCTGCGCGAATTTCTCGTGCGGCTTCCAGTACACGCCACCTGTTGACCATTGTTTACTCTCCAGACCAAAGCTCTGGGCAGTTTACCGATCTCTGTTACAAAACCTAGCAGCGCGCGAGCCAGCGCCCGCTTTCACAGGTCACGCGGCCTTCCAGCTCCAGCTCGGTGAGGGTCGCCAGCACCTGGGACAACGGCCGCCCGCTGGCAGTCGCCAGGGCTTCGCTGGTGTGGGGCGCCGCGTGCAGCAGCGCCACCAACGGATGGGTGACTGGCACCGGTGCCGGGCGCGACAACGCCTGCCAGCCGCGCAAGCCTTCCAGGATGTGCTCGATGGTTTCCACCAGCACCGCACCCTCGCGGATCAGTTGGTGACAGCCCTTGGCGCCGGGATGGTGAATGGAGCCCGGGATCGCATACACCTCGCGGCCTTGCTCGGCAGCGAGCTTCGCGGTGATCAGCGAACCGCTGGCCATGCTGGCTTCCACCACCAGCACGCCGAGGGACAGGCCGCTGATGATCCGGTTGCGCCGGGGAAAGTTGCCGGCCTGGGGCCCGGTGTCCAGCGGGAACTCGGAAACCACGGCGCTGCCTTGCTCAATCATCGCCGCCGCGAGCCGCTTGTGGCGCTGTGGATAAAAATTTTCGAGGCCGGTGCCGAGTACGCCGATTGTCTGCCCCCCGACATCCAATGCCGCCTGATGCGCCGCGCCATCAATCCCCAGCGCAAGGCCGCTGGTGATGACAAAACCAGCGCCCGCCAAACTGCGCGAAAACGCGGCAGCGGTGTCCATGCCAGGGCGTGAAGCACGGCGACTGCCGACCACCGCCAGTTGCGGTTTTTCCAGGATCCCCGGGTCGCCGGCGACGAATAACAAGGGCGGCGCGTCGTCGATCTGGGCGAGCAACGCGGGGTACTCAGGCTGGTCCCACATCAACAAATGCTGGGCCGGGCGCGCCAGCCAGGCCAATGCAGCGCTGGCGCCATCGCGCACCTCGTGGCTGCGCCGGGCATCCGCGCTGATGGCTGGCAACCCGAGGGAACGCCAGGCACTGGCGGGGGCACTGATGGCTTTTGACGCATTACCGAATGCTTCGATCAACAAGCGAAAACGCTTGGGACCTAGTTCCGGCAGCCTGTGCAAGCGTAGTCGTGCTTCCAGTTCTGCTGGGGATATTTCATGGCTGTTTGTCGGATACATCTGATCATCCTTGACCGGAATAAGCTGTGGATAACTCTGTTGGTAACTTATTTAGCAGGCTATTTATTGTGTTTGATGGGCAGTCTCGAAACGGTCCATGACCGCCAGGGGGCGTGAGGCACTGAGGACAAGGCCGTAACTGAGCTTTTCGTAGGTGCGAAACACCAGCAGAGTGCCCGCGCGCTCATCGGGAAGTTTCAACGGTGCGCCGGTGAGAGGGTCGCGTACGCTGGCTCCGGTTTTGATCACTGCCAACCGTTGCCCTTCGATCAGGCCATCGCGCCGGCCTTTATTCAGGGTCACGGCATCCAGCACGCCGATCTGGGTAACGCCTCTGGGGATGTCGATGATTTTTCCTTCAATGAAGGTCGCAGGCTCCGACACCTCCAGGCGCGTCAGATCTACGGGCGACTGGGCGCGGAGCAAACGATCGCCGGGGCGTACCTCTTGGGTCATCCGCTGCACGGCCAGGGTGGAAAGGTCGCCCGCCGTCACAAAGCGCGCGGTGCCGATGTCATCGGCGTTGATACCCAGCAGTTCGTGGGTCTGTGGATCGGTGTAGACCTTGCCGCGCCGGAATATTCCGTAGATCGGCTGGGAAGAGTCCAGGACGCCCCGCGCATGCACCTGCTCACCCGTCGCGCCCAGCACCCGACCGGCGTCCGCCGCGACGATGTAGGGCGCGTTGTCCAGGTCTTGAAGGGCATCAAGCAGGCGGTTATGCAATAAAAAACGCTGGATGGCTTGTTGCATCGGTTGATCCAGACGCTGGCCAGGCGATGGCAGCAGCGCCATGGCGAACGGGGCCCACAACAGTAAGACGAGCAGCGATTTCCTCATGGGGTGAATCTCCTTTATTATGTGCGTTCGCGTGAAATGCCTTGGCCTTCGCGGCTTTTAAGGGTTTCACACCGGTCGTTTGGGTCCATCCCAACGCCGATTTGCCTTTACCTCACATGTGCAGCAATTACGCTTATGGCTATTTTGAACATCCTCGAATTCCCCGACTCGCGCCTGCGCACTGTCGCCAAACCGGTGGCCGTAGTGGACGACAAGGTTCGTCAGTTGGTCGATGACATGTTTGAAACAATGTATGAAGCCCCGGGCATCGGCCTCGCCGCGACCCAGGTCAACGTGCATCAGCGTGTCGTGGTCATGGACCTGTCGGAAGATCGCAGCGAGCCGATGGTGTACATCAACCCAGAGTTCGAACCGCTGACCGACGAGATGGGCGAGTACCAGGAAGGCTGCCTGTCGGTGCCGGAGTTCTACGAGAACGTCGAGCGCCCGCTGCGCGTGAAGATCAAGGCCCTGGACCGCGACGGCAAGCCGTTCGAGCTGATTGCCGAAGGCCTGCTGGCGGTGTGCATCCAGCACGAATGCGACCACCTCAACGGCAAGCTGTTTGTCGATTACCTGTCCACGCTCAAGCGTGACCGGATCAAGAAGAAGCTGGAAAAAAAGCATCGCCAGCAAGCTTGATGCCCGTCTTCCAAAGGCTTGCTGCGGCAAGCCTTTTTCTTTTGTGACTGTTTTTAACCGAGACCTCCCATGACCGAGCCACTGCGCATTGTTTTTGCCGGTACACCCGAATTTGCCGCCGAACACCTCAAGGCGCTGCTCGCCAGCCCTTATGACATCGTCGCGGTGTACACCCAGCCGGATCGCCCGGCCGGTCGCGGGCAAAAACTGATGCCGAGCCCGGTCAAGCAGTTGGCGCTGGAACACAATATTCCCGTGCTGCAACCGCCGACCCTGCGCAACGCCGAGGCCCAGGCCGAACTGGCTGCGCTGCAACCGGACCTGCTGGTGGTGGTGGCCTATGGCTTGATCCTGCCGCAAGTGGTGCTGGATATCCCACGCCTGGGCTGCATCAACAGCCACGCCTCCCTGCTGCCACGCTGGCGCGGTGCGGCGCCGATCCAGCGCGCCGTCGAAGCGGGTGATAGCGAAAGCGGCGTGACCGTGATGCGCATGGAGTTGGGCCTGGATACCGGCCCGATGCTGCTCAAAGTCACCACCCCGATCACCGCCCAGGACACCGGCGGCAGCCTGCACGATCGCCTCGCCGAGCTGGGCCCGCCGGCCGTGCTCCAGGCCATCGCCGGTCTCGCGGCGGGCACCCTGGAAGGCGAAGTGCAGGACGACAGCCTGGCCACCTACGCTCACAAACTGAACAAAGACGAAGCGCGCATCGACTGGAGCCGCCCGGCCGTGGAGCTGGAGCGCCTGGTGCGTGCGTTCAACCCGTGGCCGATCTGCCACAGCACCCTCAACGGCGAAGCCCTGAAAGTGCTGGCCGCGACCTTGGCCGAGGGCAACGGCGCCCCCGGTGAAATCATCGGCGCCAGCAAGGACGGCCTGCTGGTCGCCTGCGGTGAACAGGCGCTGTGCCTGACCCGTCTGCAATTGCCCGGTGGCAAGGCGCTGAATTTCAGCGATTTGTTCAACAGCCGTCGTGAGAAATTTGCCGTCGGCACGGTTCTCGGGGTGGTCGCGCAATGAACCCACGTCTGGCTGCCGCCAAGGCTCTCGCCGCCGTCCTCAATGGCAAGGCGTCGCTGAACAGTTCGCTGCCCACGCAGATGGACAAGGTCGAAGACCGCGACCGGGGTTTTACCCAGGACCTGGCCTTCGGCACCGCCCGCTGGCAGCCGCGCTTGTCGGCGCTGGCGGCCAAGTTGCTGCAAAAGCCGTTCAAGGCGGCGGACGCGGATGTAGAAGCGTTGCTGCTGGTCGGCCTCTATCAATTGCTCTACACCCGCGTACCGGCCCACGCCGCCATCGGCGAGACGGTCGGTTGCGCCGACAAGCTGAAAAAGCCCTGGGCCAAGGCCCTGCTCAACGCCGTGCTGCGCCGTGCCCAGCGTGAAAGCGAAGCACTGCTGGCCGAGCTGGAACATGACCCGGTGGTGCGCACCGCCCACCCGCGCTGGCTGCAAAAATCCCTGAAAGCCTTCTGGCCTGAGCAATGGGAAGCCATTTGCGCGGCGAACAATGCGCACCCGCCGATGATCCTGCGGGTCAACCGTCGCCATCACAGCCGTGACGCCTACCTGCAATTGCTCACTGCCGCCGGTATCAACGCCGCGCCGTGCGTATACAGCGTTGACGGCATCGTGCTCGAAGCCGCCACCGATGTGCGCAGCCTGCCGGGCTTTGCCGAAGGCTGGATCAGCGTGCAGGACGAAGCCGCACAACTGGCTGCCGACCTGCTCGACCTGGCACCCGGCCAGCGTGTGCTCGACGCCTGCTGTGCACCGGGCGGTAAGACGTGTCACATCCTGGAGGTGGAAAAAGACCTCGCCGGTGTAGTCGCCGTCGATCTGGAAGCCAAGCGCCTGGTGCGCGTGCGCGAGAACCTCGCCCGCCTGGGCCTCAGCGCCGAGCTGATTGCCGCTGACGGCCGCGACACCGCCACCTGGTGGGACGGCAAGCCATTCCAGCGCATCCTGCTCGACGCGCCATGCTCCGCCACCGGCGTGATCCGCCGCCACCCGGACATCAAGCTCACCCGCCAACCCGACGACATCGCCGCCCTGGCCGTGCTGCAAGGCGAACTGCTCGACGCGATGTGGCCAACCCTGGAAGTCGGCGGCATCCTGCTTTACGCCACGTGCTCGACCTTGCCGACGGAAAATACCGAAGTGATCGAAGCCTTCCTCGCCCGCACCAGCGGCGCACGGGAGCTGGACCTCGCGACCTCGGCCGGCATCAAGCAGCCCCATGGCCGCCAATTGCTCGCGCAAGAAGGCGGACACGACGGCTTCTACTACGCCAAACTGATCAAGATCGCCGCCGCGCGCGGCTGAAACGGGTTTAAGGGAGTGACCGGATGAAAATCATCATCCTTGGGGCAGGGCAGGTCGGCGGCACGCTGGCCGAACATTTGGCCAGCGAAGCCAACGACATCACCGTGGTCGACACCGACAGCGAGCGCCTGCGTAACCTCGGCGACCGCCTCGACATCCGCACCGTGCAAGGCCGCGCTTCGTTCCCCACGGTGCTGCGCCAGGCCGGTGCCGACGACGCCGACATGCTGGTGGCCGTGACCAACAGCGACGAGACCAACATGGTCGCGTGCCAGGTCGCCCACACCCTGTTCCACACCCCGACCAAGATCGCCCGCGTGCGCGAAGCCGCCTACCTGACCCGCGCCGGCCTGTTCGACAACGACGCGATCCCGGTGGACGTGCTGATCAGCCCGGAACAGGTGGTGACCCACTACATCAAGCGCCTGATCGAAATCCCCGGCGCCTTGCAGGTGATCGACTTCGCCGAGGGCAAGGCGCAACTGGTCGCCGTAAAGGCTTACTACGGCGGGCCGTTGGTGGGCCAGCAACTGCGCCAGCTGCGTGAACACATGCCGAATGTGGAAACCCGCGTGGCGGCCATCTTCCGCCGGGACCGGCCGATCCTGCCCCAGGGCGATACGGTGATCGAAGCGGATGACGAAGTATTTTTCATCGCCGCCAAGGCGAACATTCGCGCGGTCATGAGTGAAATGCGTCGGCTCGACGAGAGCTACAAGCGCATCGTCATCGCCGGTGGCGGGCAGATTGGTGAGCGCCTGGCCGAGGCCATCGAAAGCCGCTACCAGGTGAAGATCATCGAGATGAACCCGGCACGCTGCCGGCATTTGTCCGACACCCTCGACAGCACCGTCGTACTGCAAGGCAGTGCCTCGGACCGCGACCTGTTGATGGAAGAAAACATCGCCGACGCCGACATCTTCCTGGCCCTGACCAACGACGACGAGGCCAACATCATGTCGTCGTTGCTGGCCAAGCGGCTGGGGGCGAAGAAGGTGATGACCATCATCAACAACCCGGCCTACGTTGACCTGATTCAGGGCGGCGATATCGACATCGCCATCAGCCCGCAGCTGGCCACCATCGGCACCTTGCTCGCCCACGTGCGCCGTGGCGACATCGTCAGCGTGCACTCCCTGCGCCGGGGCGCGGCGGAAGCCATCGAGGCGATTGCCCATGGTGACGCCAAATCCAGCAAGGTGATCGGCAAGGCCATCCGCGATATCGGCTTGCCGCCGGGCACCACCATCGGCGCGATTATTCGCGATGAAGAGGTGATCATTGCCCACGACGACACGGTGATCGAGACCGGCGACCATGTAATCCTGTTCCTGGTGGATAAAAAACATATCCGCGATGTGGAGAAGTTGTTCCACGTGGGGTTGAGTTTTTTCTGATTTGACGGAGTGACCGACATGCTCGATTCCCTGGAAAAAATGCTCGCCAAGGGTGTGGATAACTCGTTGCTGCGCTTTGGTTTGGGCAAGGGGTATCTGGACTTGAAGGACAACGCCAAGGCGGCGGAGCATTTGCAGAAATGCGTCGAGTTTGATCCGAAGTATTCGGCGGCGTGGAAGTTGTTGGGCAAGGCGCAGGCGGGTTCAGGTGATGTGGCAGCCGCGCGGCTGGCGTGGGAGAAGGGGATCGAGGCGGCCCAGGCCCATGGCGATAAGCAGGCCGAAAAAGAGATGACGGTATTCCTGAAGAAACTCGACCGCCAGCCCTGAGGTGATCCCTGTGGGAGCTGGCTTGCCTGCGATAGCATCACACCGGTGTAACTGAAACACCGAGTTGCCCGCATCGCAGGCAAGCCAGCTCCCACATTTGACCTCCATTGGCAGGGAGGTCAGCGGTTAATCAGTACCACCGCTCTTCTCCCGGCGGGCGTTTCTTGAAGCGCTTCATGCTCCACATGTATTGGCTCGGATACGCGCCGACATACCGCTCCACCACCTTGCTCATCGCCGCGCAGGACGTGGCGGTGTCGGTGCTGTACATGTCTTCCGGTGCCGCTTCCAGGATCACTTTGTAACCCGAACCGTCCGGCAGCCGCAGGGCGTGCAGGAACACGCCCACGGCCTTGTGGCCGGCGAGCATGTTCGGCACGAACTTGCTGGTGAGGGCCTGGGTGGCAAAGAACGGTACGAAGATCCCCGCGGATTCGGCCGGCTCCGGGTCGGCGGGAATGCCCACCTGGCCGCCACGGCGCACTTCCTTGATCACACTGAGAATGCCTTCCTTGGTCGACGCCGCCACGCGGTTGCCCAACTGCACGCGCTGTTTGCGCAGCAGTTCATCCACCGCCTTGAGCTTGGGTGGACGGTAGAAAATGATCGGTTTGCACTGGCTGCAATAGAAGTGGTTCAACACCTCCCAGTTGCCCAGGTGACTGGTGATGCCGACCACGCCTTTGCCCGAGGCCAGGGCTTGGTGCAGCACTTCCAGGCCTTCGACTTCGCGGACCAGGTCGATCGAGCGTTGGGCCGGCCAGATCCAGGCACACGCGCTTTCGGTGAGGGATTTGCCGATGTCCATCAGGCTCTGGCCCACCAGGCGCTCGCGGGCGGCCGGGTCCATGTCGGGGAAGCATTTGGACAGGTTGATCCGCACCGTGTCGCGGGAGCGGTTGGGGGTTTTCCACATGACCCAGCCAATGGCCGTGCCGACGGCCTGGACGGCGCGCCAAGGCAGCAGGGCAAATAACCGGAGAGCGCCTACCAGCAAGGCGCCTTTCAACTTTTCCACAGGTCACTCCTGATCGTGTGTGGTGCGCAAAGCCGGCATTCTAACCGGCGTTGGCCAGGTCCGCGTAACGGTCGCAGTCCTGGGTGTGGTCCATGACCATGCCGCTGGCCTGCATGAACGCGTAGCAAATGGTCGGGCCGACAAAGGTGAAACCGGCTTTTTTCAAGGCTTTGCTCATGGCTTCTGCCTCGGCGGTGATCGCTGGGACTTCGCTGCGGTCCTTGAAGTGATTGACCTTGGGCACGCCGCCGACAAACGACCAGAGCAAGCCAACCGGATCTTCCAGCGCCAGCCAGGCGGCGGCGTTACGGCGGGTGGCGTTGAGCTTGAGGCGGTTGCGCACGATGCCCGGGTCGAGCATCAGCGCTTCGATTTCGGCATCGGTGAGCCGCGCCAAGCGTTGTGCATCAAAACCAAACAAGACCTTTCGATAATGCTCGCGTTTGCGTAAAACGGTGATCCAGGAAAGGCCCGCCTGGAACCCTTCGAGCAAAAGCAACTCGAACAAGCCCTGCGCATCGCGCAGCGGCGTTCCCCACTCCTGATCGTGATATGCCATGTACAGCGGATCTTCAGAACACCAAAAGCAGCGTGGCATAAGGCTCCAGGGGATGGTGGCGCGGCCGAATCGGGTATACTCCCGCTCTTTAAATCGCAGCCCAAGTAACAGGTGAATTTCGTGAGCCAGCCTACGCCAGCCGTGCGTACCTTCCAAGACTTGATCCTCGCCCTCCAGCAATACTGGGCCGAGCAAGGTTGTGTGGTACTTCAGCCCTACGATATGGAAGTAGGCGCCGGCACTTTCCACACCGCTACATTCCTGCGGGCCATCGGCCCGGAAACCTGGAACGCCGCTTATGTGCAGCCCAGTCGTCGCCCGACTGACGGCCGCTACGGCGAAAACCCGAACCGTCTGCAGCACTACTACCAGTTCCAGGTGGTATTGAAGCCGAACCCGGACAACTTCCAGGAACTGTACCTGGGCTCGCTCAAGCATGTGGGCCTGGACCCGCTGGTCCACGACATCCGTTTCGTCGAAGACAACTGGGAGTCGCCAACGCTCGGCGCCTGGGGCCTGGGCTGGGAAGTCTGGCTCAACGGCATGGAAGTGACGCAGTTCACTTACTTCCAGCAAGCGGGCGGTATCGAGTGCTACCCGGTTACTGGCGAAATCACCTACGGCCTTGAGCGCCTGGCCATGTACCTGCAAGGCGTGGACTCGGTCTACGACCTGGTGTGGGCTGACGGCCCGTTCGGCAAAGTGACCTACGGCGACGTGTTCCACCAGAACGAAGTGGAGCAATCCACCTACAACTTCGAACACGCCAACGTCGAGAAGCTGTTCGAACTGTTCGACTTCTATGAAAGCGAAGCCAAGCGCCTGATCGAACTCGACCAGCCGCTGCCGTTGCCAAGCTACGAAATGGTGTTGAAGGCGTCCCATACCTTCAACCTGCTGGATGCGCGCCGGGCGATCTCGGTGACCGCGCGTCAGCAATACATCCTGCGTGTACGCACCCTGGCGCGTTCCGTCGCCCAAGCCTACCTGCTGGCTCGCGCCAAGCTGGGCTTCCCGATGGCGACCCCGGACCTGCGTGATGAAGTGTTGGCTAAGCTGGAGGCTGCACAATGAGTGCTCAAGATTTCCTGGTTGAACTGGGCACCGAAGAGCTGCCACCCAAGGCACTGAACACCCTGGCCGAGGCGTTCCTGGCCGGTATCGAAAAAGGCCTGCACAGCGCTGGCCTGAAGTTCGCCGCGAAAAAAGTCTACGCCGCGCCACGTCGCCTGGCCGTGTTGCTGACCGCGCTGGAAACCCAGCAGCCGGACCGCAGCATCAACCTCGACGGCCCGCCGCGCCAGGCGGCTTTCGATGCCGAAGGCAACCCGACTCAAGCCGCACTGGGCTTCGCCAAGAAGTGTGGCGTCGAGCTGAGCGAGATCGACCAGAGCGGCCCGAAACTGCGCTTCAGCCAGGTGATCACCGGCAAGCCGACCGCGAGCCTGTTGCCGACCATCGTTGAAGATTCCCTGAACGACCTGCCGATCCCCAAGCGCATGCGCTGGGGTGCGCGCAAGGAAGAGTTCGTGCGTCCGACCCAATGGCTGGTGATGCTGCTCGGTGACCAGGTCATCGACTGCACCATCCTCGCCCAGAAGGCCGGTCGTGAGTCCCGTGGCCATCGCTTCCACCATCCAGAAGCAGTACGCATCACGTCGCCGGCCAACTATGCTGCCGACCTGCGTGCTGCCTACGTGCTGGCCGACGCCAACGAGCGTCGCGAGCTGATCAGCAAGCGCACCGAAGAGCTGGCCCGTCTGCAGGAAGGCACCGCCATCGTGCCGCCAAGCCTGCTCGACGAAGTGACCGCCCTGGTTGAATGGCCGGTGCCGCTGGTGTGCTCGTTCGAAGAGCGTTTCCTCGACGTGCCGCAAGAAGCCCTGATTACCACCATGCAGGACAACCAGAAGTATTTCTGCCTGCTGGATGTGGACGGCAAGTTGCTGCCGCGTTTTATCACCGTGGCCAACATCGAAAGCAAAGACCCACAGCAGATCATCGCCGGTAACGAAAAAGTCGTGCGCCCGCGCCTGACCGACGCCGAGTTCTTCTTCAAGCAAGACAAGAAGCAGAAGCTGGAAGACTTCAACCTGCGCCTGCAGAACGTGGTGTTCCAGGAGAAGCTCGGCAGCGTCTACGACAAGGCCGTGCGCGTTTCCAAGCTGGCGGCCTACATTGCGCCGCGCATTGGCGGTGATGCCGCCTGGGCCGCGCGTGCGGGCCTGCTGTCCAAGTGCGACCTGGCCACCGAGATGGTCGGCGAGTTCCCGGAGATGCAAGGCGTTGCCGGCTATTACTACGCCCTCAACGACGGCGAGCCGGACGATGTGGCCCTGGCCCTGAACGAGCAGTACATGCCGCGCGGTGCTGGCGCTGAGCTGCCAAGCACCCTGACCGGTGCGGCCGTGGCCATCGCCGACAAACTGGACACCCTCGTTGGCATCTTCGGTATCGGCATGCTGCCCACCGGCAGCAAAGACCCGTATGCCCTGCGCCGTGCGGCCCTGGGCGTGCTGCGTATCCTGATCGACAAAAAGCTCGACCTCGACCTGACCCAGGCCGTGGTGTTTGCGGTTGGCCAGTTCGGTGCCAAGGTCAAGCAAGCCGGCCTGGCCGAGCAAGTGCTGGAATTCGTGTTCGACCGCCTGCGTGCGCGTTACGAAGACGAAGGCGTGGACGTGTCGGTGTACCTGGCGGTACGTGCCCTGCAACCGGGTTCGGCGCTGGACTTCGATCAGCGCGTACAAGCCGTGCAGGCCTTCCGCAAACTGCCGGAAGCCGACGCCCTGGCCGCCGTGAACAAGCGTGTGTCGAACCTGCTGAGCAAGGCCGAAGGCCTGGGCAACGCAGACGTCGACCCTGGCCTGTTCGCCGACGCCAAGGAGTTCTCGCTGAACTCGGCCATTGCCAAGGCAGAGACGGCGGTTAAACCGCTGATCGCCGAACGCAACTATGCCGAAGCACTGGCGCGCCTGGCCACCTTGCGTGACCCGGTGGATGCGTTCTTCGAAGCCGTGATGATCAATGCCGAAGATGCGGGCGTGCGCAAAAACCGCTACGCCATGCTGGCGCGCCTGCGTGGTCTGTTCGTCAACATCGCTGACATTTCGACGCTGAGCTGACCATGTTGAAACTGCTGATTCTCGATCGGGACGGGGTGATCAATTACGACTCCGACGCTTACATCAAGTCGGTGGCGGAGTGGGTGCCACTGCCCGGTTCGATCGAGGCCATCGCGCAGTTGAGCAAAGCCGGCTGGACGGTGGCCATCGCCACCAACCAGTCCGGCATCGCCCGCGGTTACTACGACATCGCTACCCTGGACGCCATGCACGCGCGCTTGCGCGCGTTGGTGGCCGAGCAGGGCGGTGAGGTGGGGCTAGTGGTGTACTGCCCCCACGGACCGGATGAGGGCTGCGATTGCCGCAAGCCCAAACCTGGCATGTTGAAAACCATTGCAGAACATTACAAGGTGCCGTTGGCTGGGATATGGTTCGTCGGGGACAGCCTCGGTGACCTGGAGGCGGCCAAAGCCGTCGATTCTCAGCCAGTTTTGGTGAAGACCGGAAAAGGCGAAAAGACCCAGGCGAAAACCCTGCCGGTGGGCACCTTGATTTTTGACGATCTGGCGGCGGTTGCCGCAGAACTTATCAACAACTAGTCGCCCTCGACATCCTGACCAAGGAGTGTTCGGGAGTGCGCTTTTAACAGGCGGGCCATGCCCCGCAACGGTAAATGCCGCCATGTCGATCTTGCAGGCCATCAGAACCTTTTTCTTTTACCTGCTGCTGGGCACCAGTTCGTTTCTCTGGTGCACCCTGAGCTTTTTTATCGCGCCCTTTTTGCCGTTCAAGGCGCGCTATCGCTTTATCAACGTTTATTGGTGCCGCTGTGCGTTGTGGCTGTCCAAGGTGTTCCTGGGCATTCGCTTCGAGATCAAGGGCGCTGAAAACGTCCCGGACCAGCCCTGCGTGATTCTGTCGAACCACCAGAGCACCTGGGAGACGTTCTTCCTCTCGGCGTACTTCTCGCCCCTGAGCCAGGTGCTCAAGCGTGAGTTGCTGTACGTGCCGTTCTTTGGCTGGGCCATGGCCATGTTGCGGCCGATCGCGATCGACCGTGACAACCCCAAGGCTGCGCTCAAGCACGTGGCCAAGAAGGGCGACGAGCTGCTCAAGGACGGTGTGTGGGTACTGATCTTCCCGGAAGGCACACGGGTGCCGTTTGGCACCGTGGGCAAATTCTCCCGGGGCGGTACGGCATTGGCTGTCAATGCCAACCTGCCGGTGTTGCCGATTGCACACAACGCCGGCAAGTTCTGGCCCAAGGAAGGCTGGGCCAAGCGCGCCGGCACCATCACCGTGGTGATTGGTGAACCGATGTATGCCGAAGGCGAGGGCCCACGGGCTATCGCTGCGCTGAATGACCGGGCTGCGGCCTGGAATGAGGCTCAGCAACGCGCCATGGGCTCGCTGCCACCGGAGCCGGTAGCGACGCAGGTCCCTGCGGCTTGAGCTTCTGTGGATAACCTGTGTACGGATTGTTGGCGAATTGGCTTTTTTGCTTCATAACAAGCTGATTTACTTACATATTTCCCGAGGTCATAAAATTCGGAAAAAGGTGCATAAGTTTTTTCCCGCATAAAAAAACCGGTCCTTGCGACCGGTTTTTTATGCACAGCGAAAAATACGTTTTTCAGTCGTCGAGCAACGGCAATTGCAGGCTGAACGTAGTGCCCTTGCCCACCGTGCTTTCGCAACTGATACGCCCGCCATGGCGTTCCACGACGGCCTTGACCATGGTCAGCCCCAACCCCAGGCCATCGCTGCCCTGGGCCGATTCAAAGCGTCGGTATTGGCTGAACAACTCCGGCAAGTCCTCGGCGGCAATCCCCGGCCCCTGATCGCTGATGCGGCATTCCAGCCAGCCCTCTGTGGTGCCGTGGCGCAACCTGACGGTGGTGCCGGAGGGCGAATACTTGATGGCGTTTTCCAGGACGTTGAACAACGCACGGGTCAGCAGCGATTGATCGGCCGACACCATGCCCTCGTCAGCTTCATCCAGGTCATGGACCAGATGAATCCCCTTGAGCTGGGCCAGCAACGCGACCTGGTCAAACGCATCCATCACCAACATGGCGAACAGCGTCGGCTGGAAGTGGTAGCCGTCCGCCTCGGCCTTCGCCAACTGCACAAAGGATTCGGTGAGGCTCAAGGCACGGCGTACCTGTTGCTCGATCTGGGCGAATACCAGCGACTCGCTGCCGTGTACATCCAACAGCGCCAGGATCGCCGAGTGCGGCGCACGCAAGTCATGGGAGAGAAAGCGCAGCATCGTCTCGCGGTGCTGCTGGGCTTCGCGCTCCTTGCTCAAGTCCGTCAGGCTCAGCAGCCAGCCCAGGGCGATGTCACCTTCTGCGGGCAGCAGCGGCGCGAGCTCCATGCGCAGGCTGCGCTGGTGGATATCCCGGAACTCGATCAGCTCCAACGCCGAGAGGGCAGGGCGCACACCATTGTGCAGCGGTGGGTAGCCAAGGTCGGCCAGTTGTTCGAGGAGGTTTTCACTGACCAAATCATTGCCGAACACTTCCCGGGCGATGCGGTTAGCCAGCAGGATATTGCCCTTGGGATCGGTAATCAGCGTCGCCACCGGCAGGCACTCCAGGCCATCGGCCATGAAGCGCCGGGTGTCGCGTGTACGGCTGACGGCTTGCTCCAGGGCAAAGATACGGCCCTGCAAGACATCGCCTTTGCTGGCGGGGGCACGACGGCGTTCGGGCAGCACTTTGGGTTCGTTGTCCAGGCGCGCCAGTTCCCAGCCGAAGTAGGCCAGGATCACGCTGAGGCGCCGCCAGTTCCAGATCAGGTAGCTGAGCAGCAAACCGATCAGGCAGGCGGCAGGCGACCACCAGTGGCCCAGGCGCAACAGTGCCAGAGACCCGATCAGCGCAGCGGCCATGCAGCCCAGCGTCATCCACAGCGCGTAACGCGGCCGATAAAGCAGCAGGCCGAGCAGCAAGGCCACCAGGGAAGTCGCCATCAGCGCCGCGAGCCACCCAGGCAGATCCACAATGCTGCGCTCTTGCAGCAAACCGTTGAGCACATTGGCCTGGATCTCGACACCGGCTGTGGTGCCAAGCGTGGACGAAATGGGTGTAGCAAACCGATCACCCATTCCAGAAGCGGTCGCCCCGACCAGGATCAGACGGTTACGCAGCAACTCGGGGGAGACTTCACCGCGCAATACGCTGACGTAGGACACACTGGGGAAGTGGCTGTGGGCCGCGATAAACGGAATGCGAATGCCATGCTCACGGTGCCATTGTTCACTGACTTTGCCATGGGATTCAGCGGGCATCGGCGTGGGCTGCTGGGTGCCCATCTGATAGGCCAGCCAAGCCAGTTGCGGTGCCATGGCATCCAACGGACCTTCACGCAAATACAGGCTGCGCACGACGCCGTCATTGTCTGCCTCGACATTGATATGCCCCACTCCCTTGGCGCATTTGAGCAGCGGCTGCATTTGTTCAGCAGGTTGGATGTAACTCGCCGGCCCTTCACGCAGCAACGGCAACAGCACGTTGCCGGCGTTGCACACCGCATCGGCCAGGCGTTTGTCATTGGCAGGGTTACCCGGCTCGCTGAAGACCACGTCGAACAGGATCGCGGCCGGTTGCGCGGCACTCAGGCGGTCGATCAAATCGGCGTGCAAGCTGCGCGGCCAAGGCCATTGCCCCAACTTCTTAAGGCTGGGGCCGTCGATGGTCACCAACAGGATGCGCGGGTCTACCGGTATGGGTGTGAGGCGGCGAAGGCTGTCGTAAAGCGGGTTGTTCAACGCCAGGCCTGGGCTCATGGACAAGTACGCGGTGATGGGCAACAACAGCAGACCAATCCACAACCACTCGCGTACCAGGCCATGGAACAGCCGTTGGGCATGGGTGGGTTGGCGTTTTTCGGGCTTGCCCCAGAGCATCATAGGTCAACGTGCCTGTGCTGTTATCGAGTAGTGGACGAGGTCATGGACCGTGGCTTTGCTCATCGTAGGACGACACTGGAGTTTACGACAGCGCACGCGTCGGCTGATCCTTTTACTTACGGTCAGGAGCCGGTATCTTTCCCACACAGGTACCGCGGACTTTCAAAGGCTTAACCGCTGATTGATCCCAGCGTACCGAGAGATCCAAGGGGTCGATGAATCTGCGCACAATTCTTCAGATTCAACGACCGGCATCTACGCAGCACGTGCCCTTATTCGAAACAGGCCAACGGCTGCCATACTTTTCAAGACGAAAGGACCACCCATGCGTGTCGCAATACTGGATGACGAACCCGCCGAACTGCGCCGGGTGGAACAGACACTGCGACAGATCCCCAGCACCGCCGAACAGCCTTGGACCCTGCACTGCTTTGAACGCGGTGAAGACCTGCTGCGCCAACTGCGCCGGGAAACCTTCGACCTACTGATCCTCGACTGGCAACTGCCGGATATCACCGGCATCGCTTTGCTGCGCTGGACCCGCGAACACATGGAGTCGCCGCCCGCAGTCATCATGCTCACCAGCCGTGATGCCGAGAGCGATATCGTCACCGCATTGAACAGCGGCGCCGATGATTACGTCAGCAAGCCCTTTCGGCCCAATGAGCTGAAGGCGAGGGTGGCAGCGGTGTTGCGTCGGCATGGCCTGCAAAAGTCGGCAACCCATGAAGTACAGAGCTTCAATGACCTGACCTTTGACGACGCCGAATTGACCGTGACCCGTGCAGGAAAACCGATCAACCTCACTGAGCGTGAATACCGATTGGCCAGTTGCCTGTTTGCCAACCTGGCACGGCCGCTGTCCCGTGAGTACCTGTATGAGCGGTTTTGGACCCATGAAGAGATGGTGTCATCGCGGCCGTTGGACACGCATATCTACCGACTGCGCAACAAGCTGGGGCTCACGGCGGACAGGGGTTGGCAGCTGTTGACGATCTACGGGTATGGGTATCGGTTGGAGAGTGTGGCGGCGACTTCGCCGTGATGTTCCACGTGGAGCATTTTCGAATGAGCTGTGTTTTCACCCAATAAAAAAGGCCAACGCTAAGCGTTGGCCTTTTAGGTTTAGCGGTGTACCAGGATCAGAAATCCAGGTTAGAAACCGCCAACGCATTGCTCTCGATGAAGTCACGGCGAGGTTCGACCGCATCACCCATCAGGGTGTTGAAGATCTGGTCTGCGCCAATGGCGTCTTCGATGGTCACGCGCAGCATGCGACGCTGGCTTGGGTCCATGGTGGTTTCCCACAGCTGATCCGGGTTCATTTCGCCCAGACCTTTGTAGCGCTGGATGGTGTGGCGCTTGGTGCTTTCAGCCATCAGCCAGTCGAGGGCTTCTTTGAATTCCTTGACCTGCTTCTTGCGTTCGCCACGCTGGATGTACGCGCCGTCGTCCAGGAGGGTGCTCAGTTGAGCGCCCAGGGTCACCACGGTTTTGTAGTCGTTGCTGCCGAAGAAGTCGCGGTTGAAAGTGACGTAGTTCGACAGGCCGTGGGAGATCAGTTCGACCTCTGGCAGCCAGACGTTACGTTCACGGTCTTCGCGCAGGCTGGCTTTGTACACCAGGCCGGACTTCTCGGAGGTGCGCAGGCGCACTTCGTACTGAGCCAGCCAATCCTGCATTGCTGCGTGATCGCCCAACTGTTCCAGGCTTACGGCTGGCAGGTAGATGAAGTGCTCGGTCAGCTCCTGCGGGTACAGGCGCGACAGACGCTTGAGGGTCTTCATCACCATGCGGAAGTCGTTAACCAGGCGCTCCAGCGCCTCACCGGAGATGCCTGGGGCTTCGTCGTTCAAGTGCAGACTGGCATCTTCCAGGGCCGACTGCGTCATGTACTCTTCCATGGCGTCGTCGTCTTTGATGTATTGCTCTTGCTTGCCCTTTTTCACTTTGTATAACGGCGGCTGGGCGATGTAGATGTAGCCGCGCTCGATCAGCTCCGGCAGCTGACGGAAGAAGAAGGTCAGCAGCAAGGTACGGATGTGCGAACCGTCGACGTCAGCATCGGTCATGATGATGATGTTGTGATAACGCAGCTTGTCGATGTTGTACTCGTCACGGCCGATACCGCAGCCCAGCGCCGTGATCAAGGTGCCGACTTCCTGGGAGGAAATCATCTTGTCGAAGCGTGCCTTCTCAACGTTGAGAATCTTACCCTTCAACGGCAGGATGGCCTGGGTGCGACGGTTACGACCCTGCTTGGCGGAGCCGCCAGCAGAGTCACCTTCCACCAGGTACAGTTCGGAGAGGGCAGGGTCCTTCTCCTGGCAGTCAGCCAGTTTGCCCGGCAGGCCAGCGATGTCCAGCGCACCTTTACGGCGGGTCATCTCACGGGCCTTACGCGCGGCTTCACGGGCACGTGCGGCGTCGATCATCTTGCCGACCACCAGCTTGGCTTCGTTCGGGTTCTCCAACAGGAAGTCGGAGAAGTATTTGCCCATCTCCTGTTCCACTGCGGTCTTCACTTCGGAAGACACCAGCTTGTCTTTGGTTTGGGAACTGAACTTAGGGTCCGGCACTTTTACCGAGATAATCGCGGTCAGGCCTTCGCGGGCATCGTCACCGGTGGTGGCAACTTTGTGCTTTTTGGCCAGGCCTTCGGCTTCGATGTAGGTGTTCAGGTTACGCGTCAGTGCGGAACGGAAACCCACCAGGTGAGTACCGCCGTCGCGCTGTGGAATGTTGTTGGTGAAGCACAACAGGTTCTCGTTGAAGCTGTCGTTCCACTGTAGGGCGATTTCCACGCCGATGCCGTCTTCACGCTGGATGTTGAAGTGGAACACCTGGTTGACCGCAGTCTTGTTGGTGTTCAGGTATTCAACGAACGCACGCAGGCCGCCTTCGTACTTGAACAGCTCTTCCTTGCCGCTGCGCTCGTCCTTGAGGACGATACCCACACCGGAGTTGAGGAAGGACAGTTCACGAATACGCTTGGCCAGGATGTCCCAGCTGAAGTGGATATTCTTGAAGGTTTCAGCCGATGGCTTGAAGTGGATCTGCGTACCGGTGGTTTCGCTGTCGCCAACGATTTTCATCGGCTCTTGTGGAACACCGTGGACGTAGGTCTGTTCCCAGATCTTGCCGCTGCGGCGAACGGTCAGAATCAACTCTTCGGACAGTGCGTTCACCACCGACACACCTACACCGTGCAAACCGCCGGAGACTTTGTAGGAGTTGTCATCGAACTTACCGCCGGCGTGGAGCACGGTCATGATGACCTCTGCCGCCGAAACGCCTTCTTCTTTGTGCACATCGACCGGAATGCCGCGACCGTTGTCGCGCACGGTGATGGACTCATCCGGGTGGATGATGATGCTGATGTCGTCGCAGTGACCGGCCAGCGCTTCGTCGATGGAGTTATCGACCACCTCGAACACCATGTGGTGCAGACCGCTACCATCATCGGTGTCGCCAATGTACATACCGGGACGTTTGCGTACGGCATCCAAACCTTTCAGCACTTTAATGCTGGTCGAGTCGTACGTGTTTTCTTCGCTCATGCCTTCACTCCCGATGGTCGTGGGTCTGGGTGATACGGCCCTGTTCCACGTGGAACAAAGCGACTGGCGTTTCCGTCTGCCAGCCTTCCCTCAATAATTCGTGGTCTACACAAGTGATAAACACCTGGCAGCGTAAGTCTTCCAACAAGCGGCATAACGCGCGGCGGTGTTGCTCGTCGAGTTCGGACGGCAAGTCATCCACCAGATAAATACACTGACCGCGTCGGGCCTGGCTAACCAAATGCCCCTGGGCGATACGCAGCGCGCACACCACCAACTTCTGCTGGCCACGGGACAAGATATCCGCGGCATTATGTGCGCCTAATCTAAGGCGCAGATCAGCCCGTTGGGGGCCGGCCTGGGTATGGCCAATTTGCTGGTCCCGCTGCAAGGACGTGGCGAGCACTGCACTCAGTTCACGCTCTTTGTCCCAGCCACGGTAGTAGCTCAGCGTCAGCCCTTCGAGATCCAACAACTCGCTCAAGGTCTGCTCAAAGACTGGTTTCAAGGCTTTGATATAAGCGCGGCGGTATTCATCTATTTCGTCGCTGGCCAGGCACAGTTCCCGGTCCCAGGCCGCTTGCGAAGCGGCGTCAAGTGTACCATGCCGCAGCCACGAGTTCCGCTGCCGCAGGGCCTTCTGCAGGCGCTGCCAAGTGGCCATGAATCGCGGTTCCACGTGGAACACTCCCCAATCGAGGAACTGTCTGCGAATTTTTGGCGCACCTTCCAACAGGCGAAAGCTGTCGGGGTTGATCAATTGCAGTGGCAGGATTTCCGCCAGCTGGGCCGCACTGCGTGCATTTTGGCCGTCAATGCGGATCTGGAACTCACCACCGCGATCACGGGATATCCCCAAGGCACTGTTGCCGCCTTCCGCCAGTTCGACTTGGCCGAATACCGTGCACGCCAATTGTTCGTACTGGATAACCGGTAACAAGCGGGCACTGCGAAAGGAACGGGCAAGCCCCAACAAGTGGATGGCTTCCAGCACGCTGGTTTTGCCACTGCCGTTGGCGCCGTAGAGGATATTGATGCGGGGGGAGGGGGAGAAGGTCACCGGGTGCAGATTGCGCACCGCGGTGACCGAGACGCGACTAAGGGACATCTAGCTTCTATTACAGGCGCATCGGCATAACAACGTAAGCCGAGTCGTCGTTGTCGGATTCCTGCACGAGGGCGCTGCTGTTGGAGTCCGACAAAATCAGGCGAACCTGTTCGGTGGTCATCACACCCAGCACATCGAGCAAGTAGCTCACGTTGAAGCCGATTTCCAGGGAGCCGCCGTTGTAGTCAACGCCCACTTCTTCTTCCGCTTCTTCCTGCTCCGGGTTGTTGGCCTGGATTTTCAGCTGACCGTTGGCCAGTTGCAAACGAATACCACGGTACTTCTCGTTGGACAGGATCGCCGTACGGCTGAACGCTTCACGCAAGGCCTGGCGGTCGCCGATCACCAGCTTGTCGCCACCCTTGGGCAGCACGCGCTCGTAATCCGGGAACTTGCCGTCAACCAGCTTGGAGGTGAAGGTGAACTCACCGGTGGTGGCGCGGATATGGTGTTGGCCCAAGACGATGCTGACGTTGCCATCCGGCTCGGTGAGCAGGCGCGCCAGTTCGAGGATACCTTTGCGCGGCACGATCACCTGGTGACGGTCCGGTTGGCCGATGTCGGCTTTCATCGAGCACATGGCCAAGCGGTGACCGTCGGTGGCCACAGCGCGGATGATGCCTTCAGACACTTCCAGCAGCATGCCGTTGAGGTAGTAACGCACGTCCTGTTGCGCCATGGCGAAGCTGGTGCGTTCGATCAAGCGACGCAGCTTGCTCTGCTCCAGGCTGCAGGTCAGCGAGCCCGGGCCTTCTTCCACGGTTGGGAAATCATTGGCTGGCAGCGTGGACAGGGTGAAACGGCTACGGCCGGCCTTGACCACCAACTTGGCGTCATCAACTTTGATATCGATCAGCGCGTCGTTCGGCAGGCTTTTGCAGATATCCATCAGCTTGCGCGCCGGCACGGTGATCTCGCCAGGTTCGGCGGGTTCTTCCAACTGCACACGACCGACCAGTTCGACTTCCAGGTCGGTACCGGTCAGGGACAATTGCTGGCCTTCGACCACCAGCAATACGTTGGAAAGCACCGGCAAGGTCTGTCGGCGCTCGACGACGCCTGCGACCAGTTGCAGGGGTTTCAACAGGGCTTCGCGTTGAATGGTGAAATGCATGGTCTAGTCCCTTGCCTTAATAAGCTGCGCTGGTGTCATCACGTAGTCAGTGTACGCAGCAGGTTCTTGTAGTCCTCGCGAATATCCGCGTCGGATTCCTTGAGTTCGTTAATCTTGCGGCACGCGTGCAACACGGTGGTGTGATCGCGGCCACCAAACACATCGCCGATTTCCGGCAGGCTGTGGTTGGTGAGCTCTTTGGAGAGCGCCATGGCCACTTGCCGTGGACGTGCCACCGAGCGCGAGCGGCGCTTGGACAGCAGGTCGGAAATCTTGATTTTGTAGTATTCGGCAACCGTGCGCTGAATGTTATCCACACTCACCAGTTTGTCTTGCAGCGCCAGCAGGTCTTTCAGGGATTCACGGATCAACTCGATAGTGATATCGCGGCCCATGAAGTGCGAGTGGGCGATGACCCGCTTGAGTGCGCCTTCCAGCTCACGCACGTTGGAACGAATGCGCTGGGCGATAAAGAAGGCGGCGTCGTGGGGCAGGTCGACCTTCGCCTGGTCGGCCTTTTTCATCAGGATCGCGACGCGGGTTTCCAGCTCCGGCGGTTCTACCGCAACGGTCAGGCCCCAGCCGAAGCGCGACTTCAAGCGTTCTTCCAGGCCTTCGATTTCCTTCGGGTAGCGGTCACTGGTCAAGATGACCTGTTGGCCGCCTTCGAGCAGGGCGTTGAAGGTGTGGAAGAACTCTTCCTGGGAACGTTCCTTGCGCGCGAAGAATTGAATGTCATCGATCAGCAACGCATCAACCGAGCGGTAGAAACGCTTGAACTCGTTGATAGCGTTGAGCTGCAAGGCTTTGACCATGTCAGCGACGAAGCGCTCCGAGTGCAGGTACACGACCTTGGCATTCGGGTTCTTCTTTAATAGGTGGTTACCCACAGCGTGCATCAAGTGGGTCTTACCCAAGCCAACGCCACCATAAAGGAAGAGCGGGTTGTAACCATGCTTGGGGTTGTCGGCGACCTGCCAGGCTGCGGCGCGGGCCAACTGGTTGGATTTACCTTCGACAAAGTTCTCAAAGGTAAAGGTGCGATTCAGGTAGCTGGTGTGCTTGAGCGCGCCTTCGACTTGCACGGTGCGCTGCTCGGCGCGAACCGGTGCTTGCTGGGAGCTGGCACCGGCCATCGGGTCGAAGCTGTCGCGTGACGGCTCTTCGTTCTCGGGCGCGCTTTTTTGCGCGGAGGGCTTGGATGGCACGGGGGCTGGAGCCGGCGCAGCCGGTGCAGTCGCAACCTGGGCTTGCGACGCGGCAGCCGCCAGCGGCGCATTCGGCGCAGCACGAGGGGCGGAGCTACGTTTGCTACCTATTAATAAGGAGAGCACGGGCGCGACGCCGTTGCCGTGTTCATCGAGCAACTCGAGAACGCGGCTCAGGTACTTCTCGTTGACCCAGTCGAGAACAAACCGATTGGGTGCGTAGACACGCAACTCGTCGCCTTCGGCTTCGACTTGTAGTGGACGGATCCAGGTGTTGAATTGCTGGGCAGGCAGCTCCTCGCGCAAAAGCTCCACGCACTGCTGCCAAAGTTCCACTGACACGGATATCCCCTAAGTTGAAAGCCGGTGAGGCAAAAACAGCCGCCATTGTAGCGGCGCGCTGCCCACTTATCCACATGTAGGTTGCGCACAAGGCAGCCAAAATCAACGCGTTAACCACAAAAAAAGCGACCAATGGTCTGTGCATAAGCTCTGTGGATAAGCGCACCTAAGCTCGTTGCACAAGTGGGGGCGAAAGTCTGTGGGTAACTGACCTGTGGATAACAACCCATTCCACCCACAGCTTATCCGACAGTGCAGCACAGGCAGAGCCCAGTTTCTCCCCCGTGTTGTCATTCTCTGTACATCAGGTGGAATATGGCCTCAAGGCAGTTATCCACAGATGATCGCCGCCCTAGCTTTTATAAGCTTTACAGAAAAGCTTTAAATAACTTCCTTCTTTATTTTTATATCTAGGGCATTGCCCATGAAAGCCGAGCGGATAGAAAAGGGCGCTTTGCCGTATAGAGATCTAATTGAAGGAAAAGCTGGTTGGAAATTGACCTAGAGGCTTGCTTTCTCTAGAATCGCCGGTCTCTTAAAACGGGGGCCATTCCGGCCCGTTGTGGACGAACCAGGTAACAACGCCATGAAACGTACTTTCCAACCAAGCACCATCAAACGCGCCCGCACCCACGGTTTCCGTGCTCGCATGGCTACCAAGAACGGCCGTGCTGTCCTGTCGCGTCGTCGCGCCAAAGGTCGTGCACGTCTGGCAGTTTGATAATCCGGTACCTGTGGTGAGTCAGGACTTCAGTCGGGAAAAGCGTCTGCTAACCCCCCGGCACTTCAAGGCAGTCTTTGACTCCCCCACCGGCAAGGTTCCGGGGAAAAATCTCCTGCTCCTTGCGCGTAACAACGATCTGGATCACCCCCGTCTCGGGTTGGTGATCGGCAAGAAGAGCGTAAAGCTCTCCGTTGAGCGCAATCGCCTCAAGCGTCTGATGCGCGAATCGTTTCGCCTCCACCAGGACACTCTGGTTGGTTGGGATATTGTTATCGTCGCGCGCAAAGGCTTGGGGGACGTAGAAAACCCCGAATTGATTCAGCATTTCGGCAAGCTCTGGAAACGTTTGGCGCGTACCAACAAGCCAGCACCAGCAGTCAGCACCGAAACTGTAGGGGTAGACAGTCCTGATGCGTAAACTGGCAATCGTTCCGATCCAGTTTTATCGCTATGCCATTAGTCCCCTGATGGCCAACCACTGTCGTTTCTACCCCAGTTGTTCCTGCTACGCGTTAGAGGCCATAGAAAATCATGGTCTTCTGCGCGGTGGCTGGCTGACCTTTCGTCGTTTAGGTCGCTGTCATCCGTGGAATGCCGGTGGTTATGACCCGGTTCCACCTATCCCTACCTCCCGTTCTTCTTCGATGGCCGAGTAATCATGGATATTAAACGCACGATCCTGATCGTCGCCCTGGCAATCGTGTCCTACGTCATGGTCCTTAATTGGAACCAGGACTACGGCCAAGCTGCCCTGCCGACTCAGAATGTTGCTGCCAATGCTGTTCCAGCGGGGCTTCCCGATACAGTGAGTGGCACCAACACTGCCGCCAGTGATGACATTCCACGCGCAGCGGGCGAAACAAACGCACCCGCCGAAGTACCAGTTGCCGCCAGCACAGACCTCATCCAGGTAAAAACGGATGTATTGGACCTGGCTATCGACCCGCAAGGTGGCGATGTCGCCAAACTGACACTTCCGCTGTATCCGCGTCGTCAGGATCACCCGGAAATTCCATTCCAGTTGTTCGATAACGGTGGCGAACGTGTTTATCAGGCCCAAAGTGGCTTGATCGGCACCAACGGCCCTGATGCGAGCCCTACCGGTCGTCCGGTTTTCTCCTCGGAGAAGAAGAGTTATCAACTGGCCGATGGCCAGGACCAGTTGGTCGTTGACCTGAAGTTCAGCAAGGACGGCGTCAACTACATCAAGCGTTTCACGCTGAAACGCGGCCTGTACGACATCGTTGTCACCTACTTGATCGACAACCAGAGCGCGCAGCCTTGGACTGGCGCAATGTTTGCCCAGCTCAAGCGTGACGCCAGCTCCGATCCGTCGTCCAGCACCGCTACTGGCACCGCGACTTACCTGGGCGCAGCCCTGTGGACAAGTTCGGAGCCGTACAAAAAAGTGTCGATGAAAGATATCGACAAGGTTGCCGAAGACAAGCAAAAGGCCCCGATCACCTATAACGTGAACGGCGGCTGGGTTGCCTGGTTGCAACACTACTTCGTGACCGCGTGGATTCCTCAGCCTGGCCAGAACAACCTGGTCGCGGCGCGCAAGGACACCAAAGGCAACTACATCATTGGCTACACTGGCCCGGCGTTGACCGTCGCACCAGGTGCCAAGGCTGAAACCAGCGCCACTTTGTACGCCGGCCCGAAAAGCCAGGCTGTGCTCAAAGAGTTGTCCCCAGGTCTGGAACTGACTGTGGACTACGGCATTCTGTGGTTCATTGCCCAGCCGATTTTCTGGCTGCTGCAACATATCCACAGCATCGTCGGTAACTGGGGTTTCTCGATCATCTTCCTGACCATGCTGATCAAAGGGATCTTCTTCCCTCTGTCGGCAGCCAGCTACAAGTCGATGGCGCGCATGCGTGCCGTGGCCCCGAAACTGGCAGCGTTGAAAGAGCAACATGGTGACGACCGGCAGAAAATGTCGCAGGCCATGATGGAGCTGTACAAGAAAGAGAAGATCAACCCGCTGGGTGGATGCTTGCCGATTCTGGTACAGATGCCGGTGTTCCTCTCGCTTTACTGGGTTCTCCTGGAAAGCGTGGAAATGCGCCAGGCGCCGTTCATCCTGTGGATTACTGACCTGTCGATCAAAGACCCGTTCTTTATCCTGCCGATCATCATGGGCGCAACCATGTTTATCCAGCAGCGTCTGAACCCGACTCCGCCGGATCCGATGCAGGCCAAGGTCATGAAAATGATGCCAATCATCTTCACCTTCTTCTTCCTGTGGTTCCCAGCTGGTCTGGTGCTGTACTGGGTAGTCAACAACGTGTTGTCGATCTCTCAACAGTGGTACATCACACGTAAAATCGAAGCGGCTACCAAAAAAGCCGAAGCGTAATTTACTCTGTGGGTAACCACTCAAGACGCCCCCTAGTGGGGCGTTTTGCTTTCCGTCACTTTTGTTCTGGAACCTGCTGATGAGTGCTCCTCGTGAAACCATCGCTGCTGTCGCTACCGCTCAAGGTCGCGGCGGTGTCGGTATTGTGCGTATTTCCGGGCCGCTTGCCGGCGTGGCTGCCCAGGCCATCAGCGGGCGGGAATTGAAACCGCGCTACGCACATTACGGCCCTTTCCTCGATGCTGACCAAAGCGTGTTGGACGAAGGCCTGGCCCTCTATTTCCCGGGACCGAATTCGTTTACCGGCGAAGATGTCCTGGAACTGCAGGGCCACGGTGGTCCGGTCGTCCTCGACATGTTGTTGCAGCGCTGCCTGCAATTGGGCTGCCGTCTGGCGCGGCCGGGGGAGTTCAGCGAACGCGCGTTTCTGAACGACAAACTCGACCTGGCCCAGGCCGAAGCGATTGCCGATTTGATCGAGGCCAGTTCTGCACAGGCTGCGCGTAATGCGTTGCGCTCGTTGCAGGGCGCTTTTTCCCTGCGTGTGCATAACTTGACCGAGCAATTGATCAGCTTGCGCATCTATGTCGAGGCGGCGATTGATTTTCCCGAGGAGGAAATCGACTTCCTCGCCGATGGCCACGTGCTGGCGATGCTGGATAAAGTCCGCGAGGAATTATCCACAGTGCTGCGCGAAGCCGGGCAGGGTGCATTGCTGCGTGACGGTATGACCGTGGTGATCGCCGGGCGGCCCAATGCCGGCAAATCCAGCCTGCTCAACGCCCTGGCCGGGCGCGAAGCGGCCATCGTCACTGAGATTGCCGGCACGACGCGGGATATCCTGCGCGAACATATCCACATCGATGGCATGCCGCTGCATGTGGTCGACACCGCCGGTTTGCGGGATACGGATGACCAGGTCGAGAAAATCGGCGTGGAACGGGCGCTCAAGGCCATCAGTGAGGCCGATCGCGTGTTGCTGGTGGTGGATGCCACCGCGCCTGAGGCGGTGGACCCCTTTGCCCTGTGGCCGGAATTCCTCGAACAGCGGCCGGACCCGGCCAAAGTCACGTTGATCCGTAACAAGGCTGACCTGACGGGCGAGGCGATTGCCATGGAAACCAGCGAGGATGGCCACGTTACCATCAGCCTGAGCGCCAAGTCAGCGGGTGATGGCCTGGAATTGCTTCGCGACCATCTCAAGGCCTGCATGGGCTACGAGCAGACCTCGGAAAGCAGCTTCAGTGCGCGGCGCCGGCACTTGGAGGCGCTGCGCCATGCCAGCGCGGCGCTGGAGCATGGTCGCGCACAGCTGACCCTGGCGGGCGCTGGAGAGCTGCTGGCCGAAGATTTACGCCAGGCGCAGCAACTGCTGGGGGAAATCACCGGCGCATTCAGCTCCGATGATTTGTTGGGGCGGATCTTCTCCAGCTTCTGCATCGGCAAATAGCCGAGTTATCCACAGCGCTTTACCAGTTATACGACACCGTACCCAGTAAGGTACGGCTGTCGCCCCAGTAGCAACGCCCCGCATCGTTGCAACCGGATACATATTCCTTGTCGAACAGGTTCTTGGCGTTCAGGTCCAGCGACCAGTGTGGGTCGATCTGATAACCCACAACCGCATCCACCAACGTGACGCTTCCAGGGTCGAGCTTGCCGTACAAGCTCGGCTTGCTGTAGGAAAACGCGCTGTCGAAGTAACGCACGCCGCCGCCAAAAGACAGCCCCTTGAGTGGGCCATCGAGCATGCGATATTTGCCCCAGATCGACGCCTGGTTGCGGGGAACTCCCGTCATCTGCCGGCCTTCTACCAGGGAACCGACCGTATCCTTGGTTATCCGAGCGTCGGTATAGGTGTAAGCCGCCGTCACATTCAGGTTCGGTGTGAGGTTGCTGTTGATCTCGACTTCCGCACCTTTGGCGCGACTCTCGCCCACTTGGCGGTACGTGTTGGTCGTGGAATCGAGGTAGGTATCGTCCTCCTTGCGCAAGTCATACACCGACAGTGTCATCGCCGTGTCCCAGCCAATCGGCTCGTACTTCAAACCCACTTCATATTGACGACTGGTGATCGGCTTGAGCGGTGAGCCTGTCACCGAGATCTGCTGCACCGGCACGAATGCAGTGGAGTAGCTGACATACGGCGTCAGGCCGTTGTCGAATTGGTACATCACGCCACCTTGGTAGGTGAACTTCTGTTCCGTGGTGCTGGAGTCGGTCGAAGGCTTCACCTTGTCGCGAAAATCACTGTCTACCCAATCCTGACGACCGCCAAGCAAGAACAACCAGTGGTCATACTTACTCTGGATCTGTGCATAAACCCCTTTCATCTGCTGTTCCAGCAGGGTGTTTTGGATAGCGAGCGGTGTGGTCGGTTCGCGCAGGTAAACCGGGTTATACACATTGATCGTTCCGGCGAAACCAGCGTCCCAGTCCTGGTTGAACGAGGTCCGGTCGTAGCTCGCGCCGAACAGCACAGTGTTTTCCAGTTCGCCCAGCTGGAATTTTCCTTCCAGTTGGTTATCCAGGGAGTACACCATCGACTTGTTGTAGCGGTCGTAGGCGTTCATGTTCAGCCGGGTGCCGAAGCCCTGATTGTTCAGGTCGCCCGGCCAGGTCTCATGGCGGTTGATTCGTGACTGCATGTAACGCGAGTTCTGGCGGAACTGCCAATCGTCATTGAAGCTGTGGCTGAACTCGTAGCCCGTACTCCAGGCTTCCCGCTCAAAGGTGTTCCAATTCGGGTCGCCGAGCATGGTGTGCTTGGATAACTTGCCATTTGGGTTGGTCAGCAAAGTACCAGCCGCGGGTAAGCCAAGCTCCAGGTTGGTGTGGTCTTTCTGGTAGTTGGCCAACAGCGTAAGGGTGTTGTAATCGTCGAAATTCAGGGTCAGGGACGGCGCGATGTAGAGGCGATCATCCGGCACATGGTCCGTCTGGGTGTCGGACTTGCGGCCAAGCATCACCACGCGGCCCAGAATGTTGCCTGCGTCAGTGAGCGGGCCGGAGATATCCACACCTAGCTGGCGACGGTTATTCGAGCCATAACCCAGTTGCACTTCGCCCTGTGGCATGGCGGTTGGATGCTTGCTCACCAGGTTCACCAGGCCGCCGGGGGCGTTTTCGCCATAAAGCAGGGACGACGGGCCACGGAAGATCTCCACCCGTTCCAGGCCATAGGGCTCGCTGGTAGTGTCGTACCGATTGCCTTGTACGCGTAGGCCATCGCGCAGCAATCCGTAGCCGTAATCGGTGGCGTTGAAACCGCGAATGAAAAACAGGTCACCCGCCAGACCATCACCGGCGGCGAACGGCGGCGCGAAGATACCGGGCACATAACCGAGCACTTCGGTCAGGGTCTGGGACTTCTGGTCCTTGATGCGCTGGCCGGTGACCACCGATACCGAACGCGGAGTTTCCGACAAAGGCGTACTGGTCTTGGTGCCGACTCGGCTGTTTTGTGCCTTGTAGCCGACGTCTGCGGCGATCTCTTGAGTGAAACCAGCCTGTTGATAAGTACTGATGGTGGTCGGGGCCAGGGTTAATTCCCCGGTAGGTGCGGCTTGTAGTACATAACTGCCCGGCGCCTGGACGACGGCCTGTAGGCCAGATTCACGCAGTAACAGTGCAAAACCTTGCTCTACCGAGTAATCCCCAACCAACCCCGGACTGCGCAATCGTGCGGTTTGCTGTGGGGAAAAAGACAGAATGATATTGGCCCTGGCGGCGAATTGGCTCAAGGCGCTGTCCAGCGGGCCGGCGGCAATGCTGTAGTGCGCAGCCATCGCACTGGAAGGCAGGAACACCCCGACCGCAGTGGCGGCGCCCAACAGTAAACCGTAGGTAATGCCGTGGCAGGAGAGTCGCTGGCGAAGCTGGTTAGGAAGGCGCATGTATGGGGAAGCCCTGAAGGTTGCGTCGTAATTACCTGTAGGGCCGCGCCAGGCAGAAAAAAGATAACCCCCTTGTGGACTATTTTTTGTCAGCCGATTCGCTGCACCAACACCCAATAGCGGGTGAAGTATTTCACCTGGATCGGCAGCGTCGCCTGCAAGTTGGCCAGCACGGCATCGGTGGAATCCAGGCGGAACGTCCCGGACACGCGCAGGCGCTGCGCAGCCCGGTCGCACTGGAGGGTGCCGGGGCGGTAACGGGCCAGTTCGTCGATGACGTCACCGAGCCGCGCGTCCAAAACGATCAACTGGCCATCAACCCAAGCCGCTTGAGTACGAAAATACTGTTGATCCGGTCCTACGTTTTGCCGATCGAAGTCAGCGCTTTCGCCGGCGACGAGCACACGCCGGTGTGTAGGCTGATCACCCGGCGACACGCTTACTGTGTCCTCCAACACACCGACCCGTGTGGAATCCGCCAATTGGCGCACGCTGAATCGCGTGCCCAATGCCTGGACCCGGCCTTGGCGAGTGTCGACATAAAAGGGCGTTTGGCCGCCCAATTTGCCGGTGTGGATAAGTACTTCACCTTCGCGCAGGCGAATCAAACGCTGGCGTCCATCGAACGCGACATCGATAGCGGTGCCGGTATTGAGGTCAATTTGCGTACCGTCGGCCAGTTCGATACGCCGCCGCTGTCCTACAGCAGTGCGGTAGTCGGCCCATACATTGCCCAGGGACGTATGTTGCTGAACATTCCAACCGAGATACCCAGCGCCGCCGAGTGCCAGCATCCACTTGAGCACCTCCCGGCGTTGTTGCGTGGTCGACAATGCTCGGCGGGTAACGTCCTGGGGCAGGGCACCGAGACTGCGCTGCAATTGTTCCATCTGGTTCCACGCAGCCTGATGGGACGGATCGCCATTGAGCCATTGTTGCCACGCGTATCGTTCGGCAGGTGTTGGCGGCTGTGACTGAAACTGCACATACCAGCTGGCAGCCGCCTCGAAGGTCTTGCGGTCAGGCGCTGCCATCAGAGGCCGGCCATGATCAACGCGCACTCGGTCAGCGCGCGGACCATGTGCTTTTTCACGGTGGTCAGGGAGACCTGCAGTTGATCGGCGATTTGTTGATAAGTCAGCCCGTCGATCTGCGACAGCATGAATATCCGCCGCGCTCGCTCCCCTAGGCCAGACAGTGCTTTATCCACAGCCACCAGGGTTTCGATGATGATTGCTTTGTCTTCTTCACTGATGGCTGTGGCTTCAGGGCGTTCGGCCAGGGTTTGCTTATAAGCCTGTTCGACGGCATGCCGGCGATAACGGTCAATCACCAGGCCTTTGGCAATGGTCGCTAGATAGTCACGCGGTTCCATGATCTGCGCGGCATGGCGCCCGCCGAGGATTCGCACGAACGTATCGTGCGCTACGTCGGCCGCATCGCAAGCGTTATGCAATTTACCTTTGAGCCATCCCTGTAGCCACGAATGGTGCTGTTCGTAGATGTGCTGGACGGCGGCCGTGTGTGAAGGAGGGGACATAGGGCGCGACAAGGCAGGTTAATGATAATCGCTATTATTAACTGCCCTGCGGTTTTCTCACAATAGGTCTCTCTTTTACGGGCCCAGCTGCGAATCGAACGATTGCGGCGGCTTCGTCACGCCCGAAATACCCAGCGATTCATCGATTTCTGTGGATTAAGCCCTGTGAATAACCGCCCCTGTGCCCAGTTGATAACAGGGCTTGAAAACTGAAGATAAACCCGTCTGTGGATAACCACCTGTTTAATCCACAGGCTTAAAGCACTTATCCAAGGGCCTCATCGGTACATGACCACAGACTTTTGAATCGCTGTACACAACGTAAATAAAGGCCTGTAGAGATCTATCCACAGAAAGAAGGCTCAGTAGAAATAAACATAAAAACAAAGATTTAATAAATTTCTCTCTTTTAATTTCTATTGTCCGTGATTCATCCACAGCTGGTTAAATTTTGTGCAAAGGGTTCTTTAGGAAGGGCTAAGTCCCTATACTTGCCGCCAAAGCTCTAAATCTCTTTCAACAGACAATTCCTGATTACCTACATAAGCAGGCACGAGGTGCGTGGTGGATTTCCCTTCCCGTTTTGAAGTGATCGTCATCGGCGGCGGTCATGCCGGTACCGAGGCAGCACTGGCGTCAGCACGCATGGGCGTAAAAACCCTGTTGCTCACGCACAACGTGGAAACCCTCGGTGCAATGAGTTGCAACCCCGCCATTGGTGGGATCGGCAAAAGCCATTTGGTTAAAGAAATCGACGCCCTTGGCGGCGTGATGGCCATGGCTACCGACAAGGGTGGTATTCAATTTCGCGTGCTCAACAGCCGTAAAGGCCCAGCCGTGCGTGCCACTCGGGCACAAGCTGACCGCATCCTGTACAAGGCGGCTGTACGCGAAACTCTGGAAAACCAACCGAACCTGTGGATATTTCAACAGGCTGCGGATGACCTGATCGTCGAACAAGACCAGGTACGCGGTGTTGTCACTCAGATGGGCCTGCGTTTCTTCGCAGAATCCGTGGTGTTGACCACCGGTACGTTCCTCGGCGGACTTATCCACATCGGTATGCAGAACTATTCCGGCGGTCGTGCCGGTGATCCGCCGTCGATTGCCCTGGCAAAACGCCTGCGTGAATTGCCGCTGCGCGTCGGTCGCCTGAAAACCGGTACCCCGCCGCGTATCGACGGGCGTTCTGTGGACTTCTCGGTGATGACCGAACAAGCCGGTGATACGCCGATTCCGGTGATGTCGTTCATGGGCTCCAAAGAGCAGCACCCGAAACAGGTGAGCTGCTGGATTACCCACACCAATGCCCGCACCCACGAAATCATCGCGGCGAACCTCGACCGTTCGCCGATGTATTCCGGGGTGATCGAAGGGATTGGCCCGCGTTATTGCCCGTCGATCGAAGACAAGATCCATCGCTTTGCCGACAAGGAAAGCCACCAGGTCTTTATCGAGCCCGAAGGCTTGACCACCCATGAGCTGTACCCGAACGGCATTTCGACTTCCCTGCCGTTCGACGTGCAAATCCAGATCGTGCAATCGATTCGCGGCATGGAAAACGCGCACATCGTGCGTCCGGGCTACGCCATCGAGTACGACTATTTCGATCCGCGTGACCTGAAGTACAGCCTGGAAACCAAAGTGATCGGCGGTTTGTTCTTCGCCGGCCAAATCAACGGCACCACCGGTTACGAAGAAGCCGGCGCCCAAGGTTTGCTGGCCGGGACCAACGCCGCACTGCGTGCACAGGGCAAAGACAGCTGGTGCCCGCGTCGCGACGAAGCGTACATCGGCGTGTTGGTGGATGACCTGATCACCCTGGGTACCCAGGAACCGTACCGGATGTTCACTTCCCGGGCGGAATACCGCCTGATCCTGCGCGAAGACAACGCCGACCTGCGCTTGACCGAAAAAGGCCGCGAGCTTGGCTTGGTCGATGATGCGCGCTGGGAAGCCTTCTGCAAGAAACGCGAAAGCATCACGTTGGAAGAGCAGCGCCTGAAAAGCACCTGGGTTCGCCCGGGTACCGAGCAAGGCGATGCGATTGCGCAAAAATTCGGTACGCCGCTGACCCACGAGTACAACTTGCTCAACCTGCTGTCGCGCCCGGAAATCGACTACGCTGGTCTGGTCGAAGTGACCGGCGGTGGCGCAGAAGATCCACAGGTTGCCGAACAGGTCGAGATCAAGACCAAGTACGCCGGTTACATTGACCGTCAGCAGGATGAGATCGCTCGCTTGCGCGCCAGTGAAGATACCAAGCTGCCTGTGGATATCGATTACACCGGGATTTCCGGGCTGTCGAAAGAAATCCAAAGCAAGCTGGGGATAACTCGGCCAGAAACCCTGGGCCAGGCTTCACGTATCCCCGGTGTCACACCGGCAGCCATTTCGCTGTTGATGATTCATTTGAAAAAACGCGGCGCGGGCCGTCAGTTGGAGCAAAGCGCTTGAGTTCGTTGGTCACCTCGCAACACGCCGAAGAGTTATCCACAGGTGCGCGCCAGTTGGGCGTCGACCTGACCCCGGCCCAGCACGAATTGCTGCTGGGTTACCTGGCCCTGTTGATCAAATGGAACAAGGCCTACAACCTGACCGCAGTGCGCGATCCAGACGAAATGGTTTCACGTCACTTGCTCGACAGCTTGAGCGTGATGCCGTTTATCGAAAACGGTCGCTGGCTCGACGTCGGCAGTGGCGGCGGCATGCCTGGCATTCCGTTGGCCATCCTGTTTCCCGAGTCGCAAGTGACCTGCCTGGACAGCAACGGCAAGAAAACGCGCTTCCTGACCCAGGTCAAACTCGAACTCAAGCTGGACAACCTGCAAGTTATCCACAGTCGCGTCGAAGCCTTCACGCCTGAACAGCCCTTCAACGGAATTGTTTCCCGGGCCTTCAGCAGCATGGAGAACTTCAGCAACTGGACTCGCCACCTCGGCGACCGTGACACCCGCTGGCTGGCAATGAAGGGCGTCCATCCAAGCGACGAGCTGTTAGCATTGCCGGCAGACTTCCACCTCGATAGCGAACACGCCTTGGCCGTACCCGGTTGCCAAGGCCAACGCCATCTGCTGATACTGCGCCGCACGGCATGATTGGGAACACAAGCAAGAATGGCTAAGGTATTCGCGATAGCGAACCAGAAAGGTGGCGTGGGCAAAACCACCACCTGCATCAACCTCGCAGCATCCCTGGTGGCTACCAAGCGCCGGGTGCTGTTGATCGATCTCGATCCACAGGGCAACGCCACCATGGGTAGCGGTGTGGATAAACACGGCCTGGAAAACTCGGTCTACGACTTGCTGATCGGCGAGTGCGACCTGGCCCAGGCCATGCACTTTTCCGAGCACGGTGGTTACCAACTGCTGCCGGCCAACCGCGATTTGACCGCGGCGGAAGTGGTGCTGCTGGAAATGCAGATGAAAGAAAGCCGTCTGCGCAGCGCCTTGGCGCCGATCCGCGAGAACTACGATTACATTTTGATCGACTGCCCGCCGTCGCTGTCGATGCTCACGCTGAACGCGTTGGTGGCAGCTGATGGGGTGATTATCCCCATGCAGTGCGAATACTACGCACTGGAAGGGTTGAGCGACCTTGTGGATAACATCAAGCGTATCGCCGAGCTGCTCAACCCGAACCTGCAGATCGAAGGCCTGTTGCGGACCATGTTCGATCCGCGCCTGAGCCTGATGAACGACGTGTCGGCACAGCTCAAGGAACACTTCGGCGACCAGCTCTACGACACCGTGATCCCGCGCAACATCCGCCTGGCCGAAGCGCCAAGCTACGGCATGCCTGCGCTGGCGTACGACAAATCCTCGCGTGGCGCCATTGCCTACCTGGCCCTGGCTGGCGAGATGGTTCGCCGTCAACGCCGCAACTCACGCACCGCTGCAGCCCAGCCAACTTAAGGAATCCCCATGGCCGTCAAGAAACGAGGTCTCGGACGTGGACTGGATGCACTGTTGAGTGGTCCGACCGTCACATCGCTTGAAGAGCAAGCGGTGCAGGCCGACGAGCGCGAGCTGCAACACCTGCCCCTGGACCTGATCCAGCGTGGCAAATACCAGCCACGCCGGGACATGGACCCCCAGGCGCTGGAAGAACTGGCCAACTCGATCAAGGCCCAGGGCGTGATGCAGCCGATCGTGGTTCGCCCGATCGGCGGCGGGCGCTTTGAAATCATCGCCGGTGAACGCCGCTGGCGTGCCAGCCAGCAGGCCGGCAAGGACACCATCCCGGCGATGGTGCGCGATGTGCCGGATGAAACCGCGATCGCTATGGCGTTGATCGAGAACATCCAGCGGGAAGACCTCAACCCGGTCGAAGAAGCGATTGCATTGCAGCGCTTGCAGCAGGAGTTCCAACTGACCCAGCAACAAGTGGCTGACGCAGTGGGCAAGTCCCGCGTGACCGTGTCCAACCTGCTGCGCCTGATCGCACTGCCGGAAGTCATCAAGACCATGCTGTCCCATGGCGACCTGGAAATGGGTCACGCCCGTGCTTTGCTGGGTTTGCCGGAAAATCAACAGGTTGAAGGGGCGCGACACGTTGTCGCACGAGGGCTCACCGTTCGTCAGACCGAGGCCCTGGTTCGCCAGTGGTTGAGCGGCAAACCTGCACCGGTCGAAACGAGCAAACCTGATCCGGATATCGCCCGTCTCGAACAGCGCCTGGCCGAACGCCTAGGCTCTGCGGTGCAGATTCGCCACGGGAAGAAAGGCAAAGGCCAATTGGTCATCGGCTATAACTCTCTCGATGAGCTGCAGGGCGTCCTTGCCCACATCCGCTGAAACATTTACTCATGTAGCGTGTGATCGGAAATCACTACCCGGCAGTTGAATAGGGGCAGAACCGCCCCTATACTCTGCGCGCATTTTGTCGGCACAAATTATGCCAAGTTATTGATTTCCGGCAGCCGACCATTGAGGAGCAAGAGTGATGGAAACCCGCACGCCAAACACGTTGCCGTTCCATCGCTTGGCCGTTTTTCCGGTTTTATTGGCGCAATTTGTCATTTTGCTGATCGCCGCTTTGGCGCTTTGGTACTGGCATGGAGTCGTAGCCGGATATTCAGGACTCTGCGGAGGCCTGATAGCCTTGCTGCCCAATATGTATTTTGCTCACAGGGCCTTTCGGTTTTCCGGCGCCCGAGCAGCCCAGGCGATCGTCCGGTCATTTTATGCCGGCGAAGCAGGGAAACTGATTTTGACGGCAGTGCTGTTTGCACTGACCTTTGCAGGTGTGAAGCCATTGGCGCCGCTGGCTGTATTCGGCGTCTTCGTGTTGACCCAACTGGTCAGCTGGTTCGCTCCCCTGCTAATGAAAACAAGACTTTCGAAACCTTAGGGCGTTTGAGGCAACCATGGCAGAAACAACCGCTTCGGGCTATATCCAGCACCACTTGCAGAACCTGACCTTCGGTCAGCTTCCTAATGGCGGCTGGGGCTTTGCCCACTCCGCAGCAGAGGCCAAAGAAATGGGCTTCTGGGCTTTCCACCTGGATACTCTGGGTTGGTCGGTCGCATTGGGTCTGATCTTCGTCCTGATTTTCCGCATGGCGGCAAAGAAGGCGACTTCCGGTCAGCCAGGTGCTTTGCAGAACTTCGTTGAAGTATTGGTCGAATTCGTCGATGGCAGCGTGAAAGACAGCTTCCATGGCCGTAGCCCGGTGATTGCACCGCTGGCACTGACCATCTTCGTCTGGGTGTTCCTGATGAACGCCGTCGACCTGATCCCGGTTGACTGGATTCCTCAGCTCGCCATGGCGATCAGCGGCGACCCGCACATCCCATTCCGTGCCGTATCGACCACTGACCCGAACGCTACCCTGGGCATGGCCCTGTCGGTATTCGCGTTGATCATTTTCTACAGCATCAAGATCAAGGGCATCGGCGGCTTCATCGGCGAACTGACCCTGCACCCGTTCGGCAGCAAGAACATCTTCGTTCAAGCTCTGCTGATCCCGGTGAACTTCCTGCTGGAATTCGTGACCCTGATCGCCAAGCCGATCTCCCTGGCCCTGCGACTGTTCGGCAACATGTATGCCGGCGAGCTGGTGTTCATTCTGATCGCTGTGATGTTCGGCAGCGGCCTGCTCTGGCTTAGCGGCCTGGGCATTGTTCTGCAGTGGGCGTGGGCTGTGTTCCACATCCTGATCATCACCCTGCAGGCCTTCATCTTCATGATGCTGACCATCGTCTACCTGTCGATGGCGCACGAAGAGAACCATTAAGACCAGTCTCGACTAGTCTGATGTCCTTCCCGGTCAAACGGGAAGGTAGGCCCTACCGGGCTATGAAACGATTTGTTTTACCGCTTTAAAATCTAAAAAACCTAAACCATACGACGTAAAAGTCGGGAGGAAAGATGGAAACTGTAGTTGGTCTAACCGCTATCGCTGTTGCACTGTTGATCGGCCTGGGCGCCCTGGGTACTGCCATTGGTTTCGGCCTGCTGGGCGGCAAGTTCCTGGAAGGCGCAGCGCGTCAGCCAGAAATGGTTCCAATGCTGCAAGTTAAAATGTTCATCGTCGCCGGCCTGCTCGACGCCGTGACCATGATCGGTGTTGGTATCGCTCTGTTCTTCACCTTCGCGAACCCTTTCGTTGGTCAACTCGCCGGTTAATCACTCGTCTTTTCGAGTGATTGGTGTGTTGTGCAACGAATGAGCGAGGTATTGGCGTGAACATTAATGCAACCATTATTGGTCAGTCCTTAGCGTTCTTGATTTTTGTCGTTTTCTGCATGAAGTTCGTATGGCCTCCGGTCATCGCAGCTCTGCACGAACGTCAGAAGAAGATTGCGGATGGACTGGACGCTGCAGCACGAGCAGCTCGCGACCTGGAGTTGGCCCAAGATAAAGCGGGTCAACAACTGCGCGAAGCGAAAGCTCAAGCAGCCGAAATCATTGAGCAAGCCAAGAAACGCGGTAACCAGATTGTTGAAGAGGCTGTTGAAAAAGCCCGTATCGACGCTGACCGTGTGAAGGTTCAGGCTCAGGCCGAGATCGAGCAGGAACTGAATAGTGTCAAAGACGCGCTGCGTGCCCAACTGGGTGCCCTGGCCGTTGGCGGTGCTGAGAAGATCCTGGGTGCCACAATCGATCAAAACGCGCACGCGGAGCTGGTTAACAAACTGGCTGCTGAAATTTAAGCGAGGGCGATCATGGCAGAATTGACCACGTTGGCCCGACCTTACGCTAAGGCAGCCTTCGAGCACGCCCAGGCCCACCAGCAGCTGGCCTCTTGGTCAGCCATGCTCGGCCTGGCTGCAGCAGTGTCGCAAGACGACACCATGCAGCGCGTGCTCAAGGCCCCGCGACTGACGAGCGCAGACAAGGCCGCCACTTTTATTGAAGTGTGCGGCGACAAGTTTGATGTGAAAGTGCAGAACTTCTTGCACGTCGTTGCCGAAAACGACCGTCTCCTGCTTTTGCCGGAGATTGCCGCTCTGTTCGACCTGTACAAGGCCGAGCAAGAGAAATCGGTAGACGTTGAAGTGACCAGTGCTTTCGCATTGAACCAAGAACAGCAAGACAAACTCGCCAAGGTTCTCAGTGCACGACTCGACCGGGAAGTGCGCCTGCAAGTTGCGGAAGACAAATCCCTCATTGGGGGCATTGTCATTCGCGCCGGCGACCTGGTTATCGATGGCTCGATTCGCGGCAAACTCGCGAATCTTGCCGAAGCATTGAAATCTTGAGTTTGAAGGGGCAGCAGAGCAATGCAGCAACTCAATCCTTCCGAAATAAGTGAAATTATCAAGGGCCGCATCGACAAGCTCGATGTGACCTCCCAAGCCCGTAACGAAGGCACTGTCGTCAGCGTATCTGACGGTATCGTGCGGATTCACGGTCTGGCCGACGTAATGTCCGGCGAGATGATCGAGTTTCCGGGCGGCGTCTTCGGTATGGCTCTCAACCTGGAGCAGGACTCCGTAGGTGCCGTTATTCTCGGCGCATACCAGTCCCTGGCTGAAGGCATGAGCGCCAAGTGCACTGGCCGCATCCTCGAAGTTCCGGTTGGTAAGGAACTGCTGGGTCGCGTAGTCGACGCACTGGGTAACCCTGTTGACGGTAAAGGTCCACTGGGCAACACCGAGACCGACGCGGTCGAGAAAGTTGCTCCAGGCGTGATCTGGCGTAAGTCGGTAGACCAGCCTGTACAGACTGGCTACAAGGCTGTCGATGCCATGATCCCTGTCGGCCGTGGCCAGCGTGAGCTGATCATCGGTGACCGTCAGATCGGTAAAACCGCTCTGGCCATCGACGCGATCATCAACCAGAAAGACAGCGGCATTTTCTGCGTCTACGTAGCCATCGGTCAGAAGCAATCGACCATCGCCAACGTGGTTCGCAAGCTGGAAGAGAACGGCGCACTGAAGAACACGATCATCGTGGCTGCCAGTGCTTCGGAATCTCCTGCGCTGCAATACCTGGCTCCGTATGCCGGTTGCACCATGGGTGAATTCTTCCGCGACCGCGGTGAAGACGCGCTGATCGTTTATGACGATCTGTCCAAGCAAGCAGTGGCTTACCGCCAGATTTCCCTGCTGCTGCGCCGTCCACCAGGTCGTGAAGCCTACCCAGGCGACGTGTTCTATCTCCACTCCCGTCTGCTGGAGCGCGCATCCCGCGTTTCGGAAGAGTACGTAGAGAAGTTCACCAACGGCGCAGTGACCGGCAAAACCGGTTCCCTGACCGCACTGCCGATCATCGAAACCCAGGCTGGCGACGTTTCCGCGTTCGTTCCGACCAACGTGATCTCCATCACCGACGGTCAGATCTTCCTGGAATCGGCCATGTTCAACTCGGGCATCCGCCCTGCAGTGAACGCCGGTGTTTCGGTATCCCGTGTGGGTGGTGCCGCTCAGACCAAGATCATCAAGAAGCTCTCCGGTGGTATCCGTACCGCTCTGGCTCAGTACCGTGAACTGGCGGCATTCGCCCAGTTCGCTTCTGACCTGGACGAAGCGACCCGTAAGCAACTTGAGCATGGTCAGCGCGTTACCGAGCTGATGAAGCAGAAGCAATACGCCCCAATGTCGATCGCTGACATGGCGTTGTCGCTGTATGCCGCTGAGCGTGGGTTCCTGACTGACGTCGAAATCGCCAAGGTTGGCAGCTTTGAACAAGCGCTGATTGCTTACTTCAACCGCGATCACGCCGACTTGTTGGCCAAGATCAACGTGAAGGGTGACTTCAATGACGAAATCGACGCTGGCCTGAAAGCCGGTATCGAGAAGTTCAAGGCCACCCAAACCTGGTAAGCCGCAGCGGGGGCCGCAAGGCTCCCGCTTGCTAACCTGATAGGTGTTACATGGCAGGCGCAAAAGAGATTCGCAGTAAGATTGCGAGCATCAAAAGCACGCAAAAAATTACCAGCGCCATGGAAAAAGTGGCGGTCAGCAAAATGCGCAAGGCACAAATGCGCATGGCTGCTAGCCGTCCTTATGCGGAGCGTATCCGCCAGGTAATTGGGCATCTGGCCAACGCCAACCCGGAATACCGCCACCCATTCATGATCGACCGCGAAGTTAAGCGTGTGGGTTATGTGGTTGTGAGCAGTGACCGTGGTTTGTGCGGTGGTTTGAATACCAACCTGTTCAAGGCCCTGGTCAAGGACATGGCGGTAAACCGCGAAAACGGCGTCGAGATCGATCTGTGTGTAGTTGGTAGCAAGGGTGCGGCCTTTTTCCGTAACTTCGGCGGCAACGTCGTAGCAGCTATCAGCCACCTGGGTGAAGAGCCGTCGATCAATGATTTGATCGGCAGTGTGAAGGTGATGCTGGATGCATACCTGGAAGGCCGGATTGACCGCCTCTCCGTGGTATCCAACAAGTTCATCAACACCATGACCCAGCAGCCAACCGTGGAGCAATTGATTCCACTGGTGGCGACTCCGGATCAGGAACTCAAGCACCACTGGGACTACCTCTACGAACCAGACGCCAAAGAGCTGCTTGACGGCTTGATGGTGCGCTACGTGGAGTCGCAGGTGTACCAGGCGGTGGTCGAGAACAACGCAGCTGAACAAGCGGCGCGGATGATCGCGATGAAAAACGCTACCGATAACGCCGGTGATCTGATCAGCGATTTGCAGCTGATCTACAACAAGGCGCGTCAGGCTGCGATCACCCAAGAGATCTCGGAAATCGTCGGCGGCGCTGCCGCGGTTTAACGGTTCAAATATTCAGAGGATCCAGCTATGAGTAGCGGACGTATCGTTCAAATCATCGGCGCCGTTATCGACGTGGAATTTCCACGCGACAGCGTACCGAGCATCTACAACGCGCTGAAAGTACAAGGCGCGGACACTACTCTGGAAGTTCAGCAACAGCTGGGCGACGGCGTAGTTCGTACCATTGCGATGGGTTCCACCGAAGGCTTGAAGCGCGGTCTGGACGTTGTCGACTCTGGCGCAGCCATCTCCGTACCGGTCGGTAAAGCGACCCTGGGCCGGATCATGGACGTACTGGGCAACCCGATTGACGAAGCTGGTCCGATCGACACCGAAGAGCGTTGGGGCATTCACCGTCCAGCACCTTCGTTCGCGGAACAAGCTGGCGGCAACGACCTGCTGGAAACCGGCATCAAGGTTATCGACCTGGTTTGCCCGTTCGCCAAAGGCGGTAAAGTCGGTCTGTTCGGTGGTGCCGGTGTAGGCAAGACCGTAAACATGATGGAACTGATCCGTAACATCGCCATCGAGCACAGCGGTTATTCCGTGTTCGCCGGTGTGGGCGAGCGTACCCGTGAGGGTAACGACTTCTACCACGAGATGAAGGACTCCAACGTTCTGGACAAAGTGGCACTGGTTTACGGTCAGATGAACGAGCCGCCGGGTAACCGTCTGCGCGTAGCACTGACTGGCCTGACCATGGCCGAGAAGTTCCGTGACGAAGGTAACGACGTTCTGCTGTTCGTCGACAACATCTACCGTTACACCCTGGCCGGTACTGAAGTATCCGCACTGCTGGGCCGTATGCCTTCCGCAGTAGGTTACCAGCCGACCCTGGCCGAAGAGATGGGCGTTCTGCAAGAACGTATCACTTCGACCAAGGAAGGTTCGATCACTTCGATCCAAGCGGTATACGTACCTGCGGATGACTTGACTGACCCGTCGCCAGCGACCACCTTCGCCCACTTGGACGCCACCGTCGTTCTGTCCCGTGACATCGCTTCCCTGGGTATCTACCCAGCGGTCGATCCACTCGACTCGACTTCGCGCCAGCTGGACCCGAACGTGATCGGCCAGGAGCACTACGACACCGCTCGCGGCGTTCAGTACGTGCTGCAGCGTTACAAAGAACTGAAGGACATCATTGCGATCCTGGGTATGGACGAGCTGTCGGAAGCCGACAAGCAGTTGGTAAACCGTGCTCGTAAGATCCAGCGTTTCTTGTCGCAGCCGTTCTTCGTGGCTGAAGTCTTCACCGGTGCCTCGGGTAAATACGTTTCCCTGAAAGACACCATTGCTGGCTTCAAAGGCATCCTCAACGGTGACTACGACCACCTGCCAGAACAAGCGTTCTACATGGTTGGCGGCATCGAAGAAGCGATCGAGAAAGCCAAGAAACTGTAATCCAAGCGCCCGGAAACGGGCGCTCATCAGGTTGAGGCAATCAGATGGCTATGACAGTCCATTGCGATATCGTCAGCGCGGAAGGGGAAATCTTCTCCGGTCTGGTAGAGATGGTGATTGCACACGGCGAACTCGGTGACCTGGGTATTGCCATGGGTCACGCGCCGTTGATCACCAGCTTGAAGCCGGGTCCGATCACTCTGACCAAGCAAGGCGGGGAAAAGGAGGTGTTTTACATCTCCGGTGGTTTCCTTGAGGTTCAGCCGAACATGGTCAAGGTACTTGCCGACACCGTGCAACGTGCTGGCGACCTGGATGAAGCCTCCGCTCAGGAAGCCGTCAAGGCTGCCGAGAAGGCCCTGAACGAAAAGGGCGCGGACTTCGACTACAGCGCTGCTGCTGTACGTCTGGCCGAGGCTGCAGCCCAGCTGCGCACGCTCCAGCAGATCCGCAAGAAGTAAGCGGCCACGCCGTCTTGTTTCATGTGCGATTGATTAAAAAGGGTAGCCTCGGCTACCCTTTTTCTTTTTCAGCCATACACTTCTCTGGTCTGACGTCGGACCGCCCAGGATTGGTAGCCATTCATGTCTCTTGAAATCGTCATTCTCGCCGCAGGCCAAGGCACCCGCATGCGTTCGGCCCTGCCCAAGGTGCTGCATCCGGTTGCCGGCAACTCCATGCTTGGCCATGTTATCCACAGCGCCCGGCAGCTCGATCCACAGCGCATTCACGTGGTGATCGGCCACGGTGCCGATGTGGTGCGCGAACGCCTGGCCGCGGACGACCTGAATTTCGTATTGCAAGACCAGCAACTCGGTACCGGCCACGCCACCGCGCAAGCCGTGCCATTCATTACCGCCGACACCGTGCTGATCCTCTACGGTGACGTGCCGCTGATCGAAGTGGAAACCCTGCAACGCCTGCTCAAGCACGTGGTGCCAGGGCAGATGGGCCTGCTCACCGTCGAGCTGGATGATCCCACCGGCTATGGCCGTATCGTGCGCAACGCCGACGGCAAGGTCGCGGCCATCGTCGAGCATAAAGACGCCAGCGAAGCCCAGCGCGCCATCACCGAAGGCAATACCGGCATCATGGCGGTGCCAGCCAACAAGCTCGCCGACTGGATGAGCCGCCTGTCCAACCACAACGCCCAGGGCGAGTACTACCTCACCGACGTCATTGAGATGGCCGTGAGCGATGGCCTGCTGGTTGCCACCGAGCAGCCCCTCGACCCCATGGAAGTGCAGGGCGCCAACGACCGCAAGCAGCTTGCCGAACTGGAGCGTCACTACCAACTGCGTGAAGGCCGCCGCCTGATGGCCCAGGGCGTGACCCTGCGCGACCCGGCTCGTTTCGATGTACGTGGCGAAGTGACCGTGGGCCGCGACGTGCTGATCGACATCAACGTGATCCTCGAAGGCCGCGTGATCATCGAAGACGACGTGGTAATCGGCCCGAACTGCGTGATCAAGGACAGCACCCTGCGCAAGGGCGTGATGGTCAAGGCCAACAGTCACCTGGACGGTGCGGTGATGGGGGAGGGCAGCGATGCCGGTCCGTTCGCGCGGTTGCGTCCGGGTACCGTGATGGGTGCCAGGGCGCATGTGGGCAATTTCGTCGAACTAAAGAACGCCCGAATGGGTGACGATGCCAAGGCCGGCCACTTGGCCTACCTCGGTGATGCGGTGATTGGTGCACGCAGTAACATTGGTGCGGGCGCCATTACCTGCAATTACGATGGCGCCAACAAATACCAGACGACTATTGGTGAGGACGTCTTCATCGGCTCCAATAACTCACTGATTGCGCCTGTCTCTATTGGTGATGGCTCGAACACCGCCGCCGGCTCAACGATCAATCAGGATGTGGATAAGTCCCAATTGGCGGTAGCCCGCGCCCGCCAACGCAACATCGACGGCTGGAAGCGCCCGGTCAAAATCAAATAGACCTGAGTTATCCACAGTCTCACCCGCAACAAACCTCCAATGTGGGAGCGGGCTTGCTCGCGAATGCGGAGTGTCAGTCACAGATGATTCGACTGATACACCGCATTCGCGAGCAAGCCCGCTCCCACATTTGACCTGCGCCGGCGCAAAAATTTGCTGCATCCCGCTTGACGATCTTTCGCCAATAGGTTTTGATTACCTTCGTTATCTTTCGGAACGAAACTTATCATCACCATGTCGAAACGAAATACACCCCAACGCCGCCACAACATTCTGACCTTGCTCAATGAACAGGGCGAAGTGAGCGTGGACGAATTGGCCAAACATTTCGAAACGTCGGAAGTGACCATCCGCAAGGACCTGGCCGCCCTCGAAAGCAACGGCCTGCTGCTGCGCCGCTACGGTGGCGCCATCACCATGCCCCAGGAATTGGTGGGCGACGCCGCACAGCCCATCTCGGTATACAAGCGTGCCATCGCCCGTGCCGCCGTGCTGCGCCTGCGCGAACACGCGCGCATCATCATTGACAGTGGCAGCACCACCGCCGCCATGATCCCGGAACTGGGCCACCAGCCCGGCCTGGTGGTGATGACCAACTCCCTGCACGTGGCCAGCGCCTTGAGCGAACTGGAACACGAACCGGTACTGTTGATGACCGGCGGTACCTGGGACCCTCACTCGGATTCGTTCCAAGGCCAGGTCGCGGAGCAGGTGCTACGGTCCTATGACTTTGACCAGCTGTTTATCGGTGCCGATGGCATCGACCTGCAGCGCGGTACCACCACCTTCAACGAACTGCTGGGCCTGAGCCGCGTGATGGCCGAGGTCGCCAGGGAAGTGGTGGTGATGGTCGAATCCGACAAGATCGGCCGCAAGATTCCCAACCTGGAACTGCCCTGGAGCAGCGTCCATACCCTTATTACCGATGATCGCCTGCCGCTTGAGGCCCGCGACCAGATCCAAGCCCGCGGCATTACGCTGATATGCGCGGCAATCATCTAGGAGAAACATCATGTGTGGAATTGTTGGCGCAGTCGCCGAACGTAACGTAACCGCCATCCTGCTCGAAGGCCTCAAGCGCCTGGAATACCGTGGCTACGACAGCGCCGGTGTGGCCGTCTTCACCAACGCCGGCAAACTGGAGCGCATGCGCCGTCCGGGCAAGGTCAGCGAGTTGGAACAGGCCCTGGCCGGCGAGCCGCTGGTCGGTCGTCTGGGCATTGCCCACACCCGCTGGGCCACCCACGGCGCGCCGTGCGAGCGTAACGCCCACCCACACTTCTCCGGCGACCTGGCGGTGGTGCACAACGGCATCATCGAAAACCACGAAGTGCTGCGCGAACAACTCAAGGGCCTGGGCTACGTGTTCACCTCGGACACCGACACCGAAGTCATCGCCCACCTGCTCAACCACAAACTCAAGGACCACAGCGACCTGACCACCGCCCTCAAGGCCACGGTCAAGGAACTGCACGGCGCCTACGGCCTGGCCGTGGTCAGCGCCAGCCAACCCGACCGCGTGGTCGCCGCCCGCAGTGGCAGCCCGTTGGTGATTGGCCTGGGTCTGGGGGAAAACTTCCTCGCTTCCGACCAACTGGCCCTGCGCCAGGTCACTGACCGCTTCATGTACTTGGAGGAAGGCGATATTGCCGACATCCGCCGTGAAAGCGTGCAGATCTGGGACGTAAACGGCAACACCGTCGAACGCGAAGCCGTGCAGTACCGCGACGGCGCCGAAGCGGCCGACAAAGGCGAGTTCCGCCACTTCATGCTCAAGGAAATCCATGAGCAACCGGCCGTGGTACAACGCACCCTGGAAGGTCGTTTGAGCCAGAACCAGGTGCTGGTCAACGCCTTCGGCCCACAAGCCGCCGAGTTGTTCGCCAAAGTGCGCAACGTGCAGATCGTCGCTTGTGGCACCAGCTACCACGCCGGCATGGTTGCGCGTTACTGGCTGGAAGAACTGGCCGGCATCCCGTGCCAGGTCGAAGTCGCCAGCGAATTCCGCTACCGCAAGGTGGTGGTGCAGCCCGACACCCTGTTCGTGACCATTTCCCAGTCCGGCGAAACCGCCGACACCCTGGCCGCCCTGCGCAACGCCAAGGAACTGGGCTTCCTCGCCAGCCTGGCGATCTGCAACGTGAGCATCAGCTCCCTGGTGCGTGAATCCGACCTGACCCTGCTGACCCAGGCCGGCCGCGAAATCGGCGTCGCCTCCACCAAAGCCTTCACCACCCAGCTCGTTGGCTTGTTGCTGCTGACCCTGTCCCTGGGCCAAGTGCGGGGCACCCTCGCCGAAGGCATCGAAGCCACCCTGGTCGAAGAACTGCGCCGCCTGCCCACTCGCCTCGGCGAAGCCCTGGCCATGGACAGCACCGTGGAAAAAGTCGCCGAGCTGTTTGCCGACAAGAACCACACCCTGTTCCTCGGCCGTGGCGCGCAATACCCAGTGGCAATGGAGGGCGCGCTCAAGCTCAAGGAAATCTCCTACATCCACGCCGAAGCATACCCAGCCGGCGAGTTGAAGCACGGCCCATTGGCCTTGGTGGACGACGACATGCCGGTGGTCACCGTTGCACCCAACAACGAACTGCTGGAGAAGCTCAAGTCCAACCTGCAGGAAGTGCGCGCCCGTGGTGGCCAACTGGTGGTATTCGCCGACGAAAAAGCCGGCATGACCAACGGCGAAGGCACCCACGTCATCAACGTTCCGCATATCCACGACATCCTGTCGCCGATCCTCTACACCATCCCGCTGCAACTGCTGTCGTACTACGTTGCCGTGCTCAAGGGCACAGACGTTGACCAGCCGCGCAACCTGGCGAAGTCGGTAACGGTGGAGTAACTCCGCCTTCCCTGGAGGCCCGCCGGGTCTCCAGGACCATCACGACGAAAGGATTCGACCTCGATGCCAACCTCTTTTTCCCCAATCGGCGAGCGTTTGCACAATCGCCGGTTTGCGGTCGCCAACAACACCCAAGGGCTCTCAGGCGCCGGTACGGTGTTCCATTATCAAGTCGAAGGCGACGCCATCTCGAGCACCTACCAAGGCGGGCGGATTCGCACCGGCCAGCAGGTCGGCCGTGTAACCGGCCCGGATACCATCGAGCTGCTCTTTCAATGCCTGACCACGGAAGGGGAGTTGCTGGCGGGTTGGTCGCGGGGCACGGTTGGTGTTGATGATGTCGGGCGTACCACGCTGGCGTTTGTATGGGGTTGGTTATCTGGTGCAACCGGAGGCGGGGAGTCCAGTTACGTGGAAGTGGTCGCGTAGTCGTCCGATCACGGCACAAACTCCACCCGCAACCCGCGCCCCGCACTGCGTCCCTGATCATCCGTAACCCGCAACCGATACTCCCCCGACTTGCCCGGCCGCCAGTTCAGCGTGGCTTGCGGCGGGCCCTGGCCGATCAGCGTTTGGTCGGCAAACCAGTACAGCGTCGCCGCATCGCTGGCCGCGTTGGCGCTCAGCGGGATGCTTTCCTGGGGTTGGGACAGGCGCAACTGATAACTCACCTGGGTCAACGGCGAGCGGATTTGCGGCGCTTCGCTTTGGTCGCCGATTCGGTTGGGCTGGCAGTTTTTCATTACGCTGGGCGGCGTGCGCCGGGGCAGGCCGGCGGCGCGGTACAGGCGCTGCACGTCGCTGGGCCAGAACTCGAAGACTTCTTCACGGGTGTATTGCGCCTCGAACGGCGGGCAGGCCGCTTTGCCGGTGCGTGTGTCGATCAGCACCGGGCGGTGCAGGTTGGATACGCGAATCGGTGAGACGCCGGGGATGTACCAGGTCTTGCGGGTTTGCGGGCACCAGCGGTTGGGCAATTCGCCGGACGCCGCGCAGACCTCGATGCGCACCAGCCCGGGCGGCGCCTTGTCGGGTTTGATCACCACGTTGGGCAAGGCCAGGGGCAGGGCGTCGGCGATGCGAAAGAACAGTGGCGCGGCGGTCTTGGCGCCGATAAACGCCGGGTTCGGCCGACCATCGAAGTTGCCCACCCACACCACCAGCACGTAAGGGCCCACCAGCCCGGCGCTCCAGGCATCGTGGAACCCCCACGACGTGCCGGTTTTCCATGCGGTGCGCCAATGGCGACCGGGCAAGCCGTCCGGGCGCGGGTTGCGGCGCAGCATGTCGCGCACCATAAAGGCGGCTTGTGGTGTGAGCAGTTGTGCACCGGTGGCTGGTGGCTGCTCCTGCAAATAGCGCAACGGCCGCAGATGCCCGTCACCGGCCAGCATTACATACAGTCGCGCCAGTTCTTCCGGGGTCATCTCGCCGCCGCCGAGGGCCAGGGCCAGGCCGTAGTGGCTTTCGTCGCGCAGGCCCTTGATGCCGGCGCGTTGCAGCAACCCATACAAGGACGGCGACTTCACCTGGCTGGCCAGCCACACCGCCGGGATATTGCGACTACGGATCAACGCATCCCGAGCCGTCAGCGGGCCGACAAAACTGCCGTCGAAGTTTTCCGGCTGGAAGTAGCCGAAGTTACTGGGCAGATCCTTGAGGATGCTCATGGGGTGGATCACCCCCTGGTCCAACGCCAGCCCATACAGGAAAGGCTTGAGTGTCGAACCCGGCGAGCGTCGCGACAGCACGCCATTGACCTGGCCGTGAATGCCTGTGGATAAGTAATCGGCCGAACCCACCAGCGCCTTGACGCGCTGGTCGCGGCTGTCGATCAGGATTGCCGTGGCGTTCTCCACCCCGGTGCTGCGCCGTTCGGCGATAAAGCCGGTGATCAGGCGTTCGAGCAATTGCTGCAAGGGCAGGTTGAGGGTGCTGTTCAGCTCGTTGCCGGGCTGGGACGCCAGCAACTGTTCGCTCAAATGCGGCGCCAGGAACGGGATCTGCTGGCGGCTGCGCGCCTCCAGGGGCAACTCCAGCAAACTGTCGTTACGCGGGTCTTGTGGATAAGTCTCGCGCCAGTCAGTCATCAAGCGCAGCCGCGCGTTTTGCAGCGACGGCCCGAAGCGCGCACGCCGCCCCGGTTGCTGCGGGATCACCGCCAGCGCCAGCGCTTCGGACAACGACAACTGCGCCGCTGCCTTGCCAAAATAGATACGGCTAGCGGCCTCGGCGCCTTCGATATTGCCGCCCATGGGCGCCAGGTTCAGGTAGGCCTCAAGGATGTCGTGCTTGCTGTAGCGCGCTTCCAGCCACAACGCCAAGGCCATCTGCTGCAACTTGCCCGGCACCTGCCGGGTGTTCAGATCCCACAGGCGCCGCGCTAATTGCATGCTCAAGGTCGAGCCGCCCTGGCGCTGGCCACCGCTGTAGGTGGCCATGGCCGCGCGCAGCAACGCCGGGGGATTGATCCCCGGGTGCCAGTAGAAATTGCGATCTTCCTTGAGCAGCAACGCCTCAACCAATGACGGCGAGATCCGCTCCAGCGGTAGCCATAAGCGGTATTGGCCGTCATCCGCCAACGTCATGCGCAGCAGCGCGCCGTCGTCGGCCAGCACCAGCCGTGACGAGGTCACGGCCTGCTCCAGCGGGGCATGGGGCCACAGCCGCAGCCCCGCGAGAAGCGCCGCCGCTATCAGCAGCGGCGGCGTCAGGCGTTTAAGGCTTGGTAATTTCAAGCTCGCCTACTTTGCCGCGCCCTTGCAGGGTGGTTTCGTACATACCTTCGGCGTAGGCCGGTGGCGTGTTGAACGTGCCGGCGTTGGTGGCGCGCACGCGGTACACGAACGTGCCGACATCGCGCAGTGCGGTGCCGTACAACACCACTCGATCATCGCGTACGTCCACATAGTCCGGCTGCCAGTTGCTCAGCTCGGTTTCGCCGATGGGCGCTTGCCAGGCCGGTTCTTCCTGGCTGTCTTCTTCGACGTATTCAGACTCTTCGCTGTCCTCGGAGCTGGCGGCTTCCGGCTCCGGCGGCAAGTTATACACAGGCTCGACGCCACCCGGCAGCAGATCCACCACGGCCACTTGCTGAACCTGGTCACGGTCGGTCGCCCGCAGGCGCAAGCGCACCAGGAACTCATCGCCCACCGCGACTTTGCTCACAGGCTCGCCTTTGAGGTCGAGGTACTCGTGGATGATTTCCAGGCCATTGCTGATCGGCTTGAGCTTGGCGCCTTTGTCGAAACCGGCCTCGCTGAGCATGTAAAAGGCGGCGGGGCCGTCGGATTTTTCCATGACCAGTTTTTGCGTGCTCCCCGGCACCGCGGCACGCGGCGGCTGGCCGGCCATCTCCAGCAATTGTTGTTGTTTGTCACCCAACCAGGCGGTGGCCTTGAGGGTCATGTCGCTTTGCGCGCGCTGGCCATAGTTGTCCAGGGCCCGCAGCAACAGCGCCGCCGACAGCGAGTTGTAGCGCTGCTCATTGAGACGCTTGCCGAGCTTATCCAGCAGCGCCACGGGTACATCGTCCAGCAACTCGGGGAAGTGGCGCGCCAGCAGGTGCAGGTGTTCGGCATCGTGCACCAGCGGGTCGTAATACAGGCCGTCGCTGCTCCACTTATCCACAAGGGAGCGCCATGGGATCTTGCGGAACAGCGCATCGGCCTGGCGATCCTGCTTGAGCAACTTGTAGCTGGCGGCCAGGTAAGCGGCGCCCAGGTCGTTCTGCCAGCTGTCCTTGAAGTAGCTCTCGTAGCGCTCGCGGATATCGCTCAAGGCACCGCTCACCAGAATCCCCTGACGGCTCAGCAGGTAACTGGCGTAGGCGCGGTTGCGCAATTCCGACAGGCCTTCGCTAGGACCGTTGGCCAGGTCTGTCAGATACGCGTTCGAGCGCACCAGCAGGTCTTCCGGCACCGGCAGCCCGCGCTCCTTGGCTTCGATCAGGAAGTCGGTGGCGTACAGGCTGGCGTACGGCGCCACATCCGGGTTGGCCGCCCACAAACCAAAGCCACCGGCCTGGTTCTGGCGTTGACGCAGCATGCGCACCGCACTGTTGAAGGCTTGCTCGGCTTGCGGTGCGTTGCCGCCCCAGATCAACGCGGGCATGGCCTTGGACACCAATTGCTCGGTGCAGGCGTAGCCATAGTCATCCAGGTAATGCTTGAGGCCGTTGGCCCACACCAGCGGCGAGGCCGCCACGCCCAGTTGCACGTCGCGCAGTTGGCTGAACAGTTCGCGGGTTGGTTTCAACTCTTTGCTGGCGCTGTCGAAGCGGCCCAGGCTCAAGGCCACGCGGTGCTCGCTGAGTGGGCGGATCGACGTGGTCTCGGCCACCTGGATGCGCTTGCCATCCGGCAACACCGCGACAAAGCGCAGGTCCGCCGAACCGAGGGTGTCGCCAACCTTGATCTTGAACTCGGCGGTGCCTTCCTTGCGCGGTTGCAGGGACAGGGTGCTGCCCTTGTCGCCCTGCACCTTGAGGCCGTCGCTGGTCTGCACTTCAAACTTCACGTCCGCCGCCGCATCGAGGTTGCTGAACACCCCGGCGCTGACGTTGAACACATCCCCCGGCGCGACAAAGGCCGGTACGTTTGGCGTGATCACAATTGGCCCGCGTACGTCGGTCGTGGCTTCGCTGACGCCCACACTGTCGCTGTCCACTGCCACCGCAAACAGGTGCAACTTGCCGTTGAAGCTGTCCGGCACCTGGTAATGCAGCACGGTTTCACCGGCCGGCAAGTCCACCAAACCGGACCACCACGCCACGGGTGGCTGATGTTTACGCTTGAACGGGTTCAGGTGATTGGCCAGGGCGCCTTCCGTATCGCCTCCGGGCGCTGCCCCACTGAGCAAGCGGCTGAATTCCGGCAGGATCAGGTCAAGGATCTGACTGGTGCGGACCTCCAGCGCCCGCTTCTGGAAGAAGAAGCCCAGCGGGTCCGGCGTCTGGTAGCGCGCCACTTGCAGGATGCCTTCGTCCACCGCGTACACCACCGCGCGGCCTGGACGGTCGGCGTTGACCTTGATATCGAGCCGTTGCCCCGGCTCGATCTTCGCCGGGCCTTCGACCTTCAGCGCCATGCGCCGCGCATCCAGGTTGATGCTGAACGGCACCACACCGTAGGACAGCGGGCTCATGTACACCTCGGCCGAGCCCATATCCCTCACGAACTGCACGTTGACGTAGGCATTGCCTTCAAGCCCCGCAGGCACGCGGATATGTTGCACGCTGTTGGTGCTGTCGGCTTTGAACCATTGCTGGGTGTAGACCTTGTCGCGCTCGATGGTGATCAAGCCGGCGCCGGTGTAGGGCGCACGGATGCTGATCGCAATCTCGTCACCGCTGGCGTAGCTGCGTTTATCCAGGCGCAGTTGCAGCTCGGCGTTGCGCTCCAGGGAGCGCGAGGTGTTGCCACGCCCGGCCACGCTGTAGTCGATCTGGTTGAGCAGGTTGCCGTTGGCATCCTTAAGTTGCAGGGTGAAATCCCCCGGCGTGGAAGTGTTCAGGGCCTGCTTGGCACCTTCTTTCGTCATCACCAGCGGTGAGGCCGGCTGGCTGATGTTCTTGATGCGCGACTCGTACTTGTAGGTGCCGTTGGACTGTTTCACCAGCACCGACACGTAGCGGTGCTCGACCACTTCGCTGGTCAGGCCGTCCACCGCCACAGGTGAAAGGTCTGGCGCGACGGCCAGCCATTGCACCTGGCGTGGCGCATCCTTGGCGACGTACGACAGCGAGTCCTGACTTTTCACACCAACCAGATAGGGAGCGGACGACACCAGCAACGCACTTTGCGCCGCCACATTGCGACCGCCCTCGGCTTCGAACACCTGGGTCATCACCTGCAAACGATAGGTGCTGTTGGCGAAACGTTGCAGGTTGAGGTCGAGCACGGCCTGGCCGTTGTCGTCCACGGTGGTTTCGGCGAGGTCTTCGGTGCTGGCGTCTTCCAGGCCGTCGTTGAGACGGAAGCGGTAGTCGGGGTAGCGCTCGAAGGCCGCGAGCGTTGGGCTCAGGGACATTTTCGCGGTCACCCGGCGACCTGCTGCCGGGGCGCCGAACAAGTGCATCGCGGTGACTTTGGCCACCACCTGGTCCGGTGCAATCCAGCCCTGCACGGGAGTGTCGTGCAGGCTCAGGCTGACCTTCATGCGGTCCGGTTCGAAGTCGCGGACCTTGAAACTCACGCTGCCCAGGTCGGTGCGGGTCTGCTTCTGGCCAATCAACTGCAAGGTCGCGGTGTACTCCCCGGCGGGGGCGACTTCGCTGCTGGAGAAATCAAAGGTCTCAAAACCGCTGGCGGACAGCTTCAGCGGCTGGCGAATCACTTCCAGGCCACGCGGGTCGGTGATTTGTAGCTCCACCGGCAGGCCTTGCAAGGCACCTTGCCAGTTGCCGCTGCGCACGATCATGCCCAGGTGCGCGGTTTCGCCCGGCCGGTACAGGCCGCGATCGGTAAACAGGTAGGCGCTGAGGCGATCAGTCGCGCCGTCCTCTTCCAAACCGCCTACGTCGAAGCGCGACAAATCCAGCTGCTGGGACTGACGGGCAATCGGCAGGAAGGATTGATCGTTGCCGCGAGTGACGACATACATCAGCGGCGTTTTCTCACGGCGCAGTTCATCCAGCTTGGCGAAATGCGCGTGGCCTTCGGCGTCGGTGCGCCCGCTGCTGACCGGCAAGCCGTTGCGGCCAATGATGTCGACTTGCGCATCCGACACCGGCGAACCGTTGCCGATGGATTGCACATACACATCATGGCTGCCGTCGCTGGAGCGCTTGGCGATGATGCCCAGATCCGTCACCACGATAAACCGCAGGTCGCTGGTGCTGCTGCGGTCGTACTCGAAGGTGCGCTCGACCGGTTCATCCTGCGGGCTGAGCTTGAGCACAAAAATGCCGCGCCGGCCGCCGTTGGCGGTGAGGTAGTGGCCGAGGTCGACGTTGTCGTACACGGTTTTCGCCGGGTCATTGGACGACAGTGGAATGTCCAGTGACTGACGTTCCACCATGCGATCGAAGTACTCGTTGCCGAAATTCGGCCGGGCAAAGCTGCCGCTGCTCTGGTCCACCAGGTGTTGCAACTGGTTGGGTAGCAGGCGGGCGATTTCCACATGGGCGCCGGGCACGCCACGGGCCATGAAGCCCAGGCGTTTTTCGCCATTGAGGCTGAGCAAGGCGCCGTCAGACAAGAACTGCAACGTGCGCGGATACGCCGGCATGCTGATCAGCGACGCCGTAGGATTCTTCGCCAAATAGCCGCCGATGGCTTCCAGGTTGGCCGGAACGCGCACGTAGATAGCGCGGCCAGCTGGCGCCTTGAACTTGAAGGCGTGCAGGGTGTTCAGCGGTTCGACGCTGGGCACGTGGGTCAGGTTGACCTTGCTGCTGCGGGCGAGCAGGGCGTCGTCGATGTCGTTGCTGTTGTAAGGGCGCGTGTCGTCTTCGGCTTTTTCCGGCAGCAGCCAGGCCTGCACCTTACCGGCGATAGTGTCATCGGCTACCGCGCTGGAGCTGCTGAACATCAGCACCGGCTCGGGTTCGCCGCGTTGGTTGTCGACAAAGCTCACTTCGGCGCCGGTAAAGGTCAGGCGATAACGCCCGGGCACGGTGACTTCGGCCACCAGCGGCGCAGTGCTGGCGTTGCCGCCGTCGCGGGCTTTGAGGCCTTCGTCTAGTTTTGCGCTGACCGGCGTGCTTTCCAGCGGGGTGGCGAGGGCGGCGGAGCGCACGTAGGCGTTGAGTTTTTTCTCGTCGAAGGTGATTTCCGGGCGGTTGGGCAACTGGGCGTCGCGGTAGGCCAGGCCTTTGCCGAGGGTGACCGTCACGCGTTTGCGCAGGCTGTCTTCATCCACCGGGTGGGAAAAGTGGAAGGTTGCCACCAGCTGTTTCAGCGTCGGGTTGGACGGGTCTTGATACAGCTCGTTTTGCGCCAGGGTGGCGCGGAATGGTTGGGTGGAGAACTGCGCACTGTATTGGTCGAGCAATACGCCGTCGGCCAACAGGTTTTTCTTCGCCAGGTCCAGGGTGTAGCCGGTGTCGATGGGCCAGTCTTTTTCCGGCACGAACAGCAAGGTGCGGTCATCGGACCAGCGCCACGTGCCCGCCACGCTCGGTTTGAGGGTGATACCTGCGCTCACCGGCTTGCCAATCGCCGCCAGCGGAGCCACGGACTCGGCGAACCGCACCTGCAGGTTATCCACAACCGGCGTGGGCTGGGTGTAGTCGGTGAGGTTGGGTTTGTGCAGCGAATAACTCACGGTATGCGGCTTGGGCAGATGGGAGTACCACTGCCAGCCATAGAAACCGGCGGCGCCCAGCAGCACCACACCCAACACGCCAGCCCCTGCCTGGCGCGGATAAGCGCGCGCCTTGCGGCCGAGCGCCAGCACGCCATCGCCGATGGCACGCAGCCAGAATGGCGGACGCCATTGGCCGAACAGGGCACCCACCACCGTCGCTAATGCACCGAATAAACGGCGGCAGATCGTTTTGAACGAGTCGAACATGGTGAGCATCCCTGGCTAAGTGCGGCGTATCTTACAGCGTCTTTGATACAAAAGATGACGCCGATACGCCGCACACCAGGGCGCAGGTCGGGAAACGCACGGCGCCAGGGCTGGCGCCGTCGATAGCCTTAAAACTTGCCGTTGACGCCGATACGGAACGAATCGTTGCGCTCGTCACTGCCCAAGGCCGTTTTGTACGAGAAGCCCATCTGCCAGGCGCGCCCGAGGTTGAAGTCCAGGCCCAGGTCGAGATTGGCAAAGTCGCTGTCCAGCGGGTCGGGCTTGAGCCGGTAGAGCAGGCCGTCCTCGCCCTGGTCGGTGTAGCGCATCTTGTAATCGCTGCTGCCGCTGAAGTTGTGGCCCCAGGCCAGGCCGATCTTGGGCGTCATCACTCCGAGGCGGGTCGCCACGTCATAACCCGTACGCAAGCCGAGGAATGAGGTGACGTTCTGTTGGCGCTGCTCCTCGTATGACAACCCATAGATGCCACCGCCTCGTTCGCGGAAGGCGTCCAGGCGTGTAGTACTGGCGTTCAAGCGGCCGTAAGGCGTGAGCGACAGCGGGCCTTGGCGGTACTCGTAGCTGGTGGTCAGCGAGGCGAACAACTGGTCGGCATCCCGCGAACCACGTGCGTAGTCGTCGTTGCTGCCGGTGATGTAGCGCCGCGAATCGAAGCTGATGCGGTTGTAGCCCAGCAAGCCATCGACGAACACCTGGGAAGCCGGGTTGAGGCTCAGGTATGTGGCGATGCCGAGGGCGTCGCCGTCGCTGCGGGTCTTGTTGTCACCGATGTCGCTGCGGTCGTTGCTATAGCCGAAGCCGATACCGGCTATTGCAGTTGGCGACAGGCGGTAATCCACCCCGGCACTCAGGCCCATGGTGGTGAAGCTGTTGTCGCGCGCGCCACGGGCGTGGGTGGAACCGTTGTTGATAAAACCGTCGCTCCAGTAGGCAATGTCGTCTTGCTTGCAGCCTTCTTCAACCTCGGCGGCGGTCTTTCTTTTTTCCTCATCGGTGCTGTTGGCCGAGCCGCCCAGGTGCTGGGTCACGGCGCTGGCGACTTCCTGCAAGGGCACGTCCTTGCCGTCCTTCTTCACGCTGGCATTGAACGAATTGCGGTTGCAGGACACTTGGTGCAACTGCTCCAGGCGACGGTTGAAGTTGTCCATCTGCGTGCTGGCAAAGCGTTCGGCGGCACGGGTCTGGGCGTTGAGCAGGCCGATTACGTCCGCATCCTTGGTCGGGTCCGGGCGGGCGGCGATGATAAAACTCACCGAACTTGTCGCGATGGAGCCACTGCCGTTCTCCAGGCTGAAGCTGACAATCGCCGTGCCGGCAAAGGCCGCCGACGGTACGAAACGCATGGAGAACGCGCCAACCCGGGTCGCGCGGCCGGCCGACGCCGGGGTGACGGTGCCCACGGTCGCCTGGGTGAATGGGCCGCCGCTGGCGCCTTGCGTCAGGTCGACGGTTGCCGATTGCCCGGCGGCGAGGACTTGGCTGGAGGGCGCTACGTTGATCGGCATGGCGGCGATGTTGAATGTGTAGGCCTGCAAACCGGTGGCGCCGTTGGCGTCGGTCACCGTGATGGTCACGTTCGCCGCCTGGGTATTGGTGGGCGTACCGCTGAGCACACCGCTGCTGGCGTTCAGGCTCATGCCGGGCGGCAGACTGCCGCTGCTGACGCTGTAGGTGTAAGGCGCGGTGCCGCCCGCAGCGCTGAGGGTGGTGCTATAGGGAGTACCTGCCATGCCGGCGCCCAGCGACGCCGGGGTTACCAGCAAGGTCGGCGCGGTGACGGCCAGTGTGACGGTGGCCGGGCTGGACGTGCCGCTGCTGTTGGTAGCGGTGTAGGTGAAGCTGTCCGCACCGGAATACCCCGCCGTCGGGGTATAGGTGATGCCGGTGCCGCTGGCCGTGGCGGTGCCATGGCTCGGTGCGCTGGCGACGGCAACGCTGGTGGCCGCACCGCCGCTGAGGTTAAGGGTGATCGCATTGGCACCGCTGTTGGCGGCGACGGTGGCACTGTTCGCCCCGGCGATGGGCGCGGCGACGTTGACGGCCCCGGAGTAGGCACGCGAACCGGTGGCGCCGTTGGCGTCGGTGACGGTCACGGTGAAGGTGTATGGGCCGGCAGCCGTGGGGGTGCCGCTGAGGGTGCCAGTGGATGAGTTCAGAGTGACGCCCGCTGGCGTTGCGCCGCTACTGATGCTGTAGCTGTAGGGCGCGGTGCCGCCGCTCGCACTGAGGGTGGTGGCGAAGGTGACGTTTGCCGTGGCAGCCCCCAACCCCGTCGGAGCGATGCCAAGGGTGGGTGCGCTGATCGTGATGGCCACCGGCGCCGGGCTGGACGTGCCGCTGCTGTTGGTGGCGGTGTAGGTGAAGCTGTCCGTACCGGAATATCCCGCCGTCGGGGTATAGGTGATGCCGGCGCCGCTGGCCGTGGCGGTGCCATGGCTCGGCGCGCTGGCGACGGCCACGCTGGTGGCCGCACCGCCGCTGAGGTTGAGGGTGATCGCGTTGGCACCGCTGTTGGCGGCGACGCTGGCGCTGAGCGCCCCGGCGATCGGCGCGGCGACGTTGACGGCCCCGGAGTAGGCGCGCGAACCGGTGGCGCCGTTGGCGTCGGTGACGGTTACGGTGAAGTTGTACGGGCCGGCCGCAGTAGGCGTGCCGCTGAGGGTGCCGGTCGCGGTGTTCAGGGCCATGCCAGTCGGCACGCTGCCGCCGGTGATGCTGTAGGCATAGGGCGCGGTGCCGTTGCTCGCACTCAGGGTGGTGCTGAAGGCGACGCTTGCCGTGGCAGCGCTCAAGACCGTCGGGCTGATGCCGATGGACGGTGCGCTGATGGTGATGGCAACGGTCGCCGGGCTGGACGTGCCGGTGCTGTTGGAGGCGGTGTAGGTGAAGCTGTCCGCACCGGAATACCCGGCTGTCGGTGTATAGCGGATGCCGGTGCCGCTGGCCGTGGCGGTGCCATGGCTAGGGACGCTGGCGACCGCAACGCTGGTGGCCGCGCCACCGCTGAGGTTGAGAGTGATCGGGTTGGCGCTGCTGTTGGCTGCGACGGTGGCACTGAGCGCTCCCGCGATGGGCAGTGGGGCCTGGATTATCCCGGAGTAGGTGCGCGAACCGGTGGCGCCGTTGGCGTCGGTGACGGTCACGGTGAAGGTGTACGGGCCGGGGACGAGGGGCGTGCCGCTGAGGGTGCCGGTCGCTGTGTTCAGGCTAATGCCCGGTGGAAGGCTGCCGCTGCTGATGGCATAGCTATAAGGCGCGGTGCCGCCGCTGGCACTGACGGTGGTATTGAAGGCGACGTTTGGCGTGGCAGCCGGCAACGCCGACGGGCTGATGCCGATGGTCGGTGCGCCGATCGTGACGGTCACGGTCGCCGGGCTGGACGTGCCGCTGCTGTTGGTGGCGGTGTAGGTAAAGCTGTCTGCACCGGAATACCCCGCCGTCGGGGTGTAGGTGATGCTGGTACCGCTGGCCGTGGCGGTGCCATGGCTGGGCGCGCTGGCGACTGCAACGCTGCTGGCCGCGCTGCCGCTGATGTTGAGGGTGATCGGGTTGGCGCTGCTGTTGGCTGCGACGATGGCACTGACCGCTCCGGCAACGGGGGGCACCGCGTTGATGGTGAAGCTATAGGACCGTGCCGCTGTCGAGACGGGGGTGCCAGCGTCGGCAGCCGTCACCGTGAAGTTGAAATTGCCGCTGACAGTGGGGGTGCCGCTGAGGGCGCCGGCAGAACTCAGGCTCAAGCCAGTGGGCAGGCTGCCGCTGGAGACAGTGTAGGTATAGGGCGCGAGACTGCCGCTGGCGCTGATGGTCTGGCTATAAGCGCTGCCTATCGTCCCGTTGGGCAAAGAGAGCGGGCTGATGCTGATGGTTGGCGCCGCCACGGTAACGCTCACAGTGGCCGGGCTGGACGTGCCGCTGGCGTTGGTGGCGGTGTAGGTAAAGCTGTCCACGCCGTTATAACCCGCCGTCGGGGTATAGGTGATGCTGGTGCCGCTGGCGGTAGCGGTGCCATGGCTGGCCGCGCTGGCCACCGCGACACTGGTGGCGGTCCCGCCGTTGATGATGAGGGCGACCGAGTTGGCACTGCTGTTGGCCGCGACCGTGATATTCAGCGGCGCGGCGATGGGTGGGCCGGCGCTGACTGTTCCGCTGTAGGTGCGCCCTGCGGTTGCCCCGTAGGTGTCGGTGACGGTGACGGTGAAGTTGTAGGCCCCGGGTACGCTCGGCGTGCCACTGAGGAGACCCGTCGACGTATTCACGGACAGGCCTGCGGGCAATGCGCCGGACGTGATGGCGTAGCTGTAGGGCGCAGTACCGCCGCTGGCACCGAGGGCGACACTGTAGGCGACGTTTGCCGCTGGGGCAGTCAGGACAGACGGGGTAATGCTCAGGGTCGGTGCATTCACCGTGAGCGTCACGGTGGCCGGGCTGGACGTGCCGCTGGCGTTGGTGGCGGTGTAGGTAAAGCTGTCTGCACCGGAATACCCCGCCGTCGGGGTGTAGGTGATGCTGGTACCGCTGGCCGTGGCGGTGCCATGGCTGGCCGCGCTGGCGATGGCGACGCTGGTGGCCGCGCCGCCACTGAGGTTGAGGGTGATCGGGTTGGCGCTGCTATTGGCGGCAACCGTGACACTGACCGCCCCGGCGTTAGGCGCGCCGGGGCTGACGGTCACGCTGTAGGCGCGTGAGCCGGATGCGCTGTTGGCGTCGGTGGCGGTCACGCTGAAGTTGTATGTGCCAGCCAGGGTCGGGGTGCCACTGAGGGTGCCGCCACTGCTCAGGCTCAAGCCTGCGGGCAGAGCGCCGGAAGTAAAGGTGTAGCTGTAGGGCGCACTGCCGCCGGTCGCACTGAGGCTGGTTGTGTAGGCGACGTTGGCAGTCGGGTTGGGCAGGGTCGTTGGGGTAATGCTGATGGTCGGCGCGGCGCTGATCGTGAAGCTGTAGGCGCGTGCTCCTGTCACGCCGTTGGCGTCGGTGGCGGTCACGGTGATGTTGTACGTGCCGCTGGCGGTGGGGGTGCCACTGAGGGTGCCGCCACTGCTCAGGCTCAAACCTGCGGGCAGGGCGCCGCTGGTGATGGCGAAGGTATAAGGTGCGGCACCGCCGCTGGCGGTGATCGTCTGGGTGCTATACGCGGTGTTCTGCGCACCGTTGGGCAGCGTGGTCGGGCCGACGCTGACGGTGGGCGTGGCGTAGGTGTAGCCATTGGTGAGGGTCGCCGTACCGCCGGGCGTGGTCACAACCACATTCACCGCGCCCGCAGCGTGGGCCGGCGTGGTGGCCGTGATAGAGGTGGCGCTGGTGACGGTAAACGCCGTGGCCGCAGTGCCACCAAGGCTGACGCTGGTGGCGCCGGTCAGGTTGGTGCCGGTCAAGGTGACCGAGGTGCCCCCAGCGGTGCTGCCGGTATTTGGCGAGACCGCAGTCAGGGTCGGCACGCCGCCGCTTGTGACGACCAGGGTGTAGAACGCCACACCCGCGTCCTGGTTATTGTCATTGAGCGAAATCGCGAACGTATAGGTCCCCGCCGTGGTGGGTGCGCCACGCAAATGGGTGGTCGAGCTGTTGGGCGATGCATCGAGTACCAGCCCGTCGGGCAAGCATTTCTCTTCACCCGTATACAGTGGGTCTGAGGCGTCGCACTCGGCCCATTGGTCCAGGGGCATCGAACCACCGCTAGAGGTGATGGTGATATTCATCGACTGGCCCACCGCTACGGACGGCAAGGTGCTGCCAGTCACCGGACTTGTGATCGTCGGGGCCGCCGCCAGGGCCTGGGTGGCCATGGGCAGGGTCGCCAGCAACAGCAAGACTGACGCCAGTCTGCGTGCCATCCGGGCACCACGGGTGGTGAGCATTGTGATCATGTGTGGGCTTCCTGCCGTACGACCCGTTGGGGTTCGTGTCCAGTTGAAATGTCGATGAGTGTCGCGTCACCATTTATGCCACTTTGCTACTCCAGGACCGGGCGCGCGGGTCGCGTCATCTGCGTGTAAATACCGGCGTCGCCGCAGGCGCTGAAGCCGAGCCGGTGGTACAAACGGCGGGCCGGACTGCCTTGTTCGACGCTCAGGGAACAGGATCGGTGGGCCGAATCGGCCTGGGACAGCACCCACTGCAACAGGTCCGTGCCTATGCCCTTGCCGTGCCAGGCGGGCAGCAGTGCGATATCAACCACGCGCACATCCTCCGGTGTGTGGTGCACACACAGCCGACCTATCGGGATGCCAGCTTGCTCAATGATCAAGAAGTCCGCCGATGCGTAGTGCTTTTCGTAATGCTGGCGCTGCAACTGCTCCTGAGCGTGCAGGAACGTTCGGCGCTGGGCGTCACTCCAGCCCGGCACACGGCTGACTTCGGCCCAGCGCCGAGCCACGAACAGCGTCTGCAAGAAGACCAGGTCATCCCCGGTTTGCACGCGCAGCCCGGCGCTACAGCCCTGGGGCCATGTGGATAACAACGTGCCAGCCATCGGCATCGTCACGGCTTTACGGGGTATTCGCCGTAGAGGCAAATGCAGTAGGCCAAGGTCAGGAACGGTTGCAGTGTGCTGCGTGCCACAGTGCTGCCCGCCGCCAGTTCCCCGGCTGAGCCAATGGTGCCGGCAGCCAGCGTCGGGCCTCCAGCAACCGGCACCGTGTTGTTGTACAGGCGCAAATTGCGTGGCTGGGCCAGATACGCGGTGCTGTTCGGCGTGTCCAGGGAGGCCGAGGCTTCGCTGCCATCCTTCACCTGCACGGTATGGCTATGCCCGGCAATATTGGCCGGTTGCAGTGTCACCTGATCAGCTCCGGCAATGTTGCCGATGGGGCGTGGCGTGAGCCCGATGCCATTGCCCGCACCCATCGCCGCACGGCCATTGAGATTGGGCAGGTTGAAGGTTTGCCCGGGTGTACCGCCGTAGGTGTTAGCGATGACCGAGTAAAGCACGGTGTTTTGCTGAACCTGTAAGGTTGAACCGTCGCAAAGCGCCCAGTTCATTGGTGCGAAATTGAACGGGAACAGTCGGATTTCGCCGGTGAAAGCATCCATGATCGGTCGCTCCTGAGGGAAGAGGGTTACGGCCGAGTCGGGTAGATGCCCGACAGGCAGATGATGTAATTGATGGCCAGTGAACCCATCAAGTTGGTGTGCGGCACGGCCACGGGTGTGCCTGACGCGGTGTCGAGGAAATTCGGGTTCAGGCTGACGGCGGCCACGGTCCCGGTCCCCGCGCTGTACAGGCCCTTGACCAGGCCTGCAGGGGTGAACTGGCCGAAGGTCTGGCTGGAAGGCAGTACAGGGGCGGGCGGTTCAGGCGTCGCCGAGGTTGCGACGGTGCTGCTGACTACAAAGTCATGAGTGTGAGGCGGCGTGTTGGCCGCCACCAGGGTCACGGCTTCGACGCCAGTGGCCTGGCCGAGCACTCGTGGCGTCAGGCTGGGGCCGGTGCCTTTGCCGATGGGCAGTCGGCCGCGGTAGTCCGGCAGGCCGAAATCGGTCATGCCGTTGCCGCCATAGACGGTACCCAACAGCGTGAACAAGGCCGGGTTAGCATCGACGGACTGTAGCGAACCGTCGCATATCGCCCAACCTTGTGGCGCGTAGTTGCCGGCAAACATGCGGATTTCTCCGAGGAAAGCTTCAGACATTTCAGTTTCCTTACTTGCGAGTCTGTAGAGGAGGCAGCTATGGGCGGGGCGGGTAGATTCCGCTGGTCGCGATGCAGAAACAGCCGACCACCGAGGGCTGCATATTCTGTATCGGGGTACCTGGAGTGGGAACGACCGTGGCACTGTTCAAGGGCACCAGGGTCGAACCGGCGGCGGTGACATAAGTGGACCGTGAGACCACGGCCGCGGCGTTCGAACACACGGCCGGAATGCCGCCCGCAGGGCTGGCGTTGCTGCCAGCGCTGTCAGAAACATGTGTGCCGTGGGTATGTTTGACGAGGGTGTTGGTGCCTAGCGCGACCGTTTCTGAACCACCGAAACTGCCCAGGGGATGGACGCCGATGGGCGGGCTCACGGAAGCTACGAAATTTTGCCCCAGGGCGGTACGGCCACGCAGGTCCGGCAAAGCGAAGGTGGTTCTGCCATCGCCGCCATAGCGATTACCCAATAGAGAGGCCAGGGCAACATAGTTGCTGAACTGCAGGATCTGGCCTTCGCAAGGCAGCCAGCCGGAAGGCGCCCAGGCCCAAGGAAACAGACGGATTTCGCCAACAAATGGGTCCATGTTTTTCATCCTTGAAAAATTATTGGCGCCGGAAATCTGCCCGTCCTATCGGGTGGTAAACGGCGTGTTTATCCACAATAAGCGCATGTGAATTTAATACGCAAATATTATTTTTTGACGCCATAGAACTTTCGCGCCAAAGCGTTGTCATGCGTTTTCATTGGGTGAATCAGCTGCGTACAAAAGCCAATAAAAGGCCGTAGTCATTGGCATCTGCGGCGCGCAGCGCTTGGATATAGCGCTGGCGTACTTCGTTTACCGTCACCAGGTTGCCGCGCCCCCAGGAAAACGGTGCGAGACCACATTGTCTCAGCAGGCAGTCGGTTATCAGGCGGGCATGTCGGCCATTGCCATTTGGGAAGGCGTGTAACCACACCAGTTGGTGATGAAAGCGCACGGCGACTTCTTCTGGCGGGAAAACGCCGTGTTCCAGCCAGTACGTAACGTTGTCGAGGAGTTGGCGTAAATTAACGGCGATCTTCGTCCAATCGCAGCCGATGTTCTTGTCGGACTTGCGAAAAGTCCCTGCCCACTTCCAGGTATCGCTGAACATTTTCGCGTGCAACTCGCGGCAGAAGTGCCCGTTAAGCACATCTAGTTTCTTCTGGCGGCCAATCCACAGGGTCGCTTTGAGGATGTTTTGCGCTTCCCATTCGTCCAACGCGCCTTGAGTCGCGATATGTCTGGGTTTCAGGCCGGCCATCTCTTCCGGGTCCAGGGGCGTCTGGCCTGGCTTGAGTTGCAGTTCTATCGCCATAAGCGCGCCCATGAGCCATCGAGCAGTTCTTTACGACGTTCATCAATTTGGCGTTGGATGAAAGCGTCCGATGGGCGTTGATCCTCAAGACTCATGGAGTGTGCTACACCGAGAATTTCTTGCTTTGCCAACAGCTCGGCGCGGTCTTCGATCACTTCGTGCAGGGGTTTCTTGGGCACAAGGCCATAGACGAGTTCGCAGTCCAGCGCTGCGGCGAGTTTTCTGAGTTGCGCGAGTGAAATCCGATCCTCGGCTTCGGAGCGCTCTGATTTGGTCAAGGTCACTGACGATATGCCGGCGATTTCGGCCTGTGCACGTAACGAGCGGCCAAGCGACTCCCTGATTGAACGCAGCCAGCCACCGGGCGGAACCGAGGCGCCTTTGACGGTAGTGAAAGGCTCAATGGCTCGTTCCACTTGAGAGAGGCGCAGCTTATAGAGATTGGAAGTACCCACGGCGGATTACCTTATGAAAGCCTATAGGCTTTCAATATTGCAATAAATGTAAGCCTATAGGTATACAAATAATCAATAAAAGTAAGCCTATAAGCAAACAAAATACCTAATTTTGTTTGCTTATAGGCTTTTAGATTGATTCAGTTTGTTAATTTGAAACGCGGCTCAGGTCCACCAGTACCGCACCAGATGAAAGAAAATCGGCGCCGCAAAACACACCGAGTCCAACCGATCCAGCATCCCGCCATGCCCTTCGATCATATGCCCCCAATCCTTCACACCCCGGTCGCGCTTGATCGCCGACATCACGATGCCGCCAGCAAACCCCAGGAGGTTGATCAACAGCGCAATCAAGAACGACTGCCACGGGTTGAACGGTGTGGTCCACCACAGCGCCGCGCCGATCAGGGATGACAGCAGAATTCCGCCGACAAAACCTTCCACGGTTTTGGATGGCGAGAGGTTGGGCGCGATCTTGTGTTTACCGAACAACTTCCCACAGACGTACTGGAGCACGTCCGACAGTTGCACCACGATCACCAGGTAGGCAATCAGCAGCAGGTTGCGGCCTTCGTAGCCGGGGATGTCGAGGGTCAGCAGGGCGGGCACGAAGGACACGCAGAACACCGCGATCATCAGGCCCCACTGCACTTTCGAGGCACGTTCCAGGAAGTGCGTGCTGTCGCCGCCCAGGGACGCGAGGATCGGCAGCAGCAGGAACACGTACACCGGGATGAAGATCGAGAACAGCCCGTACCAGTCGGCGAAGATCAGCAGGTACTGCAACGGCAGCGCCAGGTAGAACGCGGCCACCAGCGCCGGGTAGTCGCTGCGGCGGGTAGGGGTGAGGGTGAGGAATTCGCGCAGGGCGTAGAACGACACCGCGTAGAACAGCAGGATCACCGCTCCCGTGCCGAGCCAGAAGGCGATGCCGATCACCACCACCATCACCCACCAGGCGTTGATGCGCGCGTTGAGGTTGTCGATCACTGCGTTGGGCGTGCCACGGGTGCGCAGTTTGAGGATCAGGCCGATCAGCGAGGCGAGCACCAGAATCGCGCCGATGCCGCCGAACAGCATTATGGTCTGGCTGTGCATATCAGGAATGCTCCGGGGCAAGGGCGAGCAGGGCGTCGCGGGTACGGGCGAGGAAGGCGGCTTTGTCTTCGCCTTCTTCCAGGTGCAACGGCGCGCCAAAGCTGGTGGTGCACAACAAAGGCAGCGGCAATACGCGGCCCTTGGGCATGACCCGGTTGAGGTTGGCTATCCACACGGGCACCAGTTCGGCCTGTGGGTAACTTTTTGCCAGGTGGTAGAGGCCGCTTTTGAATGGCAGCAGGCCGTCTTCCAGGTTGCGCGTGCCCTCGGGAAACAGGATCAGCGAGTCGCCGCCTTCCAGCGCGGCCAGCATGGGCTGCAACGGGTTATCCACAGGGTCCTTGCGCTCACGGTCGATCAGCACGCCGTTGAACACGCGGTTGATGATGTAGCGGCGCAGAGCGCTCTTGCTCCAGTAATCGCTGCCGGCTACCGGGCGCGTGAACTTGCGCAGGTTCTGCGGCAACGAGGCCCACAGCAGCACGAAGTCGCCGTGGCTGCTGTGGTTGGCGAAGTAGATGCGCTGCACCGGCACCGGCGCGCAGCCGAGCCACAGGCTGCGGGCGCCGGTGACGGTGCGGGCCATGGAGGTTATCAGCGTGGCGACCACGGGTTCGAACATGGGGGTTCCTTATCCGGCGAAAGGCAGCCAAGGGCTGGCGAGGATTACGCTGAGGGTCAGCAGCGCTTGCGCGCCCAGCAGCCAGGCTTGTTTGCGCAGCAGTTTGAGGGCGCCGCGACGGCGCTCGGTCCACGGCCGGCCGGCGCGCTTGGGCGCTTGCAGGCCGAGGGTTTGCAGGGCCTGGTCGAGGTCGGCGGTGCGTTCGGTATCGCGGGCGAGCAGGGCGAACAGATCGGCATCGAAAGCCACGCGCAGCGCCCAGTATTTTTGCAGCAGGCCGAGGACAATCATCCACAGGCTGAGCAGCAGGCAGATTGGCGTAATACTGGCCATCAACAGTTGGGCCAGGCCGAACAGGACGCCGAGCAGCGTCAGGCCTGTGGATAACTGATCCAGCGAACGGCCACGGCGCAGCAGGCTGGCAACGACCTGGAGTTCCATATCAGCGGGCATGAGGCAAACCCTCCAAAGCTTCACGGTGAGCGGGGTGCAGGACCACATCAGTCCGCGCTGTACGAATAGTAGTCAGCGCAGCTTCTACCGTCGCGGCACGTCCTGTATGCAGCAACCACGCGGCAACCGCCGTCGCGCTGCGGGAGTAGCCGAGGGCGCAGCACACCAGTAGCGGGCCATTGGAACGCAAGCGCTCGATGGCTTGCGCGGCGTGCAGGCATTCGGCGGGCGTCGGCGCGATCAGGTCCAGCACGGGGAAGGATTGATAGGCGCGGCCTTGTGGATCAATCGGCAATTCGGCGCAGAGATCGACGATGGCCTTGAAGGGCTCCTGCTCGCGAATTGTAGGAATACGCCCAAGCCAGACGTTATCCACAATCAGGTCGGGTTGTGGATGTTTGCGTGTCCACAGGCGCGAATTGATCCAGGCCGCAGCCAGATACGGCGCATACAGCCAGCGCGCGGCGGGCGTCAGTCGACCGTCAGCGCGTTTCTGAAAGCCCGCTGCGCCCAGCACAAAGTAGTTCGCCTTGATCAAGGCCAGGGCAACCGCCGGCCACAGTAGCCACAGCCAGGCGCCGCCCATGACAAACGCCAAGACCGCCAAGACCAAAGCCCCCAGGCCGTAACGTACGCCCAGTTGCCAGCGTTTGCGGTCCCGCGTCAGTGAACCATTCAGCAGCGGGCTGGGATGCTCCACCGGCCACAACCACACACACATCCACCCCGCGAGGGCGCCTGTGGGTAAGTCGATAAAGTGATGTTGATAAGTGGTCAGCACCGAAATACCGATCAAGGCGAACCAGCCGTGCACCAGCCAGCGCCACACACCCTGGGTATGGCGCTGGTACATGACCCACAGGATCACCAGCAGGGCGATATGCAGCGACGGCGCCTGGTTGAACGGTTTGTCGAACCCGGCCAGCACGGCAAACAGCCAGCCGAACACGCCGTCCAACTCCGGCCGTTCGAAGGTGAAACGTAGCGGCCAGATCAGGAAGCAGCTCACGGCAATAAGCTGCGCAGAGAGCAGCCGCAACGCGTGCTGCTTCAGCTCATGCCGGGTGTTGGGCAGCAGCAGGGAGAACCCGTAGAGCAAGTCGATGGACCAATAGGGCACGATGGTCCACGCCCAGAAGGGCATTTGGGTTTCCCAGCCGAACACCATCGTGCCAACGTCGCTGCGCTGGCTGGTGACCCAGGTGGCAAAGCCGTAGGTGCTGAAAAACAGCGGCGCCAACAGCAGCAGCCACAGGAACGCGGGTTTCAATAAGCCGGGTTCGCGCATGCTCAGATCTTCTGTGCCAGGGACACGGTAAAGATGCCCCACTCATCCACACGCTGGGTGATCTTGCGAAAGCCCGCCGCCTCGACCAGTTGATCCATTTCCGCCTGGCTGCGCCGGCGCATGACCCAGGCCTGGCCCTGGCGATGGCTGGTCAGGGCGCGGGCGATTAGTTCCAGCTGCGGGTGCCACGGTTGCCCGGTGTAGACCAGATAGCCACCGGGCTCCACCGCTTCGGCAAGGCCGGCCAGCGAGCCGCCGACCATGGCGTTATCGGCAAACAACTCATACAGCCCGGACACCACGGCCAGCGTCGGCTTGGGTTCCAGCGCCGCCAGGTCCGCACGGTCAAACGCATCGCCTTTGACGAATTGGGCGATATCCCCCAGGCCTTTTTCGCGGATCAGCGCACCACCGTCACGCACGTTGATGTCGCTGTAGTCGCGCAGCAGGATTGATTCCGGCAGCGGCGACACACCCTGCAAGGCTTCCAGGATGTAGCGCCCGTGGCCGGCGGCGATGTCGACGATGCGCACTTCGCGATCATCCCCACGCAACTTGGCCATGGCCAGGCGCAGCAATTCCTCGACGTTCAGCTTGCGCTGGCGAATGCCGCGCCAGCCGATGGAGTTGAGGTAGTTGGTGTCGATCATCCGCCCCAGCCCGCCTTTGCCGGTGGGCTTGTTGCGGTACACGTAGTCGAGGGTGCTGCCGGAGTCGAAGCCGGTGTCGAAGCCCAGCTTCACACCGTCCGACAGGTTCTTGCCCAAGCCCATGCTGGCGCGGGTCAGGCGCCAGTAGAGGTCGCGCAGGGAGTTGCGTGGCAGCGGCGCGGCGAGGGCTTCGGATTCGGCGCAGGTGGCGCCGATCTTGTCGGCGTCGAGCAGCGAGGCGCGGTCCAGCGGGTGGGCGAAGTTTTGCAGGATAAAGCGCTTGGCGCTGCTCACGGCGGTGGCGCGGTCACGTTCGCCGAGGGTGTCGTGGAAAAAGCCGGGGAGGATATGCAGCTCTTTTTTCAGGCTGCCGAGGCGGTCGAAAAATTGCTGCTGGGGTTTGCGATGCACCACGAAGTCGGAGCCGGAGACCAGCAACTGGGTCGGCACCTGGATCGCCTGGGCATCGGCGACAACCCGGTCGGCGGCTTCGTACAGGCCGAGCAGCACATTCACCGAGATCGCCTTGGTAATCAGCGGGTCGCTGTCGTAGGACGCCACGCGTTCCGGGTCATGGCTGAGGAACTTGGCTTTTACATAACTGTTGACGAAAAAGTTGCCACGAAACTTGCGCATCAACGCCAGGCCCGGGCGGGCGAAGGGCACGTAGAGCTTGACCTTGAACGCTGGGGAGGCGAGCACCAGGGCGCGGATCTTCGGCGCGTAGTCGTGCACCCAGGTGGCCGCGATCACCGCGCCGACGCTTTGTGCGATGACCGCGAAGTTTTCTTCTTCAATGCCGTAAGTGGCGCCGATGTGGTCGCAAAAGGTCTGCACATCGCGGGCGCTGGTGGCGAAACTGGGGCTGTCGCCGCGCTCGCCGGGGGATTGGCCATGGCCGCGGGCGTCCCAGGCGAAGAAGTCGAACTGCGGCAGGTCCAGCTCATCCACCAGGTGCGCAATCCGCCCCGAATGCTCGTGGCCGCGATGGAACAACACGATGGCCTTGCGCGGCCCGTCGTTCGCAGTGGCCGGCCAGTGGCGGTAGAACAGCTCGACGCCATCGTGGGTGCTGAAGGTGTGTGCTTGTTGTTCACGCATCGCAAAATCCTTATGCAGAAGGGGAAGTCGGTTCTTTGAGACCTTGGCGCACTCGATTGACCAGGGTGTAGGCGAGCAGGGCGGCCACCAGCCACATCACCCCGTCCACCCAGCCTGCGCCCAACCAGCCCAGGGCCACGCCGGTGGCCAGCACGCCGAGCACAAAGGCGCGGTCACTCTTGCCCATTGGCCCGTCGTAGCGGCGGGATGCGCCGACCATCGGCCCGAGCACCCCGGCGTATTCACTGAACACCGCCAGCAATGCCACCAGCAGCACCGGCGCCAGGCTCACGCCGGGGATCAGCGCAAACGGCAGGATCAGCGCGCTGTCGGCGATCACGTCGCACAGTTCATTGAGGTAGGCGCCCAGGCGCGACTGCTGGCCGAATTCCCGGGCGAGCATGCCGTCGATGGCGTTGAGGGCCATGCGCAGGATCATCCACAGCGGGATCAGCGCAAACAGCCACAGGTGGTGGGCGAAGCTGGCGATCAACAGGCCCACCAGCAGGGAGATCACGCCGGCGAGCACGGTGATCTGGTTGGCGGTGGTGCCGTTGTCGTAGAGGCGCTGCACGAGGGGGCGCAGCAGGTTTTGAAAACGCGGCTTGAGCTGATAGATCGAAATCATGGGAGGTGACGCTTCCTTGTCCGTGGACCCGCGAAAAACTGGTTTGGAGTGTGCCGCTTAATCTTGGGCTGCACCAGTGATGGCTCGTGTTTATGGGGGCTTGGTCACGCTCCCGAGCACAACGAGGTACAGAGGTGGTAGTGATCAATGTGGGAGCTGGCTTGCCTGCGATTGAATCACCTCGGTTTTGCTGGAAGACCGAGTTGTCAGCATCGCAGGCAAGCCAGCTCCCACAGGGATCGGTGGTCGGGTTCGAAAGCTGCATTCAGCGGACAAAAATTTCACGCCCCGTGTTATATCGTAACTAATTGTGTGCGAATGAGCGTGTTGGGATGCAAGTGGATCTAGAAGCTGACGGCGCTTCGGTAGAGGGCCTGCCGCGTTTTCAGCAAGGGCTGTTCCATGCCCGTCGATTGCGCCAGGCCGGTATCAGCCTGACCGCTATAGCCGTGTGCGGCTGGGTGCTGGCGCTGTTTGTTGCGCTGTTTGCGCCGCTGTCGATCTGGCCGGTGGTGTTGATCAACTGTGCCTCGGCGCTGCTGTTGCTGGTGGCCGGTTTGCAATCAGCGTGGTGGGTCGCCGATTGGCGCGCCCAGGCGCTGGAAGAGCCGCCGCAGGAAGCCCCCGTAGAAGACACCGGCCGTTACGCGCGCCTGGCCGGGCGCTTCGGCAAGCAGATTGGCACCCCGGTGTTGTGGCTCGGCGGTTGGGCGCTGCTGGCGCTGATCAGCATTGTCGAGTTCTGGAACCTGGCATTGCCCGCAGCGCCCGTCGGGCAATCCGCGAGCATCGGTGCCGCGCTGGCCTTGGCGCTGGCGTTCGGCTTGCTGGTGTTCGAACGCCGCCTCGCCCAGGAAACCGCCGCGCAATGGCCGGAAGCCTCGCAACTGGCGCAATTGAGCCGGGTGGCGATTATCTGCCTGTTGATCAGCGCGATTTGCCTGCTGTTTGCGGGTGCTGAATCGGTCTGGCCGTTGCGCCTGGCGGTGTTGATCGGTCTGCTGCCAGCGCTGGTCGCCGTGGAGTTTTTATTAAGAGCTGTTCTTTCACTGTTCAGCCCGCGCCAGCCACGCCTTGAACCGCGCCTGATGGCGCAAAGCTTTATCGCCGGGTTGCTGCGCTGGCCGCCACAACCCTTGCTCGCCTTGCAGCACGAATTGCACAACCGCTTCGGTATCGACCTGCGTCAGATCTGGGCGTTTACCTACATGCGTCGGGCGTTTCTGCCGGTGTTGTTGGTGGTGCTGGCGGTAGGCTGGGCGCTGACCGGTGTGCACGAAGTACCTCTGCAAGGGCGTGGGATTTATGAGCGCTTCGGTAAACCCGTCGAGGTGTTCGGCCCCGGCCTGCATGCCGGTTTGCCGTGGCCGCTGGGTCGTGTGATCAACGTGGAAAACGGCGTGGTGCATGAGTTGGCCACCAGTGTCAGCGAAGCCGCCGCACCGGAGTTGGCCGCCGCCGAAGGCCCGGCGCCGTTGATCGCCAACCGCCTGTGGGACGCCAGCCATGTGAATGACAAATCCCAGGTCATTGCCAGCAGCAGCGGCGACAAGCAGAGCTTCCAGATCGTCAACATGGATGTGCGTTTCGTTTACCGCATCGGCCTTACCGACCACGCCGCGCTCGCCGCCACCTATAACAGCGCGGATGTGCCGACCCTGATCCGCAGCACCGCCAGCCGCATCCTGGTCCACGACTTTGCCTCGCGCACCCTCGACGAATTGCTCGGCGAGCAGCGCACGAGCCTCGCCGACGAGATCGGCCGCGCCGTGCAAGCCGACTTGCACAGCCTCGACAGCGGCGTGGAAATCCTCGCCACCGTCGTTGAAGCGATCCACCCCCCGGCCGGCGCTGCCAACGCCTACCACGGCGTGCAAGCCGCGCAGATCGGTGCGCAGGCACTGATCTCCCGCGAGCGCGGCGCGGCCAGCGAGCAAACCAACCTGGCGTTGCTGCAAGCCAGCACCGCCCGCGACCGGGCCACGGCCACGGCGCGCGAAGTGAATGCCGGCGCCCAAGCGGCCGACCTGCGTTTTGCCGCCGAACAAAAGGCCTACGCCACCGCTGGCAAAGCCTTCGTGCTGGAGCAGTACCTCGGCCAACTCAGCCAGGGCCTGGCCCACGCCAAGCTGCTGATTCTGGATCATCGCCTGGGCGCCGACAGTGCGCCGACGATCGATCTGCGTTCTTTTACCTTGCCGGCCGATCCGTCGCTGCCGCGCAAAGCCGTTCAATAAGGAGTCGGTCTGTTGAGCGCTCATTCTCACGATCACGGTCATCATCATGGCCATCACCACCACCATCATCACGGTGACGAGCAAGCGGCCGGCCCATTTCCTTGGCGGCGCATGGCCTGGGCGGCGTTGCTGGTTTTGTTTGCGGTCGCGGCGGCGAGCCTGGTGCAAGTGCGCTCCGGCGAAGCCACGGTGATTACCCGTTTCGGCAACCCGGCGCGGGTGCTGTTGGAACCGGGCCTGGGCTGGCGCTGGCCGGCGCCGTTCGAAGCGGCGATCCCAGTGGACTTGCGCCTGCGCACCACTTCCAGCGGCTTGCAGGACGTGGGCACCCGCGATGGCCTGCGCATCATCGTGCAGGCCTACGTGGCGTGGCAGGTGCAGGGCGATGCCGACAATGTGCAGCGCTTTATGCGCGCGGTGCAAAACCAGCCGGATGAAGCGGCGCGGCAGATCCGTACCTTTGTCGGCTCGGCGCTGGAAACCACGGCGGCCAGCTTTGACCTGTCGAGCCTGATCAACACCGATGCCAGCCAGGTACGCATCGCCGATTTCGAGGCGCAGTTGCGCCAGCAGATTGATCAACAATTGCTCACCACGTATGGCGTGCGCGTGGCCCAGGTCGGTATCGAACGGCTGACCTTGCCGTCGGTGACGCTCACCGCCACCGTCGACCGCATGCGCGCCGAGCGCGAGACCATCGCCACCGAACGCACCGCCGTGGGCAAGCGTGAAGCGGCGCAGATCCGCTCTGCCGCCGAGCGCGACGCGCGCATCGTGCAGGCCGATGCCACGGTGAAAGCCGCCGACATCGAAGCGCAATCGCGGGTCGAAGCCGCGCAGATCTACGGCCGCGCCTACGCCGGCAATCCGCAGCTGTATAACCTGCTGCGTTCGCTGGATACCTTGGGCACGGTGGTCACGCCGGGCACCAAGATCATCCTGCGCACCGACGCCGCGCCGTTCCGTGCGTTGGTGGATGGGCCCAAGGACGCCCAGCCATGAACGAGCGTGACAGCCCGGACAGCCCGTGGATCCAGGCCGGGCGCCTGACCTTCATGGCGCTGTACGCGGTGACCGTGTTGGCGGCGTTGGCCTGGGCGTTTTCCAATGTGCGCCAGATCGACCCGCAGAACCGCGCCGTGGTCCTGCACTTCGGCGCCCTCGACCGTATCCAGAACGCTGGCTTGCTGCTGGCCTGGCCGCAACCGTTCGAACAGGTGGTGTTGCTGCCGGCGGCCGACCGCGTGATCGAACGGCGGGTGGAGAACCTGCTGCGTTCCGAGGCAGCGATCCAGGCCGACCGCGTGGCCAGTTTCGCCACGCCGTTGAGCGATGCCCTGGCCGGCTCCGGTTACCTGCTGACCGGCGATGCCGGCGTGGTGCAGCTGGATGTGCGGGTGTTCTACAAGGTCACCGAGCCTTACGCGTTTGTGTTGCAAGGCGCGCATGTGTTGCCCGCCCTGGATCGCCTGGTGACGCGCAGTGCCGTGGCACTCACGGCGGCCCGCGACTTGGACACGATCCTGGTGGCGCGCCCCGAACTGATCGGCACCGACAACGGCGCCGCCGAACGCCGCGAACGCTTGCGTGGTGATCTGGTGCAGGGCATCAACAAGCGCCTTGCCGAGTTGACCTCGACGGGCTTGGGCTTGGGTATCGAAGTCACTCGCGTGGATGTGCAATCAAGCCTGCCGAGCCCGGCGGTGAATGCCTTCAACGCCGTGCTGACCGCCAGCCAACAGGCCGACAAAGCCGTGGCCAATGCGCGCACCGACGCCGAAAAACTCACCCAGGCCGCTACCCAGCAGGCCGACCGCGTGGTGCAAGTCGCCCACGCCAAGGCCAGCGAGCGGTTGGCCGATGCCCAGGCGCAAACCGCCACGGTCGCCAGCCTCGCCCAAGTCAAAGACCCGGGCTTGCTGCTGCGCCTGTACCGCGAACGCCTGCCGAAGATTCTCGGCCAGGCCGGTTCCGTGACCACGGTCGATCCTAAAGACGACTCCCGCTTGATCATTCAGGGAGCCGAACAATGAGCGCACCCATGCTGACCTCCGCCGAGCAGCGCAGCGCTGCGCGGCAATTGACTCTGGCCATGTTGGCCCTTGGGTTGCTGGTGTTGGGCCTGGTGTGGCGCTGGCTGGCCCCAGATCAGACCGGCGTGAGCCAGTTGTTGCTGGGTGTCGCGTCGCTCTTGGTGGCGGTGCCGGTGATGCGTTCGGCGTGGTACAGCCTGCGTTTTCCCAGCCTGCATGGCATCACCGACCAACTAATCGCCCTGGCCATGCTCGGCGCCTGGGCCACCGGTGATCTGCTGACCGCGGCGCTGTTGCCAATCATCATGATCTTCGGCCACGTGCTCGAAGAGCGCAGCGTGATCGGCTCCCAGGAAGCGATTCACGCCCTCGGCAAACTGACCCGCAGCCACGCACGCTTGGTGCAGGCCGACGGCAGCATTGTCGAGGTGGACAACGGCACGCTGCACACCGGCGATGTCGTCGAAGTGCGCGCCGGTGACCGTGTGCCCGCCGATGGCGTGGTGCTGTCCGGGCAGGCCAGCCTGGACACGGCGCCGATCACCGGGGAGTCGGTGCCGCTGGAAGCGAGTGTGGGCGTGCAGGTGTTTGGCGGGGCGATCAACCTCGACGGCCTGCTGCGCCTGGAGGTGACCCGCACTGGCAATGAATCGACCTTGGGCAAAGTCATCGCGCTGATGCAGAACGCCGAGCGCTCCAAGCCGCCGATCACGCGGCTGCTGGAGCGTTACGCCGGCAGTTATATGGTGTTGGTGTTGTTGCTGGCGGCGGTCACCTGGTTTGTCACCAACGATGCGCAGGCGATGCTGGCGGTGTTGGTGGCGGCGTGCCCGTGTGCGCTGGTGTTGTCGGCGCCGGCCACGGCGATTGCCGGGATTGCGGTCGCGGCGCGCCATGGGATTCTGATTCGCAGCTCGGCGTTCCTGGAGGAGCTGGCGGACTTGACCTCGCTGGTCGTGGACAAGACCGGCACCCTGACCTTCGGCACCCTGCGCCTGCAATCCATCGAAACCACCGCGCCGGATCGGCAGGGCTTGCTCAACCTGGCGGCCAGCCTCGGTTCGGCCAGCAGCCACCCGGTCAGCCGGGCGTTGGCGGGGTTGGCCACGCAGGAACAACGGCTGGTGCTGACGGACATTCGTGAGCGCCAGGGCCTTGGTGTGGTGGCGCACACCGCGCAGGGCGAAGCGGCGCTGGGGCGGCCGGAGTTGTTCGAGCAACTGGGGATTGTCACAACCACAGTCCCGAACCACGACGGCCCGATTGCCGGGCTGGCGCTGGACGGGCAGTTCCTCGCCTGGCTGCTGCTGGCCGACAGCGTCAAACCCGAAGCCCGCCAGGCGCTGCAAGAGCTGCGCGACCTTGGCCTGGGCCGTCAGCTGCTGCTCACCGGCGACCGCCAAAGCGTCGCCGACAGCCTGGCGCTGGACGTGGGCATCAGCGACGTCGAGGCGCAGGCGTTGCCGGAAGACAAGCTCAACCGCGTGCTGGGGGAGATCGGCAGCGGTTTCCGCCCTATGGTGGTGGGCGACGGCATCAACGATTCCCTGGCGCTCAAGGCCGGCGTGGTCGGCGTGGCCATGGGCGCGGGCGGCGCGGATATCGCGCTGGCCTCGGCGGACGTGGTGCTGATCGGCAGCGACCTGCGGCGCTTGGGCACCTGTGTGCGCTTGAGTCGCCAGTGCCGGCAGACATTGCAGGTCAATGTGATTATCGGCCTGGGCTGGACGCTGGCCATCGTCGTGTTCGCAGCCTTTGGCTGGCTGGGCGCCGCCGGGGCCATGATTGCGGCGGTGTTGCATAACCTCAGCACCCTGCTGGTACTGGGTAATGCCGGGCGTTTGCTGCGCTTTCAGGAGCCTTTGTCGAAGCTCGAAGAATAAATTTTCGCGGGTGTTGTAACGCCAGCCGGGGACCTCTCTCTAGTGGTGTGTCGAGACTGAACAATCCGTTCAGACCGACACCCCTACTGTTATGAGGAATACAACAATGAACATCAAAAACGCCGTTTCCGGTGCTGCCCTGGCTATCGCTGCCGCCACTATGTTTGCCGGTGTCGCCACCCAGGTACAGGCTGCCGATGCGAATGTTCACTGCTACGGCGTGACCTCCTGCAAAGGCATGAACGACTGCAAGACCGCTGAAAACGCCTGCAAAGGCCAGGCTGTCTGCAAGGGCCACGGCTTCAAGGCCATGACCAAGGCCGCGTGCGATGCGGCTGGCGGCAAAGTCGGCGAGTAACCGAGTGCACCCGCAGCGGTTGCCTACCGCCGCTGCGGACACTTTGCCCAGGAGTGTCTTATGTCCACTGCCCTTGCAAGCCTCGGTTACGGCCTGGGTCTGCGCAGCGAGTACTACCAGCAGATCCTTGAACAGTCGCCGGCCGTGGATTGGTTCGAAGTGATCTCCGAAAATTACCTGGTGCAGGGCGGCAAAGCCTTGTACTACCTGGACGCGATTGCCGAGCGTTATCCCCTGGTGATGCACGGCGTGTCCTTGTCCATCGGCGGGCCCCATGCCCTCGATTTGGAATATCTAAAACAGATCAAGCAGCTGGCCGAGCGTATCCAGCCGGCGTGGGTGTCCGATCACCTGTGCTGGAGCCGTGGCAGCGCGCACCAATTGCATGACCTGTTGCCCTTGCCTTACACCGAAGAAAGTCTCTACCACGTGGCTGCCCGCGTGCGCCAAGTGCAGGACGTGTTGCAGCGTCCGCTGGTGCTGGAAAATGTCTCCAGTTATGTGCGCGCCAAGGCGGATGAGTTTACCGAGTGGGAATTCCTCAATGCCCTGGCCCACCTGTCGGGCTGCCAGCTGTTGCTGGACGTGAACAATGTGTATGTCAGTTCGCGTAACCATGGCTTCGACGCCTGGACGTTTATTCGCAACCTGCCGCCGCAGAGCATCCGCCAACTGCACCTGGCCGGGCATATGGACTACGGCGACTATGTGGTCGATACCCATGACCACCCGGTGTGCGATCCGGTGTGGGCGCTGTATCAGCAGACCCTGGAACACTTCGGGCCAGTGTCGACGTTGTTGGAGCGCGACGACCATTTCCCACCCCTTGAAGAACTGCTCACCGAGTTGGGCAAGGCCCGTGAACTGGGGGCCAGTGCCCTGGCCAGGAGGCCGCTATGCGCCTGACCGATTGGCAGTTGGCCTTTGAGCAGCATTTGCTAGCCGAAACCCCGCTGGCCAACAGTGGGTTTGCCGCGACGTTATTGGGTGGGCCCACGCTGGATGTGGACACTGGCCTGGCGATTTACCACAACGCCTATCGGGCGCGTTTGCAGGAGGTGTTGCGCAATGACTTCGGCGCCCTCTGGTACTGGCTGGGGGATGAGGAATTTGCCCTGCTCTGCGAGGCATATGTGCGCCGCTACCCGTCGGCCCATTACAGCCTGCGTTGGCTGGGCGAACGCTTTGCGGTTTTTATCGTCGAGCATTTGCTGGAGGAACAAAGCGCGCCGCTGGCCGAGCTGGCGCGGTTGGAGTGGGCGTTCACCCTGGCCTTTGATGCGCCCCAGGGCGAGCCGCTGGGCCTGGATGACATGGCGCTATTGCCGCCCCAGGATTGGCCGGGTTTGCAGGTCACCCTGGCGCCCTCGGTGCAGCAGATGCTTTGCCACTTCAATACGCTGGCGATCTGGCGAGCGGCTAAGGAAGAAGCGGATTTTCCCGGCAGCGCGGCGTTGGCATCGGCGCAGATTTGCTTGGTATGGCGCCACCAGAACGTGTGCCGTTACCGCAGCCTTGAACCCAAGGAAGCCTGCGCCCTGGCAGGGATGGTGGCCACCGGCTGGAGCTTTTCAGAACTGTGCGAGCACTTGGCAATCACTTATGCCGAGGACGCACCGCTGAAGGCTGTTACATGGTTGAAACAGTGGATCGAAGAGGGATTGCTTGAGCGCCGCGGCCATAGCGATGGGCTATCGGATCGATAGCCTCCTACTTGTCTCGGGATGGTCTACCCTCTTTTCAGACGTCTGAAACAAGGGGGGACTACTCATGCTCGCGCAACTTCCACCGGCCTTACAGAATCTTCAGCTGCCGTTGCGTCTTCGACTCTGGGATGGCCATGAATTCAACTTGGGCCCCGAGCCCAGTGTGACCATCGTGGTGAAGGACCCCACGGTCGTACCTCAGCTGACCCATCCGACGCTCAATTCACTGGGCGAGGCCTTTATCGAGGGCAAATTGGAGCTGGAAGGCTCTATCAGCGAAGTGATTCGGGTGTGCGACGAGTTGAGCCTCGCCCTGATCGAAGACGACGAGGAGAGTCGTCCGGTGCGCTCGATCCACGACAAGGCCACAGACGCTGCGGCGATTTCCTACCATTACGACCTGTCCAATGAGTTCTACCAGCTGTGGCTGGACCAGGACATGGCGTACTCCTGCGGTTACTTCGAAACCGGCAGCGAATCCATCGACCAGGCCCAACAAGACAAATTCCGCCACCTGTGCCGCAAGTTGCGCTTGCAGCCGGGCGAGTATTTGCTCGACGTCGGCTGTGGCTGGGGTGGGCTCGCACGGTTTGCGGCGAGGGAGTTTGGGGTCAAGGTGTTTGGCATCACCCTGAGCAAAGAACAACTGGCCCTGGCCCGCGAGCGGGTGAAAGCCGAAGGCCTGGACGACCAGGTGGACCTGCAACTGCTCGATTACCGCGACCTGCCACAAGACGGTCGCTTCGACAAAGTGGTGAGTGTGGGCATGTTCGAACACGTCGGCCACGCCAACCTGGCGCAGTATTGCCAGACCTTGTTTGGCGCGGTGCGTGAAGGCGGCCTGGTGATGAACCACGGCATCACCGCCAAGCACACGGACGGCCGCCCTGTAGGCCGGGGTGCCGGTGACTTTATCGAGCGCTACGTGTTCCCCAACGGCGAGTTGCCGCATTTGGCGATGATGACCGCCGAACTCAGTGACGTCGGGCTGGAAGTGGTCGATGTCGAAAGCCTGCGCTTGCATTACGCGCGCACGCTGGACCATTGGAGCGAGCGCCTGGAGGACAACCTGGAAGCGGCGGCGAAGATGGTGCCGGAGCAGGCGTTGCGGATTTGGCGGTTGTATTTGGCGGGGTGTGCCTATGCATTTGCGCGGGGCTGGATAAATCTGCATCAAATTCTTGCACTCAAGCCCCATGCAGATGGCAGTCATGAACTGCCGTGGACGCGTGACGATATTTATCGCTGATGGGATTTTGGATGAGGAATGTTATCCCAGTTGAGTGGACGCGGATCGGTGATGGTATTCGGGGTCATATGGAACGTGCCGTGCTGTTTGGGAATATTGGGGTCGGTTTGCAGGTAGGCCTGTTGCCCGAATGCCTTGAGGTCTTGATTGAAGGTGAGGTCGTGGCGAGCAACGTTGCCACCCCAGTCGGCATGAGGTATCGAAAGAAAGGTTATTTCCCATCGGGTTGAAGTGATATCACCCTTGATGACGTAGACGCCGTAGTGGTTTTCGCCGGGGGAAATGATCTTGTAGACGCCGTTGCTGAAGAGGTACACGACGGCATCCTCAAAGGGTTTCGGTTCGTAAAGCACCGCGTACTGCAGATAGATAATGTAGGTGGGCTCGCCGAACTCCACTTCTATTGAGGGGGCGGGTTGTTTAGGGTTGAGGATTCGGTCGATCAGTGTGCGTTTCATGACGGGCTCCAATTGTCGGAAGTGACAGGTTTGAGCCTAGAGCACGTGTCGGGTAGGGGAAAAAGCCATCGGTCGGCTATCGAATAATCGGCCTCCAATCGACCCTGGGTCTTACAAAATCGGCGAAATCAGCCGTGCCACCCGCATGCCCAGTTGCTGCAAGCGGCGGGTCTCGCGGCTTTCTTCCTGGCTGACCTCGTGGGCCAGGGCGAAGTCGTCCAGCAGCATCTGTTCCACTTCGTGGGCAAAGGCTTCGTCCACCGTCAGCAACATCACTTCAAAATTCAGCCGGAATGAACGGTTGTCCATATTCGCACTGCCGATGGCGCTGATTTCGCTGTCCACCAACACCACCTTCTGATGCAAAAAACCTGGCGTGTAGCGGAACACACGTACGCCGGCGCGTACGGCTTCGATCGCATACAGGCTGGAGGCCGCGTAGACGATGCGGTGGTCGGGGCGTGACGGCAGCAGCAGGCGCACGTCAACGCCGCGTAATACGGCCAGGCGCAGGGCGGCGAACACCGCTTCGTCGGGGATGAAATACGGGCTGGTGATCCACACGCGTTCGGTCGCCGCGTGGATGGCTTCGACGAAGAACAGCGAGCAGGTCTCATACGGGTCGGCCGGGCCGCTGGCGAGCAGTTGGCAGAGCACGCCGTCTTCGGGGTAGGCGTCCGGCAGGATCAGCGGCGGCAGCTCCCGCGCAGCCCAGAACCAGTCTTCGGCAAACGACTCTTGCAGGCATGCCACCACCGGGCCGGTGACCTGCACATGGGTATCGCGCCACGGCGCCAGCGGCGGTTTTTTGCCGAGGTATTCATCGCCGACGTTATGCCCGCCGACAAACCCGGTAACGCCGTCTACCACGACGATCTTGCGGTGGTTGCGGAAGTTGACCTGGAACCGGTTGAGCCAGCCGCTGCGGGTGGCGAACGCCTTGACCTGCACCCCGGCGTCACGCAGGGATTGCACATAACGATGGGGCAGGGCATGGCTGCCGATGCGGTCGTACAGCACGTAAATGCTGACGCCTTCTGCGGCTTTTTCCTGCAGCAGTGCGTGCAACTGCCGGCCAAGCTCGTCGTCATGGATGATGAAAAACTGGAACAGCACCGCAGTCTTGGCGTTGCGAATCGCCGCGAAGATTGCGCTGAAGGTGGCGTCGCCATTGATCAACAAACGCACTTCATTGTTGGCCAGGCACGGCATGCGCCCCAGCTTGGGCATGGCGCGCAGGGACGCGTAGGCGCTGGAGTTGCGTGCGGCGAGGGCTTCTTCGACCCACGGGCGCCAGTTCAGCTCGGTGATGGCGGTGTGCATTTCCTGGTTGGCCTGGCGCCGCGCCTGGATGTAAGCGTCAAAGGTGCTGCGGCCAAAGATCAGGTAGGGGATGAGCGTGAGATAGGGCATGAACATCAGCGACAGGGCCCAGGCGATCGAGCCTTGGGCGGTCCTGACGGTCAGCACCGCGTGGATCGCGGCGAGCGTGCCGAAAAAGTGCAGCGTGGCGATGAAGTAGGCGAGCAGGTGCGGGCCAAAGAAATCCATGGACGACGAGACTCCAGACAATCCAATGCCTAACAGACCATGTCTGGTGCCGAATGTCGCTATTTTATTTGCCGTGCAACACTGGCGGCTTTGCGGCGTCTAACGCCCACAATTACCCAGGAGTTACCCGATGAATGCACGTCTGCTCTGTTTGGCCATGGTTACTGGTTTGGCGCTGCCCGTAGCAGCACAGGCGCAGATGCTGGCGCCGGGCTTGTGGGAATTGACCACCAGCAACATGAAAGTGGATAACCAGGACCTGCCGGACTTGTCGCTGATCCTCGGTCAACTCAAGCAACAGATGACCCCCGAACAGCGCGCCATGCTGGAAAAACAAGGCATCACCATGGCCGGTAAAGGCGTGCAGGTGTGCCTCACTCCAGCGCAGGTCGCCTCTGACTCGATCCCCCTGACCGACCCGCAATCGGGTTGCAAACAGGAAGTGACCGACAAGACCGGCAACCAGTGGAAATTCCGTTTCAGCTGCCCGAAAGCCCAGGGCACGGGCGTGGCGACGTTCCAGAGCCAGAAGGAATTCAGCACCAGCGTCAACGGCACCTTCAATGCCACCGGCATTCAGCAGAAGGGCAGCCTGGACACCCACGCCCAATGGCTGGGCAACGATTGCGGTACGGTCAAACCCCGCGCTTAACGCAGAAAATGCAGGGGCAAGCCCTGGCAACTGTTGACCACCTGGCCGTTGTGCCACGCCAGATGGCCGGACACCAGGGTGGTGCTGACGCTGTGGCGGAAGCTACGCTCGGCGAAGGGCGTCCAGCCGCAGCGGCCGAGGATCGGCTGGCTGCTCACGGGTTTGCCTTGGGGTTCGGGCTGGATCAGCACCAGGTCGGCCCAATAGCCTTCACGCAAATAGCCGCGATCAGGAATGGCGAACAGGTCCGCCACGCGGTGACTGGTCTTCGCCACCAGCGTGGTCAGGGGCATATGCCCATCGGCCACCAACTCCAATAACGCCGGCAGCGCATGCTGCACCAAGGGCAAACCCGCCGGTGCCTGGCGATACTCCAACTGTTTTTGCGCCCAGGTATGCGGCGCATGGTCACTGCCGATCACATCCAGACGATCACTCAACAAGGCCAGGCGCAGCGCGTCGCGGTCGGCGCGGGTCTTGATCGCCGGGTTGCATTTGATCTGATGACCGAGGCGGTGATAGTCGCGGTCATCGAACAGCAGGTGGTGCAGGCAGACCTCGGCGGTGATGCGTTTTTCGGCCAGGGGTTTGTCCTCGAACAGCGCCAGTTCGCGGGCGCTGGTCAGGTGCAGTACGTGCAGGCGGGTACCGTGGCGCTTGGCCAATTCCACCGCAAAGGACGACGAGCGATAACACGCCTCGGCATCGCGGATCAGCGGGTGGGCGACGGCGGGGATGTGTTCGCCGAAGCGCTCGCGCAGGCGCAGTTCGTTGGCCTGGATGCTCGGCGTGTGTTCGCAATGGGCCAGCAGGATCGTCGGCACTTCCGCGAACAGGCGCTCGAGGATGCGCGGGTCGTCCACCAGCATATTGCCGGTGGAGGCGCCCATGAACACTTTGACGCCGGCCACTTCGCGCGGATCGAGAGCGGCGACGATGTCGAGGTTGTCGTTGCTCACGCCAAAGTGAAAGCCGTAGTTGGCCACCGAGTGCAGCGCGGCACGGCGCTTTTTATCGGCGAGGGCTTCGAGGTTGAGGGTGGCCGGGTTGGTGTTGGGCATGTCCATGAAACTGGTGATGCCGCCAGCCACCGCCGCGCGGGATTCGCTGTAGAAGCTGCCTTTGTCCGGCGCGCCGGGTTCACGAAAGTGCACCTGGTCATCGATCATGCCCGGCAGCAGCCACTGGCCCTGCGCGTCGATGGACACGGGCGCATTGCAGCCTTCGATGCTGCTGGCGATCTTCTCGATGCGGCCATTGGCGACCAGCACATCGGCGTCGAATTGCTGGCCTTCATTCACCAGGCGGGCATTGCGGATCAGCAGGCGGCTCATGGTTCAGAACTCGTTTTGCAGGGCTTTGTAGCCGCGCACCAGATCGACATTGGTGCGTGCCACGTCTTCGGAAAACTCCGAGGCGCTGACACTTACCGGTGGGAATTGCGACAGGTCGGTGTTGGGCCCGATGCGGGTGGTAGAGGGCACGTAGAACGCATCCGGCAAGTCACGGCCGTCCACCACCGAGTTGTGGCGCACCACGCAGCCGTCACCCACGGCGCAGTTGAACAGCACACTGTTGAAGCCGATAAACACGCGGTCGCCGACGGTGCAGGGGCCGTGGACGATAGAGCGGTGGGCGATGGAGGTGAACTCGCCGATGGTTACGGCGGCGCCGGATTTGGAGTGAATGACCACGCCGTCCTGGATATTGGAGTTGGCGCCGATGGTGATCGGATCCATGGCGCCGCTGGCGTCGACTTCGTCGGCGCGGATCACGGCGTAGGGGCCGACGAAGACGTTCTCGCCGATGATCACCTTGCCGCAGATGATTGCGGTTTTATCGACGTAGGCCGATTCGGCAATCACGGGCAGATCGCCGGACGGGTTCTTGCGGATCATGCTGAGGCTTCCGTAATGATGTGGACGTGGTCGCCATCGATGGCGTTGTAGAAGCAGGTGGGCCGACCGGTGTGGCAGGCGGGGCCTTGCTGATCGACGATCAGCAGCACGGCGTCGCCGTCGCAATCCAGGCGCGCTTCCACCAGTTGCTGCCAGTGGCCGGAGCTTTCGCCCTTGCGCCACAGCCGCTGGCGCGAGCGCGACCAGTAGCAGACGTGGCCGCTGGCGAGGGTTTCGGTGAGGGCCTGGCGGTTCATCCAGGCCAGCATCAACACCTCGCCGCTGCCGTGCTGTTGGGCGATGGCGGCGATCAGGCCGTCGCTGTTCCACGGCAGGGCATCGAGCACGGCTTCGAGGGGGAAGCGGCTGCCCAAGGCAGCCCCTTCCAGGTCGAGCATGCTCAGGGTCATGGCTTGGCCAGGGCCGCGCACAGGGTGTTGAGGTTGTATTCGAACAGCCCGGTAAAGGTGCTGGCCGGGCCTTCGGCAGCGAGGGCGTCGGAGTACAGCGTGCCGCCGATCTGCGCGCCGCTTTCGTCAGCGATCTGCTTGAGCAGGCGCGAATCCTTGATGTTTTCCATGAACACGGCCTTGACCTTGTCTTTACGGATCTGGGTGATCAGCGCGGCGACTTCGGCGGCAGACGGTTCACGTTCGGTGGACAAACCCTGAGGCGCGAGGAACTCGATCCCGTAAGCCTGGCCCAGGTAACCAAAGGCGTCATGGGAGGTGACGATGCGGCGGTTGCCCGGCGGCAGGGCGCCGAACTTGGCCTTGGCTTCGGCCAACAGGCGGTAGATCTCTTTCAGGTAGGCTTGGCTGTTGCGCTGGTAGTCGGCCTTGTTGGCCGGGTCGGCGGCGATCAGGGCCTTGGTGATGTTGTTCACATAGATTTCAGCGTTGGCCAGGTTGTGCCAGGCGTGCGGGTCGGGGATGGTTTCGCCGTCCTCGTCCATGGTGTGGGAAATCACGCCTTTGCTGGCGGTGACTACCGTGGCTTTGGTTTCGGTGCTGGTCACCAGGCGATCCAGCCACGGCTCGAAGCCCAGGCCATTCTTGATGATGACGCGGGCCTTGAGCAGGGCCTTGGCGTCGTCCGGGGTGGGCTCGTAGGTGTGGGCATCGGCGTCCGGGCCGACCATGTTGCTGATCTGGATGTGATCGCCACCGATCTGGTGGGTGATGTCATCGAGAATACTGAAGCTGGTGACCACCTGGAGTTTGCCGGCCGCCTGGGCCATCGACAGCGGCAGCAGAAGGCTGAACAGCACGAGTAAAGCGCGCATCGGGAAACACCTCATTGGGATGACAGCAAAGGCGGGCGGCGCAGCAAACCGTGCACCGGACCGAAGACCACGGACAGCAGATACCCGGCGCCCGCCACCAGCACGATGGCCGGGCCGCTGGGCAACGAGTAGTAGAACGACAACAACAAGCCCAGCCATACCGACAGGCATCCCAGCACCGCCGATACCGCGATCAACACCGGCAAGCGCCGGCTCCAGAAACGTGAAGCGATGGCCGGCAACATCATCAAGCCGACCACCATCAGCGCGCCGATGGCCTGGAAGCCGATCACCAGGTTCAGTACCACCAGCGTCAGGAACAAGCCGTGGGCGAGTGGGCCGAGGCGGCTGACGGTTTGCAGGAACAGCGGGTCGAGGGTGTCCAGCAGCAGCGGTTTGTAGATCAGCGCCATGGCGAACAGGCTGAACCCGGTGACCCAGAGCATGCCGGTGAGGGTGGTTTCGTCCACCGCCAGGGCGGAGCCGAACAGCAGGTGCAGCAGGTCCAGGCGCTTGCCGGCGAGGCCGAGGATCAGCACGCCAGCAGCGAGGGAGATGGGGTAGATGGCGGCGAGGCTGGCGTCTTCGCGCAGGCCGGTGCGGCGGGTGATCCACGCGGACAGACCGGCCATGCCCAAGCCGGCGCCGAGACCGCCGATTGTCAGCGCGGGCAGGCTGAGGCCGGCGAACCAGAAGCCGAGGGCAGCACCGGGCAGGATGCCGTGGGCTACGGCGTCGCCGATCAGGCTCATGCGGCGCAGGATCAGGAACACGCCGAGCGGCGCGGTGCTGCATGCCAGTACTAGCCCGCCGATCAGCGCGCGGCGCATGAAGACAAAATCAACGAAAGGCATCCACAAGTGGGCGGCGAAGTGCATCAGGCCACCTGCATTTGAGCTTGTGGGCGGATCAGCTCTTTGCTGTTGCCGAACAGGCAGCCGGTGCTTTTGATCTGTACCACTTGCTGGGTGTGCTGGCGTACCGAGGCGAGGTCGTGACAGACCACGATCAATGTGCGGCCTTCGTCGTGCCAGGCGTGGATATGTTTCCAGCACAGCGCCTGGCCGTCTTCGTCGAGGGCGGCGTGGGGTTCGTCCAGCAGCAGCACCGGCGCTTCGGCCAGGCTCATGCGGGCGAGCAGGGCGCGTTGCAGTTCGCCGCCGGACAAGGCCATCAATGGGCGATGTTGCAGGCCGTTGAGGCACCAGTCTTCCAGGACCGCTTCAAGGCGTTGGCTGCGTTGTTGCGGCGAGAGCTTCGTACCCCAGAAGCCAGCGGCGACCAGTTCTTGCAGGCTGATGGGGAACTGGCGGTCGAGGTGTTGTTGCTGGGGCAGGAACGACAGGCCACCACGGCGTGAGACGTCCACGCTGACTTTGCCCGCCAACGGTTTTTGCAGGCCGGCGATGACTTTGAGCAGGCTGCTTTTGCCGGTGCCGTTGGCGCCGATGATGCCAGTGAGGCTGCCGGGTTGCAGTGTGAGATCGAGGGCGGGCGTCAGCGGTTGGCCTGGCGCGCCCCAGCGTAATGCGGTGCAGGTGATCATGCAGGGTGTCTCGTCCAGCGGCTTTCAGCCACGGCATCGTGCGCGTGCAGGCTTTCGGCGTGGATCACTTTCAAGTGGAAGGCTTTGACGGCATCCGAGCGTTTCAAGGCGAGGTTCAGGCGGCGGGCGGCGTCTTCGCAGAACATCAGGTTCTGCCCGTTGGCCAGGGCGAAGGCTTGTTCGTCCGCACGTTTTACGGCGGTTTGTACGGCGGTGCCGAGAGCGGCTTCGGCGTGGTCGATCAACTCAGTCAGTGCCAGGTCTGAGCCTTGCAATTGGATATTTAACTGCGCAGTGCTGCGCTGGCTATGAGGCGTGGCGATGATGCCGCTGGCGCTGCCCAGCCAGTTCAGTACGTCTTCATGCTTGAGCGACGTGTTGCTGAAGTCGTCGAGAAATTGCTGCTGAATCAACTGCCTGGCGAGGGCGGCGGAGCAAGGGCAGGTTGACGAGTAGGTAACGTCAATTTTTAGTTCCACGTGGAACATCTGGTTTTCCAGGCGCGCTTCGAGGCTCACCGGGTAGGCTTTCCAGCCAGCCAAAGGGCTGATCAGCGCCGGGCGTTTGAGCAGCAAGTCGGTGTGGATGCGCAGGTAAGCGTTCTTAGATAAACCTTCATGTGTGTCGAGGAAACGCTGCAGTACATTACGCAGAAGTGCAGGCGTAAGCGGCTGCTGCTCAAGCATCTCCAGCGCCAGGTACAGGCGTGACATATGAATGCCACGGGCTTCGCCGTCGTCCAGGCTGACGCCGGCATCGGCGCGGGCGCTGAGGCGTTGGCCGTCGATCAGGATCGGCAGGGCGATGCCGCACATGCCCACCCAGTCGAGTGGCAAGGCTTGGCGTGAAGCCTGCGCGGCGATATCCGGCAGAGTCAGCGCATTCATAAGCAGGTCCATCGTTGGTAATAATTAGACATGTTATAGTATAACAATAACATCGACGATGAATATTCTGCTCCAGCCTTTTTTCAGCCCTGTCGAGTACGGACGCTCCTTTATCTGCGGTATTTGTCATGCACAGACGTCAGCTCCTCAACCTGCTCCTGGTCAGCCCACTGTTCACCTTGCCGTTTGCCGCCCATGCCACGCAGATCAGCAATGCGCGCCTGTGGCGTTCGGCGGACAAGCTGCGGCTGGTGTTCGACCTCAGCGGGCCAGTGCAGTACAAGACCTTTTCCCTGACCTCGCCGGAACGCTTGATCATCGACCTGAGCGGTGCCGGGCTCAGTGGTGATTTTTCGCAGTTGGCCTTGAAGAACAGCGGCATCACGTCGATCCGCTCGGGGCATTTCGGCAAGGCGGACACGCGCATCGTGCTGGACCTGGCCGCGCCGATGCAGCTCAACAGCTTTCTATTGCCACCGCAGGATGGCCAAGGCCATCGCCTGGTGCTGGACCTGACCAGCAGCACCCACGCGCCCCGTCAGATCGCGGCTGAGCCCGCGCCCATCACGGACAAGGCGCACCCCAAGCGCGACATCATCGTGGTGGTCGACCCTGGCCACGGCGGAAAAGACCCTGGAGCCATCGGCTCCAAAGGCCAGCGCGAAAAAGACGTGGTGCTGTCCATCGCCCAGTTGCTGGCCAAGCGTTTGAAGCGCGAGAGGGGCTTTGACGTGAAGCTGGTGCGCAACGACGACTTCTTTGTGCCACTGCGCAAACGCGTGGATATCGCCCGTCAGCACAAGGCCGATATGTTCATCTCGGTGCACGCGGATGCCGCGCCACGGCTGACGGCTTCGGGGGCGTCGGTGTATGCGTTGTCGGAAGGGGGCGCGACGTCTGCCACGGCGCGCTTCATGGCGCAGCGTGAGAACGGTGCGGATTTGCTGGGCGCCACCACGCTGCTCAATCTCAAGGACAAGGACCCGATGTTGGCGGGGGTGATTCTCGACATGTCGATGAACGCCACCATCGCCTCCAGCCTGCAATTGGGCAGCTCGATTCTGGGCAGCCTGGAAGGCATCACCACCCTGCATCAGAAGCGCGTGGAACAGGCTGGATTCGCGGTGCTCAAGTCACCGGATGTGCCGTCGATCCTGGTGGAGACCGGGTTTATCTCCAATACCCGCGACGCTGAACGCCTGGTCACGGCGCGTCATCAACAGGCGGTCGCGGATGGTCTGTTCGACGGGTTGAAAAAGTACTTCCAGAAGAATCCACCGATGAACAGCTACATGGCCTGGGTCCAGGAACAGAAGGGCGGCCAGGTCTAACAACCGGTAATTCGGCTGCAGGTGAACTTGGCGCTGGAGCCACCGGAGCTGGAAAACCGGTTGATCGTGGTCCAGCCCACACGCCGCGTGTAGCCCACCCACGCCTCACCGTCCGAGGCCAGCCCGGTAAAAAACGTCAGTTGTCCATATCGGCTGTTGGTCTGTGCCCAGCGGCGTTTGCCGACCACCTCGAAACCGCGCAAATACGTGGTGCTGCCCACCGTGGCCACGCTGTAGGCATTGCCTTGCGGGTCCACGCAGGCCAGCAGGTTGGCGCTGCGCGTGCATGTCGCCAGCAGGCTCGGCACTTGCGCGCAGGCCGGGCCTGCCACGGCCAATAACAGGGCGCACGCCAGGTATTTCATAGGGTTTCTCTGGGCTGGAAAGTGCTCAAGCATTGCGCCCTTCGTCGTGGCGAGCAAGGGGGATTGGCTTATTTGTATTGTTATACTATAACATAAAAGCACAGCCTGACCCGTGAACCGCTCCCCATGAATGAACAAGACCTGCTGGCACAACCGCCTGCCGACTACATGAACGAAGCCCAGCAAGGCTTCTTCCGCGAACTGCTGTTGGCCCAGCGCAATGAGCTGCAAGCGCGCATCGACGCTGAGTTCCAGTTGCTGCGCGAGCAGGAACCCAACAGCGACCCCGCCGATGTCGGCAGCGCCGAAGAACAGCGCCAATGGCAACTGCGCCTGCTGGAGCGCGAAAAGAAGCTGCTGGACAAAATCGACGACGCCTTCGAACTGCTGGCCCGTGGCGAATACGGCTGGTGCCGTGAAACCGGCGAAGCCATCGGCCTCAAGCGCCTGCTGCTGCGCCCCACCGCCACCCTGTGTATCGAAGCCAAAGAACGTGAAGAGCTGCGCGAACGCCATAAACGGGCGATTTGACCGGCCACCTGATGAGGAACACCTGATGCCCAATCGTCTCCCCGTTACTGTGTTGTCCGGCTTTCTCGGCGCCGGTAAAAGCACGCTGCTCAACTACGTCCTGCGTAACCGCGAAAACCTGCGGGTGGCGGTGATCGTCAACGACATGAGCGAAATCAACATCGACGGCAGCGAAGTCCAGCGCGATGTCACCCTCAACCGCGCCGAAGAAAAACTGGTAGAGATGAGCAACGGCTGCATCTGCTGCACCTTGCGTGAAGACTTACTGCTGGAAGTGGGAAAACTCGCCAAGGAAGGTCGTTTCGATTACCTGCTGATCGAATCCACCGGCATTTCCGAGCCGTTACCGGTGGCCGAAACCTTCACCTTTCGTGATGAAAACGAGCAAAGCCTGGCCGACATCGCCCGCCTGGACACCATGGTCACCGTGGTCGATGGCATGAACTTCCTGCTCGACTACCAGGCCGCCGAAAGCCTCGCCTCACGCGGCGAAACCCTCGGTGAAGAGGACGAGCGTTCGATCACCGACCTGCTGATCGAACAGATCGAATTCGCCGACGTGATCCTGATCAGCAAGATCGACCTGATCAGCAGCCGCGAACGCGAGGAGCTGATGGCGATCCTCGAACGCCTCAACGCCCAGGCCGAAATCATCCCGATGGTCATGGGCGAAGTGCCGCTGCACAAGATCCTCAACACCGGGCGCTTCGACTTCGAACGCGCCGCCCAGGCCCCGGGCTGGTTGCAGGAATTGCGCGGCGAACATGTGCCGGAAACCGAAGAGTACGGCATCGCCTCCACCGCTTACCGCGCGCGCCGGCCGTTCCATCCACAGCGCTTTTTCGATTTTATCGACCGCCCTTGGGTCAACGGCAAACTGTTGCGCTCCAAGGGCTTTTTCTGGCTGGCCAGCAAGCACCAGGACGCTGGCAGTTGGTCCCAGGCCGGCGGCCTGATGCGCCATGGTTTTGCCGGACGCTGGTGGCGCTTCGTGCCCAAAAGCCAGTGGCCGCAGGACGAAGAAAACGTCGCGGCGATCATGGGCAACTGGCAACTGAGCACCGGCGACTGCCGCCAGGAACTGGTGTTTATCGGGCAGAACATCGACTTCGCCGCCATGCGCGCCGAACTGGACGCCTGCCTGCTCAACGATGAAGAAATGGCCCTGGGCGTCGAAGGTTGGCGCTTGCTGGCCGATCCTTTTGGCCCTTGGTATGAGGAGGCAGCCGCCTGATGCTCGCCCCGGTAATCCCCCTGCGTCCCGTGATTCGCCAGACCCGCGGCGAGACACCGCTGGCCCTGTCCGACATCCTCGAAGACGGCGTGAACCTGGCGCTGTGGCAGCGTCAGTTGCCCCTGCACATCGCCGAGTTTGGCGCCTTGCTCGTATCGCTCAACGAGCCGTTGGCCGATTCCATGGTGATCGAACTGGATAACGAAGATGCCGCGCCGAATTTGCAGGATTTGGCGTCCAGTTGTCGTGATCTTGAAGGCTACGAGGGCTTTATCGCCGATGTCTCGTGGCTGGTCAGCGCATTTGCCTGCCTGCTGGGCGCCAAGCGCATTGGTGTGCGCCTGCGTCTGTTGGACAAGGCCATGTGCCCGCGTTTTCACGTCGATCACGTGCCGGTGCGGCTGATCACCACCTACGCGGGGATTGGCAGCCAGTGGTTGCGCGAAGGGGTGATGGACCGCCGCCAGTTGAGCCAGGCAGACGCCGAACCCAGCGAGCGCATCGAGCAGATCCACTGCGGCGAAGTCGCGTTGCTCAAGGGCACCAAATGGCACGGTAACGAAGGCCATGGCCTGATCCACCGTTCGCCGGCATTAAAAGCGGACGAGCGCCGCTTGATCCTGACGCTGGATTGGCTCGCATAACCGCGTAGGATCAAACCCTCTACACGGCCTGAATGATGCCTTCCATGTTGCAGAACATTCCCACCCACGTGATTGCCGGCCCCCTGGGCGCCGGCAAGACCAGCCTGATCAAGCACCTGCTTGGCCAACGTCCGGCCAACGAGCGTTGGGCCGTGTTGATCAATGAGTTTGGGCAGATTGGCCTGGACGCAGCGCTGCTGACCCTGGATGACGACGGCATTGCCCTCGGCGAAGTAGCCGGCGGCTGTTTGTGCTGTGTGAATGGAGCGCCGTTCCAGGTCGGCCTGGGCCGCTTGCTGCGTAAGGCCAAGCCGGATCGGTTGTTTATCGAACCGTCGGGGCTGGGCCATCCTGCGCAGTTGCTCAAGCAACTCAAGGCGGCGCCGTGGCAGGACGTGCTGGCGGTGCAGCCGTGCGTACTCGTATTGGATGCGCAGGCCCTGGCGGCCGGCAAACCCTTGCCGCAGGCGCAACAAGAAGCGCTGGCCAGTGCCGGGTTGTTGGTGTTGAACAAGGACGAGGGGCTGGATGCCGCACAACGCCAGGCCATCGAACGGCAGTTACCCGATTGCCCGCTCTACTGGACGCGGCAGGCGCAAATGCCTCTCGAACAGTTGCCAGGCTTGAATGCCCAAGGGTACGGGGCTGTGGATAACTTCGACGTGCCCAAAGGGTTGGCGCAAATGCCGGCAATCTGGAGCGACCCTGCGCTGCCAATCTGCATGAGCCAGGCCCAGGACGGCGGCTGGAGCATCGGTTGGCGCTGGCACCCGAGCCAGATATTCAATGCCGAGCGCCTGCATCAGTGGCTCACAGGCCTTGAATGGCGCCGCGCCAAACTGGTTATCCACAGCGCCGAAGCCTGGACCAGCGCCAACGCGGTGGATAACAGCCCGCTCACCTGGCAACCCAGCGAATGGCGTCGCGATTCACGTATCGAATTGATTTTCAGCGCGCCACAGGACGTGGCAGCGCTACAGGCCGCGCTGGCCGCCTGTCGTCAGTGACGGTTTTTGCTGGCGTGGTCCTGGCGCCATTGGCTGAGCTCGATCACCTCGGCGCTGGGCAGCGGCGTCTTGATCTCGAACGGGTAGGGCGCCAGTTCGATCTGCGCGCTGTGGGCGCCGAATTGGGTGATGGTCCCCGGATGACGGCTTTCGCCGGTCACGGTGAATTCGAAATTGTAGATGCGTGCCAGGCGTCGGCGGCCCTTGGCATCCTTCACAAACCCGATGCGCTTGAGCGCTACGGCGCCGTCGAGCAGTTCGATGTCGAGCTTGGCGCAATGCTGCTTGACCCGCTCCAGCGCGCGCTCGCGCAGGCCGTGGTTGTGCCACACCCAGGCGGCGCCGGTCGCCAGCAGCATCAACACGAAGATATTTCCCAGGGTCAGCATGCGAAAAACTCCAACAAAGTGAGAGCAGCTTAACTGTGTCGCCGGTCTGTCGTACAGGCTGCGTTTAGTCGCATACTGCGCGGCCAGAATTTCAACGGCTTTACGGAAATCCCCTGCATGAAACGCACACCTCATCTGCTTGCGATCCAGTCTCATGTGGTCTTTGGCCACGCCGGAAACAGCGCCGCCGTGTTCCCCATGCAGCGCGTCGGGGTGAACGTCTGGCCGCTGAACACGGTGCAGTTCTCCAACCACACCCAGTATGGCCAGTGGGCCGGCGAAGTGTTGGCGCCGCAGCAAATTCCGGCGCTGGTGGAAGGCATTGCGGCGATTGGCGAGTTGGGCAACTGCGATGCGGTGCTGTCCGGCTACCTGGGCAGTGCCGATCAGGGCCGCGCGATCCTGACCGGGGTGGCGCGCATCAAGGCGATCAACCCCAAGGCCCTGTACCTGTGCGACCCGGTCATGGGCCACCCGGAAAAGGGCTGCATCGTGCCCCAGGAAGTCAGTGATTTCCTGCTGGACGAAGCGGCGGCCATGGCGGACTTCCTGTGCCCCAACCAACTGGAACTGGACAGCTTTGCCGGGCGCAAGCCGCAGTCGCTGTTCGATTGCCTGGCCATGGCCAAGGCCTTGTTGGCACGCGGGCCGAAGGCGGTGTTGGTTAAACACTTGGATTATCCGGGCAAGTTGCCGGAAGGTTTCGAGATGCTGCTGGTGACCAACGACGGCAGCTGGCACCTGCGCCGGCCGTTGCTGGCGTTTCCGCGTCAGCCGGTGGGCGTGGGTGACCTGACGTCGGGGCTGTTCCTGGCGCGGGTGTTGCTGGGCGACAGCCTGGTGGCGGCCTTCGAGTTCACCGCAGCAGCGGTGCATGAGGTGCTGCTGGAAACCCAGGCGTGTGCGAGTTATGAGCTGGAGCTGGTGCGGGCTCAGGATCGTATTGCGCATCCGCGGGTGCGTTTTGAAGCCACGCCTATAGATCTATAAGTACACAAAACCCAATGTGGGAGCTGGCTTGTCGGGTCGCCGCATCGCTGCGATAGCGGTGTGTCAGCTTGCACATTGGGTACTGACCCGCCGCCATCGCAGGCAAGCCAGCTCCCACATTTTGATTGGGTTTACAGGTCGAGCTTGGCCGTGTCTCAGCCTTTGATTTCCTGATACCGCTTTTCCAGCTCCTGGCGAATCTGCCGGCGCTGTTGCGCCTGCACGAAGCGGCGCTTGTCTTCGCTGTTGTGCGGCTGCAACGGCGGTACGGCGGCCGGCTTGCGTTGGTCGTCCACGGCCACCATGGTGAAGAAGCAGCTGTTGGTGTGACGCACCGAGCGTTCGCGGATGTTTTCGGTGACCACCTTGATCCCCACCTCCATCGAGGTGTTGCCGGTGTAGTTGACCGACGCGAGGAAGGTCACCAGCTCACCGACATGGATCGGCTCGCGAAAAATCACTTGGTCTACGGACAAGGTCACTACGTAGCGGCCGGCATAACGGCTCGCACAGGCGTAGGCCACTTCGTCGAGGTACTTGAGCAGGGTGCCGCCGTGGACATTGCCAGAGAAGTTGGCCATATCAGGGGTCATCAGCACCGTCATCGACAGCTGGGCGTTTCCGGGTTCCATAGCACACTCACGGTTGTAGGCATTGGTTGGGGTGCACCTCTGCGGGTGCTGGAATCTTTGCAGCGCCATCCATAACGGGACGCAGGTGGGCGGCTTGCCGTCACGCCTGGGCCGATCTGTTTCCATATATTGCACCGGCTTTCTGCCGGAAGTCGCGGTGTTAACCTGCAAAAGCCCGTCTCAGGGCATTTCTTACGATTTAGGCAGACTTTTCCTTCCGCTCTTTGCGACTTTCCAAAGGCGCGTACGGAAGTGGGAAAAGCGCCGGTACCTTCAAGGAGCCCCTCGCCATGCACGCCATCAGCTTTATCCAGGACCTGGCCGTGATCATGCTGGTTGCAGGGGTGGTCACCATCCTGTTTCACCGCCTCAAGCAGCCGGTGGTGCTGGGCTATATCGTCGCCGGCTTTATCATCGGCCCCCACACCCCGCCTTTTGGCCTGATCCACGACGAAGACACCATCAAGACCCTCGCCGAGCTGGGGGTGATCTTCCTGATGTTCTGCCTGGGCCTGGAGTTCAGCCTGCGCAAGCTGTTCAAGGTCGGCGCCACGGCGTTTATCGCGGCGTTCCTGGAGATCATCCTGATGATCTGGATCGGCTACGAGATCGGCCAATGGTTCGACTGGAACACCATGGACTCGCTGTTCCTCGGCGCGATTCTGGCGATCTCCTCCACCACCATCATCGTCAAGGCGCTCAACGACCTGAAGATGAAAAACCAGCGCTTCGCCCAACTGATTTTCGGCGTGCTGATCGTCGAAGACATCCTCGGCATCGGCATTATCGCCTTGCTGTCGAGCATCGCCGTCAGCGGTACGGTCAGCTCCGGCGAGGTGTTTTCCACGGTCGGCAAGCTCTCACTGTTCATGATTGTCGCGCTGGTCATTGGCATTTTGCTGGTGCCGCGTCTGCTGGCCTACGTGGCCAAGTTCGAAAGCAACGAGATGCTGCTGATCACCGTGCTGGGCCTGTGTTTCGGCTTCTGCCTGCTGGTGGTCAAGCTGGAATACAGCATGGTGCTGGGCGCGTTCCTGATTGGCGCGATCATGGCCGAATCCAAGCAGTTGATTAAGATCGAGCGCTTGATCGAACCCGTTCGCGACATGTTCAGTGCGATCTTCTTTGTCGCGATTGGCTTGATGATCGACCCGCAGATCCTGCTGCAATACGCCTGGCCGATTGCGGTGATCACGGTGGCGGTGGTGTTGGGCAAGATGTTGTCCTGCGGCCTTGGGGCGTTTATCGCCGGCAATGACGGCCGTACCTCACTGCGGGTGGGCATGGGCCTGTCACAGATTGGTGAGTTTTCCTTCATCATCGCGGCGTTGGGCATGACGTTGCAGGTGACCAGCGACTTCCTGTACCCGGTGGCAGTGGCCGTTTCGGCGATTACCACGTTGCTCACGCCCTACCTGATTCGCGGCGCCGACCCGTTGTCGTTGAAGATCGCGGCGGTGATGCCCAAGCGCATGAGCCGGGTGTTCGGCATGTATGGCGAATGGCTGCGCAGTATTCAGCCCCAGGGCGAGGGCGCGATGCTGGCGTCGATGATCCGCAAGATCATCCTGCAAGTGGGGGTGAACCTGGCGTTGGTGGTGGCGATCTTCTTTACCGGCAGCTTTTTTGCAAAGCGCATCGGCGGCTACCTGGAAGGTTGGATCAGCGATCCAAGTTGGCAGAAGGCATTGATCTGGGGCGGGGCGTTGCTGTTGTCGCTACCGTTCTTGATTGCGGCGTATCGCAAGCTCAAGGCGCTGTCGATGTTGCTGGCGGAGATGAGCGTGAAACCGGAAATGGCCGGGCGCCATACCCAGCGTGTGAGGCGGGTGATCGCGGAGCTGATCCCGATCCTGTCGCTGCTGGTGATCTTCCTGCTATTGGCAGCCTTGTCGGCCAGTATTCTGCCGACCAACAAGTTGCTGGTGCTGATTGCCGTGGTCACGGCGGCGGTGGCGGCCGTGCTCTGGCGCTGGTTCATCCGCGTGCATACGCGGATGCAGGTCGCCTTGTTGGAGACGTTGGATAACCATAAGGATACGGCGGAGCACTAGTGGCGGATGTCGGGGGGCTGCTACGCAGCCCAGCGGGAGCAAGCTCCCTCGCCACAAGAGCACACAAGACTCAGCTTTCCAGCCAGACGTCCCGCGCCCAGTGCCACACCGATTCCCAGGTTTCTTCGGTGACCAGCTCTTCTTCGCCGGACCACAGCACCACGGTGCCGTCTTCTTCGACGCAGTAGTAGTCGTCGCCGTCCTGGCAGATCGGGATCATGCTGCGATCAACGCCGGCATCCCAGGCGTTGGCGGCCACGTCCGGCAGGTAGGTGTGGGACTGCGGGTCGGTGACGGTCACCGGCTCCAGGCTGCCGTAGACCACGTCGCTGACGGTCAGCAGGAACTCACGGAAGACAAACGGGATGTCGATGAACAGTTGTTCTTCGATTTCCACCAGTTGGTCTTCGTCAGGCAGCTCCAGAGGAACCGGGACCGGTTCGTTGGCTTCACGCAATTGTTCGATGATTTCTTCCACGGCCGGGATCCTCTTGCTGATGGCGCGGTTTATAGGGGCGTTTTATACAGTAGCTCGCTATAAGTGCAACCGTGAAATAGATATCTCAGCGCAAGCACAATCCCTGTGACAGCGGCGGACTAGAACTGTTTCTCCAGTTTTAGGCTGATGCTGTTTTTGTCGTAGGAATAAATCCAGTCGATGTTGCTCTGTACCTTGTTGTATTTGACCGTGAGGCTGGGCACCACGTCGTACACCGCCAACCGTGGCGCACGCAGGATGAAGGTGTAGCCTTGCTCGTCTTCATTGCGTCGGCCATCGACGATTGCGCTGTAGGCATCGTATTGACGCTTGCGGTACGAGGCGAACAGCACGGCGCTCACGCCGATGTCGAAATCCTTGGCGACGCCCAGGCGCACACCTTTTTGCAGGTACGCGGCGACGCGGTCGCGGGCGTTGCGTTCGGTGATGTCGACGCCGCCGAACAGCGTCCACTGCTGGGGCAATACTTGCCACAGGGTGGCGTAGACCGAGCTGATACCGCCGTCGAGGTTGCTGTTGATCTGGTGTTTGTACGTCATGTCCTTGTACTCGCCTTCGAGCTTGAACATGCGCGTGGCCGACAGCGTGTGAATCCACTCGCCGCGCAGGCCCCAGGCGCTGTACATGGCGTTGTCGCCGATCGTGTTGAACTCGTACGACGGCCCGAAGGCGTACTGGTTGCGCGCGTCGTGGTAGCTGTAGCCGGCGTTGTTGATCACGGTGGCTTCGTTGTACTTGCTCTCTTTTTCGTACGCTTGGCCGTACAACAATGAACGCACGAACAGCCCGTGATGGCCGCTGATGGCGATGCGTTTGTTGAGCGTGGCCTCGTAATCCTGGCCGTGGGCCGACACAGCCTTGGGCAGGGATTGCTTGACCAGGTAGGTTTCTTCAGCGGTGACATAACGGTAAGTCACGCTGCCTTCGGACGACTGGTTGAGGTTGTCGCTCCAGGTCGGGCCGATGGCGAACGAGCCTTGCCAGTCTTCGCGATGGTCGAGGGCCTGGATAAAACTGTCGACGGTCTTGCCCAGGCCCATGGCCTGGGCGTCTGACGGGCTGAGGCTGCTGCTGATTTTTTCGAACACGGCCTTGGAGTCGCGGTCCTTGCGGTTCTCGAACTGCACCCGCGCCAGTTCCAGGCGCCCGGGCAGGAAGTCGGGCTGGATGGCCAGCAGGTCCTGGTAATAACGTTCGGCGCTGTCCAGGTCGCCATCGGCACGGGCCAGGCCGCCTTTGGCGTAGGCGGTGAGCATCGGGTCGTGGCCGGGCAGGGCGGTGTAGCGCTTGAGGTAGTCGCGGGCGTTCGGCCATTGCTGGCGCTGGACACTCAGGTACACCGCGCGGCCCAGCTCGTCGAGGTTGTTGCCGACGGTGTAGGTCTGGCCGTCGATGGTCAGCGACGGTGCGGCGCCGTCACTGGGCAGTTCGTCCTTGAGCAACTCGCGCTCTTGCTTGTTGGCGCGGTACTCGATGCTCTGGTTCAGACGCAGGCTGGTGTCCTGGTCGGCGGCGAATACCGTCGGGGCCGTGAACAGCAGCAGGGAAAAGGGCAAAACATGCAACGTGAGGGATCGCTTGCAGTAGGGCTGGGGCATTGCCGGGCTCTCGGGATCGCTTCAAAACGCCAAAAGCAAGTGCCTGGAGGCCAGGCACTTGCTTGGTGGTGCTACGTCAGTTCAAGCCGCTGTTACTTGGCTACGCCGCCGAAAGCGGTGTCGTAGTCGCGGTTGGTGAACTTGGTGATACCGGCCAGCGACGCAGTGGAGCCTGCGCCGTAGAAGTTGCCATTGGTCGTACCGGTGGACAGCAGCGCATTGGTTGCGGCATTGCGCGCTGTGGCGCTGCCCGCGAAGCTGGCATCGCTGGTGCTGATGTTGGCGTTCACGCCGACTCGCAGGGTGCTGTTGGCAATAGAGCCGGTCAAGGTTGGTGCGGCAGTGCCGAAGGTGGCGGTCAAGTCACCGGAAAGCACGTTAGCCCCGGAGTAGTTGTTGATGCCCTGTACCGCGTAGGTCACGCTGGTCGTTGGCAGTACACGGCCGGTGTTGTCACCGGAGTAGTACACAACGCGAGTCGGGTCGTTGTTGGTGCCGTTCTGCGACCACTCGCCGTAGTAGACCTGCTGGCTGGCGACTTGCTTGAAGTCAAAGTTGCCCAGCGCGGCGTGGGAGGCTGGCATCATGGCCGGGGTAATGGTGGTGACGCCATTGGCGTCAGTGGCGACCATGCCTTTGAGGCCGCTGAAGCCGACTTTTGCACCGCCGTAAAACGCCAGCACGCCTACGGACGGTTGGCCAGCAGTGCCCGGGTGATTGGTAGAACCCGTGCCGCTGGAGCCTTCCACGACGATAGTGCCGGTATAGCTTTGGCCAGAAGAAGTATCTGCTTGAGCAACGCCAGCCAAACCAAGAAGAGCCACTGCCAATACTGTGTAGTTGAAAGTTTTCATTTCATCATCCATTGAGTGATTTTAATTAAGTCAACACGTCAAGCATCTGCCAAGTTTTCTTTAGCCTCCCATGGAACACCTCACACGTTAGAACGTATTCAGAATGTGGTTGTAAAGGCAACTTTCAAAGTTCGACCCGGAGCCGGCACCGCCGAACGTGTCAGTGGGTCGACGTAATAAAGGTTGCTCAAGTTGGTGCCGGTCAGTTCGATAGATGCATCGTCGGTCAACTTGTAGTTCACGTAGGCGTCATAGGTCACTATCTTGTCCCACGACATCGGGGTGTTGATGTAGTAACTGACCATGGCACTGTCGGCGTAGTTACTTTCAAACTTGCTCTCGTGTTGGCGGTAATAAATGGCGCGTCCGCCGACTTCGAGCTTGCGATTGAAGAATCGCGCGCCCAAGCCCAGATTGGCTGACCATTCCGGCTGGGACATGCTCACTAGGTAACCCCCGACAAAACCATCGTCCACACAGTTTGGGGTACTGCCGTTGGCGCTGATGCTGACGGCGGAATTTTCATCACAGACTCTGTTTTTCAGTACATGGGCAATGCTCAGGTCGGTGAAGAATCCGCCGTTGTCGTAGCGTCCCTGGAGTTCCACACCGGAGGTCGTCTGCTTCTCCAGGTTGCTGAAGAATAGCGAGGGGTCACGTTCAATCACATTTTTGGTGGTGTTGTTGTAATAGGTCAGCTTGATATCCGCACGCTCACTTCCACCCCAGCCCGCGAGGTTGTGAATGTAGGCAGCTTCATAGTTATAGGCATGCTCCGGCTCAAGGCCCCAGGGATTTATGGATGCCGAAAAGCCGAGGGTGCTTTCAAACATGCTTGGATAACGGATGGCTTCGCTGTAGCGCAAATAGAATCGGCCATTTTCCGAGGTATAAAACGTGGCCGATGCACTGGGCGCCCAGCCGCTGTCTTTCTGGTGCTTGGCTTTGACGTCTTTTACAACGGGCTGGTTTGTCGAGGTGGTACAAGCAATTACATTTTCCCCCGAGTTCGCAGCAATGATGCAGGGGTCAGTGGCGCGTGAGAAACGACCTTTATCATCGCTTGCCCAGTCGGCCGTGTTGTAAGTGTCCTGAATGCTTGTGGTTGTGCGTCTGATCTCTTCTGTGACAACCGCCTTATCTTCCTCGGTAAATCCCCAGGCGTCCCAGGTGGGTTGTTGTTCAGCAATTTTTTGCGCAATCGCTGCCTCTACCTCGCTGTCGGTCAATATTTTGCGCGTGGTGTAATTCACCCTTTTTCCAGTTTCATACACTTTGGTGGTCACACCCGACGCGTCTTGGGTTTCTTTCAAATAATCATCAAACGCCCAGTAAGACGAGTAGCGCGCGCCGGCCGTGAATTTGACAAAACTGACCGGCCGCCAATCGAAGTTGAAGTTGTACTCCCTTTCGTCCCGGCGCCCAGCGCGCGGGTTCATGCGCAAGAGGTCGAAGATAATGGGGTCGTAGTAGTCGTCCTTCGAGCTTAACTTTTCGTGCTGGTAACTGGCGCCTAACGTGAGGTCCAGGCTATCCAGCATCTTGAACTTGTTGCTGAGGGTCACGCCGGCCCGGTCATGTTGCGCGTTGGCCACGGCTGTATTTCTGAATGCCGGGTTGGCCATGCTGGTGGAGTTGGGCACACCGCCACTGGTATAGGTGTCGCTTTGGGTATTGGTGGCCCAGAGGTTGGAATAGAAATCCACCCACGGGTTGCCTTCGGGCTTGAGGTTGTATTCCAGGTTGTAGGCTTTGCTCTGCACATGACTTAGCGGCCACTGCGGTACGCCGCTGGATGCGGCGTCGTACTGGTCGCCGGGGCGGAAGAACGAAATGCGTGACGGCAGGATTTCGCCGTACAGCGAATCCGTGTCGCGGTAGCCGAACTCCAGGGATTGGTCGTCGTCGATCTTCAGCTTGGCCTTGGCTAGCCACGACTCCATCTTGCTAGAGGTATTGGGCACTTCATCCCCCGGCTTATAGATGTTGGCCAGGTTGGGGATGTAGTCGAACTGGCCATTGACCTGTTTGCCGGTGGCGTAGAACCCGCTCTTGTTCTTGCCCGCGTAGTGGTTGCCCTTCTCGCGGTAGGCGTAGGCGGCGAGCAGTTCGAATTTTTCCTGGCGGGTGCCGAGTGCCAGGCGGTAGGCCGAGTCGCCGCCGGTGATCAGGCTGTTGTCGCGGCTGGTGCGCGGGTGCTTGTACAGCGACGGGTCGTAGTAGGAATTAATGGGGATGTATTGATAGTCGGCGGGCGGGCTTTGGCCGGTCATCAAGTGCGGCAACTTGGGCGACACCGAGTTGTTGCTGCCTTCCATCTTCAGCTCGCCGCCGAACTCCTGGCCTTCCTTGAGGATGTCATCCACGTTCAAGGTGTTGGCGACCACCGCGCCGCCCACGCCGCTATAGACGTTGCGCTCCAGGTTCGGTCCCTTGAGCACCTTGATGCTGCCGATCAGGTTGGGGTCGATGTAGTTACGGTTGTTGGCGCCCATGTAGCCGCGATACACCGTCAGCGCCTGTTCGGTGCCGTCGATGGTCAGCGGCACCCGGCCGGGGCCCTGGATGCCGCGCACGTTGGGGTCGAGCGCGCCGCTGTTGCGGCCGTCACCGCTGTAGACGTTAAGCATGCCCTTGAACATGTCGGCGGGGGCGGCGCCTTTGTAGCGTTCGATCTGTTCCTTGCCGGAGTACACGGAGGACACGTCCTGATCGTAGATGTCGTTGTAGCCCTTTTCGTCGCGCGACTCTTTACCGTCCAGTCCATGCACGTAGATCGGGTGCAGGTCGCCCTGCTGGATGCCGCTCATGCCCGGCGCGGGTTGCACCTGGATGATCGGCCGCTCGGGCTGGCTGCCCAGGCTGTAGGTCAGCGCCTGGTTGGCGAGCAGTTGTTGCAGCGCAGCTTCCAGGGACAGTCGACCCTTGACCGGGTTGCCGTAGGTGCCGGTGAGGTCATTACTGCCCAGATAAACTTCGACACCCGCCTGGCGCGCCAGCAGTACCAGGCCTTCGTCCAGCGACAGGGCGGGTACGTCGAAGTCGTGGTAAGCACCTTGGGGTTGCACCTGTGCAGCGCTGCTGACCGGGCGGGTTTGCACCGGGTTGATGGCGGCGGCGTCGGCGGCCAGCGCGAACACGGCGAGCTGGATGCCCAGGCTCAGTCGCGTGCGATTTGCTGCCTTGCGCTTCTTGTTGTTCTGTTGCATCTGCAAAACCGGCCTCACTAAAGCAAATAAGAGTTATTCACATGTAGTAGAAACGCAGCAGCAGCAAAAACGCGATAGATCGTTATGATCTATGTATCTTGTTTTATATATTCATGATGTTAAAAGGCCCGCAGGCGGGGCCTTTCAGTAGATCAGCGTGAGTCCAGGCAGGTCGAGAATGCGCCCGTGGGCTTGCTGTGCGAGGTGTTTGAGGGCGTCGTCGAGATTGTCCAGACGCATCACCGCGCTGATGCGCATGGCGCGCAATGTATCGCCCTTGACCACGACCAGCCCCGGCCGGTAGCGATTGATGCGCGCCACCGCGTCGCCCAGCGGTTCGCGTTGGAACACCAGGCGACCTTCCTGCCAACTGGCCAGTTCATCCGGGCGCGTGGTGAGCGGCAGCAAACCGGCCTTTGGGCTGAAGCGGAGGCTGTTGCCTTGCTCCAGCAGGGCGGAGCCGGCCGCATCATCGCGCTGGGCGGGCGTCAGGTTGACCTCGACCTTGTGCTGCAAAACCCCGACCCAGCCTTCGCGATCCTGGCCGACACCGACCAGATAACGCGTGCCGCGTGCAGTGATGTCTGCGCCGGGCGCGCGCACGGTAAAAGGGCGGCGCTCTTGTTCATTGATCGGCGATGGGGTGAACACCGCTTCGCCCTGGCTCAGGCTGACGAGGCGGGTTTGCTCGTCATAGCTGACGTTCAGGATGCTGTGGCTGCCCAGTTCAACCTGGCTGCCATCTGCCAGCGTAATGTGGCGAACCTCGCCAAACCCGGTGTGATAATCGCTGTTCAGCGCTTGCAGCCAGAAGGGCGGCGCGAGCAGCATCCAGCAGCCCAGCGCGGCAGCACCGATGGCGCTGGCGCAGGTATTGCGGGTCCAGAGCTCGCGCGGCGGGCGTTGCGGTTTTACATAGCCGGGGTGGCGTTTGAGCGAGGCGGTGGCGCGCCAGGCACGGTCAGCCCGGCCGGCGGCGGCGGCATGTCTGGGGTCGGCTTCCTGCCAACGCTGAAAAGCTTCTAGCTCACGCGCCGACAGCTGGCCTTGTCGATGACGCATCACCCAATCGGCAGCTTTGCGCTCCAACGGGTCGGTCGTTTGTGGGGGAGCATTCACGGTTCTGACTGTTTACCTTCTTGCTTTTCAAGATACCCAAGGCTTAGCCCTCTTGGTCTGGATCAAGCGCCTTGCCAATCTTGGCCAGCGCCATCGCCATGTGTTTTTGTACAGAGCTTGTGGATATCCGTAAATAGCGGGCGGTCTCTTTGTGCGTCATGCCTTCCACCCGGCACAGCATGAAAATATCGCGGGTGCGCTCTGGCATGCGTTCCAGCAGGCTTTCCAACTGCTCCAGGGCCAGGGCGTCGAGCGCTTGCTCTTCCGGGCCGCTGGCTTCGTCCACCAGGGTGTCGAAGTAGGCGGCGGCGTCGCTGTCGAAGCGCTTTTCACCGTAGCGTCGATGGTGGTCGATCATGAGGTTGTGCGCGACGCGAAACAGGTACGACGGCGCGCACAGGATGCGTTCCATGTTCTCCAGCTGGGCGATGCGCAGGAACGTGTCCTGCACCAGGTCCGAGGCCAGGCTGGGGGTGCATTTCTTCCGCAACAGGTAACGATGCAGGGCGGATGCATGTTGATTGAAGAGTTTTTCCAGCACGGCGGCACGTTCCTATGCTCGGGCAGAACCGGGAGAGGGCACGAGTATAGTGAGAATGTTTCTCATTAATCCAGTAAAAACAACAAAGCATTTCTGACAGGCAAAAAAAGACCCCGGCGGTGTATTTCACTACACCGCCGGGGTCGTTTACTGCGCGCTCAAGGCGCCAGGTGATCAGCCGTTCTGGCGGATACCGGCAACCAGCCAAGGCTGGTTTTCGCCTTGTGGGCGTTCCATGTTCCAGCTTTCGCTGAACACTTCGCCTTGGTCAAAGCGCGAGTTTTTCGACACGCCGCTGAAGGTCAGGGTGGCGATGGTCTTGTCGGCGCGGTCATCCACGCCTTCCAGTTGTACGCGCAGGTCGTCGATGTAGGTCGACTGGAATGCGTCGCCCAGCTCAGCGCGCTCGCGCTTGAGGAACTCCAGCAGTTGCGGGGTCACGAACTCGGCGATCTTGTCCATTTCGTTGGCGTCCCAGTGTTGTTGCAGGGACTGGAAGTGGCTGCGGGCCGCTTCGACGAAACGCTCTTCGTTGAACCACGCCGGTGCGTTGATCACCGGGCGGGCAGCAGCAGGGGCTGCGGAACCACCAAAGATCGAACCCATGGCAGGCTTCTGCTCGAACACTTCACGCTGCATCGGCGCGCCGGCTGGAGCCATGTGCTCTTGCTGCTTGCGGCGACGGGCGGCGATAAAGCGGAAGATCACAAAGGCGATGACCGCGAGGATCAGCATGTCGAAGATCTGCATGCCCTCGAAGCCGCCGCCCATGAACATGGAAGCGAGCAGGCCACCGGCGGCGATGCCGGCCAGAGGGCCCAACCAACGCGAAGCACCGCCGGCCTTGGCAGCAGCGCCAGCAGCACCGGCCGCGCCTGCGGTAGCGGCTGCACCGCCCATGCCGCCAGCGGACGGAGCCATCTGGCTGGTTTGGTGAGTCGGTGCTGCGCCCGAACTTTTGCCGCCACCGAAGCGCTTGGCGTTGGCGTCGAGGCTCATCGTCAGGCCGATGCACAACGCCATGGCGATGCTAAGAAAACGTTTCATAAAGGGAATTCCCATTTGTGGATTGCACGCGCGCCATGTTGCACAGGTGTCGTGACAGTGGCTAGCGACATAATGTTTCGGGCTTTTGCGTAAGACGAAATCTGAATGGTCTGTAGGACGAATTACAGATATTGGCCCGCCCTCGCTAAAAACAAGAGCAGCTCCACCGATCGTTCCCACGCAGAGCGTGGGAACGCTCAGGGTCAGATGGCTTCGAGCTTCGCGTAACCCATCATCAGCCACTTGCTGCCTTCGGCGAAGTTCACCTGCACGCGTGCCTGGGCGCCGGCGCCTTCGAAGTTGAGGATCACGCCTTCGCCGAAGATCGCATGCTTGACCTGCTGGCCGAGGCTGAACGCGGTTTCCGGGATTGCTGAGCCGGCAAACAGGCTGCTGGCGCTCTGCTGCTGGCCGCCGCCGAACGGGCGGCTGACGCTGTTGGACAGGCGCACTTCCTGGATCAGCCCCTTTGGCACTTCACGTACGAAGCGCGACACCTTGTTGTAGGTCTCGCTACCGTACAGGCGTCGGGTCTCGGCGTAGGTCATCACCAGGTTCTGCATTGCCCGGGTAATGCCCACGTAGGCCAGGCGACGTTCTTCCTCAAGGCGGCCGGGTTCTTCCAGGCTCATCTTGTGGGGGAACAGGCCTTCTTCCATGCCCACCAGGAACACATACGGAAACTCCAGACCCTTGGCGCTGTGCAAGGTCATCAGCTGGATGCTGTCTTCATGCTCGTCGGCCTGGGTATCACCGGCTTCCAGCGAGGCATGGCCGAGGAAGGCGGCGAGCGGGGTCAGCTCCTCTTCGTTCTCGGTGTTTTCGAACGCGCGGGCGGCGCTGACCAGTTCCTCAAGGTTTTCTACCCGAGCCTGGCCTTTCTCGCCTTTTTCCGCTTCGTGGTAGGCAATCAACCCGGACTGCTCGATCACCGTCTGCGTCATTAAATGCAGGGGCATTTCCGCACACTTGGCGGCGAGGTTCTCGATCAGCTCGACAAACACTCCCAACGCCCCGGCTGCACGACCGGTCAGGCCTTTATTGGCGACGAGCAAGCGCATGGCTTCCCACATCGACACATCGGCATGGCGTGCGTGATCGCGAATCGCCTCGACAGTTTTTTCGCCGATGCCACGGGCCGGGATGTTGATCACCCGCTCCAGCGCCGCATCGTTGCCGCGACCTTCCAGCAAACGCAGGTACGCCATGGCGTTCTTGATTTCGGCGCGCTCGAAGAAGCGCTGGCCGCCATAGATGCGGTACGGGATGCGTTCGCGCAGCAAGGCTTCTTCCAGCACCCGCGATTGGGCGTTGGAGCGATATAGGATGGCGATATCGCTGCGCGCCAGGCCGGTCTTCAGCGCGCTTTCGATGGTTTCCACCACGTAGCGCGCTTCATCGTGCTCGTTGAACGCGGCGTACAGGTTGATCGCCTCGCCTTCGCCGCCGTCGGTCCACAGCTCTTTGCCCAGGCGCCCGGTGTTGTTGGCGATCAAGGCGTTGGCGGCCTTGAGGATACCGGCGGTGGAGCGATAGTTCTGCTCCAGGCGGATGGTGACCGCGTCCGGGAAGTCTTCGGAATACTGGTAGATGTTCTCGATTTTCGCGCCACGCCAGCCGTAGATCGACTGGTCGTCATCGCCCACCACCATCAGGCTGTCGCCGCCCTTGGCCAGCAGGCGCAACCAGGCGTATTGCACGGCGTTGGTGTCCTGGAACTCGTCCACCAAGATGTGCCGGAAGCGCTTCTGGTAATGGGCCAGCAAGCCGGGGTTGTCGCGCCACAGGTCGAGGGCGCGCAGCAGCAGCTCGGAGAAGTCGATCACGCCGGCGCGTGCGCAGGCCGCTTCGTACGCTTCATAAATGCTGCGCATGGTGGCCAGGAACAGATCGCCGCTGGCCTGGATATGCTGCGGGCGCAGGCCTTCGTCTTTCTGGCCGTTGATAAACCACTGCGCCTGGCGCGCCGGCCAGCGCTGTTCGTCCAGCCCCAGCTCGCGGATCACCCGCTTGACCAGGCGTTGCTGGTCATCGCTGTCGAGAATCTGGAAGGTCTGGGCCAGGCCCGCTTCCTGCCAATGCGCCCGCAACAGGCGGTGCGCCAGGCCGTGGAAGGTGCCCACCCACATGCCGGCCGGGCTGATGCCCATCAACTGCTCGATGCGATGGCGCATCTCGGCAGCGGCCTTGTTGGTGAAGGTCACCGACAGGATGGAATGCGGGGACGCGTTTTCGACCTGGATCAACCAGGCGATACGGTGCACCAGCACTCGGGTTTTACCGGAGCCAGCACCGGCCAGGACCAACTGACGGCCAACGGGGGCTGCTACGGCCTGGCGTTGGGCATCGTTGAGGGAGTTCAGCAAAAGGGAGAGATCATCGCGCATCGGCGCATTCTATGGCCCTCGGGGGAGTGGGGCAAACCCCAATGCCGGATGGTCGATAATTCTGTCGGGGCGGATGACCGGTCGGTCAGAGGGTGCAGCCCCCGGACCGCCTCGCCCGAGCTGTCTGGCACCGAGGTTTGCGGGTAAATATCCACTGGTTTTTATGACGCAGAGCAGTTTGGCCCACGCGCAGGCTTGTGTATGCTCCGTGCACGTTTCGGGCTCACCATTATAAGAACACTGCCTATGACCCTCAGCACCGACCTGCTCAGCCCCTCGGCGGCGCCCGCGCAGGTTATCCGCAAGCACTACGCCACCGAGATGGCGGTCGAACGCACACGCCTGCTGTATCAGGGCTCGTTGTTGCCCACCTTATTAATGTTGGTCAACGGCCTGGTCTGCGCCTGGCTGTTGTGGAACCCCAAGCAATACCTGCTGGACAGCATCTGGCTGGTCTGGCTGCTGGCGCTGGTAGCGATGCGCGTGATCCAGGTGGCGGCCTTTGATTCGGCCATGCCCAGCCGCCAGGCCCAACCGGTGTGGCGGCGCATGTTCATGCTTGGCTCGGCGGTCAGCGGCCTGACCCTGGCCACCGCCGCCATCGCCCTGGTGCCGGTGGACAGCTTTATGCAGCAGGCCTGGGTGTTCGGCCTGATCGGCGCCGCGACGCTGTCGGCCAGCGTGGCCTACGCCGTGAGCTTGCCGGCGTTCCTGTCGTTTGCCTTGCCGTGCCTGCTGCCGGCGATCCTCTATCTGTTCTGGAACGGCGCACCGCAACAACAAGGCTGGGGCGTGCTCGGCCTGATCCTGCTGGCGTCCTTGAGTGTGGTGGCGTGGCAGGTCAACCGCCTGATCCAGCGCGGGCTGTTGCGACGCTTCCAGAACCAGGCGCTGATCGAACACTTGCAGCAGGCGCAGCAGCGCAGCGAGCAGTTGAATCAAGAGTTGGTGCGCGAAGTCGAGCAACGCCGCCAGATCGAGCAGGAATTGCGCGAAGCCCAGACCGGCCTGCAAGACCGCGTGGCCCAGCGCAGCCAGGAACTCGACGCCGCCAGCCTCGCCCTAAACAAAAGCGAAGCGCGCCTGGCCATGGCGCTGCAAGCCAGCGAACTGGGCCTGTGGGACTGGAACCTGCAAACCGACGAAGTCCACCACACCCAGCTCAAGGAATTGTTCGGCCTGGAGCCCGAGTACGTCACGGCGATGCTCAGCCACCTCAAGCCACGGCTGCACCCCGACGACCTGCCGCTGCTCAAGCGCGCGTTGGTCGAGCATCTCAAGGGCCGCAGCGAGGACTATCAGGTCGAATACCGCGTGCGTCATGGCGACGGCCACTGGGTCTGGATCGAAGACCGTGGCCGCGCCGTGGAGCGCGCGCCCAGTGGCCGGGTCACGCGCATGCTCGGCACACGCCGCGATATCAGCGCGAGCAAAGTCCTGGAAGAGCAACAACGCCTGGCGTCGACGGTTTTCGAGGCGGCCAGCGAAGGCATCGTGATTCTCGACCCGGACTACAAGCTGATCGCGGTGAACCAGGCCTTCAGCCGTGTCACCGGTTTTGACATCGATGACATGCTCGGGCGCAACGTCGTCGAACTGCCCAGCAGCCGCGACGCGCGCCGCCACTTCCCGGTGATCCGCCAGGCGCTGCTCAGCCATGGCACCTGGCAGGGCGAACTGGTAGAGACGCGCAAGAACGGCGAGTTGTATCCGCAGTGGCTGCAATTGAATGTGGTGCGTGATGTGCGGGGAAAGGTCAGCCATATCGTGGGCTTCTTCGCCGATCTCTCTGCGCGGCGCGAATCCGAAGAACGCATGCGCTACCTCACCCATTACGACGAGCTGACCGGCCTGGCCAACCGTTCGCTGTTCCGCGAGCGCCTGCGCGAAGCCCATGCACGGGTGCGCCAGGGTGGGCGCAGCCTGGCGCTGCTGCATATCAACCTCGACCGTTTCAAGCTGCTCAACGACAGCCTGGGGCATGAAGTCGCCGACCAACTGCTACAGAAAATGGCGCGTCGCTTGATCAATGCCTTGCCGGAAGCGGACACCATTGCACGCCTCTCCGGCGACGAATTTGCCGTGCTGTTCGACGCCTACGGCAGCCTGTCGAGCCTGGCGCGCGTGGCCACGCGGTTGCTGGCCAAGCTGCGCGTGCCGGTGACGGTGGACGGGCATGAGCTGGTGGTCAGCGCCTCGATGGGTGTCAGCCTGCTGCCGGACAATGCGCGGGAAATTTCCGCGCTGGTCAGCCAATCGAACATGGCCATGCAACACGCCAAGCACCTGGGCGGCAACAATTTCCAGTTCTACACCGACAGCCTGCAAGCCAGCACCCTGGAGCGCTTGCAGCTGGAAAACCAACTGCGCAAAGCCATCGAAGATCGCCAACTGACGGTGTTCTACCAACCGAAACTGTGCCTGGCCACCGGCAAGCTCAACGCCGCCGAGGCGTTGGTGCGTTGGGAGCATCCGCAGTGGGGCATGGTGCCGCCGGGCGAGTTTATCGGCCTGGCGGAAGAGACGGGCCTGATCGTGCCGCTGGGCGAGTTTGTGCTGCGCCAGGCCTGCTGGCAGGCGTGCGAATGGCAGCGCCAGGGGCTGGCGCCGATCCGGGTGTCGGTGAACCTGTCGGTGCATCAGTTGCGCCAGGGCAAGCTGGTCAGCCTGGTGCGCCAGGTCCTCGAAGAAACCGGGCTGGACCCGCAATACTTGGAGTTGGAGCTGACGGAAAGCCAGCTGCTCGACAGTGTTGAACACATCATCGCCACCTTCCAGCAGTTGCGCGACCTGGGGGTGAAGCTGGCCATCGACGACTTTGGTACTGGCTATTCGTCCCTCAGCTACCTCAAGCGCATCCCCGTGGATTACGTGAAGATCGACCAGACCTTCATCCGTGGCCTTGGCCAGGGCCGTGAAGACGCGGCCATCACCCGGGCAATCATCGCCATGGCCCATGGCTTGGCGCTGAAAGTGGTGGCTGAAGGTGTGGAAGATCAGCAGCAGTTGGACTTCTTGCGGCAGGAACGTTGTGACGAAGTGCAGGGCTATCTGATCAGCCGGCCGATGCAGGCCGAAGGGTTGGCAGATTTGTTACGGAAAAATGCAGATTTTCCTTAATGATGGCGGGGCCGCCCTGATGGCTACAAAGCGCCTGCCCTTTGAATCAGAGGGCAGCAGGGCGATTTAGTGATGCATCAGACGGGCAAAACGACAATTCTTGTAGTATAACTACAAGCTTGCTACATCCCTGGCACCTGCCAATAACAAGAGTCCTGCCCTTTGAACCTGTTGCAACATATCGCCCAGTCGCGCCACCTGTTACGTAAATCGGAACTCAAGGTTGCCGACCACGTGCTGCTTGATCCTGCGGCCGTGATGCACAGTTCCATGGCCGACCTGGCCCACAGCGTGGGCATCAGCGAGCCAACCATCGTGCGCTTCTGCCGCGCCATCGGTTGCTCCGGGTTCCAGGACCTGAAACTCAAGCTGGCCCAGAGCCTGGCCGCCGGCGCGAGCTTCGGGCAGTTTGCGATCCACGAAGACGATTCCGTCGCCGACTACAGCCTGAAAATCTTCGACACCACGTTGCACACCCTGATGGAAGTGCGCGAGAAGCTCGACCCGGTCGAGCTGCAAAAAGCCGTGACCGCGATGTCCCAGGCCCAGCGTGTCGAGTTCTATGGTTTCGGCGCATCGGGTGCGGTGGCGGCTGACGCCCAGCACAAGTTCTTCCGACTGCTGCTTACGGCAGCGGCCTACAGCGACCCGCACATGCAGGCGATGTCGGCAGTGACGTTGAAGCCCACCGACGTGGCGATCTGCATTTCCCAGTCCGGGCGTTCCAAAGACCTGCTGATCACCGCCAACCTGGTGCGTGAAAGCGGCGCGACCCTGATCACCCTGTGCCCGAGCCAGACGCCGTTGGCGGAGCTGTCCACCGTCAACCTGGCGATTGATGTGCACGAAGACACCGAGATCTACACGCCACTGACCTCGCGTATCGCCCACCTGGTGGTGATCGACGTGCTGGCGATGGGCGTGGCCATGGCCCGCGGGCCGAGCCTGGTCAACCACCTCAAGAGCGTGAAGCGCAGCTTGCGCAGCCTGCGGTTGTCGCCCAAGTCCGTCAAAGCCCTCGACGACTGACTCAAGGCCGCACTCGGATAAGAAATGTGGGAGCTGGCTTGCCTGCGATAGCGGCGGGTCAGTCACTGCAGTGGCAACTGACAAACCGCTATCGCAGGCAAGCCAGCTCCCACATGGGATTTGTGTCAACCTGGGAAGATTCATCGTCCTGTCATCCCCGCGCCGCCAAACCGTAACCCCCCAAGCCCATCCTGAACTCCCGTACTCGCATTGGGAGACTCGAAATGGCCCGTCCCTACGAAGACAGCAACAGCGCCGTCAAAACCCGCCGTCAGCAGGAAGACCAGCGCCGCATGGCGTTCCGTCGCGCAATCGAAGACCGTTGTGAAGAACGCCAACTGCTCCAGAGCATCAGTGACTACCCGGAACTGCATTGGCAGGCACCCGTGGCTGCCCAGCGAAACGCTCAGCCAACACGCTGATCTGTGCCCGTTCGCTGCGGATAAAGCCCAGGAACGCATGGGCCACCGGTGACAGGCGCTTGGCCTTGGCCTGCACCAGGCACCAACTGCGGTACAGCGGTAGCTCTTCCACTGGCAGCTCCTTGAGCCCGCCGCTGGCCAGTTCCAGGTTCACGGCGTGGCGCGTCAGCAAGGCCACGCCCAAACCTGCGCTCACGCATTCGCGCTGGGCCTCGGCCGATGACACTTCCACCGTCTGGGTGAAGTGCACGCGCTTCTCCTTGAAGTACTCCTCGCAGGCCATCCGCGTGCCGGAACCCTGCTCGCGCACCAGCAGCGTGTAAGGCTCCAGGTCTTGCAGGCGCAGCGGCCCTTGCAGGCTCAAGGGATGATCAAGGGGTGCCACCGCGACGATCGGGTTGTTGAGGAACGGCAGGAACTCCAGGCCCATGTCCTGGGGCACCATGGACATGATCACCAGGTCGTCGCGGTTGTCCGAAAGCCTGCGAATCACCTGGGCGCGGTTGACCACCGTCAGGTGCAACTGCACTTCAGGATGCTGGCGCTTGAACGCGGCAAACAGATGCGGCACGAAGTACTTGGCGCTGGATTCAATCGCCAGCTTCAACTGGCCTTGCAGCGAGCCCTGCATGTCCGACAGCTGCATGTCGAGGTTTTCCAGGCGCCCGAAAATGTCCCGACTGGCGCGCTGCAAGGCTTCGGCGGCCTCGGTCATGTAGAGCTTTTTGCCGACGTAATCGAACAATGGCTGGCCGATCAGCTCTTCCAGCTGGCGAATTTGTAGGCTAACGGCGGGTTGTGTGAGGGACATTTCCTCGGCAGCACGGCTATACGAGCGCAAATCGCACACTTCATTGAAGATCTGCAATTGACGCAATGTCATACGCATCAATGACTTACGCATTTTTACCGTCCTTTCCCCCGAGGCTGTCCGGCCAACTATAAGTCTTTACTTATGCACGACCCAATAATTATTGATTTTTGTTAATCCCTCCACGGGCTTAGTGTGTGTCTCGCGACTGTCATGAAACATTTGGTCACGCGCCGACCCGGGTCTAGCGGGTCGAAGAACGCAGCAATCGGCTCAAGGGAATTTCCAAGTGATAAAAAAGATCCTGATCGCCAACCGTGGTGAAATTGCCGTACGAATCGTGCGTGCCTGCGCCGAGATGGGCATTCGCTCGGTCGCGGTCTACTCCGACGCCGACCGTCACGCGTTGCACGTCAAACGTGCCGACGAAGCCCACAGCATTGGTGCCGAGCCTTTGGCCGGCTACCTGAACCCGCGCAAGCTGGTGAACCTGGCCGTGGAAACCGGCTGTGATGCGCTGCACCCCGGCTACGGCTTCCTGTCGGAAAACGCCGAACTGGCGGACATCTGCGCCGAACGTGGGATCAAGTTCATCGGTCCGTCCGCTGAAGTGATCCGCCGCATGGGCGATAAGACCGAAGCGCGCCGCAGCATGATCAAGGCCGGTGTACCGGTCACCCCCGGCACCGAAGGCAACGTTGCCGACATCTTTGAGGCCCTCACCGAAGGCGACCGCATTGGTTACCCGGTGATGCTCAAGGCCACCTCCGGTGGTGGCGGGCGCGGCATCCGCCGTTGCAACAGCCGCGAAGAACTTGAACAAGCCTTCCCCCGTGTTATCTCCGAAGCCACCAAGGCCTTCGGTTCGGCGGAAGTGTTCCTGGAAAAGTGCATCGTCAATCCCAAGCACATCGAGGCGCAGATCCTCGGTGACAGCTTTGGCAACGTGGTGCATCTGTTCGAGCGCGATTGCTCGATCCAGCGTCGTAACCAGAAGCTCATCGAAATCGCGCCAAGCCCGCAGCTGACCCCGGAACAGCGCGCCTACATCGGCGACCTGTCGGTGCGTGCGGCCAAGGCCGTGGGCTACGAGAACGCCGGCACCGTGGAGTTCCTGCTCGCCGAGGGCGAGGTGTACTTCATGGAGATGAACACCCGGGTGCAGGTGGAACACACCATCACCGAAGAAATCACCGGGATCGACATCGTCCGTGAGCAGATCCGCATTGCCTCGGGCCTGCCGCTGTCGGTGAAACAGGAAGACATCCAGCACCGTGGTTTCGCGTTGCAGTTCCGCATCAACGCCGAAGACCCGAAGAACAACTTCCTGCCCAGCTTCGGCAAGATCACCCGTTACTACGCGCCCGGCGGCCCCGGCGTGCGCACCGACACGGCGATCTACACCGGCTACACCATCCCGCCGTTCTACGACTCCATGTGCCTGAAACTGGTGGTGTGGGCGTTGACCTGGGAAGAAGCCATGGACCGCGGCCTGCGGGCCCTGGACGACATGCGCCTGCAAGGTGTGAAGACCACCGCCGCCTACTACCAGGAAATCCTGCGCAACCCGGAATTCCGCAGCGGCCAGTTCAATACCAGCTTCGTTGAAGCCCACCCTGAACTGACCAACTACTCGATCAAGCGCAAACCCGAAGAGCTGGCCCTGGCCATCGCCGCCGCCATCGCCGCCCACGCAGGCCTGTGAGGAATACAACAATGTCCAAGAAAATTTTCGTTACCGACACCATCCTGCGCGACGCCCACCAATCGTTGCTCGCGACCCGCATGCGCACCGACGACATGTTGCCGATCTGCGACAAGCTCGACAAAGTCGGCTATTGGTCCCTGGAAGTCTGGGGCGGCGCGACCTTCGACGCCTGCGTGCGCTTCCTTAAAGAAGACCCGTGGGAGCGCCTGCGCAAACTGCGCGCCGCATTGCCCAACACGCGCCTGCAAATGCTGCTGCGTGGCCAGAACCTGCTGGGCTACCGCCACTACAGCGACGACGTGGTCAAGGCCTTCGTCGCCAAGGCCGCAGTCAACGGTATCGATGTGTTCCGCATCTTCGACGCGATGAACGACGTGCGTAACCTGCGCGTGGCTATCGAAGCGGTAAAAGCGGCGGGCAAACACGCCCAAGGCACTATCGCCTACACCACCAGCCCGGTGCACACCGTCGAGGCCTTCGTGGCCCAGGCCAAGCAGTTGGAAGCCATGGGTTGCGACTCCATCGCGATCAAGGACATGGCTGGCCTGCTGACCCCGTACGCCACCGGCGAACTGGTCAAGGCGCTGAAAGCCGAGCAGACTCTGCCGATTTTCATCCACTCGCATGACACAGCGGGTTTGGCCGCGATGTGCCAACTCAAGGCCATCGAAAACGGTGCCAGCCACATCGACACTGCCATCTCCAGCTTCGCCTGGGGCACTAGCCACCCAGGTACCGAGTCGATGGTCGCCGCCCTTAAAGGCAGCGAATTCGACACCGGCCTGAGCCTGGAGCTGCTGCAAGAGATCGGCCTGTACTTCTACGCGGTGCGTAAGAAATATCACCAGTTCGAGAGCGAATTCACCGCTGTCGACACCCGTGTGCAAGTCAACCAGGTGCCGGGCGGGATGATTTCCAACCTGGCCAACCAGTTGAAAGAGCAGGGCGCCCTCAACCGCATGAGCGAAGTGCTGGCCGAAATCCCGCGTGTGCGTGAAGACCTTGGCTTCCCGCCGCTGGTTACGCCGACGTCGCAGATCGTCGGCACCCAGGCGTTCTTCAACGTGCTGGCCGGCGAGCGCTACAAGACCATCACCAACGAAGTGAAGCTCTACCTGCAAGGCGGCTACGGCAAGGCGCCGGGCACCGTCAACGAGCAACTGCGTCGCCAGGCCATCGGCAGCGAAGAAGTGATCGACGTGCGCCCGGCTGACCTGCTCAAGCCGGAAATGACCAAGCTGCGCGGCGAGATCGGCGCGTTGGCCAAGTCCGAAGAAGACGTGCTGACTTACGCCATGTTCCCGGACATCGGCCGCAAGTTCCTCGAAGAACGCGACGCCGGCACCCTGGCGCCGGAAGTATTGCTGCCGATTCCCGAGGCGGGCGGTGTGGCGCGTGCCGGTGGTGAAGGCGTGCCGACCGAATTCGTCATCGACGTGCACGGTGAAAGCTACCGCGTGGACATCACCGGTGTCGGTGTGAAGGCCGAAGGCAAGCGTCACTTCTACCTGTCCATCGACGGCATGCCGGAAGAAGTGGTGTTCGAACCGCTCAATGAGTTTGTGGGCGGCGGCAGCAGCAAGCGCAAGCAAGCCACTGCGCCGGGCCATGTCAGCACGGCGATGCCGGGCAATATCGTCGATGTGCTGGTCAAGGAAGGCGACGTGGTCAAGGCCGGCCAGGCCGTGCTGATCACCGAAGCGATGAAGATGGAAACCGAAGTGCAGGCAGCCATTGCCGGCAAGGTGACCGCTGTTCACGTGGCCAAGGGCGACCGGGTCAACCCGGGCGAAATCCTGATTGAAATCGAAGGCTGATCCAGCCTTCGACACTACCGCTTAATCCTCGGGGGGGCAGGTGCCCTCCTTTTTTTTGCCTGAAATAAGGACTAGAACCTCATTCGCCACTGGCCCATCAAGCCTTGGTTGCTGCTGTGGGTGCCGTTTTCACCGAGGTAGGCCAGGCCGACGGTGTGGTTCGAGGACAGCGCCAGGTCCAATCCTGCCTGTAAGCTGAGGCTATTGCGGTCCAGGGACGTGCCTTGGATGGTGAAGTCGTCAACGCCGCCATGGCGAAAGGACTGACGCACGCTGCTCTCGACATCGCCGTAGAGGTGCTTCCAGCCCGCACTTAAGTGTGGCGTGAGGCTCATCTGGTTATCGAACCGAATCTGCTTCGCCAGGCGTAGGCCAAAAGTGCTGCTCAGGTTTTGCTGGGTTTGCGCATCGATGTTCAGCGCAGCCGGCCCCCCTTGCTCTCTGAAACGGTCACGGCTGTAGCGCTGGTAACCAAGCCCGGCAAACGGCTCGATGCTCAGGCTGCCAGTGCCCAGTTGGTAGCCCGCTTCACCGAACACATTTTGGCCTGTAGCGTTGTAGCTGCCCTTGAGCGTGTCCTTGTAGCTGAGGATCTCGATGCCGCGCCGATTCTGCCCGGTATGGCTGCTGTAGATCGCCCCCAGGCGCAACGCCAACGGGCCGTCCTGACGCACGGCGTAGCCGCCCAGGTGCCAGCTGTCCAGGTCGGCGGTGAAGCGTTGAGTGTCAAAGCGGCTGCTGGATTTGGCCCCCAGCACACCGACCCGCCACGCATGATCGACAGCCCAATCCGCGCCCATCAGCACACCCTGATTCGATGTATTCAGACGGGCCGTGCCGAGCTGGCCCTCGAGGCCGCCTTCATTGCCGAGGTTCTTGACCCAGAAGTGACCGTCGGTGTCGCTGGGCAGTTCGCGCAAGGCTGCGAGCACGCGGCTGCTGAGCTGCTGGGTGGTGCTCTGTGTTGCAGCGGCGAGGTTGGCGTTCTGGCTACCGGCCAACTGTTTGAGGGCTGCGCCGAAGCCATTCGGTTGCTGCGCGAGTTCGGCGTTGAATTTTTCCAGGGCCTTGAGCTGTTCGGAGGTCAGTTGGCCGGATTCCAGCAGGCGAATCGCGGCGGGCTCCAGTACCTTCGCGACTTGCAAACCGTTGTACGAGGTGGCTTTTCGGGTGAAATAGCCGTCGATGGGCGCGCCTTCGATTTCGCCGCGTGCTTGCGCATGGGGAAGGCTGGCGGCAACCGCAAGGCTGATGAAAAATGCGATTCTGCGGGGGGTTATGGGCATGAATTCCCGACCTCTTGTGGATGAGGCCTGGAATTTAGCGAGATGGCGGGGGGATAACTGTCAGGGCATGGGTTCCCGGTTTGCGGGAGTTGTCTCTATTGGCCTGTGGTTGACCGAATCTGCATTTTATTGCGTAAAATCGTGCTGAATAGCACATTATCTGCATTTTAATGCAGTTATACAGCATGCCAAGTCAAACAATCTGCACTATATTGCATGGCAGAAGTCCCTATTCGACTTGAGAACGCATTAAATTGCAGGGCCACCTCATGCTCAGCCTGACATTGCAAATCTACGCCGAAGGAAAATGGCAGGACGCACTGCTATTGACCTTCGATACCCCACAGCAGGGTTTCGACAGTCGCTGCAGCTTTGGTTATGACCAACGCTATCTGGTCGATCATCTCGACGACCTCGCCACGCCTTTCGCGACGGCGGTGAGTGCAGGGCTGCCTTTGCAATGGGAGGGCTGCCGAATACAAGGTGCCCCAGCTTTTCTCCATGACATTGCACCAGCAGGCGCCGCCAAGCGGTTTCTGATGGCCCATATTGGCCAGGAAAAACCGGACGGCATCAGCGCAGACCTGTTTTTACTGATGCGTAGCACACCCGCTCCCATCGGCCATATGCGGATCAAAGAATCGGTTGCCGCGTGGGACAGTCGCCCACCCATGGGGTTTGCACGCCAAGAAGTGATCCAACGGGACAATCGTTTTTTGGAGTACGCCTACGAACAGGGCGCTGCCATTGGTGGCGCCACCGGGGCGGGAGGGGAAGCGCCGAAGCTGCTGCTGACGGAAAACCAGCACGGCCTGCTGTTCCCGGATGCTGTGTTGGATGACGAGCAGGTCCGGCAACACTGGTTCGTGAAATTTGCGCGCAACAAAGGCACGCAGATCGACCAAGACATCCTGCGCAGCGAGTACCACTACTACAAAGCCTTGCAGGTCTTGGGCATCGACACAGTGGCGGTGCAAGGGTTGGCCTTGGAAGAAGCCAGCAAGCCCAGCCTGTGGATGCAGCGTTTTGATCGACGCGTCGGCCGCCAGGGCGTTGAGCGCTACGCGGTGGAATCCATTTACTCGGTGTCTGGCGTCACTGTCCCAGGCAGCGCCATGGGGCATCGGGAGGTTGTTGAGCGACTGGTCGGGTTATGGGCGCAGACAGGGCAAGCCCATGAAGTGCCGGAACTGGTGGCCGAATACCTGAGGCGCGATTTGTTGAACAAGATCCTCGGCAACTCTGACAACCACGGGCGTAACACCTCAATCATTCGCCACGCCAACGCGTTGTGCCTGGCGCCTATCTACGACTTGGCGCCTATGGTGATGGACGACGAAGGGATCACGCGCACGACAAAATGGCCCAAAGAGTTGGAGCGCGCAGGCGAGGTGGACTGGCGAGGTGTATGTCATCTACTGGGTGATTTGGCCGACAGCCAGGCACTGTTCGAAAACCTCAGGGCCGCCGCGCAACAGTTCTTGGCACTGCCCGACATCCTGAGTGCCAGTGGCTTGCCAGCGGTGACGATGAACCATCCCGCCATTGCCCTGAAAAACCTGCCGCAACGCCTGCAAGCATGGGGATTGAAATGAGCCTGACCATTGAAGAGCGCACGTTGCTGATCGACAGCATCCAGACCGCATTAGCCGAGGGTACGCTGCAAATCGGCGAAGCCGTGCGCCGCCTGCGCACCGAAGTCACAGGCTTGCATCAGAGCCAGTTCGCCAGAATGTGCAAAATCTCTGTGCGCACCCTGGTGCATATCGAGCACGGCGAGGGTAACCAGACCTTGAAATCATTGAACGCTGTATTCCAACCGTTCGGCCTGCAAATGGGCGTGGTCAAGCTGCGCCGTCACTACCGCTGAGCATCAGCTACGGCGCACATACCCCTTGCCATAATGCCGCTCCATCCGCGCCTGGATCAGTTCCAGGCCCAGGGACAGCACCCAGTAAATAATCGCAGCGGTGGTCAGCATCTCGATATAGCGATAACTCGACCGGCCATAGGACTGTGCCAGGAACATCACTTCCCACACCCCCATCACCGAGATCAGCGACGAGTCCTTGAGCATCGAGATGAACTGGTTGGTCGCCGGCGGGATGATGGTGCGCATGGCCTGGGGCAGGGTCACGTGCCAGAAGATCGCACTGTCGCGCATGCCCAGCGCCAGGGCCGCTTCGCGCTGGCCGTGGGCGACGCCGAGGATGCCGGCGCGGAAGATTTCGCTCAGGTAGGCGCCGTAGTTCAGCGACAACGCGATGATCCCGGCGACGATGGCGCCCGGCACCAAACCCAACTGCGGCAGGCCGAGGTAGATCAGCAGGATCTGGATCAGCAGCGGTGTGCCGCGAAAGAACGACGCGTAGAAGCTGGCGATGCCAAAGGCTACGGCGCTTTTCGACAAGCGTCCCAGCGCGGTGACGAAACCCAGCACCGACGAAATCACCATGGAACACAGGCACAGGAACAACGTCAGTGCCGCGCCTTGCAGGAAGCCGTTGGGCGCCAGGTGCAGGCCGACCAGGTTGGGCAGCTTGTCGAGGATGATCGAGAACTTCAGGTCAAAGCTCAGGAAGAAACTGGCGAACAGGCACAGCAGCGCGGCCCAGGTGAGGTACAGGCGGGTGCGAAAGCCAAACAGGCGCTGCACGCGCGACTCGCTGACCTTGGGCGGTGTAGGAAATGCGGTCATTGGCTGATGTCGGCGCCGATCCATTTTTGCGACAGCTGGCTCAAGGTGCCGTCCTGTTTCAGCTGGGCAAAGACTTCACGCACCTTGCTGTCCCACTGGGGGTCACCTTTTTCGATGGCCACCGAGTTGGGTTCCGAATACAGCGCCTCACCGGCCAGTTTGAAGCGCTTGTCTTCGTTCAGGCGCGGTTGCGCGGTGACCAGGTTGGTGAGGATTGCGTCCAGGCGCTTGCCGGCGCCGAGGCCGAGGTCCTGGAAGGCGACGTTGTCGGTGTCGTACGGGGCGATCTGCACGTTGTCGAACGGGTACTGCAACTGGGTGTCTTCGGCGCCTTCGATCACCAGGTTTTTGTTCAGGTAGCTTTCATAACTGGAGGCGCTGGTGAGGCCGACTTTCTTGCCGCTCAAATCCTTGGCGCTGTGGATGCGCTCATCCGTGGCGTTGACCACGATCACCGCAGGCGACGCGTAGTACTTCACCGGGAAATCGAATACTTCGGCGCGGGCCTTGCTCGGGGTCATGGAGCAGATGCAGATGTCGTAGCGCCCGCTCCAGTGGCCGGCGGCAATCACGTCCCAGGACGGGGTTTCCAGGCGCAGCTGCACGCCGAGTTTTTGCGCCACGGCCTTGGCCACATCGACGTCGAAGCCGTCGAGTTGGTTTTGCTCATTGAGGAATGAGAAAGGCGGGTAGCTTTCCATCAGCACACCCACCAGTTCTTTCTTTTTCTCGACCCGGTCCAGCGTGGTGCCGCCGAAGGCTTGAGTGGAAGCAGCCAGAATCGTCAGGCCCAGGGCCAGCAGCGGTTTTAGTTTCACGAGTCGCACCCAAGTAAAAAAACAGTTGTTATGAACAGAATTGAACGTATTAAATAGTTATAAGAACGACTCTCATAGTGAGTTATTTTCATAAGCTTATGAGTAAAAAGCATATGGCCAACGCAACAGTAATTCTCGATGGCGGCATGGGCCGTGAACTGCAACGCCGTGGCGCGCCTTTCCGGCAGCCGGAATGGTCGGCGCTGGCGTTGAGCGAAGCGCCGCAGGCAGTGGAAGCGGTGCACGCGGCTTATATCCAAAGTGGCGCGAACGTCATCACCAGCAACAGCTACGCCGTGGTGCCATTCCATATCGGTGAGGCGCGCTTCGCCGCCGAAGGCCAGGCCTTGGCGGCGCTGGCCGGTGAGTTGGCGCGCCGCGCTGTTGAGGCGTCGGGCAAGCCGGTGCGTGTGGCGGGCTCGCTGCCGCCGCTGTTTGGCTCGTACCGTCCCGACCTGTTCGAGCCGCAGCGCGTCGCCGAGTTGCTGGCACCGCTGGTACAGGGGTTGGCACCGTTTGTGGACCTGTGGCTGGCCGAAACCCAGAGCTCCATTGCCGAAGCACGCGCCATCCAGGCGGGGCTGCCAAAGGATGGCAAGCCGTTCTGGCTGTCGTTCACGTTGAAGGATGAAGATACCGACGACGTTCCGCGCCTGCGTTCCGGCGAACCGGTGGCGGACGCCGCCGAAGCGGCGGCGCAGTTGGGAGTGCAGGTATTGCTGTTCAATTGCAGCCAGCCGGAAGTGATCGGCGACGCGATCGACGCCGCGCGCCAGACCTTCGAGCGCCTGGGCGCGCAGATCGAGGTGGGGGCCTACGCCAACGCGTTCCCGCCGCAGCCCAAGGAAGCCACGGCCAACGATGGCCTGGACCCGCTGCGTGATGATCTCGACCCGCCGGGCTACCTGCATTGGGCCGCCGACTGGCAGGCGCGGGGTGCCAGCCATCTGGGCGGGTGCTGCGGGATCGGACCGGAACATATTGCGGTGTTGGCGCAGCAACTGCGCTAGTTGCACCCACCCTGGCCAACGCCGTCAGTGGCGGCGGTCTTCAAGCTGTAAAAAGACGGCCAGATTGACTGGGTCTTTGAGGGTGCGCAGGCTGTTATCCAGCGCTGTGCGGTTGTTGAGCGACAGTTGTAGGTCGGCGGGGAGCGTATGCAGGTACTTTTCGTCGATTTTCAGATGGGCCGCTGTGAACTGATCGGCTGGCGTCCTAAGGCTCGGGTAATGAAAGTGGGCCACCCATAACGGCTTGTCGTGGTTGGCGGCGTCGAGAATCAGGTATTCCTGGAAGCAGTCTTGACGCTGCTTGGTCTTGATTCTGCCCGCTGCGTTACGCGTGACCCGAACCTGGCCGTTTGTGAACATCCACTGAAAGTTGAGCTGTTGGGGTTTTCGCAGTTTGATCATCTGGGCCCTGATGTTGATAGCCTCTCGACGCAAGCGCGCCGCACCCTCCCGTAGCTCGCCAGGTAGACTTCCTACCGGATAGGCGGTGCCAGCCTTTTTAGCCGCTGCGTGCAGCGGCTCGAATGCGTTAAGGGTTTGCTCCAGCTTGATGGCTTGCTGGTTGAAAATGTCCTGCATGTCCGCCGGTATTCGCCAGGATTTCTGCGCACTTTGTTTCTGCTCGCCAATAAAACTGTTGAGCTTTTGGGTCAAATCAATCCCTTGGTTGGTGATTGCGGCATAGTTGTCGGTGAGTGGCGGCGCCTGCTTCTTGAAGGCAGGGATCAGTTTCAAGGGCACCGGTTTGGGGGCGTCTTCCGGGTTTTTGGGCTGATCTTGTGGGCGGGGTTTGACCACCCTGATTTTTTTGTGCGGCTTGGACGAAGAGGGTTTCACAGGTTTGCGTGTTGACGGGGCTGCATCCTCGGCGTCCTGTTGAAGGTGCCTTCCAATATTGCTCTGGACCAATAGAAGAAATTCGCTGATGACGCTTTTCAGGTTGCCAAGGGCCTTGGGGTCTACCAAGCCTGGAAACTCAGCAGGCAAGCCGTCGACCTCACTAATTACACTCTGGTACTCCTCAAGCAGACCGGCCAGCGTTTCCAACTGTTGCTCGTGAGGTTCATCTTTTAGCAGCTGCACCATGGATCGACTGGCCGACGCCGCACGTTCCACCGTCGCGTGGACGGCACTGCGCGCCTCGGCCATGTTCTGGGCCGCTTGCTCGTGTATGCACAGCTCGGCGGCGTTGGCGATTTCGTTGGTTTTCAGTTCCCAGCGGGAGTGAAACCCACTCGCTATTCGCATCTGACGGATGCTTACCAAACCGGATGCCCCCATGCCGGACAATTTGTCCTTCGCCTGCGCCAGGTTGTTGAGTTTGGACTCGATATCCCGGCCCATCTGGTTTGCCAGGCCGATATCAGTCAGTAATTGTTGGCGCGATCCATCCTTTTCGGAGCCGCGGTTTTCCAGGATTCGTTCTACAACGGCGTTGTAAGAAGCGTGTTTGAACGCGGTCCAACTCAACAGGTAGGTGTTATAGCGTTCGTACAGTTTGGTAAGGGTTTCCATGTAGTCGATGGTGCCGCCTTGGCCCCGCCACTCCTCAAGCAGTCCCAATGCCTCCTGGCGATTGGAGATCAGCTCCTGCGCTTTGGACAGGCTCTGTTCCAGCAGGGTGTCAGTCAGAGGGGCCTTGAGTAACGTGTCCATTTGCCCCTTCAATACCGTTTCACTTTGTTCCAGCGCTGTCCTTTGCCGCTCCAGTGCTGCGCGGGTGCGAGCCTTGGCCTCGCGTGCGGCCTTCAACTTGCTTTTCAAGCTTTCACCGCTGCGCAGCAGGCGCAGTTGGGTGTTGATGCCCCAGGTTCCCTTCGGCGTCTTGGCCAGGCAAGGGCCAGTCAGCGAGGGGTCCTTGGGGTCGAGAATGTGAACCTCGCCGTCTTGATCGCCTGCCACTTGGAACCAGCGTTGATCTACCTGGGCGTAGGTGTCTTTGGCCTTGTGATAGAGCGGTGGCACTTGTTCGCCCTGGTCCTCGCCTTCCAGGTCGGGAGCTTTGACTTTGAATGCATCCAGATAGGTGTCCCACTGGCCCGGCGTTCGACGGGGCACGACACCTTCGACCGCCAGTATCGAGAACTGGCTATGGGGCAGCGCGCCCTTGCCTGAAACGGTGGCATGAATTTCTGGCGGCGCTGCTAGAGGCCGTTTCGGGCGACCCAGGCTTGGAGGCTTGGATCTGCCCCTGCGCAGTGGAGCGGCCTTGTGCGTGATAACGATGGCCATCGCCATGAGCACATCGCCTAGGCGCTGCCATGTCACCAGGCTATTACCCTGCTCATGGGCATCATGCGCTTGTTGGAGTTGATCAAAGAGTTGCCAGACCCATACCGCCGACGCGACGGCGCCGGTGAAGAAATTTGAAGCAATATTGAAGATGGCCCAGCCGCTGTCTTTCAGTAAGGCCCAGCGCCTTTCTGCGTTAGACAGCGACTCACGGTCCGCCAGCTCTGCCATGGCCTGCGCGTTGGTAGCAAACAACGCTGCAAAAATATCCCCGGTCAGCTCGGCTGCAGAAAACACCGGCTCGCTACCCCACGTCCACAATTTAAAAGGCTCCACCACCAGGTCTATCACCATCCAGGGTGAGGGCAGGCCGACCGGGAAAACGTACTGGCCGTAGTTGGCACTCAAGCTGCGGTTGGGTAGCCACGCCAGCATTGAGTCCCTGATCTCACCAGGTTGGTACAGCTCGTAGTGCAGGTTTTGCAGTGATGGGAACTGTATCAGCGGGTTTTCCAGCAGCGGGCGATACAGCAGGAACGGCCCTCTTTGCCGATCACGGGGGCCGATCACGTAGACGTTGAGTACTTCATCAAATGAATGAGGGGTCCGCAGGCTGGGCCGTATCGACAACGGACGGATAACGATCGGGGTCGGCGCATTGGGCGTTGGCTTGACCAGCTCCCGGATGCAGCGATAACCCTGTTCATCGACATTGCCTTTTTTCCTGAGCTTGCATTCCAGTGCCAGCAGTGGGAGGAGCGATCGCAGTTGTTGGGTGTAAAACTTCTTTTGCCGAGGGGCTTCGACTGGGTCGTCAATCAATTTGTCTTTGATCAGCTTCGGGTACACCTGGCCGATATCGACCTGTGCTGCTATCTGCGTCAGGTAGCTGTGGGTCAGCCAGCCAGGCACCGTTTCGCCGCCCTTGAAGCTGACCGTCGCGAGGTACGGCGGGGTGTTGCTCAGTGCATATTCGCCTAGGGTCTGCGTATAGCTTTGCAGCGGATTGGCCAAGGTAAATGGCCCGGCGGCGAGGCTGTCAGTAAGGGTGACTTGCGTATCGTCGAGAGGCAGCTTGTCGGCACCGCTGGCTTTTTTGTCGGCAATGATGGCGTTGCGCATTTTCTCCTGGGCGAAGGTCTCGATGGGTTGAATGGCGAACAGGTCCGTTGGTGTATCGCTGTACAGCGTGCTCAGGTCCAGCATGTATTGGCTGTAGTCGTTCAAGTCCTGGGGCGAGGCATCGAGCAGCCATTTGGGGATCGCCCCGTCGAGCATGTCCAGGCGCTTTGCGTCAATGTCCGCAGGTGGTTCAGCGCTGGAGGCCGGCTCCGGTTGAGCGGGGGCGGTTGTGAAGCCCTCGGTTTCGATCGCGTTGAGCTGGGTGGCGACCAAGGCCCAGGCCATGTGGTCAAAGAAATTCCCTGCCGGTTCGACCAGGCGCATGGACAGCGGGAGCTTGCTCATTGAGGCATCGAGTCTTGAACGTGCTGATGCGGCCAGGTCTTGCAGGGAGGGGAAGGTCTCATACCCGTATTCGAGGGTGTACATCATCAGGATCTGGTTGTTTTTGAACGTGCCGTGCACAACGGCGGTGCCGGCCAATAGGAGGTGCTTGAGGTTTTGGCCGTTGGGGGTGTCGATGTCGAGCACGCACACCTGGATGTGTGCCAGGTCGGGCCGCTGGGCAAGCCGTTGTTGTTTTTCGGGGTACATCGAAATCGCCCGGGCGATTTCGCAGTGGTCGGCATTCCAGCCTTCCACCTCCTGGATGTTCAGCGCGGCGGCGAGCCCGTCGGCCAGTTCTTGCCAGCGTGGCAGTAGCGTCCCTTTGGTGTTCCAGAACGCCAATTGCTGTTCTTTGAAGGCGACGAAAAACACCGAGGCCAAATCATTGAGCAGGGTGGCGATCTTCTCGATGTTGACCGGCAGTTGAAGGGGGGTGTTTGCAGAGGGTTGTTGCGTGAGGAATTGCTCGCCTGGCAAGTAGTTGACCTTGCGCTTTTCCAGGCTGATCCGCACCAGGACGTGGGTCAGGCGGGTGTATTGGATATCGACACAGGTCAGTTCATCGTCGATGACTTCCCAGAGGGGAGTACCGACCACCGTCTTGTCCAGGTCAATGCTCAGATCGGGATAGAGGATGGCCAGTTCGCTGTGCAGCAGCGCTGTGGCGACTTCATTGCTGGTCGGCCCATCCTCGGTCAGGCGGGTCAGCAATGCTTTCTCCCTGAGCGGTTTCGGGTTGAGCAGGGCGGGCTGTTGGGACGTTATTGCATTCATGCGTTTCTCCATGGTCAGGACGACGTGAGGCGCCATTGCATGGGAAGCGTAAGGGGTCGCCGGTGTAGGGCGGGTGGTAGTCAGATAGGCCAGGGGCCGCCCGCAGTGCGTGCTGCCCCTGGTGGTGGGGTTAGCGGCGACACTCCAGCAGCGTCTTCAGCTGTTGGTCTCCCTTCAGGTTGTCGGCTGACAGCCACTGTTCAAACCCGGCGCCAATCGCTGGCCATTCCGCGTCGATGATCGAATACCACGCCGTGTCCCGGTTCTTGCCCTTCACCACCGTATGCTGGCGGAACACGCCCTCGAAGCTGAACCCCAACCGCTCTGCCGCGTACTTGGAGCGGCCATTGGCGTTGTTGCACTTCCATTCCAGGCGACGGTTGCCTTGCTCGAAGGCGTACTTGGCCAACAGGTACACGGCCTCGGTGCTTTTCGGCGAACGCTGCATCGGCGCGCCAAAGGTCACGTGACCGATTTCGATGCGGCCTTGCTCGGGCACGATGGACATCAGGCTGAGGATGCCTTGCACCTGGCCGGTCGCGCGGTCGATCACGCTGAAAAAATACGGGTCGCTGTGGGCGGCATGGTTGTTGAGCCAATCATTGAAGGCGCTGCGCTCGGGAAAAGGCCCGTAAGGCAGGTAGTCCCACAACCTGGGGTCGGCACCTGGGCCTTGCATGGCCTGGAACAAATCGTCGCCGTGGCGCGCCGGGTCGAGTTTTTCCAGGCGGATAAAGCGGCCTTCAAGCAGTTGCACGGTGGGGGCCGGGACGCCTTTCCAGTCGGCGAGGGAAGTGGACATGCTGCGCTCCTTAAAGACCTTTGCGAAATTGGATAAAACCGGGACGTTCGGCGATGCGTTCGTAGAGTTGAATCGCGGTGGCATTGGTCTCGTGGGTCAGCCAATGCACCTTGCAGCAGCCGTCGGCCTTGGCGGTGGCGTAGACGAACTCGATCAGCTTGCGGCCCACGCCGGTGCCGCGCTGGCTCGGGTCTACCAGCAGATCCTGCAGGTAGCAGGCGTTCTCGATGCTCCAGTTGGAGCGGTGGTAGATGAAATTGACCATGCCCACGGCCTTGCCGTCCTGCCAGGCCAATGCCGAGTGAGTGGGTTCGTTGGTATCAATCAGGCGTTGCCAGGTGCTTTGGTTCACGGCGTCCGGCAGTTCGGTGTTGTAGAACTTCAGGTACGCCTGCCACAGCGGCAGCCAGGCGGTGTGGTCGGCGGCGGTGACCTGGCGGATATCGATCGAACTCATTCTGCAACTCCTTGGGGAATAAAGCGGGCGAGGGTCTGGTCGCGCACGTCCGGGCTGGCGGCCAGGCCTTCACGCACGCCGGCCATGTCGGCCGGGCTGCGGTTTTGGCTGAGCTTGCGCGTGCCGATCAGGCGCTCGATTGGCAGGGCGAAGCCGACGATAGCCTTGAGCATGCTGTCAATGTAGTCGGCCGGGGCGTCGCTGACTTTCCACGGCTGGGCGCGGTTGCCTTCGTGACGGTCGGTGAGGGCGCTGACCAGTGCGAGCAAACGCTCGGCGTCGGTGAACACTTCGGCTGTGCCGTAGGCGTGTACGGCGATGTAGTTCCAGGTGGGCACGACTTTGCCATGCTCGGCCTTGGCCGGGTAGAACGCCGGGCTGATGTAGGCCTCGGTACCGGCAAAGATCACCAGGGCCTCGCTGCCATTTTGCAAGTCGCGCCACTGTGGGTTGGCCTTGGCCAGGTGCCCATACAGCGTGCCGTTCGGGCCTTCATCGGGGTTGAGCAGCAGCGGCAAATGGCTGGCCAGCAGGCCCTGTTCGCCAAAGGTCACCAGCTGCGCCAGGCGAGTGTGCTGGATCAACTGATGCAGTTCGGGCAAGTCATCGAGAGCAAAGGCACGGGGTGTGTACATGGAAATATTCCTTGGCGAATGCCTGCATCCTAGGCAGGCTAATGGTTCCTGGAAAGATCCATCTGGCACCCATTTCATAGGTCCAATATGTCGCCCATTACGCCGCCGCTGTCCTTCAACCCTGCAGGAATCGAACTGGATCGCCGCCAGGGGCTGACACGCCAGCTCTATGAAGCCCTGCGCCAACGGGTACTGGACGGGCGGCTGGTCGGCGGTACGCGCTTGCCCGCCAGCCGTGACTTGGCGGCGGCGTTGTCGATCTCGCGCAATAGCGTGGTGCGTGCCTACGATCAGCTGTATGCCGAGGGGTTTATTGAAAGCCGGGTCGGTGATGGCACCTATGTGGCGCAACTGCCTGCGGCAAAAAAACTATCCACAAAACTATCCACAGGGTTTTCAACAGGCTTATCCCCAGCTTTATCCACAAAGTTGGCAAATTTGCCGGAAGATCTGGACCATGAAGTTATCCACAGCAGCGGTTTGGCGCGGATAAAAAACAACCACTTGGCGCAGCCGCCAGCGGGGCCACCACGGGCCTTTCGCGTGGGTGTGCCAGCGTTCGATCTGTTTCCCTTCGAGGTGTGGGCCAAGCTAAATGGGGCATTCTGGCGCAAGCCGGACCTGGAGCAACTGTGCTACGGCGACCCGGCCGGCGATGGCCGGCTGCGCGGTTTGATCGCTGCCTACCTGCGCAGCTCGCGGGGCATGCAGTGCAGCGCTGGACAAATTGTGATCACCAGTGGCGCACAGCAAGCGATTAGCCTTTGTGCACAGTTGCTGGTGGAGCCCGGTGATGGGGTTGCTGTGGAAAACCCGGGCTACCGCGCCGCAGGTCATGCATTCGCCCTGGCTGGCGGTAAATTGCACGGCGTGCCGGTGGATGGCGAGGGTATCGACTGCCAGGTGCTCAACCGCCTGGATGACTGCCGTGTGGCCTACGTCACCCCGTCCCATCAATATCCGTTGGGGGTGGTGATGAGCCTGGCGCGGCGCCTGGAACTGCTGGCTTGGGCGGAGCGCACGGGGGGCTGGATCATCGAGGACGATTACGATGGCGAGTATCGCTACAGCGGCGCGCCCTTATCGCCCCTGGCAGCACTGGATCGCCGCGGCCGGGTGCTCTACGTCGGCACTTTCGGCAAGGTGGCGTTTCCGGCGTTGCGCCTGGGCTACCTGGTGTTGCCGCCGGGGTTGGTGGATGCGTTTTCCCGACGCCGCGCCGTGGACATGCGCCACTCCGAAGTCAGCACCCAGGCGGTGATGGCAGAGTTTATGGCGGCGGGGCACTTTCAGCGTCATATTCGCCGCATGCGCCGGGCCGCATTGAGCCGGCGCAATGCCTTGCTCGCCGGTTGGCCCAGCGGGTTGGAGGGCGTGGGTGAACTGCCCAACGTCGCGGCAGGGCTGCACATGACGGTGCGCGTGGACAGCTTGGCTCGTGAGCAGCAATTGCTGGCGCAGGCTCACGCGGCGGGAATCGAAATCAACGGCTTGAGCAGCTACTGGCTGGCGCAATCGGCCACGCCCGTGGACCAACGCGCCGGCCTGGTGCTGGGCTTTGCCGCCGTGCCCGAAGCCGATATCGCCGTGGCGTTGGCGCAGTTGCGCCAGGCCTGGCTTACGGGCGCTTCTTCCAGAAACGCCGCTTGGTCTTGAGCGGTTCGAAGAACAGGTCCTTGGCCGGTTGCAGGCTGATTTCGCTGCGTAACTGGTTGATTCTTTGCGATTGGCTCGTGCTGCTGATGGAGTCGGCGTCGCCACTGGCTTGGTGATCTTCGACGCTTATGAGTCGGCCATCTAAATAGCGTTCGGCCGAACTCCATGTCTCGCTGTAATGAAATTGCGCGTACCAGAGAGCCTCCTTGGTCTGGAGGTCGCGGATGACGTACTCGTCCAAGTACAGAGGTTTGGCGCTTTTGACCAGCGGCTTGCGGACCCCGGTCTGTTTGATGGAGATGAGGTTGCGTTGCTTGAGCCATTCGACGCCGGTGACGGTCGGAGGAGACGCTTTGAGCGCCCTCGTCGTAAATTCATCGCTGCGTTTGTTAAGGTCGGTCACCGCATTTTTCAGCGCGCTTTCGACGGTGGTGGCGGAATGGAAGTTGATTCCTCTGAGATTGTCCTGCTTCAGTGCACGGCTGATGACGTTGCGGCTGTTTTCCAGTATCTGGGCATGTTGGTGATAGAGGTATTCGATTCCGCTGGGGGTGCGTTGCGGTGCAATGGCCTGGCGTTGGGCGCGTTCCAGGAAGGCGGGCAATTCGTCCAGCAGTGCCTGGCCTTGGCTGGCGGCGGTGAACAAATCCACTGTGGGGGTAACCGGCGCGGATTCCCAGTGCCTCAACCACACGCCGTCTTTTTGATGGTAGGTGGCAATCACTTTTTCCGTCAGCGGCGAGGTGATATCGACCAGGCCGGTGTCTTGCCAGGCTTTGTCCAGGCGCGGCACGCCGACCAGCATGCCGTCATGCAGGGTGCGGATGATTTTGCGGTGTACCGGGGGCGCAACGGGCAGCGGTGTGCCACGGCTTCGCACGACGTCTCTTTCGGCGCTGAGTACTGACAGGTTGTGGATGGCATCTCGCCGGAACCCGTTGAGGTGCTGGCGTAGCGTCTGGACGTTTTGGTCGATGGCATGCTCATGAAACTGCTCGGAAAAGTCTTCCAGGCGCTCGTCCAGTGTCTGGAACTGTTCGGTCAGGTTGCTCAGGATATCGATGCGCTCGTCCAGGCGTGATTCGCTGCGTTCATACAGCGTGTCGCGTAGGCCGAGGATGGCGAGGTCGGCGGTGTCGACGATCTGGTCAATGGCTTTCCAGGCGTGAGGTGCGCTGGCGGTGGTGCTGGCCGGCAGGCACAGGTTACGTGCCAGTGTGACTTGCAGGACCTTGAGGTCGACGCTTTTGTAGCTTGGCAGCAAGTGCTGGGTGTCTCGCCGTAGATTCGCGCCATCTTCGCCCAGTGCGCGCAACTCGTCGAGGCGGCCTTCCATGTACTCCAAGTGCTTGAACATTGCCCCGATCAAATCGTTGGTCTTCAGGGCTTCGTCAATGTAGCGCTCTTGTGGCGCTTCGGCCTGGCGTTTGATTTTGTCCAACATGTCGCTCAGTTTTGGCTGGAAGCGTGTGTTGGTTTGATTGATACCCGCCTGGGTCATTTCTGTCTGAGCCTTGAGGATCCCGAGGGTCCGCCGCAAATAGTCCGGTGTATGGGCGTGGACGGACAGTTGCTTGAGCGCCTGCAGCGCAGATTCGTACTCTATGCATTGCTGTTTCAAGGTGCCCAGGTAGGCTTGTCGGCTGGCTTCGGCGGCGGCAGCCGAAGACGTGGAGGGGCCCGCTTCCATGGCGTCGTAGGCGTCTTTGAGTTGAGTCCGAAGGGACGGTTTTTTTTGCTCGAACTCGTCCAGGCGCTTTCGCATCTGCTCTGCGCGCTCTTCCCCGAGGGAAATGGCTTTTTTGACCAAGACCTTCGGTGCTCCTCCGCGCAGGCGCAGGCGCGTATCGATGAACCATTGGCCTTGTTTGTTATGTATCAGCGGTGGGCCGGTACGCCGCGCGTCTTTCGCGTCGACAATGAAGGATTGGTCGTTCTCGTCCGGCACCACTTCGAACCAGCGTTCGCCCACCGGGGCATAGTATTTTTCCCCGCTCTGATGCAGGTATTGGTGCGGACCTTTGGTTCTGATGGGGTCGCCCAGTGTTTGCGGCTTGCTGACCTTGAAACTGTCCAGCACGGCACCCAGTTGCGTCGGTTTACGGCTGAGGGCACCGAGGGTGTGCAGGAGGCGGGGGTGTTTGTACGGCAGTTGGTCGGGTTTGAGCGTGTGCATTTTCTGAACACTGATGGGCTCGGGCTCGGGCTCGGGCTCGGGCTTGGGCTTGGGCGAGGGGAGCGACGGATCGGTTTGCTTGTCGGCTAACTCGGCCTCAGCACGAGGGCGAGGTGCCGCGCGAGCCGCAGCGTGCAAGGCGACGGCCATGCCGAGGTTGAGCAACAGATCGCAAAGGGCGGCCCAAGGCGACTGGCGTGAAGGGTTCTCGATGGCGTCGCTGAGGGCCTGCAACTGGTCCATGATCTGCCATATCCAGGCCGCGGCATTCACCGCCCGCCCCAGGAACGGCAAGACACCACTGAATATCGCCCAACCTACGCGTTTGAACGTTTCCCAGCGTGCCTCGGCATTCGACACCGACGTGCGGTCGGCCAGTTCGATCAGGGCGTTGGCATTGGCCTTGTACAGCGTGTCGAGCAGGTCGCCGGTGATGGCGTCTGTGCTTAGCCCTAGCGGTCCGCTCATGCTGATGAGTTTGAAGTTGTTCGAAATCGCATCGGCGATGGTCCACGGAGAAGGGATTTTCCCCGGAAACACATAATGGCTGTAATCGTCACGTGCGTTGTCGGGCAGCCAGGCCAGTACTGACTCGCGCAGGGTGGGAGATTGCTGGATGGCGTACACCAGATTGGCGTACGAGGGGTATTGGAGGAGGGAGACGCGGAGCAACGGGCGATACAGCAGGCACGGGCCGTCGGTCGGGTCTTGTGTGCTGATGACGTACATATTGGTGACGATGTCGGGGGTTTTATCCAGCCGTAAGCTTGGGATAAACCCCAGCGGGCGCACGACAACGGGGAAACCGTCCACCTGCCGGTCGGTCGGGTCGGGCAGGAACGCCGCAGCGGCCAGACGAACCCCGCGCTCATCTATCCCATTTTCCCCACGAAGCTTGCATTGCAGTGCCAGCAGCGGCATCTGGATGGACAGGTGCTGGGCATAGATCGTGCGGCGGCGCTCGGTTTCCGCCGGGTCACCCAGCAGCGTGTCTTTGACCAGTTGTGGGTAGGTGCTACCAATGTCGATACGCGAGATCAGCATTTCAAGGTAGTCGAAGGTCAGCCAGTCGGGCAGTGCAAAGGGTATTTGCTGTTGCAGGGTCTTGATGCCCAAAGGAGCGGAGATCAGGTTTTGCAGGGCCAGTTGCTCGACGGTATAGAAATCGGTGGTGAACTGCCCCGGCACGGGAAATAAACCCCATAACACGGGGCTCTGGACTTTTAAGCGCAGGGTGCCCAGCGATAGGCTGGCGGCATCGGGGTGGTCTTTGAGCATTTCTTCGCGCAGACGGCTCAGGGCGTATTCCTCAATAGACGGGAGGCCCTCGTCATAGGTCCTGCCCTGATTGAAGTTGTGCAGCGCCGATAGGTTCTTCAGGTAGCGTGAAAAGCTGTTCAAGTCCGAAATCGAAGCACGGGCAAGCCAATCCGGCAGGGCTCCCTGCAACCAATTCATGTTGTGCCCTGGGCTTGTTCCCGCGGATACGGAACCGGGTGGCCCGGCCAGGGCCAACTGACTGGCGCCTTCGCCGCGCAGGTCGGAAAAATTGATGGCGCCGATGGCTTCGATCTGAATCGTGACCAGGGCGCACGCCAGGTAATCGAAAAAGTCGCCGTCAGGTTCCACCAGCCGCCATTGGATTTTCTGATGGGGGATCGCGGTGTCCAGCAGCCGAGGCACATCCTTGCTCAGCTCATCGAAATTGGCGTATTTGCGAAAGCCCATGGTCAGCGAATGGGTCAGGATGACGTCGTGCTTGTCTTGCTTGGCGACCACCACGCTGATCAGGTGCTCATTGAGGTGGGTGATCTTGCCTGCATCGTCCACCTGGTCGATATCCAGTACGTAGGCATGTGTGCTGAAGGGGTCGTCGAGGGCTCGGTCCGCCAGGTCGGGCTTCAGGGCGACTTGGCGTAGCATCAGGCATTCATCGTCGGTCCAGCCGCTGATCTTGTTGACGTTCCAGCGGTTACGCAGCTCTACGGACAGCTCGTGCCAATTTGGCCCACCGTTGCCCAGGGTCTGGTTCCAGAACGCTAATTGTTGATATTGATAACCACGGAGCATGACCGGCGCGAGCACGTTGATGATCCGCGCGATTTCTTCGACGCGCACTGGCAGGTGTATGGGGGGCTCGACGATGGGGGTCTCGGTGAGGAAGTGCACGCCTTCGATAAACAGAGAGGGCACCGCGAGCACCGCCTGACGTGCCAGGATATCGGTGAGTACCTCGTAGTGCGGGGACAGGACGATCACTTCGTCCTCGATGATTTCCCAGCTCGGTGCACCGACCATGACGTTATCCGGGTCGATATTCAGGTCGGGGTAGTGTTCCCTCAACTGCAGGCGTAACAACGCGGCGGCCACTTCACGAAACGCCGGGCCGATGGACAGTTGGTTGATCATGGCCGTCGTGAGTTGCGCGCGCGGCGTGTTTTTTGTGGCGATGGGAGGCATGAGGGGGTCCTGATAAGCGTTAACAAGGGCAAGCACCCGAGGACGGGTTGCTTGCCATGCTAAAAAGCGCTCAATCAGGCAGGCGGTGCATATCTACGTGATCGGCTTAGCCCAGTTCGCCGCACAGGTTGGTTTCGACCAGGCGGCGGGTCGCTTCGAGGCCCAGGCCACTGCCGATCAAGGCATTGAGCTTGCCGAACGCGGCTTCGCGCGTCATACCGCCGCCCGACAGCACGCCGACGCCGCGCAGGCGGCTGCCGGCTTCGTACACATCCAACTCAACGCCGCCTTCATGGCATTGGGTGATTGCGACCACGACGATGCCTTGGTCCTGCGCGTGCTGGAGGCTGGCGAGGAACGCGGGGTTGTCGCTGGGGCCAGTGCCGCTGCCGAAGCATTCGAGGATCAGCGCCTGGATGCCGCTGCCAATCAGCGCCTCCAACTGCGCTGCGCCGATGCCCGGCACCAGCGGCAGTACGCCGACATTGGCCAGGGCTTTGGGCTGACGATAACCCAGGGCTTCAGGGACGGTTTCGGCACGGGCCACGCCCCCTTGGCGATTGAGTGCCGCGAACGGGTTGCGCCCAAAACTGCGGATTTTTGCGCAGGCGGTTGGCGCCATCAGCGCGCCGTGAAAGTGCAGGTGCACGCCCGGAGCGAGGCCGTCGGCCAAGGCTTGCAGCGCACCGCTGACGTTTTCCCAGGCATCACTGCCCGGCACGCCGGCGGGCAACATGGAGCCTGTGAACACCACTGGCGCCGGCAGGCCCAACAGTTGGAAACACATGGCCGCGGCGCTGTAGGCCAGGGTGTCGGTGCCGTGCAGGATCAGCACGCCGTCGCAGCCTTGGTCCACGGCGTCTATCACGGCGATGCGCAAGCGCTGCCAGTAGGCGGGGGTCATGTTGGCGCTGTCGATCAGCGGGGCCATTTCCTGGAAACGCCAGGCGGGCAGGGGCTGGCCGGCCAGCTGTTCGCGCATGCGCGCTTCGAAGCCGGAGGCCGGGGCCAGGCCGTTGGCGCTGGCTTGCATGCCGATGGTGCCGCCGGTGTAGAGCACCATCACATTGTTAGCTGATTGCATCGAGAAATCTCCTGAACGAAAAACGCCGCCGGGCCCAGAGCATGCCCAAGGCCGGGCGGCGTGTCATCTATCGATGTTTAGCGTTGTACTTGGGCGTTCAGCTCAGCCGAAGTAGCGGCGTCCGGCTTTACCGGATTGGCCGGCCAGGCCTTGCGGTCCAGGTCCAGGTCAGGGAACTGGCTGGAGTCGAACACCGGCGTCTTGATGCCCGCTGCGCGCTGGTTGTCGTAGTCGTTCAGGATGCGCATGGCGATCTTGAACAGGAACGCCAGGGCGAACAGGTTGACGAAGGCGAGCATGGTCATGGTGATGTCGGCGAACGCGAACACGGTGCTCAGGTTCTCGATCGAGCCCCAGAAGATCAGCACCAGCACCAGCGTACGGTAGCCGATCAGCACCTTGCGGTTGTTGCCCACCAGGAAGCGCAGGTTGCTCTCACCGAGGTAGTAGTTGTACATGATCGAGGTGAACACGAACAACGCCAGGGCCACGGAGATGAACATGCGGCCCCAGTCGCCCACTACCGCTGCCAGGGAGTTCTGGGTCAGGGCAATGCCGTCGCCTTCAAAGCCTGGGGTGTAGAAGCCGGAGAGCAGGATCAGCAGCGCGGTGCAGGTGCAGATCACGAAGGTGTCGAGGAACACGCTGAACGCCTGGACCACGCCCTGGGCAATCGGGTGCTCTACGGAAGCCACTGCCGCCACGTTAGGCGCACTGCCCAGACCGGCTTCGTTGGCAAACACGCCGCGTTTCACACCCATGATGATCGCGCTGCCCACCAGGCCACCGAAGGCTTGGTCGAGGCCGAAGGCGCTCTTGACGATGGTCATCAGCATGGCCGGCACGTGGTCGAATTGCAGCACGATCACGTACAGGGTCACGGCGATGTAGACCAGGGTCTTGACCGGTACCAGCAGGTCGGCAATCGAGGCGATGCGCTTGATCCCGCCGATGAACACCAGGCCCAGCAATGCTGCGAGGGCCAGGCCGGTGTAGGTGGTGTCGAGGCCGAAGGCGTTGTTCAGCGAGTGCGTCACGGCGTGGGCTTGCAGGCCGTTGAAGGCGAAGCCGAAGGTCACCAGCAGCAGGAACGCCATGACCATACCCAGCCAGCGCTTGTGCAGGCCGTGCTGGATGTAATACGCCGGGCCACCACGGTAGGTGCCCTCTGCATCGGTACGCTTGTACAGTTGGCCGAGGGAGCATTCGATAAAGCTCGACGACATGCCCACCAGCGCGGTGACCCACATCCAGAACACGGCACCCGGGCCACCCAGGGTCACGGCAATGCCGACGCCGGCGATGTTACCGGCACCTACGCGGCCAGCCAGGCTGAGCATCAGCGCCTGGAACGAGCTGAGTTGGTCGGAGCTGCTCTTGAGGCTGTCTTTGAACACCGAGAACATGTGGAAAAAGTGACGCAGCTGTACGAAACGCGAGCGAATCGTGAAATAACCGCCGAGCCCGACAATGAGCACGATCAGTACTTTCCCTGAGAGGAAGTCGTTGATGACTTCGAGCATGGAGTGTTCCTCGCTGATTTTTCTAATGGCAAACGCAGGACGGTGCGACGCCGTCGCTTAGCACCAGGCAGTGCGCGACAGTTCGACCCCAATCCTTTTGCGGGTGTTGTTATTCATGCGGTTTCGCGTGTGTATCCGGGCCTCGTTACCGACGGCCGCAGCGCGAAGAGGGGCGGCACTATACCTAGGAGCGCGTGATCCGTCTGCACGGGGCGATTAAAGGTTTCAGCAGGGCGGTGGGCTTGCAGGGCGATATTGGAGTTTTTATGGGCTTCATTTCACAACCTTGAGGCAAAAAAAAGGGCCTGAAGAACGAGCCTTCAGGCCCTCAAAAGGTGAGAGGTGTCTAGTCCCTCAACCTGGTGAGCGGTGCAACAAACGCTTAGGCCTTCAGCGGGACCAAACGTGGAGCGATCATGTTTTCCGGGCGCAGGATGTCGTCGAGCATGGCGTCGTCGAGCAAGCCTTCTTCGCGCACCAGTTCCAGCACGCCGCGGCCGCTTTCAAGGGCGATACGCGCGATGCGGGTGGCGTTTTCATAGCCGATGTACGGGTTCAGCGCGGTGACCAGGCCGATGGAGTGCTCCACCAGTTCACGGCAGCGCGCTTCGTTGGCGGTGATGCCGACGATGCAGTGTTCGCGCAGCATGTCCATGGCGCGTTGCAGCAGGCGGATCGAGTCGAAGATCTTGAAGGCGATCAAAGGCTCCATCACGTTCAGTTGCAGTTGGCCGCCTTCGGCTGCCATGGTCAGCGCCAGGTCGTTGCCGATCACTTGGAACGCTACCTGGTTCACGGCTTCCGGGATGACCGGGTTGACCTTGCCGGGCATGATCGAGCTGCCTGGCTGGCGCGCTGGCAGGTTGATCTCGTTGATGCCGGTACGTGGGCCGCTGGACAGCAGGCGCAGGTCGTTGCAGATCTTCGACAGCTTCACCGCCGTACGCTTGAGCATGCCGGAGAACAGCACGAAGGCGCCCATGTCGGAGGTGGCTTCGATCAGGTCGGCAGCCGGTACCAGCGGCTGGCCGCTGATGGTGGCCAGGCGTTGTACGGCCAGGGCCTGGTAACGCGGGTCGGCGTTGATGCCGGTGCCGATGGCGGTGCCGCCCAGGTTCACTTCGGTCAGCAGTTCTGGCGCCAGGGTTTTCAGGCGGGCCAGGTCTTCCCCGAGGGTGGTGGCGAAGGCGCGGAATTCCTGGCCGAGGGTCATCGGCACGGCGTCTTGCAATTGGGTGCGGCCCATTTTCAGCACATGACCGAACTCGACGCCCTTGGCGGCGAAGGCCTGGATCAGGCTGTCGAGGCTGGCCAGCAGCGCGTCATGGCCCAGCAGCAGACCCAGGCGGATCGCGGTCGGGTAGGCGTCGTTGGTCGACTGCGCCATGTTCACGTCATTGTTCGGGTGCAGGTACTGGTATTCGCCCTTCTGGTGACCCATGGCCTCCAGCGCGATGTTGGCGATCACTTCGTTGGCATTCATGTTGGTTGAAGTGCCAGCGCCGCCTTGAATCATGTCCACCACGAACTCTTCGTGGAAATCGCCGCGGATCAGCCGGGCACAGGCTTCGCTGATGGCAGCGTGCTTGGCTTCACTGAGCTGACCCAGCTCGCGGTTGGCGTCGGCCGCCGCTTGCTTGACCATTGCCAGACCGACCACCAATTTCGGGTAATGCGAAATCGGAACGCCCGAGAGGCGGAAGTTGTTCACCGCTCGCAGGGTCTGGATGCCGTAATACGCTTGGGCAGGTACTTCGAGTACGCCAAGCAGGTCTTTTTCGGTACGGAAAGATGCAGCGGAGGACATGACGGAAATCATCTCGATATGGACCCGGAACTGGCCGGAACGCTGCGAATGCTAGGCTTGTGTGAGTTTTTGGGCCAATGCTGTTCAGCACTGGGCTATGCATAAACGGCATAATGCAGGTGTGACCCGGCTATCATGGCGGGCGTGTGTGCCAAAATGGTGCGTACCCGTGGAGGGAAGTGATGAACCTTGAGAGCAAATGGCTGGAAGACTTCAGCGCCCTGGCGGCCACCCGCAGCTTTTCCCAGGCAGCGGAACGGCGCTTTGTCACCCAGCCGGCGTTCAGCCGCCGCATCCGTAGCCTGGAGGCTGCGCTCGGCCTGACCCTGGTCAACCGCTCGCGCACGCCAGTGGAATTGACGGCGGCGGGGCAGTTGTTCCTGGTGACCGCGCGCACCGTGGTCGAACAGCTCGGTGAAGTGTTGCGCCATTTGCATCACCTGGAAGGCGGGCAGGGCGAAGTCATGCAAGTGGCGGCGGCGCACTCCCTGGCGCTGGGCTTCTTTCCACGCTGGATTGCCCAACTGCGCAACGAAGGCCTGAACATCGCCACGCGGCTGGTGGCCACCAACGTCGGCGACGCCGTGCACGCCCTGCGCGAAGGCGGTTGTGACTTGATGCTGGCGTTCTACGACCCGGACGCGGCGATGCAGATGGACGCGGAAATCTTCCCATCCCTGCACCTGGGCAACACCGAAATGCTCCCGGTGTGCGCTGCCGATGCCGATGGCAAGCCGCTGTTTGATCTGGAAGGCGAGGGCAGTGTGCCGTTGCTGGCCTACAGCGCGGGTGCATTCCTGGGGCGTTCGGTACATTTGCTGCTGCGCCAGCGTGCCTTGCGCTTTACCACCGTGTACGAAACTGCCATGGCCGATAGCCTCAAGAGCATGGCGTTGGAAGGACTGGGTATCGCCTGGGTGCCGCAGTTGAGCGTGCGTGCCGAGTTGGCACGCGGCGAGCTGGTGGTGTGCGGCGGTCCGCAATGGCATGTGCCGCTGGAGATCCGTTTGTATCGCTGTGCGTTGGTGCGCAAGGCGAATGTGCGGTTGTTGTGGCGCAAGTTGGAGGGTGGGGCAGCGCAGGGCGCTTGAGTGCGCTGAAGATCAATGTGGGAGCTGGCTTGCCTGCGATAGCTGTAGTGAATTCACCATTGCTATCGCAGGCAAGCCAGCTCCCACATTGACCCAGTTCCCATGGGGAATGTGTGTTGTTTTCGCTGACCTGAAAGTCAATAAAACCGCCACTTTGCCCCGCTAGACAGATGGTCATCCAAGGGGCTGTTTATCTGCATTATTACGGTATACTGCGCGGCCTTCGGCCGGTCCAACCGGCCTAATTTCGTACAACAAGCCACGCCGGATTTCCCGCGTGGCTTGTTGTTTTTTGACGCGCCTGCGGGCGCCCAGAGAGAAGAGGCACGACGATGAGTGCATTGGTTGGCGTGATCATGGGCTCCAAGTCCGATTGGTCCACCCTTAGCCACACCGCCGATATGCTGGAAAAACTCGGCATTCCGTATGAAGTGAAAGTGGTCTCTGCCCACCGCACCCCGGATTTGCTGTTCCAGTATGCCGATGAAGCAGAATCCCGTGGCATCGAGGTGATCATCGCCGGTGCCGGCGGTGCAGCGCACTTGCCAGGCATGTGTGCGGCCAAGACCCACCTGCCAGTACTCGGCGTGCCGGTGCAGTCGGCAATGCTCTCGGGCGTGGATTCGCTGTTGTCCATCGTGCAGATGCCAGCCGGCATTCCGGTGGCGACCCTGGCGATCGGCAAGGCCGGCGCGATCAACGCCGCGCTGCTGTCCGCCAGTATCCTGGGCGCCAAGCACCCGCAGTTCCACGCGGTGCTGAAGAAATTCCGTGCTGAGCAGACAGACAGCGTGCTGGACAATCCAGACCCACGCATCGCCTGAGGTTGTTGACGATGAAAATCGGTGTAATCGGTGGCGGCCAACTGGGTCGCATGCTGGCCTTGGCGGGAACCCCGCTGGGGATGAACTTCGCTTTCCTGGACCCGGCGCCGGACGCTTGTGCGGCCGCGTTGGGTGAACACCTGCGGGCTGACTACAGCGACCCGGACCACCTGCGCCAACTGGCGGACGAAGTGGACCTGGTGACCTTCGAGTTCGAAAGCGTGCCGGCTGAAACCGTGGCCTTCCTCTCGCAGTTCGTGCCGGTGTACCCGAGCGCCGAAGCCTTGCGCATCGCCCGTGACCGCTGGTTCGAGAAAAGCATGTTCAAGGACCTGGGCATTCCGACCCCGGCCTTCGCCGACATCCAGTCCCAGGCGGACCTGGACGCCGCCGTCGCCAGCATCGGCCTGCCGGCCGTGCTGAAAACCCGCACCCTGGGTTATGACGGCAAGGGCCAGAAAGTCCTGCGCACGGCCGCTGACGTGGTTGGCACCTTCGCCGAGCTGGGCAGCGTCGCCTGCCTGCTGGAAGGTTTCGTGCCGTTCACCGGCGAAGTCTCGCTGATCGCCGTACGTGCCCGTGATGGCGAAACCCGCTTCTACCCGTTGGTGCACAACACCCACGACAGCGGCATCCTCAAGCTGTCCGTGGCCAGCACCGACCACCCGTTGCAGGCCCTGGCGGAAGATTATTCCAGCCGTGTGCTCAAGCAGCTGGATTACGTCGGCGTGATGGCGTTCGAGTTCTTTGAAGTGGACGGTGGCCTCAAGGCCAACGAAATCGCCCCGCGTGTGCACAACTCCGGGCACTGGACCACCGAAGGCGCCGAGTGCAGCCAGTTCGAAAACCACCTGCGGGCTGTCGCGGGCTTGCCGCTGGGCTCCACGGCCAAGGTCGGCGAAAGCGCGATGCTCAACTTCATCGGTGTAGTGCCGCCAGTGGAAAAAGTCATCGCCATCGACGACTGCCACCTGCACCACTACGGCAAGGCCTTCAAGGCCGGGCGCAAGGTCGGCCACGCCAACCTGCGCTGTAAGGACCGTGCGACGCTGCAAGCGCAGATCCTCAAGGTTGAAGCGCTGATCGCCGAGCAATAAGCCAAGTCCGACGGGAACCATTGGTGATCGTCGTCTCTCTGATTGCAGGATGCCAAAGCCTGACTAGGCTTTGGCATAGCTCACCTACATTCAGAGGGAAATGCCATGGGTATCATCGGAACCATCTTTATCGGCCTGATCGTCGGCCTGCTGGCGCGTTTCCTCAAGCCTGGCGACGACAGCATGGGCTGGATCATGACCATCCTGCTGGGTATCGCCGGCTCCCTGGCGGCGACCTACGGTGGCCAGGCGCTGGGTATCTACCAGGCCGGTCAAGGCGCGGGCTTCATCGGCGCGTTGATCGGCGCGATCATCCTGCTGGTGATCTACGGCCTGATCAAAAAGAAATGATCTAAGCGACAAAGCCCTCTGCGCTGCGCAGGCGCAGAGGGCTAGAATGCCGGCACTGTTTTCCTTGCCGAGCTGCTCCCCATGCGCCGTCTTCTGTTGACTCTTCTATTGCTGGGCTCAAGCCTGGCGCACGCCGGTGAACTGCCGGAAACCGATTGGCTGGACCTGATGCCGCTTTCTGACCAGAAAGCCCTGGAAGCCATGCCCGAAATTGACCACAACTCTCCAGAAGCACAAGGCACGTTCACCGACAAAGGCGGCCTGAAGCAGAGCAAAGGCTTGCCGGCGGTGATGTATTCGACCAAGACCGTGGCCGCCATGAACGGCAAGAACATCCGCATCGGCGGCTACCCAGTGCCGCTGGAAACCGACGCCAAGGGCCGCAGCACGCTGTTTTTCCTGGTGCCGTACCCTGGCGCATGCATCCATGTGCCGCCACCGCCGCCTAACCAGTTGGTGCTGGTGCGGTATCCCAAGGGGCTGAAGCTGGATGATATCTACACGCCGCTGTGGGTCACGGGGACCCTCAAGGTCGAAAAGGTCAATAACGACTTGGCCGACGCCGCCTATGCGCTGGATGCTGGAAAGGTACGGGTGGTGAAGGAGTCCGATCTCTAGAGCCCGGCACACATCAATGTGGGAGCTGGCTTGCCTGCGATAGCTGTAGTGAATTCACCATTGCTATCGCAGGCAAGCCAGCTCCCACAGTTTCGATCGGGTTTACCAGGCAGTAGCCGTGATGCTCAGGCCTAAGGTGTGGCTTTGGCCAGGCGCCAACTCAACAACATCATCCAGCACATTCGCCGTCTCGATGCACAGCATGCCCGTCCAACCATCATCGGCCATGTCATCAAAGGCCTTGGCGCGCTCGGTCCACGGGTTCCAGATCACGGTGGACTTCGAGCCCTCGCTGGTGAGCTGGATACGGCGCTGCCAGTCCTGATCGACGATATTCAACTGCGCCGGCGTATCCAGGTAGATGCGATCCGTCTCGGCGGTGAAGTGCAGCAAGCCGGATTGGTTTTTCTCGGTCCAGCCGTCAGCGGTGTCGATATACGCCGTGCCGTCCAGCCCTTCGACCTGCACGTTGCGCACATCGCTCACGGCGAAATAGGTGTGCAGCGCCTGGCTCAGGGTTATGGTGTCGGGGCCACGGTTGTGGCTGGTCAGGCGGATGTGCAGTTGCTCGTCCAGCAACAGGCTCAGGGTCAGGTCGACCTGATGAGGCCAGCCGGGGAAGCCACCGGCGGGCACTGGCAGTACCAGGTCAACGCGCAAGGCGTCGCCTTCAAGCTCAGTCGCGGCCAATTCCCACAACGCAGTACGCACAAAACCATGGGCACCGGCAGGCTGCTCGCTCTGGCGCATCGCCTTGACGCTTTGCGGGTTGCGCTCAAATACGCCAAACCACGGCCAGCACACCGGTACGCCAGTACGAATGCCCTTGCCCTGCTTGAACACCGCTTCGGGGTTGGGCCAGATCAGCGGCTGCTCGCCATCACGTCTGTAACTGAAGATGTGCGCGCCCTGTTGGGCCACCATCAACTCAGCGCCGTTGTGGCGGATGCGCCAGCAGTCCAGCTCATCGATTTTCACGGTTTCAACGTGGGGCACAGGCATAACAACACTCTCAATGGCAGGCAATGGGGCAATTGACCGTCAAAACCCGGCGAGGTTTAACGGGCGCGCGAGGGAACCGAGCGCGTACGGCCGCTGCCGTCGATGGCGACAAACACGAACACCGCCTCGGTGACCTTGCGCCATTCGCTGGACAGCGGGTCGTCGCTCCACACTTCAACCATCATCTGGATCGAGCTGCGGCCGATTTCCAGGGCCTGGGTATAAAAGGACAGCTGCGCGCCCACGGCGACCGGCACCAGGAACGCCATGCGGTCGATGGCTACGGTGGCCACACGCCCACCCGCGACCTTGCTGGCCATGGCGGTACCGGCGAGGTCCATCTGCGCGACCAGCCAGCCGCCGAAGATATCGCCAAAGCCGTTGGTTTCGCGCGGAAGCGCGGTGATTTGCAGGGCGAGATCGCCTTGCGGGATAGGGTCTTCTTGTTCGAGTTCGATCATGCCGGGTATGCCTCTCAAGACTGCGTGTCTGGCGCGTGCGTGGCCCGAGTATATCGACACCCTTGCGTCGCGACGACCGTCTGTAGTTGATTTGGTCGGCTATTCGCCGCTGTATCGCGGCTTTTTACCGCAACTGTGCTTGTGGTGTGCTTTTGCAAGCGATTTGCTATCTTTCCCAACCCGTCCTGGCCCTGCCAGTACAGCGGTTCTGCCGTCCTGACTACTATAAGAGAAGCCTTGCCATGTCCTCCGTGCCCGCAAGCAGTGCGCAACCTTCGCGCCCGCTGACCCGCAACGACTACAAAACCCTGTCGCTGTCTGCCTTGGGCGGGGCGCTGGAATTTTATGATTTCATCATTTTCGTGTTTTTCGCCACCGTGGTCGGAAAACTCTTTTTCCCGTTGGACATGCCCGAATGGCTGCGCATGATGCAGACCTTCGGCATCTTTGCGGCCGGCTACCTGGCGCGCCCCCTGGGCGGCATCATCATGGCGCACTTCGGTGACCTGCTGGGCCGCAAGAAGATGTTCACCCTGAGCATCTTCATGATGGCCGTACCGACCTTGATCATGGGCCTGCTGCCGACCTACGCGCAGATCGGCCTGTGGGCGCCGATCCTGTTGCTGCTGATGCGCGTCATCCAGGGCGCGGCGATTGGTGGCGAAGTGCCGGGCGCGTGGGTGTTCGTCTCCGAACACGTACCGCCGCGCCACATCGGCTACGCCTGCGGCACCCTGACCAGCGGCCTCACTGCCGGCATTCTCCTGGGTTCGCTGGTGGCGACGGCCATCAACACCCTGTACACCCCGGCAGAGGTTTCGGATTTCGCCTGGCGTATCCCGTTCCTGCTCGGCGGCGTATTCGGCCTGTTGTCGGTGTACCTGCGTCGCTGGTTGCATGAAACGCCGATCTTCGCCGAGATGCAGCAACGCAAGACCCTGGCCGCCGAGCTGCCGTTGCGCGCGGTACTGCGCGATCACCGTGGCGCCATCGTGTTGTCGATGCTGCTGACCTGGCTGTTGTCGGCCGGTATCGTGGTGGTCATCCTGATGACCCCGACCGTGCTGCAGACCGTTTATCACTTCGCGCCGACCATCGCCCTGCAAGCCAACAGCCTGGCCATCGTCACCCTGAGCCTGGGCTGCATCCTCTCCGGCGCGCTGGCTGACCGTTTCGGCGCTGGCCGCGTGCTGGTCGGCGGTTGCCTATTGCTGCTGTGCAGCTCGTGGACGCTGTACCACAGCCTGGTCCAGCACCCGGACTGGCTGTTCCCGCTGTACGCCCTGACCGGTTTGTTTGTCGGCACCATCGGCGTGGTGCCCTACGTGATGGTGAAAGCCTTCCCACCGGTGGTGCGCTTCAGCGGCTTGTCGTTTTCCTACAACGTGGCTTACGCGATCTTCGGCGGCCTGACGCCGCTGGCGGTGTCGTTGCTGATGAAAGAAAGCCCGATGGGCCCTGCCTACTATGTCGCCGCGCTGTGCGTGATGGGGATGTTGGTGGGTGGGTATCTGTGGAAGCGCTCCCGCTAAGGCCCTGATTGAGCACTGATCGTTCCCACGCTCTGCGTGGGAATGCCACGCCACCCCGGACGCTCTGCGTCCGCTCCTAACGTCGTGACGCGGAGCGTCACAGGATGCATTCCTACGCGGAGCGTAGGAACGATCACATTACAGAGTATTTCTGAAACACCTCCGCTCCTGCCCCAAACCCCCGTGTTTACGAACCTTTCCCTGCCTTGCCGCGTTTAAGGCCAATACTGGCCTTTCATCTAATTGTCATATTCCAGACATAGAGTGTTCACACGGCCTACCGATACTTGGCCCCGATCCAACTATCCCTATCTGCTAGGAGTAAGGCATGAAACTGAAGCGTTTGATGGCGGCCATGACTTTTGTCGCTGCTGGCGTTGCGACTGCTAACGCGTTCGCCGCTGTTGACCCAGCTATCCCGAGCTACACCAAAACCACCGGTGTATCGGGCAACTTGTCCAGCGTTGGTTCTGACACCCTGGCCAACCTGATGACCCTGTGGGCCGAGTCCTACAAAAAAGAATACCCGAACGTAAACATCCAGATTCAGGCCGCTGGCTCCGCCACCGCGCCACCTGCGTTGACTGAAGGCACCTCCAACCTGGGCCCGATGAGCCGCAAGATGAAGGACACCGAACTGGCTGCTTTCGAGCAGAAGTACGGCTACAAGCCAACCGCTATCCCGGTTGCCGTGGACGCCCTGGCTGTCTTCGTACACAAAGACAACCCGATCCAGCACCTGACCATGGAACAGGTCGATGCGATCTTCTCCTCGACTCGCCTGTGCGGTGGCAAAGCCGACGTGAAAACCTGGGGTGACCTGGGTGTGACCGGCGACCTGGCCAACAAGCCAGTGCAACTGTTCGGCCGTAACTCGGTATCCGGCACCTACGGCTACTTCAAAGAAGAAGCCCTGTGCAAAGGCGACTACAAGCCAAACGTGAACGAACAACCAGGCTCGGCTTCGGTCGTGCAGTCGATCAGCTCTTCGCTGAACGGCATCGGTTACTCGGGCATCGGCTACAAGACTGCAAGCGTGAAGACCGTTGCCCTGGCTAAGAAAGGCAGCACTGACTTCATCGAAGACAGCGAAGAAAACGCCCTGAACGGCAAATACCCGCTGTCGCGTTTCCTCTACGTTTACGTCAACAAAGCCCCGAACAAGCCTCTGGCCCCGCTGGAAGCTGAGTTCGTGAAACTGGTTCTGTCCAAACAGGGCCAGGAAGTTGTCGTGAAAGACGGCTACATCCCACTGCCAGCCAAAGTTGCCGCCAAGGCCCTGGCTGACCTGGGTTTGAAAGAAGGCGGCAAGTAAGCCTTCGGTAAAGCTGCCTTGAGCCGGGTTTATACCAAGGCTCAAGGCCCGGGCGGGGTCTGCAGGACCTGGGCCTCGCCTCCTAATTTTTAGTCCGCTGCCAGCTCTGCTACGCGGCGGATTTCTTGCGTCACTGCATTGTCATCTTTCTGTCATACAGGATCGCTAGGGTGTGCGCATGAATGATCTGGCCAATTCCACCATGACGACGACTTCTCCTCCCAAGCGCATTGATTTCAATACGCCTGAGCTGCAACGCAAGCGCCGCATTCGCGCGCTCAAAGATCGCCTGACCCGTTGGTATGTATTGATCGGCGGCCTCGCCGTCCTCGGTGCGATCACACTGATCTTCTTCTTCCTTGCCTACGTGGTTGCGCCGCTGTTCCAAGGCGCCTCGTTGACCAAGGAAGACGCACTGACCCCGGCCTGGATCCAGGACGCCGGCAAGCCGTTGATGATCTCGCTCGAAGAGCAGAACCAAGTCGCCATGCGGGTTTCCGACAAGGGCCAGGCACTGTTCTTCAATGTGGACACCGGCGCCGAGCTCAAGCGTGTCGACCTGCCGTTGCCGGCCGGTAGCCAAGTGGTTTCCATCGGTGAAGACCAGCCCGGCAGCCCGCTGGTGATCCTGGGCTTGTCCAATGGCCAGTCCATGGTGTTCCGCCACACCTATAAGGTGTCCTACCCGGACGGCAAGAAAACCATTTCGCCTGCGATCGAATACCCCTACGGCGAAACACCGATCGTCCTCGATGACGCCGGTCGCCCGTTGGAACACGTTGCGCTCAACGCCACTGACTCCACACTGGTGGTTGCCGGCTCCGCGGGTTCGCACCTGAACGTGCTGTCCCTGAGCCGCGAAGAAAACATGATGACTGGCGAAGTCACCAGCGAGCAGAAGCGCATCGAGCTGCCGCAGATGACCGAGCCGGTGAAGGCGATCTTCATCGACCCGCGCCAGCAATGGTTGTACGTGATCAACGGCCGAGCCCTGGCCGATGTGTTCAACCTACGGGACAAGAGCCTCAACGGTCGATACAAATTGTTGGAAAGTGGTGATGCCGAAATCACCGCCAGCACTCAGTTGGTGGGCGGTATCTCGCTGATCGTCGGTAACTCCAAAGGCGGCCTGGCCCAGTGGTTCATGGCCCGCGACCCGGATGGCGAGCAGCACCTCAAGCAGATCCGCACCTTCCAGATGGGCACCGCGCCTATCGTTGAAATCACCGCCGAAGAGCGCCGCAAAGGCTTCACCGCCCTCGACGCCTCCGGCAAGTTCGGCGTGTTCCACAGCACCGCCCACCGCACCTTGCTGGTGGACCCGGTGGTCGATGGCCAGGGCGTATTCGGCCTGTCGCCACGGGCCAACCGCGTGATCGTGGAAGCCGGCGGCAAGCTGCAACCGCTGCTGCTCGACAACCCGCACCCGGAAGTCTCGTGGAGCGCGTTGTGGAGCAAGGTCTGGTACGAAAACTACGACGAGCCTAAATACGTCTGGCAATCGACCGCCGCCAACACCGACTTCGAACCCAAGATGAGCCTGGCGCCACTGACCTTCGGTACGCTGAAGGCGGCGTTCTACGCCATGCTGCTGGCCGCACCACTGGCCGTTGCCGCGGCCATCTACACCGCTTACTTCATGGCCCCGAGCCTGCGCCGCAAGGTCAAGCCGGTGATCGAACTGATGGAAGCGATGCCGACGGTGATCCTCGGCTTCTTCGCCGGCCTGTTCCTCGCGCCGTATGTCGAGGGGCATCTACCGGGGATTTTCAGCCTGTTGATGCTGTTGCCGATTGGCATCCTGGTGGCCGGTTTCATCTTCAGCCGCTTGCCTGAGTCGATCCGCCTGCGCGTTCCCGATGGCTGGGAAAGTGCGATCCTGATCCCGGTGATCCTGTTTGTGGGCTGGCTCTCGCTGTACATGAGCCCGTACCTGGAAACCTGGTTCTTCGGCGGCGACATGCGCATGTGGATCTCCCACGACCTTGGCATCACCTACGACCAGCGCAACGCCCTGGTAGTCGGCCTGGCCATGGGTTTTGCGGTGATCCCGAACATCTACTCCATCGCCGAAGACGCCGTGTTCAGCGTACCGCGCGGCCTGACCCTGGGCTCGCTGGCCCTGGGTGCCACGCCGTGGCAGACCATGACCCGCGTGGTGATCCTGACCGCCAGCCCGGGCATTTTCTCGGCCCTGATGATCGGCATGGGCCGCGCCGTCGGCGAGACCATGATCGTGCTGATGGCCACCGGCAACACCCCGGTGATGGAGATGAACCTGTTCGAAGGCCTGCGCACCCTGGCGGCCAACGTCGCGGTGGAGATGCCGGAGTCGGAAGTGGGCGGTAGTCACTACCGTGTGCTGTTCCTCTCGGCGCTGGTGCTGCTGCTGTTCACCTTCATCATGAACACCCTCGCCGAGCTGATCCGTCAGCGTCTGCGCAAGAAATACTCGTCGCTTTAAGAAAGGTAGAAGTCTGTGAAACAGAACTCCCTGAATGGATGGTTCAAGAGCGGCGCCCCAGGCGTCTGGATCAGCGGTGGTGCGGTGTCCATCGCGGTCATCATGACCATTGGTTTGCTGGCCGTGATTGCCGTACGTGGCCTGGGCCACTTCTGGCCGGCCGACCTGATCCAGGCCAACTACAGCGTGCCGGGCCAGGCAAACCATATCGTCATCGGCGAAGTGGTGCAGAAGGAAGAAGTGCCCCGCGAGCGCCTGAAAAGCGCGGGCCTGCCCGTGCCGGACCAAGGCCCGGAATTCATGACCCGCGAGCTGATCAAGGTCGGCAACCGGGACTTGAACGGCAACGACTTCACCTGGATCGTCGGCGAGTGGCTGAAGGACCAGACCAAGCCGGTCGAGCTGATGGCCATCGAGCGTCGTGAGTGGGGTAACTTCTACGGCACCCTGGTCAACGTCAAGCAGGATGGCAAGGTCATCGCCGAAGGCGAGGCCGCGTGGCCGGAGCTGCAAGCCCGCGTCGACCGTGTGAACAAGCTGGCTGCCCAGCTCAAGAGCCTGGAAAAAACCGACATTGGCGCGATCAACGCCGGTCTCGAACGCATCCGCCTGCACGGTCGCAAGCTGGAACTGGAAGGCAAGCTCGACGCTGCCGCCCAGGCTGACATGGACGCCGACCGCGCCGAGCTGAATGCCCGTTACCAGGACATCGAAGCGCGCCTGTCCGACCTGCACACCCAGTTCAACCGTGACGCGCTGACCGCCCGTGACGGCAACGGCAAGGAAGTGGAGATCGGCATCGGCAAAGTGGTGCACGCCTACCAGCCGAACGGCATGGGCACCTTTACCAAGATCGGTTTCTACTTCAGCAAGGTCTGGGAATTCCTCAGCGATGACCCACGGGAAGCCAACACCGAAGGCGGGATCTTCCCGGCCATCTTCGGCACCGTGATGATGACCCTGATCATGGCGATGATCGTGACTCCGTTCGGCGTACTGGCGGCGGTGTACCTGCGTGAATACGCCAAGCAGAACACCCTGACGCGCATCATCCGTATCGCCGTGAACAACCTGGCTGGCGTACCGGCCATCGTCTACGGCGTGTTTGGCCTGGGCTTCTTCGTGTATGTACTGGGTGGTTCGGTGGACCGCCTGTTCTTCGCCGAAGCCCTGCCGGCGCCGACCTTCGGTACGCCGGGCCTGCTGTGGGCCTCGCTGACCCTGGCGCTGCTGGCGGTGCCGGTGGTGATCGTGGCCACTGAAGAAGGCCTGGCGCGGATTCCCCGCACCGTACGTGAAGGCTCCCTGGCACTGGGCGCGACCAAGGCGGAAACGCTGTGGAAGATCGTGCTGCCCATGGCCAGCCCGGCGATGATGACCGGCATGATCCTCGCCGTGGCCCGCGCCGCCGGTGAAGTGGCGCCGCTGATGCTGGTAGGTGTAGTGAAACTGGCGCCGTCGCTGCCGCTGGATGGCAACTACCCGTACTTGCACCTGGACCAGAAGATCATGCACCTGGGCTTCCATATTTATGACGTCGGCTTCCAGAGCCCCAACGTCGAAGCGGCACGGCCACTGGTGTACGCCACCGCCTTGCTGCTGGTGCTGGTGATCGCCACGCTCAACTTGTCGGCAGTGTGGATTCGTAACCACCTGCGTGAAAAATACAAAGCGTTGGACAGTTAACACGGCCCCCTGTGGGAGCTGGCTTGCCTGCGATGGCATCACCGCGGTTTGACTGAAACACCGCGCCGCCTGCATCGCAGGCAAGCCAGCTCCCACAGGGGCCAGCGTCAGACACAGAATTTGGGTAGATCGCCTCGGCGGTCCAACACAACGAATTGGTAGCACAGGGAGCATCCCATGCAACATGAAACCCACACCCACGGCATCAACATGTCTGCCCTGGGTCGCGACAAGCAGAGCCTGAGCCTGGCCCAGGAAACCGTGGCCATCGAAGTGCCGGGCCTGAGCCTGTACTACGGTGAAAAGCAGGCGCTGTTCGACGTCAGCATGAACATCCCCAAGCAGCGCGTGACCGCCTTCATCGGCCCGTCGGGCTGCGGCAAGTCCACGCTGCTGCGTACCTTCAACCGCATGAACGACCTGGTGGACGGCTGCCGCGTTGATGGCGCCATCAACCTCTACGGCACCAACATCTACCGCAAGGGCGAAGACGTGGCCGAGCTGCGTCGCCGTGTGGGCATGGTGTTCCAGAAGCCGAACCCGTTCCCCAAGACCATCTACGAAAACGTGGTCTACGGCCTGCGCATTCAGGGTATCAACAAGAAACGCATCCTCGACGAAGCCGTTGAGTGGGCCTTGAAAGGCGCGGCGCTGTGGGACGAAGTGAAAGACCGTCTGCACGACTCGGCCCTCGGCCTGTCCGGCGGCCAGCAACAACGTCTGGTGATCGCGCGCACCATCGCCGTGGAACCGGAAGTGCTGCTGCTCGACGAACCGTGCTCGGCACTCGACCCGATCTCCACGCTGAAAGTCGAAGAGCTGATCTACGAGCTCAAATCCAAGTTCACCATCGTCATCGTGACCCACAACATGCAACAGGCAGCGCGGGTTTCCGACTACACCGCGTTCATGTACATGGGCAAGCTGGTGGAATTCGGTGATACCGATACTCTGTTCACCAATCCGGCGAAGAAGCAGACCGAAGACTACATCACCGGTCGCTACGGCTAGTCAGCCGTGGTTCTCATTGCACTGACGCTGCGGTTCTCCGCACCTTACCGGACGCTCCAAGGACGCCAACATGATTAGCAAAGAAGGCCTTACCCACCACATCTCCGCGCAGTTCAACGCCGAGCTTGAGGAAGTGCGCAGCCACCTCCTGGCGATGGGCGGTCTGGTGGAGAAGCAAGTCAACGACGCCGTGACCGCGCTGATCGAGGCCGATTCGGGCCTGGCCCAGCAAGTGCGTGAGATCGACGACCAGATCAACCAGATGGAACGCAATATCGACGAAGAATGCCTGCGCATTCTGGCCCGTCGCCAACCGGCGGCGTCCGACCTGCGTTTGATCATCAGCATCTCCAAGTCGGTGATCGACCTGGAGCGCATTGGCGACGAAGCCACCAAGATCGCCCGCCGTGCCATCCAGCTGTGCGAAGAAGGCGAAGCCCCGCGCGGTTACGTGGAAGTGCGCCACATCGGCGACCAGGTGCGCAACATGGTGCGCGACGCGCTGGACGCCTTTGCCCGTTTCGACGCCGAACTGGCGTTGTCGGTGGCCCAGTACGACAAGATCATCGACCGCGAATACAAGACCGCGCTGCGTGAGCTGGCCACCTACATGATGGAAGACCCGCGCTCTATCTCGCGGGTCTTGAGCATCATCTGGGTGCTGCGTTCGCTGGAACGCATCGGCGACCACGCGCGCAACATCTCGGAGCTGGTGATCTACCTCGTCCGTGGCACCGACGTGCGGCACATGGGCCTCAAGCGCATGAAGGCCGAAGTTGAAGGTTCGGTCGATCAAATCCCTAATGTTCCGGGCGAAGCTGACGATAAGTAAGATTGCCCGAGAAATAAACGCCCGGCCTTTGGCCGGGCGTTTTTGTTTGTGGCCTCCGAATATTTTGCGCAGCGGAAGCAATAAAGTCCGACTGTGACTAGCGAGTTTTGGCAAAATGCCACCAGTCAGGCGTCTTGCGTGCCGAAGTTTTTATAGGATGAAGGGTCGATGAGTAAAGTCAGTGTATTGGTGGTGGATGACGCCTCGTTTATCCGCGATCTGGTGAAGAAGTGCCTGCGCAACTACTTCCCCGGGATCAAGCTTGAAGACGCGGTGAACGGCAAAAAGGCCCAGGCCATCCTGATGCGCGAGACGTTCGACTTGGTGCTGTGCGACTGGGAAATGCCCGAGATGTCCGGCCTGGAGCTGCTGACCTGGTGCCGTGAGCAACCGCACCTCAAAGCCATGCCGTTCGTGATGGTCACCAGCCGTGGCGACAAGGAAAACGTGGTCCAGGCGATCCAGGCCGGGGTTTCCGGCTATGTCAGCAAGCCGTTCACCAACGAGCAATTGCTGAACAAGGTCAAGCAGGCCCTGCACAAGATCGGCCGCCTCGACGCCTTGGTCGCCAGTGCGCCGACCAAGATGAACTCGGCCTTTGGCAACGACTCCCTGAGCGCCCTGACCGGCGGCAAAGCCGAGACCGTGCGTGCAGCCCCGGTTGCCGCCGCAGCCCCTGCGCCCAGCAAAGGCCTGCTCAACAGCCCGCCAGTGCAAGCACCCGCCGCCGCGCCAGCGGGCGGCCGTGGCCAGGGCCAACTGCGCCTGTCCAGCGGCACCCAGCAATGCGTCATCAAGGGTTTGAGCATCAAGGAAGCGCTGCTGGTGGTGCGTCGCGGTGAAGTCCTGCCGCAGGTCCTGGAAAGCGCCGTACTCGACCTGGAACAAGGCGACAACGCCGAAGTCGCGCGCCTCAACGGCTACCTGCACGCCGTTGTCGCCCACGAGCCCAAGCCCGACAGCGACTGGCTGCAACTGACCTTCCGGTTTATCGACCAGGACGCGCAGAAGCTCGACTACATCTCCCGCCTGATCGCCCGTGGTACTGCACAGAAGCATTTTGTGCCGGGTGCGTGACCCTTAAAGCAACACCGAACCAATGTGGGAGCTGGCTTGCCTGCGATAGCGGTGTATCAGTAGACACATCAGTCACTGTTACACCGCTATCGCAGGCAAGCCAGCTCCCACAGTCAGATCTGCGTTGCTGCCTACAGAGTTGTCATGATCCCTTGCTAGCCTGCCGTTTCACCTCGGCAGGTTCACACCATGCTCATGCGCTGCTTGCTGTGCTGCGGGCTGGCCACGGTTGCCATGTCGGCCCAGGCCATGACCGTCTACAAATCCGTTGATGCCAACGGCAACGTGTTCTATAGCGACCGGCAAACTCCCGGCGCGCAGGCGTTCGTGATCCAGGAGCGCAAGCCCGCGCGGCCGCTGCTCGATAGGCCCTCGCTCACTTATCCACAACAAGCCTACCGCTACCCGCTGCCCTGGCGCGGTGGTCCGTTCCGCCTGAGCCAAGGGCCCAACGGCAGTTTCAGCCATACCGACAGCAAAAGCCGCTACGCCATGGATATCGCCATGCCCGAAGGCACGCCGATCATTGCGGCGCGCAGCGGCAGGGTGGTGAAAACCGAGAACGCGCAGGCCGGGCGCGGCAGTGATGCATCGGGGAATTTTGTGCGGGTGCGCCATGATGACGGCACGGAGGGCGTGTACCTGCACCTCAAGCAAGGTTCGGTCAGCGTGCAGGTGGGGCAACGTGTGGCGGTGGGAAGCCCGCTGGCGCTTTCGGGCAATACCGGCAACAGCAGCGGGCCACACTTGCATTTCGTCGTGCAGCGCGCCACCGAGGCGGGGCTGGTGTCGATCCCGTATGAGTTCAACCAGCCGGTGGGGGCCTTGCCCAACTTTGCGTTGGGCAATTGAGGGTCAGTCCAGCAGCAGGACCTTGGCCAATACGATCTTCGGCCCTTTCATCTTCTTGATGATGATCCGCAAGCCTTCAACTTCCAGCACTTCCTCTTCTTCCGGCACTCGTTTGAGGGTGTCGTAGATCAGGCCGGCCAGGGTTTCCGCTTCGATGTGGTCCAGGTCCACGCCCAGCAGGCGCTCGACCTTGAACAGCGGCGTGTCGCCACGCACCAGCAACTTGCCCGGCTGGTAGGCGAGGATGCCGCGTTCGGCCTTGCGGTGTTCGTCCTGGATGTCGCCCACCAGCACTTCCAGCACGTCTTCCATGGTCAGGTAGCCGATGATCTTGCCGTCCGCTTCTTCCACCAGGGCGAAGTGCGCGCCGCCTTTGCGGAACTGCTCCAGCAGCTGCGACAACGGCATGTGCCGCGACACGCGCTCCAGCGGGCGGGTCAGCTCGGCCAGGTTGAACGACTCGGGGATGTGGTCCAGGGCTGCCAGTTCCAGCAGCAGATCCTTGATGTGCAGCAGGCCGACGAATTCGTTGCGCACCGCGTCATACACCGGGTAGCGGCTGAATTTATGACGGCGGAACAGCGCGAGGATTTCCTTGAGCGGGGCGTTGAAGTCCAGGGTCACCAGGTCTTCCCGGGAGTTGGCCCAGTCCACCACTTCCAGTTCGCCCATTTCCACGGCCGAGGCCAGTACGCGCATGCCTTGGTCGCTGGGGTCCTGGCCACGGCTGGAGTGCAGGATCAGCTTGAGCTCTTCGCGGCTGTAATGGTGCTCATGGTGCGGGCCAGGCTCGCCTTGGCCGGCGATCCGCAGGATGGCGTTGGCGCTGGCGTTGAGCAGGTAGATCGCCGGGTACATGGCCCAGTAGAACAGGTACAGCGGCACCGCCGTCCACAGCGACAGCAGCTCGGGCTTGCGGATGGCCCAGGACTTGGGCGCCAGCTCGCCGACTACGATGTGCAGGTAGGAAATCACAAAGAACGCCGCAAAGAACGACACGCCCTTGATCACTTCCGGCGACTCGACGCCCACGGCGCCCAGCAACGGCTCGAGAATGTGCGCAAACGCCGGCTCACCGACCCAGCCCAGGCCCAGGGAGGCGAGGGTGATACCCAGCTGGCAGGCCGACAGGTAGGCGTCGAGCTGGCTGTGTACGGTGCGCAGGATCTGCCCGCGCCAGCCGTTGGTGTGGGCGATGGCCTCGACCCGCGTGGAGCGCAGTTTGACCATGGCAAATTCCGCCGCAACGAAGAAACCGTTGAGCAGTACCAGGACCAGTGCAAAAAGAATCATGCCGAAGTCGGCGAAGAGTGTGGCGAGGGTGATACCAGGGGAAGGGTCCATGATGGGGTTTTGCAGGTTCCGTGTGTTCAATTAAGGGGTGGCAGGTGAGCCGCAAAAGCGGGCGCAAGTCGGCCAATGTAGCGGCTGATGGGGCGCTTGCCTAGTGGCTGCTGCCGGGTGGGACATGGAATGGGTCTTTGAAAACGATGCAAATCCACTGTGGGAGCTGGCTTGCCTGCGATAGCGGTGTATCAGTAAACACATCCGTCACTGATACACCGCTATCGCAGGCAAGCCAGCTCCCACAATTAGTCCTCTGTCGCCTGGGGGTTATTCGTCGGTACTGAGGACGCGCGAGCGGGTCACCTGTGACGGCGGGAAATGGCAGGTAAACGTGCTGCCATGGCCCAGCACGCTGCTGATCTCCAGGCGCGCACGGTGGCGCAGCAGCACATGCTTGACGATCGCCAGGCCGAGCCCGGTGCCGCCGGTGTTGGAGTTGCGGCTGGAATCGACGCGGTAGAAACGCTCGGTCAGGCGCGGCAGGTGCTTGGCGTCGATGCCAATGCCGGAGTCCTGCACGCTGAGGTGTGCGCCTTGTTCATCGGCCCACCAGCGGATGCGGATGGTGCCCTTGTCCTGGGTGTACTTGACGGCGTTGAACACCAGGTTGGAGAACGCACTGCGCAACTCGCCTTCGCTGCCCTTGAGCAAGACCTGCGGGTCGGCTTCCAGGGTGATCTGCTGGCCACGCTGGCCGGACAGGGCCTGGGCGTCGTTCTTGATGGTCTGCAACAGGTTTTGCGCGGCCACCGGTTGGTTGTCCGACGGGTAATCGGTCGCCTCCAGCTTGGCCAGCAGCAGCAGATCGTTGAGCAGGGTCTGCATGCGTGAACCCTGCTGCTGCATTTGTTGCAGCGCGCGGCTCCAGCGCGGGTTGATCTCGTCGACGTTGTCCAGCAGCGTCTCCAGGTAGCCGCAGATCACCGTCAGCGGCGTGCGCAGCTCGTGGGAGACGTTGGCGACGAAGTCTTTGCGCATCTGCTCCAGCTGATGGATGCGGGTCACGTCGCGCACCAGCATCAGGTGCTCGTTGTTGCCGTAGCGCGTCAGGTACAGTTGGATGCGCACGCGGTCGTTGGTGGGCGAGGGGATTTCCAGGGCTTCTTCGTAGTTGTCCTGCTCGAAGTATTCCTTGAAGCGCGGGTGGCGCACCAGGTTGGTCACCGGCTGGCCGCTGTCCTGGGGCGTCTTCAGGCCCAGCAGGGTTTCGGCGGCGCGGTTCCACCATTCCAGGTTGCCGTCGCTGTCGAGCATGATTACCGCGTCTTTCAGCGCGGCGGTGGACTCCTGCACCCGGTCGATCACCGCTTGCAGGCGCCCGCGAACCCGTTGGTCGCGGCGTTGCAGGTGGTAGATGCTGTCGAACACCTCGCCCCACAGGCCGTAGCCGTCGGGTGGTGCTTCGTCGGGTTTGTGCTGGCGCAGCCATTCATGCAGGCGCAGCAATTGCTTGAGGGTCCAGCCCAGGTACAGGCCGAGGCCGATGGCCAGGCTCCAGCCGTAGTAGCCGCTGATCAGGCCTACCAGCAAGCAGCCGGTGACCAACAGGAGCATGTGGCGGATCAGGGTGCCATGCCAGTTTTGGTTCACTTGAACATGCGTCCTTGTCAGCTGTTTAAGTCAAAAAAGCGGCTGGCTCAGCCCTTGGTGGAGAACCGGTAGCCAGTACCGCGCACGGTTTGTACCAGATTCTCGTAGGCATCGCCCAAGGCTTTGCGCAGGCGACGGATATGCACGTCCACGGTGCGCTCTTCCACATACACGTTGCCGCCCCAGACCTGGTCGAGCAGTTGGCCACGGGTGTAGGCGCGCTCCTGGTGGGTCATGAAGAATTGCAGCAGACGGTATTCGGTGGGGCCCATCTCGGCCGGCGTGCCGTCGATGGTCACGCGGTGACTGATGGGGTCGAGGATCAGGCCGCCGACTTCAATCGGCGCTTCGCCATCGGTCGGTCCGGCGCGGCGCAGCACGGCTTTCAGGCGCGCGACCAGCTCACGTGGGGAAAACGGCTTGGTGATGTAGTCATCGGCGCCGACTTCCAGGCCCTGGATCTTGTTGTCCTCTTCGCCCTTGGCGGTGAGCATGATGATCGGGATATCCCCGGTCAGCTCGTCACGCTTGAGGCGGCGGGCCAGCTCGATGCCGGACGTGCCGGGCAGCATCCAGTCGAGCAGGATCAGGTCCGGCTTGCGGTCGACGATAATGGCATGGGCCTGCTGGGAGTTCTCTGCCTCCAGGCAGTCGTAGCCGGCCATTTCCAACGCAACGGCGATCATCTCGCGGATGGGCGCTTCGTCGTCAACGATCAGAATGCTCCTGCCAACCATGCCTAAATCCTCTTGTCATTTAACTGTCTTGCGCCGCATTAGATAACGGAATTATTGCAGTCGTGTGACAGTAATTTAGTCGCTTGGGCAATTCGCGTCTCTCTGAACTACGCTTTGGGTCCGAATCCTGACAACCAAAAAAGGAAGGTTCCGATGACTTACCGCACTGTTTCCTGGAAAGCCCTGTTGGTAACGGCGGCGTTGACGCTGCCGACCCTGGCCTTCGCAATGGACCCGGCAATGACCAAAGACGGGATGTTGGTGGATCACAAAGGAATGACGCTCTACACCTTCGACAAGGATGCCGACGGCAAGTCCGTGTGCAAGGACCAGTGCGCGACGAACTGGCCGCCGCTGAAGGCTGAATCCACCGACAAGCCGATGGGCGATTGGACAGTGATCACCCGTGATGACCAGACCAGCCAATGGGCTTACAAAGGCAAGCCGGTATACACCTATAAGGATGACATGAAGGCTGGGGACAAGGCCGGGGATGGCAAGGGTGGGGCGTGGCATGTGATCAAGCCTTGAGCCCGAGGCGCGGCTAAAAGCATCGCGGGCAAGCCCGCTCCCACATTTGAAGGTGTTCGCAATTCAAACTGTGGGAGCGGGCTTGCCCGCGATGGCGTCAAAACAATCACCGCAACCCGTAATCCAACACAATCCCGACAAAAATCGCCAACCCCGCCCAATGGTTATGCAGGAACGCCTTGAAGCACTTCATCCGATCCCTGTCCCGCGTATACCAGAACTCCCACACAAAACATCCCGCCGCCGCAACCAATCCCAAGTGGAACCAGCCCCCCAGCTCAAACCGCGCGCCCGCCAGCAACAGGCACACCAGCGCGAGCCCTTGCAAGGTCAGGATAATCACGCGGTCCGCATCCCCAAACAGGATGGCCGTGGACTTCACGCCGATCTTCAAGTCATCGTCGCGGTCGGTCATGGCGTAATAGGTGTCATAACCCACCGTCCACAGCAGGTTGGCGATGTACAGCAGCCACGCAGTGGCAGGCAGGCTGCCGGTCTCAGCGGTAAACGCCATCGGCATGCCCCAGGAAAACGCCGCACCCAGCACCACCTGCGGGTAATAGGTGTAGCGCTTCATGAACGGGTAGCTCGCCGCCAGCGCCAGGCCGCCGAGGGACAGCAGGATGGTGCTGGCATTGGTCAGCAGCACCAGCAGGAAACTGATGCCCATTAGCACGGCAAAAAACACCAGGGCCTCTTTCGAGCTGATCTTGCCGCTCACCAGCGGGCGCTGTTCGGTGCGTTTCACATGGCCATCGACCTTGCGGTCGGCCCAGTCATTGATCACGCAGCCGCCGGCACGGGTCAGCACCACGCCGAGCACGAAAATCACGATGTTGAGCAGGGACGGTGAGCCCTTGCCGGCGATCCACAGCGCCCACAACGTCGGCCACAGCAGCAGGTAGATGCCGATGGGCTTGTCCATGCGCGTCAACTGGATGAAATCCCACGCCCTGGGATTCAGGTGGTTCAAGGATTTGAGCAGACGTTGATACATCAGCAGTTCTCCGGGTGGGCATGCAAGGCATGCCAGAAGCTCGGCAAGAAGATTTCTGCGACCAATACGCTCAAGGCCCCGCGATCGAAGCGCGAGCGCCGACCCCACAGCCCGTCGGCCTGATCGGCGCTTGGCAACCAGTGGCGCGGGTAATGGCACACCTCGATCGCCTGGCGGGTGAACGCCTGGTCGCAGAACAGCAATTCGCCCAGGGACCGGCTGCCCAGTTCATCCATGTGCAGCCCGTCACCCTGCAACGCGCTGCGCGACGCCACGCTGCGGGCAAACACCCAGGGTTGGCCCTGCCCGCGCAAATACACTTCGCGTACCCAACCGACCGTGGCCGGCGCGAGCCCCAGGGCGACGCATTCGTCGTCACGCAGCGGCTGCCAGCCTTCGAACAGTGGCGTCACGCTGAAACCGTCGTTGGACAGCCACGTCAGCCGGCGCGTCAGCGAGTCTTCGTTGAACAGCCAATTGACGGTCAGGGGCGCAGGCATTGGGCGCAGAAGGCTCTGGGTCAGCCATTGGCAAGCATCGGGAAGGGCGATTGAGTGCGGCACGGTGAGTCAGTATTGGCAGCAAAAGAGGCGGCGAGCTTACCATGGCACCCTGGGCTTTTGCCGGAGCGGGCCGGCTGTTTGCGTCGATCATGCTTGCATCTGCAGGCCCCGATCAGTACAAAACGCCCTGAGCCGTACGGCAACGCTGGATCTATCGACCGTCGGCCAAGAGGCCTGGACCCTGAGGAAGCAAGTAATGAAGAAGTGGCAATGTGTAGTCTGTGGCCTGATCTACGACGAGAAAGACGGCTGGCCGGATGACGGAATCCTGCCTGGAACCCGTTGGGAAGACGTCCCGGAAGACTGGCTGTGCCCGGACTGCGGCGTGGGCAAAATGGATTTCGAAATGATCGAAATCGGTTAATTCTTAAGCAACGAAACGTATTACAAGGAGAAAGGAATGAACGCACCTGTCGTGATCATCGGCACCGGATTGGCCGGCTACAACCTGGCCCGGGAGTTTCGCAAGCTCGACAGCGAGACCCCATTGCTGCTGATCACTGCGGATGACGGTCGCTCCTACTCCAAGCCCATGCTCTCCACCGGTTTTGGCAAGAACAAGGACGCCGATGGCCTGAGCATGGCTGAACCTGGCGCCATGGCCGAGCAACTCAAGGCCGAAGTGCGCACCCATACCCGCATCAGCGGCATCGACCCGGGCCACAAGCGCTTGTGGATCGGCGAGGAGGCAGTGGCCTATCGCGACCTGATCCTGGCCTGGGGCGCCGAAACCGTGCGAGTGCCGGTGGAAGGCGATGCGGCTGAGCTGATTTTCCCGATCAATGACCTGGAAGACTACGCGCGCTTTCGCGCCGCTGCGGCCGGCAAGCGCCGCGTGCTGCTGCTCGGTGCCGGCCTGATCGGCTGCGAGTTCGCCAATGACCTGATCCTTGGCGGCTACGAGATCGACCTGGTGGCACCGTGCGAGCAAGTCATGCCGACCCTGCTGCACCCGGCGGCTGCTGCTGCGGTCCAGGCTGGCCTGGAAGGCCTCGGCGCGCGTTTCCACCTGGGCCCGGTGCTCAACCGCTTGCAGCGCAACGCTGACGGCCTGGAAGCGCACCTGTCCGACGGTGAAGTGATCCACTGCGACCTGGTGGTCTCGGCCATCGGCCTGCGTCCACGGGTCGACCTCGCCGCCGCCGCCGGCTTGCAGACCGGTCGCGGGGTCACGGTAGACCGCCACCTCAAGACCTCCCACGCGAATATCTACGCCCTGGGCGATTGCGCCGAGGTCGATGGCTTGAACCTGCTATACGTGATGCCACTGATGAGCTGCGCCCGCGCCCTGGCCCAGACGTTGGCCGGCAATGCGACGGCGGTCAGCTACGGGCCAATGCCCATCACCGTGAAAACCCCGATCTGCCCGCTGGTGGTGTCGCCGCCGCCACGGGGCAGCGAAGGCGTGTGGAGCGTCGAAGGCCAGGGCGCCGATATCAAGGCTCTGTGCCGCGACGCCAGCGGTCGCCTGCTGGGTTACGCGCTGACGGGTGCGGCGGTGATGGACAAACTGGCCCTGAACAAAGAACTTCCACCGTTGCTGGCGTAAATACCGGTCGTTCTGTCGGAATCAGCACGTTCCTACCCCCAGAAAGGTCGCCGCGACACTGGCGCAGCGTCGGAGGGCATGCCATCCTCACTCCCGTCTGCCGCAGAGTAGAGCCTGCGGCGCCTTGGGCGCTGCTCCGTTAGAGAGCAGCACGGACATAACAACAAAAAACCGTCAAAGAGGCTTCACTCATGCGTAAACCAGAACTCGCAGCCGCCATCGCTGAAAAAGCGGATCTCACCAAAGAACAGGCCAACCGCGTCCTCAACGCCGTTCTCGAAGAAATCACCGGCGCCCTGCACCGCAAGGACAGCGTCACCTTGGTTGGCTTCGGCACCTTCCTGCAACGCCATCGCGGCGCCCGCACCGGCAAGAACCCGCAAACCGGCGAGCCGGTGAAGATCAAGGCCAGCAACACCGTTGCGTTCAAGCCGGGCAAGTCGCTCAAAGACAGCGTCAACCCGTAAGAGCGGTATCGCCTCGAAGGGAGGCGGGGTGGTAGAAAAAATGGGCACGCCGACTGGGTTGGGTGCCCATTTTTTGTGGCTGTCTGCTGGCCTTGCCTCAGCCGTAGAAATAGTCAAAAAAGCGTGCGTAATTGTCTGCGCCCAACAACGGGCTGACCTCCTTGTTGAGTAACTTCACGAACTTGCTGGAAAGCTCATCGTCGTCATTGTAGATATCAAAGATGTCGAATTTTCCATGGACGATCTCGACAGTCTTGGCGAATGCGAGAAGGAAGTCAGCGAGAGAGTCGGCAATCTTGAACGGTGCTATGGCATCGTAGCTCGCCAATACCGGTGTGCCTGGCATGTCGGTCACCGCGATAACTGGCTTGCCACCGCCGATGTCATCCATGAACACCAGATGTTGCGCAGGCCAGTTCCTGTTCAACTCCGTCTTGTTGGGTTCGCCTGCACACTTGTAGCCGACCTGACCTTCTTCCAGTGCGTCCAGGTGAAAAAAACAGATGGGCGTCAAACCCGTTTCGACTTCCACATCGACCGGCTCGCACAGGTTGTAAAAGTAGTCCGTCTCGGCAGAACGGGTGAGAGTTTGCGGCCATTTGGCGTTTGTCTGGGCGTTCTTTTCGAAGCTACCTTCGATATCAAATTTCTTGTGGACGCGGCGCAGTTCTTTAAATGCGTTATCAAGGGCGCTCACGTTTTTCTCCAATGAGAATGTTGACGGATTTATTTGGGCTGTAAAGATAGACAGGTGGTAAATGAATCCGTCCCATTTGCCGTTTATTAATTGGTGATGGAGGTTGTTGTTTTTTTGTCCAGATGTCCTGCACCACATCTGAATGTGTTTATAGCTGTATTTGTCAGATAATTATTTCAAACACAACTTTGTTGAAGCGATTTTTTACTTGATAGATGCCTTCATTCAGTTCTGCGCTTTTAAATAGTTCGCTTCGATCAATATAGCCGGGAAGTTCATGCATCCAGACTTTTTGCCGTGTTGAATTGTGTACTTCGCAGTACCAGCCTTCACCAATTTCAGCATTCAACGTTCTGAAGGCGTTGACTTTGTGTTTTTTATCTTTGCTGGTTTTTGAAAGTTTTTTAATTGGAGTGTCTAGCTCAAAGTGGGTTTCCAATACGGCTTCGGCAGTCGAGTTTATAAGCGCGGTCGCCGTAGGGTTGGGTTCTTTTCTTTCTGCAATCACAATGAGTGCGCGACGTAGCGTCTCTAGCAGCAGCTTGTTTTGGTTGAAACGATCGAGAGACAGAAAACGTTTGAAGTCGAAGTCTTCTACAAAGATGTTTGTCACACCCAGGACGTTATCAAATAGATCTTCGTCGCCACGTGGGCCTAGTGACACAACTATTTTGCTGCTGCCATTTATTTCGGCTTTTGGTAGCAAGGCCATGAATATCTGGGTGATGTGGTGGCTCATTTGACGTATTTGAATGCCGTCTGTCAGGGCGGAGGCGTCACTTTCTTGCAGAATAAGCATATTTAGATTCATTGCAGCGGTCACCTCAAAAAACTAACGGTTATCAGGCGTGCCGTATAATTTAAGGTAGCCATCTCTCGTGTCAACCTGCGGTAGCGGGTTTTTGTGGATCGGCGAAGGCATGTCGCCGTCGTTTCTCGCCGCATGTTTGTCTGTAATTTTCTGTTCGGTAGCTTTGGCTTGAAGTCGTGTCTTGTTCTTCTCAACAATCACCGCCTTGTAGCGCCCTGCTTGGGGTTTATTGAGCGCATTGACCTGCTGGTTGGCGCGAGGCGATGTGCCATTCTTATTTAACGGCCGCCCACTGATTCCCGGTTTCATCATTCGCCCTGTCTTCGTATCAACGATGACATAGACGTGATTAGGGTTTTTGCTCGAGTGGCTGTTGCCGTGGACTTTTCCGTTGTTTGCACACGTAAGACCTAACGGATCGACCCAGGCAAAGGGGTTGTCGGCATAAGTGTAGGCATTGATCCCCCCCGCCAACCCAATCGGATCCGGCGTAGTAAACCGCCCCACATCCGGATCATAAAACCTGAACGTATTGAAATGCAGCCCCGTCTCCCGATCCAGATACTGCCCCTGAAACCGCAGGTTCTGCTCTTCGATGTAATACGGCTCGCGCACTTCCTCCAGCGTGTTGCCCCACACCCGATAAGTCGCCCGCCAGACGTCATGCCCATCTGCTTCGGTGAGCTGCTCCGGCAACCCATTCAGGTCATTATGGTAGTAGCGGATCTTCTGCAACGGCCCCGTACCGTCAACCCGGGCCAAGGGCTCGTAGCCTTCGTCTTGATAGACATACAGACTGGTCTGACTGTGCCTGTGCTCCTGCAACAACCGCAGGCCATCCCACACAAACCGCGTTTCCCCCAGCGGATAGCCATCGCTGCCGTGTTCGGTTTTCCCGATACGCCGGCCCAACGGGTCGTAGGTCATCCGGACCACGCTGCCGTTGTCATTGTGCACTTCGATCAGTCGGCTTTCAGCGTCATAGGCAAAGCGTTGCACGCTCCGCGCGGCACTGCGTTTTTCTATCGTGCGGCCGAACGCATCGTAGCGATAACGCTTGTCCTGGTAGGTCAGCAGTTTGTTATGCACCACCAACCCAGCGCCCGCCTGCGGGCCGTCGAGCAGGTTGGCGGCGGCGTCGTAGGCGAAGGTTTCGCGCTGGCCGTGCAGGCTGTCTTGGCTGGCGATGATGCGGCCGGTGGCGTCGTAATGCAGCAGTTGGCGATGTTGCGCGGCGGGTTGCTGGTCGAGCTTGCCGATCAGGTTATCGGCGGGGTCGTACTCGAAATGTTTTTGCGCCGCAGCGGGCAGCAGGGACGGCTGGCTGGCGTGGCGGCGTTGGCGTGAGCGCAGGCGGCCGCTGCGGTCGTATTCGCTGCGGGTATTGAGCTGGCCTTGGGTGCGCAGCACTTCGCGGTGCAGGCGATCGCGTTCGAAGTCGCTGATGACCTGGCCGTCGAGGTTGATCTGGTGCAGGTGGCCGCTGCCGTAGCGCAGGCGGTTGAGCCAGCGACCGTCGGGCAGTTGGCTCTGGATCAGGTTGCCCAGCTCGTCGTAGTGGTGGTTCAGGTCGCCCGCTGCACTTTGTTCGCACAGCAGTTGGCCGAGGGCATCGTAGGCAAAGCCCAGGGCTTGGGTGTTGCCTTTCAAGTCGGTGAAGGTCACGGCGGTGAGTTGATCCACCGCATCGTAGGCGTAGTCGCTACGGCCATCGTCGGTAGTCTTGGCGATCAGTCGGCCGACCGCATCGCGTTCTAGCGCATGGACGATGGGGGCGGGCGGCGTTTCGGGGACTACCGCCAGGCCACTGCCGTGTGGCGCGGGAACGGCGGTCACCGCAATCACGTTATTCAGTGGGTCGTAGTTGTAGCGCTTGGCGCTGCCGTCAAGGTCTTGCTGTTCTGTCAGCCGATCCCCGGCATCCCAGGCAAACCGATAACGCTCGCCGTTCTCGTTGATCAGCGCTTGCAGCCGCCCATAGCTGTCATAACCGAACTGCACCTGTCGGCCGTGGGCGTCGGTACGCTGGCGGACCTGGCCGCGACGGTTGTGCTGATAGAGCGTGGTGTGCCCGGCTGGGTCAGTGTAGCCCACCAGTTGCCCGCTGATGTCGCGCTGGTACTGCTCGGTACGACCATCTGGCAGTTGGCTGCCGAGCAGGCGCCCCTGGGCGTCATAGCTGAACAAGGTGCGCTCGCCGAGGGCGTCCGTGATTACCTGCAAGTTACCGCGCGTGTCGTAGCCAAAACGGGTGGGATAGCCCGAGCAATCAACGTGTTCCACCAACTGCCCGAACGGGTTCCAGCGCAGCTTTTTGCTTTTGCCGGTGGCGTCGATGATTTCCACCGGTTGGCCGTGGTCGTCATAGCGGTAGCGGGTGACGTAGCCCAGCGGATCGGTTTCGGCGATGCAGTTGCCACGCGGGTCGTAGCGATACTGCCAGCTGTTGTCGGCCGCGTCGGTTTCCACCAGCGGCAAGGCCCAATGCTCCAGCCACAACGTCGAATCGCTGCGCCCCAACGGGTCACTCTCGCCGATCAGATTACCGGCTTCGTCATAGCTGTACGCATAACGCCCACCCTGCGGATCGGTGGCGCTGAGCAATTGGCGTTCGTCGTTCCACTCGAACAGCCAGGTCTGGCCGAGGTTGTCGCTGTACTGGATGATCTGGTGCTGCGTGTTCCACAGGCGCGTGCTGACGCGCTGCAAGCCATCGGTGATGCGCGTGAGGCCGGCCTGCAAGTCATAGTCGAACTGGTAAGCGTCGCCCTCATCGGTCCAATGCCGGACCACACGCCATTCCAGGTTTTCAACGCATGCCCACTCATAGAAGCAGCGCAACCCGGTGGGCCGTTGATGCTCCACCATCCGCTGGCCGTTGTCGTAGGCGAAACGCCGCTGCACCTGACCGGTCGCGTCGCGTACTTCAGCCAGGCTCCCGGCCGTGTCATAGCCGTAGCTGACCAGCACTTCACGACGCTGATCGGGATACACACGCTCGAGGCGCGCCAATTGGCCCTGGCCACGAACCAGCTCAACCTGCACCAGATCGAACGTATCGCGCAGCCGTACCAGATGCCCGGCTTCGTCGTAGTCGATATGAATACGGTTGTCATTGCGGTCGCCGAGCTGGCTCAGGCGCAGCCGTGCCGGGTTGGCCGTAGGCTCGAACAAGCGGTACAGGCCATCGTCGCTTTCGATCAGCAACTGCCCATTGAGATGGCGGCGCACCGCGAGCCCTTCACCGGCGCTGAATACCGCGCCGCCCAAAGGAATCGAGCCCATGTCGATGGGGCGACCCTGCTCGTCGGTGTAGACCAATGTCTCACCGCCATCGGGATGGGGCAGGCTCTCGACGCACACCTCATAAGCCACGCTCCAGCCTTTGCCGAATAGGCTGCCCGAGCGTTCATCGCGGCTGTTGTAGACCCGTTGCCAGGCAATCGGCAGGATGCCGGGCAGTACAAAATCCAGTTCCTCGACGTCGCCCAGCACTTTCGCGCCCGTGGCGGCATGCACCGGGTTCGACGAACCCATCGCCGCATTCGCCATCGCCCCCATCGCGCTGCTGACGGCCATCGATGTCGCGCCACTGATCAGCATGCACGGCAGCTTACTGAAGAACTTGCCCTTGCCACCCTTGAGCATCAACAGTGCCGTGACCGCCAGCCCGACGCCCGGGGTCTTGCCGCTGCGAATCTCACGCACCACCACCGAGCCGCCGCCAATCGTCACGTTGGACGAGATCAGCCCCGACGACACCACCGTCGCATCGCACGTACTGCGATCACCGCTGCGCACCGCAGGCTGGCCGTTGACCGTGACTTTGTCCGAACCCTCGGCCATGAACTGCGGCGGCATCGGCGGGTGCTTCATGCACACCACCAGGTCCAGCGGTTTGGGCACCGCGCCTGGCGCCGGCGTAGCGACGGTGGGGCGCCACATCTGCGAGAAGAAACTCTCGGCCATGTCCAGGTAACCGGGCTCCTGCGCGGGCTCTTCCAGCTCAGTGCCGGCCGGCGCGACGTGGGAGCTGATCGCCCCGGCAGCGCGGGCGGCGGGGATGTTATTGGTCAGGGTGTTGGTCGAGCCGGTGAGAATGTTCGCCTGCACCGTGGGCGGAAAGAGGGCGTTGCTAAAGCTCTCGCATAAATTCGACAGGCCTTTGTCCGCCCCCGTCTTGCTCATGGCCAGCCCGACAATCGTGCCCACCACCGCGCCCAGCAGGAAGCAGCCAAGCCCGCCAGTGGCCACGGTTATGCCGGTGGCGGCCACCACCGCAGCGGTCGCCACGGCGGTGATCGCAATATTGGCCGCCACCTCGAGCACACCGCCGAGGATGTCGGCCATCATCGAAGTGTGGGCGAGCGCGTCGCCCATGCGGGCCGCCCAAAGCGCGTCAGACATGCAGTCGGCTCATCACAGGGCGTCGAACGACAGCGATTGCTTGATCAATGCCCAGTGCGCCGCCTCGGCATCGCCGAGCTTTTCGGCCTTCACATAACTCAACGCGAGCATCTTGCGCGTGCCCGGCAACACCAGCGCCAATTGGTACTGGAACACCTTGTCATTGCCCTTGTTGAACTGGCTGCGCAACTCGATGCCTTCGATCTCTTGCGCCTTGCCCAAACGCACGACAGTGCTCGGCTGGCAGCGCAGATCCTGCACCTGTTGTTCCAGGCGCTTGAGTTGGTCTGCGAAGTTGCTGTGCAGGGTTTCGCCCTCGGCCAGCAAGCTGCGGCTGATGATCAAGGAGGTGCCCAACTCGGGGAACTTGAGGATATTGATCGTCGCGTCCTGCAACTCGGCGGCCGGCAGTTGGAACTGGAATTCGTTGATTCGGTACGTCATGGAAAACAGGTCTCATCAGGAGCTTTTAGGCGTTGGGAACGCGGCGTTGATATTGGCGTCGATGCTGGCTTTCACGCCCTGGCCATCGGGGGTCGCGCCCGCGCCGCCGCCGTTGTTCAGGTGCAGCACACCGCCGGTGTTGAACTCGGCATCGCCGCTGGCATAGAAGCTGATCTGCACGCCCGTCAGGTTGATCTGCCCGCTGGCATTCAACTCCAGGATGCTTTCACCGCACACCAGGCGCAGGTTTTCGCCCACTTCGATGACGTAGCTCTGGCTGATGCTGTCGGTCTTGCGCTGGCCCACCGAGAGGATGTCTTCCTGCTTGACGATGCGCAGGCGGTTGTTGCCGATGGTCACCGTCTCGTTGTGCCCGATGCTCTTGTTGCGGTCATGCCCCACCGCGTGGCTCTCATCCACCTCCACCACGATGTCCTGATTGCGCTCGGCATGGATGTACAACTGCTCCAAGCCCTTCTTGTCCTCCATGCGGATTTCATTGAAGTTGGCCGGCGTGCCGCCCTTGCTGGAGCGGCTTTTCATGCCGCTTTGCGTGGCGTTTTCCGGCAGGTCGTAAGGCACCGTCTGCTCAGCGTTGTACACGCGCCCGGTGATGATCGGCCGGTCGGGATCACCTTCCAGGAAGCTCACGATCACTTCCTGGCCGATCCGTGGGATCTGCATCGAGCCCCAGTTCTTGCCGGCCCAGGATTGCGACACGCGAATCCAGCACGAGCTGTTTTCGTTGGATTGGTCGTGACGATCCCAGTAGAAATGCACCTTCACGCGGCCGTACTGGTCGGTCCAGATTTCCTCGCCTTTGGGGCCTACCACCAGCGCGGTCTGCGGGCCTTTGACGATGGGCCGATGGGTGCTGGCCAGCGGGCGGAAGCTTTGCTGCGCATCGATGCAGTTCAGGCTGCTGCTGAACTGCGCCGCGCCCGAGCCGCCGCCGCTTTCCAGGCTCTCCTGGGTGATGTGGTAGCGGATGCCGACGATCAGGTATTCGCGGTTCTGGTCCTGGCGACTGAAGCCGGTGAGGCTGAACAAATGCCCCGAGCCCAGGCCCCGCGCATTGCCGCTGAACTCGATCTGTTCATGCAGGGTTTGCAGGGCTTCGATGCGGGTGCGCGCGTAGTGTTCGCCGTCCTGGCTTTGCACGTAGGTGCCGGGGTAGTCGTACAGCGGATAGTCGCCGGCGGTGTGCGGGCGCGGCATCGCCGAGCGCACGTCGATGCTCGCGCTGGGGCGCTGGAAGTCGTAGTCGTTGAGCTCCAGCGAGCCCGGCTGCACTTGCTGCGCCAGGTGCCAGTTGTGCATATGGTCGCGTTCGCGCTGTTGCTCGTCCTTGGGGTAATACGGGATCGACGCGTAGCCCGGCACCGTGGTGTGGGCACCGTAGGCGTCGGCCAGCACCAGCACATGGCGGTCCTGTTCATGGCGGAAGAAGTAGTAGATACCTTCCTGTTCCATCAGGCGGCTGACGAAATCGAAGCTGGTCTCGCGGTACTGCACGCAGTATTCCCACTCGCGATACGGGCGGCTGAGGGCGTCTTCGAAATCGGAAAAACCGAGGTCGCGAAACACCTGCTTGATGATCTGCGGGATGCTCAGGTTCTGGAAAATCCGGCAGTCCGACGTGCGACTCAACAGCCAGAACCACGGGCGCAGCACCACCTGGTAACTGGCGAACTGGCCCTGGTCGATGTCCTGGCTGCACCGCGCGACGATGCCGTGGAAGTGCCGCTCACCGCCGTCCGCCAGTTGCAGGCCGACGCTCATGGGTTTGCCGAGCAACTGGTTGAGGTCGATGTTGGCGTCCAGGGACGTCAGTTGCAGCTCATAGTTGAACAGCCGGCCCAGCTCCTCGCCGCCGCCCATGGCATTGAGCAGCAGCACATCCGGCCCGAGGGGGCTGGTGATCTTGGCCAGGCGTGAGGCTTGGTTGAATAGCATCGGTTGTCCTGTAATACCTTTTCCACTGACGGAACTGGATCAAATGTGGGAGCTGGCTTGTGTGGGAGCCGGGCTTGCCCGCGATGCAGGCACCTCGGTGTGTCAGTCACACCGCGGTGATGCTATCGCAGGCAAGCCAGCTCCCACACAAGCCAGCTCCCACACTGACCGCATTTCACCAATAGTTATTCGTTGTCGCTGAAGGCGTAGTGCAACTCGTTATCCCGGCTACTGATCCGCACCCCCGCCAACGCCTTGCCCTCCAGCATGCGCGTGAGGAACTCTCGGCTCATGTCCGGCAGCAAACTGTTGGTCAGGATCGTATCGATCATGCGCCCGCCGCTTTCCGTCTCGGTGCAGCGCGAGACGATCAGGTCGACCACCGCGTCGTCATAGTCGAAGGCCACCTTGTGCGTGCTCTCCACCCGCTTCTTGATGCGGTTCAGCTGCAAGCGGGTGATCGCCTTGAGCATCTCGTCGCTCAGCGGGTAGTACGGAATCGTCACCAGGCGCCCTAGCAGTGCCGGCGGGAAAATCTCCAGCAACGGCTGACGCAACGCCTTGGCGATCTCCTCCGGCTGCGGCACGTTCGCCGGGTCTTTGCACACGCGGGAAATCAGCTCGGTACCGGCGTTGGTGGTCAGCAGGATCAGGGTGTTCTTGAAGTCGATCACCCGGCCTTCGCCGTCTTCCATCACGCCCTTGTCGAACACCTGGAAGAAGATCTCGTGCACGTCCGGGTGGGCTTTTTCCACCTCGTCCAGCAGTACCACGCTGTAGGGTTTGCGCCGTACCGCTTCGGTCAGCACGCCGCCTTCGCCGTAGCCGATATAACCCGGTGGCGCGCCCTTGAGGGTCGACACGGTGTGGGCTTCCTGGAACTCGCTCATGTTGATGGTGATGACGTTCTGCTCACCGCCGTACATGGCTTCGGCCAGGGCCAGGGCGGTTTCGGTCTTGCCCACACCCGAAGTGCCGGCCAGCATGAACACGCCAATCGGCTTGCTCGGGTTGTCGAGGCCGGCGCGGGAGGTCTGGATGCGCTTGGCGATCATCTGCAAGGCATGGTCCTGGCCGATGATGCGTTTTTTCAGGTGCTGGTCGAGGTTGAGCACCGTCTCCAGTTCGTTGCGCGCCATGCGGCCCACCGGGATGCCGGTCCAGTCGGCGACCACCGAGGCCACGGCCTGGTAATCCACGGTCGGCAGGATCAACGGGGTTTCGCCTTGCAGGGCGCTGAGGCGTTGTTGCAGGTCCACCAGTTGGGCGCGCAAGGCATCGTTGCCGCTGTCGACCACGCCTGCGGTTTCGCGCAGGGTTGCGCGTGTGGCGAGCAGTTCGTCCACCAGGGTTTTCTCTTCGGCCCAACGGCTTTCCAGGGTGGCAAGACGCTCACGTTCAGCATTCAACAGCGCTTCGCTATTGGTCTGGCGCGCACCAATGGCGATGCCGATGGCGTGCTCGCGGGCGATGATTTGCAGCTCGGTTTCCAGGGCTTCGATGCGGCGGCGGCTGTCGTCCACTTCCGCCGGCACCGCGTGCAGGCTGATGGCGACGCGGGCGCAAGCGGTGTCCAGCAGGCTCACGGATTTGTCCGGCAACTGGCGCGCGGGGATGTAGCGGTGGGACAGCTTCACCGAGGCTTCCAGGGCTTCGTCGAGGATCTGCACCTGATGGTGTTTTTCCATGGTCGATGCCACGCCGCGCATCATCAGCAACGCCTTGTCTTCCGACGGTTCGGCCACCTGCACCACTTGGAAACGGCGGGTCAGCGCCGGGTCTTTCTCGATGTGTTTCTTGTACTCGGCCCAAGTCGTGGCAGCCACGGTACGCAAGGTGCCACGGGCCAAGGCGGGCTTGAGCAGGTTGGCCGCGTCACCCGTGCCGGCAGCGCCACCGGCGCCGACCAACGTATGGGCTTCGTCGATAAACAGGATGATCGGCTTGGGCGACGCCTGCACATCCTCGATGACCTGGCGCAGACGCTGTTCGAACTCGCCTTTCATGCTCGCACCGGCTTGCAGCAGGCCCACGTCGAGGCTGCGCAGTTCCACGTCTTTCAACGCTGGCGGCACGTCACCGGCGACGATGCGCAGGGCGAAGCCTTCGACCACGGCGGTCTTGCCCACGCCGGCTTCGCCGGTGAGGATCGGGTTGTTCTGGCGGCGGCGCATGAGGATGTCCACCAGTTGGCGGATCTCTTCGTCGCGGCCGACAATCGGGTCGAGCTTGCCGCTGCGTGCCTGTTCGGTCAGGTCGACGGTGAAGCGCTTGAGGGCTTCCTGCTTGCCCATGGCACTCGGCGCCATCGCGCCGCTGGCTTCGCCCGGAACGGCGCCGGCATTAAAACCATCGCTGGCGCTCAGGGCGTTTTCCGGCGAGTCGCCGACGTATTCGTCAAAACGCTCGCTGAGGGCTTCGGCCTTGATCTTGTCGAACTCCGCCGACAAACCCAGCAGCGCATGGCGCAGGCTCGGCGTCTTCAAGATGCCCAGCACCAGGTAGCCGGTACGCACCTGGCTTTCGCCAAACATCAGGCTGCCGTAGACCCAGCCGCGTTCCACGGCTTCTTCCACATGGGACGACAGGTCAGTGATCGACGTCGAGCCGCGCGGCAAACGGTCCAGCGCTTCGGTGAGGTCACGGGCCAGGCGCGCCGGTTCCACGTTGAACTGGCGGATGATGCGGTGCAGGTCCGAGTCCTGCAGTTGCAGCAACTGGTGAAACCAGTGCGCCAATTCCACATACGGGTTACCGCGCAATTTGCAGAACACCGTGGCGGCTTCGATGGCCTTGTAGGCCACGCTGTTGAGTTTGCCGAACAGCGCGGCGCGACTGATTTCACCCATGCTCTGGATTCCTTGAGGTGGTGGCGTGATCGGCGTAATGCCGGGCCAGGATTAGGTCGTTGGCGTCTCGCTCGGGTTGACCGAGCCAGGTGTTGAAGCCCAGGCGGAACTGCCCATTGAGTTGCAGCGCCGGTACTTCGGGTTGTTGCAAAACCAGGTTCAAGTCCCAGTCCAATTCATGGCCCAGGTACTCGGCGACCCACGCCACCAGCTCGTTGAACGGCTGTTGGCCGGGCAGCATGCCCATGTAGTCATCGAGGCTGAGGGGGCCGAGGCGGATGCGGAATTTATGCTGGCGGTCCCACACATGGCTGCCCAGGCAAAAGTCCACGCCGAGGCGGTTGGCGCTCACGCCGACGCGGCTGCGCTCGGGCAGCTCCAGCCATTGGCCGACGTATTCTTCAATCGCCACCGGCAGGCCGAAGTATTCGCCGAGGATCGCCTTCAAGCCGTCCGGGTAGCGGGTTTGCGCCGACAGGTGGCCGCTGTAATGCAGCTTCGCGGTGTCGGGGATCAAGCCCTGATTGAGCAGGCTCGGCATGCCGCGGCCACTCAAGGCGGCGAGGCGGGCGGACCAGTAATCATCGTGTGGGCGGTCGTGGCTGACCGTCGGCCGCGCCTCGGCCCAGGCCCGGTAAAACAGGCTGAGCAGGCGATGGTGGAACACGTCCAGAAACTGCTTGCTGGTGCTGTCGGCGTTGTTGCGCTGACGCTCGCGCACGTACTCGGTGATGTGCAGCGGCAACGGGCCGTTGGGGCCGCCGAGGCCGAAGAAGAACTGCTCCAGGCGCGCGGGTTTGCCGTCGCCGCCGGGATCGACCGACGCCAGCGTGGCCGGGGCGAAGGTGCAATCGGCTTGTTGACCGAGGCGCAGCGGATCGTCCGCCAGGCGCAGGGAATGGCCCAGGCGCGGCAGGTCCGGCGATTCGCACTCGATCCGCCGCAATGCCTGGAAGAAATCGTATTCCCAGGGCTCCTGGTGCATCGCGTCCAGGGTCTTCACAGGGTTGGCCGCCGCCCGGGCTTGGCTTTCCAGCGCATGATCTCGCCGCGTTCGGTGGTGCGGATCACCGTTTCGGTAAAGCTGTTGATCGACACGTAGCGCGCGAGGAAGCGTTCCAGTACCGCGCCGAGGAGGAACACGCCGGTGCCGCGAAACGCGTTTTCATCAAACTCCAAGGTGATCTCCAGGCCGCGACCAAACACAATCGGGCCGGGCATCGGCAGGCGGCGGGTCACGGCTTTGCTGCTGACTTCGCGCAGGCCTTCGATCTGCAATTGCAGCGCGGCGTCGTTGCTGTCGCCGTACAGGCGCAGCAGTTCGCGCAAGGCGCCGGCGCCCTGGCCTTGTTCGCTTAGCGAGAGGTAGTTGAGCGACAGCTGGCTGATCAGGCGCCAGGCCTTGGCGTCATGCGCATGGCTGGCGCGCGGGCGGCTCGGCCCGGCCACGCAAAGCACGGCCAACACCGGCGCGCTGTCGGCCAGGGTGAAGTCGGTCTTGCCGTTGCCCACGCTCATGAACAGCGGCAGGTCGCGGTTGGTGCACAACGCGGTGACGCCGAGCTGACGCAAATCGTGGCCGTACGGCGCCTGGCGGCTGTCCACCAGGCTGACAAAGGTTTCGCTGCCCACATAGGTGGAGCGCGGGCCGTTGCGGCGCTGGTCGCTGGACAGCACGCGGGGTTCGCGGCGCACTGTGTAATACGCCTGGTCGCGGCCGTAACGTGACGGATCGCGCACCGCATAGAACGGCAAAAACGGCTGCTCCGGCCCGGTGCCGTGGCCGGTGAGGCCGCTGAGGGAATGAATTTCGAAATCCATCGGCCGCGTGCGGTCGGCGATCACATGGTGTTCGTTGACCCGGTCGGACAGGTGGATACGGTCCACGCGTTTCGGGAACAGGTTGATCGCTGGCGTGCAGAACGGCAGGAACTGCGCCGCGCCGACGCTGCCTTCCAGGCTCGGCTCGTGGCGGTCGAACAGCACGATCAGTTCCAGTTCCTGGCCGTCGCAGCGTTTGACCGCGCGGCTCAACTCGGCGAACTCGACGAACAGATAGCGATGGGGCAGGGCGAAGTATTCCTGCAACAGGCGATAGCCCTGGAACGCGCGCGCCACCACTGGCATGGCGGCGTCGGCGTCGTCAAAACCACGGGAGCGCAGCGCGTCTGGCGGCAAGCGCTCGACCCAGTCGCCACCGGGTTTGCGCGCGAATACCGCGCAGGCATTGCCGAGCAATTGTTCGTAGAGGCGGAACGGTTGCTCATCGGCGCCGCTGAGGTACAGCGGCAGCGTGTCCAGGTCGAGGCTGTTGAACGGCAGTTCGGCGCCGGTGCGCAGGGTCAGGCGCAGACCGGCCTTGGCTTTTGGCTCGCTGGCGGCCAGGCGCCCGAGCACGGCGGCAGGGTTGCCGAAGTACTCGGCGTTGCTCACTTGCAACGGCCACAACGTCACCGGGTGCGCGGTGCGGTACTCGCAGCAGGTCTGGGTTTCGCGGCCCAACGCGGCACGCAGGACGGTATCACGGGGCAGGGGGAAACCGCTGGCCAGGGAGCCTTCGTCCGGGTCGGTCTGCAATTGCACCACGGTCATCGACGGCGTTGGCGCCAGGTAGTGCGGGTAGGCGATTTCCAGCAGGTTGTGGGTGAAGGTCGGGTACTCGGCGTCGAGCTTGAGCTGCACGCGGGCAGTCAGGTAGGCAAAGCCTTCGAGCAAGCGTTCGACGTACGGGTCGGCGCAGTCCATGCCGGACAGGGTCAGCCGACTGGCGATCTTCGGGTATTCCTTGGCGAACTCGGCGGCGCTTTCGCGCACGTGGTGCAGTTCCTGGTTGTACAGCTCCAGCAGGCGCGGGTTCATGGGCGTCTCCGCTGGTCGGCATTGACCACGCGCACGTGGCCGGATTCCAGGTCGAGGTCGGTTTGCAGCAACAGGCGCAACGGCACCGGCTGCGCCCACAGGTCGCCTTCGATCTCGAAACTCAGCGCGTTGTGGTTCATCTCGCCATGGCCGACGCGGGCTTTGACCCGCAGGGTGTGGCGCAGGATGCGCGGTTCAAAGGTGGCGATCGCCTGGTAGATCAACGCTTCCAGGGCCTTGATATCGACGCTTGAAACGCTGTTGCCCGCCAGCGCCGGCAGGCCGTAATTGACCACCGACGTCCCGGCCGGGGTGTGCAGCGTGGCATCGGCATCCAGCAACGACGTGGTGTTGAGCAGCCACGCCAGGTCGCGCAGCACCGAGGCTTTCAATTGGGTCAGGGACAGCACGCGTTTGTCGGCGCTTTCCTTGGGATTGGTTGGATCGTCATCGGTCAACCGGTCCAGCAGGGACGGTTGCAGACGGTCGCGGGAAGCGATTTCAGTGACCACCAAAGCAGCTCCACGGACGGGTTGTGAGAGGGACAATTGAATGGAGACCGTGGCGCGTAGCCACGGCCTCAAGGGCTATCAGCGCTTGGTGTTGGAACGGATATTCCAGCCAAACTTGATCGCGCCGCCGTCTTTGGTGCCGTCGGCTTTCTGCGGCTGGTAGTCGACCATCACCTGGGCGAAGTTCAGGGTGACGTTCTCGGTCAGGCGATCATCGGAACCCGAACCGCCGGTGCTCAGGGACGTAACCAGCACTTCTTCCAGGTTGATCACCATGTACTCGACCTGGCTTTCACCACCGGCCTTGCGCACGGTGAGCTTGACCTTGTCGATGTGCTTGCCGCTGGCGCAGTGCATCATCAGGTTCGGCGAGGCCTTGTCGACGTACTTGGTCAACGACAGGTCCTGGATATTCACCTTGCCTGCGCCGCCGCCACCGCCCACGTGCATGTTGCCGGACTGGGCCATGCCCCAGCTCCAGTTCAACACGTCGATTTCGTCCTTGTGGGCCTTGTCCATGGACTCGCCCTTGATGTCGCCGATCTTGATGAAAATATCAACAGCCATGTTTTCTCCCTGTGTGGCCCAAGCCACGAAATTTGTTTAAGCCCGATGGGGCTTTGCTTTTCTGTGGGAGCTGGCTTGCCTGCGATAGCCTCACCAAGGTGTGACTGACACACCTCGGTGCCTGCATCGCGGGCAAGCCCGGCTCCCACAGAAGAGCCGGTTCACCAGCTACTTACGCGCTTTTTGCCGAAGGCAGCTTCGATACCAGACGCAGCGACACGGTCAGCCCTTCCAGCTGGTAGTGCGGGCGCAGGTAGAACTTGGAGTTGTAGTACCCCGGGTTGCCTTCGACTTCTTCGACGATCACTTCGGCCGCTGCCAACGGGTGCTGGGCCTTGGTGGTTTCGGTGGAGTGGGCCGGATCACCGTCCACGTAGTTCAGGATCCAGTCCTGCAACCAGCGCTGCATCTCGTCCTTCTCTTTGAAGGAGCCGATCTTGTCGCGCACGATGCACTTCAAGTAGTGGGCGAAGCGGCATGTGGCGAACAGGTACGGCAGGCGCGCGGCCAGGTTGGCGTTGGCGGTGGCGTCCGGGTCGTCGTATTCGGCCGGTTTCTGCAACGACTGCGCGCCGATGAACGCGGCGAAGTCGGTGTTTTTCTTGTGCAGCAGCGGCATGAAACCGTTCTTCGCCAGCTCCGCTTCACGACGGTCGCTGATGGCGATTTCGGTCGGGCACTTCATGTCCACGCCACCGTCATCGGTCGGGAACGTGTGGGCCGGCAGGTTTTCCACTTCACCGCCGGACTCCACGCCACGGATGCGCGAGCACCAGCCGTAGTGCTTGAACGAACGGTTGATGTTCACCGCCATCGCGTAGGCAGCGTTGGCCCAGGTGTACTTGGAACTGTCGGCGCCGTCGGTGTTTTCTTCGAAGGCGAAGGCTTCCACCGGGTCGGTCTTGGCGCCGTACGGCAGGCGCGCGAGGAAGCGCGGCATGGTCAGGCCGATGTAGCGCGCGTCTTCCGACTCACGCAGGGAGCGCCAGCCGGCGTATTCCGGGGTGGTGAAGATCTTGGTCAGGTCGCGCGGGTTCGACAGTTCCTGCCACGAGCCCATGCCCATCACAGTCGGCGAAGCCGCAGCGATGAACGGGGCGTGCATGGCGGCGCAGACTTTCGACAGCTCGCCCAGCAATTCCACATCCGGTGGCGACTGGTCGAAGTAGTAGTCGCCCACCAGGCAGCCGTAAGGTTCGCCGCCGAACTGGCCGTATTCTTCTTCGTACATCTTCTTGAAGATCGGGCTCTGGTCCCACGCGGTGCCCTTGAATTTCTTCAGGGTCTTGTGCAGGTCCGGCTTGGAGATGTTGAGCACGCGGATCTTCAGCTGCTCATCGCTCTCGGTGTTGTTGACCAGGTAGTGCAGGCCACGCCAGGCGCTTTCCAGCTGCTGGAAATCCTGGTGGTGGATGATCTGGTTGACCTGGGCGGTGAGCTTGGCGTCGATGGCGGCGATGATCGATTCAATCGACTTGATCGCGTCGTTGGACACCAGGTCCGTCTGCGCCAGGGCCTGTTCGGCCAAGGTGCGCACGGCGGTTTCCACGGCTTCGCGGGCGCGCTCGGTCTTGGGCTTGAACTCTTGCAGCAGCAGGTTGGCGAACTCGCTGGCTTCCTCGGTGGCACCCAGGATTGGCGCGCCTTCGCGGGCGGTATTGTCACTCATGATTACTGCTCCCCTGCAGGCTTGGGCGCGCTGGCAAGTGCTTGCAGCAATGCCGGGTCCTTGATCGCCTTCATGATGATTTCTTCGGCGCCGGTCTTGCCGTCCATGTAGGTCAGCAGGTTGGCCAGTTGAGTACGGGCTTCGAGCAACTGGTTCAGCGAATCGACCTTGCGGGCCACGGCGGCCGGGCTGAAGTCGTCCATGCTTTCGAAGGTGATGTCCAGGCTCAGGTTGCCTTCGCCGGTCAGCTCGTTGGGTACATGGAACGCCACGCGCGGCTGCATGGCCTTGAGGCGCGAGTCGAAATTATCCACGTCCACTTCAAGGAACTTGCGGTCGGCCACCGGCGCCAGAGGCTCGGCGGGCTTGCCGGCGAGGTCGGCCATCACGCCCATCACGAAGGGCAGCTGGACCTTTTTTTCGGCGCCGTAGAGCTCGACGTCGTACTCGATCTGCACCCGAGGCGCGCGGTTGCGCGCGATGAATTTCTGAGAACTTTGCTTCGCCACGTTGCTGCTCCTGGTCGCTTGAGCGACGGTGTTGTTACTGCACGGCCGGGCGGTTTACTCGCCGTCCGGGCCGCGCAGGTTTTCAAATTGGGACATGCCGTCGGGAATCAGATTGCGCACGATCGCCGCAAAGTCGGCGTGCACCAGATGCTTCGCCCGGTTCAACAGCACCGGCAGCGGGCTCGAAGGCTCGTGCCGGGTGTAGTACGCAAGGATCTTGTCGAGGCTGCGCAGCACGTCATCGCGGTTGGCGATATCGCCCAGGGGGCGCGGTGCTGCGGGGGCAGCGGCGGATTCGACCGAGGGGGCATTGTCTTCACTGACGGCCTCGGGAACGCTGCTGCTATCGGTGCCGGGTACGGCTTGATTGAGGATTTGCAACGCTTGCTTGAGCGGTTGCTTCAAGGCGCTGAGGTCCACGCCCTGGGCGGAACCGACCTGCTCGTTGACCTGTTGCTCGATGGCTTCGCAGGCCGCCCGCGCGGCGCTCAACGCATCGCGGGTGGCTTGCAGCTGCTCGGGGTCGCTGTCGAGGAACGCGGCGTTGAGCTGCTGGGCACCGAGTTGTTCATCGGCAAACGACTGCAGGCCGCTGGCGTTCAGCGCCGCGCGCAGGCTCACCGGGCCGAAGGTGCGCGAGCGCGTGAGGATGCTTTCGCGCAGCAGGCGGATGTTGGTGTCGCAGGTCAGGCCGGTGAGGGCGTTGATGCGCACGGTGGGGTCGTTATCGTCGTCGGCGTCCAGGCGCGGATGCAGCTCGGCCCAGTAGTCACGCAGCAGGGCGTTGATCAACGAGAGGGCTTGCGCCAACCCGGCCACACCCTGGAGGGCAAGGGCACTTTGCAACAGGAAATGGGTGATGCGCAGGTCTTTGCTGCGCTGCAGCAAGTCGAGGCTCTGCTGCTGGATGTCGCGCCATTGCGGTGGCTCAGCGGGCAGGATCGAGTCGCCCATGCTGCGCTCGGGTTGGCCCTTGGCGGCACGCTCTAGTTGAAGAAAGTCCGCGTCATATTCCATGTCTTCGCCACACGGCGAATTCGCGGAAACGGCGGCGAGCAGCAACGGCACATCCACTGAATTTGATCTCCTTATCAGCCCGTTAGATGGCGGGCAATGCATGCATTAGTTGCGCGAGGAACTTTGCATGTTTTCTCGGTCTTATAAGCAAGATGCCACTGGTGTGCCATCACGCCTATCTGAGAAGTTGTGCATTTTTGGTGTAGTACTTACGCCTTGTCAAGGTAAGCTATTCGCCCTCTGTGACAGATGTGCGGTGCTTAACAACTCTGCGCGACTGGTGGGTCTAACGACATACCGGGACAGGATTTTTGTCATGGAGCCCGGTTAAGATCAGCAATTGTGCGGGTGTTGCAAGGTTTTACGGTGAGTTGCACGACCTTATGGAGAGACTTTCTGGAACTAACGTCCAGGAAGTAGAGCGCGCGCGAAGTATCAGCAAGGAGGCAAGATGTCGCTGTGTTTGACTATCACTAGTTATCACAAGATTACCCCAGGGCAATGCGCCGAAAAGTCCATGGATCAGGGCGTGATGGCTATTGGCCGCAGTTTGGATAATGACTGGGTATTGCCTGACCCTGAGCGCCTCGTCTCCTCGCAACATTGCGTTATTCAGTACAAAGATGGCCGTTATTATTTAACCGATAACAGCACCAACGGCGTGGAGTTGGTGAACGCCGGTATTCGCCTGCGCCGGGGCAACAGCGAGCCCCTGCAAAATGGCGAGTTGATCCGCATCGGTGACTACGAGATCCAGGCGCGTATCGACTTCAACGTGCAGGCCAGCGACAGCCAGCCCTTTGCCGCCGATGCCGCGAACAGTTTTGAAGCGCTGATGGGCGCCGTGGTGAACAAGCCAGTGATCGCGCCGCAGTTCCAGAGCGCGTCGTCGATGGACACCCTGCCGGACCTGTTCGACTTCCTCAGCCCCAGCGCCGTACCGCCGCCGACCGTGGCCGATCATGTGCCCAGCGAGCAACACGACTTCCGCCCGCCGACCCCGGTAGCCGTCGAAAAGCCCGTGGTGTCAGGCGCAGTGATCCCGGATGACTGGGACTTGTTTGCCGACGCCCCCGCGCCCGTCGTCGCGCCGGTTATCCAGCCGCCACCGGTGGCCGACACCGCGCCACAAGCCGACCTGCTGCAAGCCTTCCTGCGTGGCGCCGGTCTCGATCAGTTGCGCCTGGACACCGCCGATGCCGCTGCCCAGATGGAAAATATCGGCCGCAGCTACCGCCTGATGGTCGAAGGCTTGATCGACGTGTTGCGTGCCCGCGCCAGCCTCAAGGGCGAGTTCCGCATGCAGCAGACGATGATCCAGCCCGCCGAAAACAATCCGTTGAAATTCGCCCCCAACGCCGACGAAGCATTACTGCTGCTGCTTCGCCACGGCAACCAGGCGTTTATGGCGCCGGACGCGGCAGTGCGTGACAGTTTCAACGACCTGCGCGCCCACCAACTGGCGGTGATGGCCGGGGTGGAAGCGGCGATCAAGCACCTGCTCACGCGCTTTGAACCGGCGCAACTGGAAGAGCGCATGGGCAAGCCCGGCGGCTTGTCGAGCCTGTTCAACGGTTCGCGCCAGGCCCAGTACTGGCAGCAGTTCACCGAGCTCTACAGCAATATTTCCCGCGAGGCCCAGGACGATTTTCAGGACCTGTTCGGCCGCGAATTCAGCCGCGCCTACGAAGACCACAGCGCACGACAGCGTCGCTAAAAACCGCACCACATGGATTTAACGGATAGCTAAGTACGTCATTGAGGACGCAGGATGATTCCCAGGTTTTTACTCGCAGTCGCCACCGTGCTGCTGCTGACGGCGTGTGCCAAAGACGCCGTCGCGCCCGCTGCGGCCCCTGCGGTTGAAGCGGACACCGCTGCCATCGAATTGCACTTCCACGCGATCAGCGGGCTCAACCCCGGAGCCAATGGTCAGGCCGCCCCGGTGCGGGTGCGCATCTTCGAACTGAAAAACGCCGCCACCTTTGCCCGCTCCGATTACTTCGCCCTGGCCGACCGCGCCCAATCCACCCTCGGCCTGGATTTGCTCGACCAGGACGAAGTGGTGCTGCAACCCGGCCAGCAACTGAGCATCCAGCGCGACCTTGACCCGTCCACTCGCCAGATCGGTTTGCTGGTGGGCTACCGCGAACTGGACCGCGCGCAATGGCGCACGGTGATCAACGTGCCCGCGCGCCAATACACCGAATACCAGATCAGCCTCGATGTGCGTGCCGTGCGCGCTGACGTCGTGGTTTCCCCATCCAGCCCAGCCCAATAACAAGCAATCGGAGCCCCCATGTCCTGGAACAATCGCGTGGTCTGGTCGGAAGGCATGTTCATCGGAACGCAGCACTTCCAGCAGCATGACCGTTACCTGGAAAACCTGATCGACGCCCGCAGCCGCCCATTGTCCGCCGGCAGCTGGGGCTTCTCCGAGCTGCTGATCGACCAGGGCCTGCTGGCCCAGGGCAAGCTGGCCATCGTCTCGGCACGCGGCCTGTTGCCCGATGGCACGCCGTTCAATATCCCCCAGGATGACCTGGCGCCGAGCCCGCTGAATATCGACGACAACCTGCGCGACGGCCTGGTCTACCTGGCCCTGCCGCTCAAGCGCGCCGGCGCGCGTGACACCGTGGATGAGGGCGAAGCCCTGGAAGCCGCGCGTTATGTGAGCCAGGTGCGCGAAGTGCGCGACGACAACGCGCCGTTCGAAAACCGCGCGCCGGTGGCGGTGGGCTCTCGCGCCCTGCGTTTGCTGACTGCGCAAGACGGCATCAGCGATTACGCCGCCATTGGCCTGGTGCGTATCAAGGAAAAACGCGCCGACCGCGCCCTGGTGCTCGACGACACTTACATCCCACCGGTCCTGGACGTGGCTGCGAGCAAGCCGCTGGCGGCCTTTCGCAGCGAACTGCTGGGCCTGCTGCACCAGCGTGGTGAGGCACTGGCTGGCCGCGTGGTCGCCTCGGGCGCCGGTGGTGCGTCGGAGATTGCCGACTTCATGCTGCTGCAACTGGTCAACCGCGCGCAGCCGCTGATCCAGCATTTCAACCAGCTGAGCCCGCTGCACCCGGAGCGTTTTTTCAGCGAACTGGTGAGCCTGGCCGGCGAGTTCTCGACCTTCTCCACTTCTGGCCGGCGCCCGCAGGAATACCCGCAGTACCAACACGACGACCTCGCCCTGAGCTTCGCCCCGGTGATGCTGGCGTTGCGTGAAGCCCTGTCGATGCTGATCGACAGCAAGGCCACGCCGATCCCGATTGTGGAGAAGGCCTACGGCATCCACGTAGCGATGCTGGCCGACAAAACCCTGCTCGACAGCGCCAGTTTCATCCTGGTGGTGCGCGCCGACGTGCCCGCCGAAACCCTGCGCGCGCGCTTCGGCCAGCAAAGCAAAGTCGGCTCGGTGGAGCACATCCGCGACATGGTCAACCTGCAACTGCCGGGCATCAGCCTGCTGCCGTTGCCGGTGGCGCCACGGCAGATCCCGTATCACGCCGGTTCCACCTACTACGAGCTGGATCGCGGCAGCGAGCATTGGCAGCAACTGAACAATTCCGGCGGTTTCGCCTTCCATATCGCCGGGCAGTTCCCGGGCTTGAACCTGGCCTTCTGGGCGATCCGAGGATAAACCGCGATGCACCCCAACGATGACGACCGCACCCAGTTCATGCCGCGCCCCGGTGGCCGTGCGCCGGAACCTGCGCGTGCCGAGCCTGCGCCTTTGTCGGTGCCGGCCGCGCCGATGCTCACCGGCAAAAGCCAAGGCCTCAACCCGCTGGAAAGCGCCGCCGGCCCGTTGCTGGCGCTGCTGACGCGCCTGCGCAACACCATCGCCCACCCGGCGCCGGCCAGCCTGCGCGCGCAATTGCTGGCGTACCTGCGCCAGTTCGAAGAGCGCGCCGAAGCGGCCGGCGTCGCCCGCAACGAAGTGCTGCTGGCGCGTTACGCGCTGTGTACTGCCCTCGATGAAGCGGTGTTGAGCACGCCATGGGGCAGCACCAGCGATTGGGGCAAGCAGAGCCTGTTGATCACCGTGCACAACGAAGCCTGGGGCGGTGAAAAAGTCTTCCAGTTGCTCGACCACTGCCTGCAAAGCCCATGGGAACGCCTGTACCTGCTGGAGCTGCTGTACCTGTGCCTGTGCCTGGGTTTCGAGGGCCGTTACCGCGTGATGAGCGACGGCCGCAGCCAGTTGGAAGCCTTGCGCGAGCGCACGGCGGCGGCGATTCGCAGCGCCCGTGGCGAACACGAGCGCGAACTGTCGCCCCACTGGCGCGGCGTCAGCGTGGCGCGCGATCGCCTGGCGCAATTCATGCCGCCGTGGATCACCGTGGCCATCGGCGTGGCGTTGCTGCTGGCGCTGCTGTTTGGCTTGCGCCTCAAGCTGGCGGCGGATGCCGAGCCGGTGTTCAAGAATATCCATGCCCTGGGCGAGATCCCGGTGCAGGCCATCGACCGCCCCGTGGCGCAGCCGAAAGTCATCGAGCGGCCACGCCTGGCGGGCTTTTTGGTGGACGACATCAAGGCCGGTCGGGTGGCCGTGGAAGATGCGGTGGACCGCTCCGTGGTGACCATTCGCGGTGACGAACTGTTCGCCTCCGCCAGCGCCAGCATTGTCGATGACTACCAGCCGCTGATGCTGCGCATCGCCGATGCCATCCGCAAAGTGAAGGGCCAGGTGCGCGTCACCGGACACAGCGACAACCGTCCGATTGCCACGCTGCGCTTCCCGTCCAACTGGGCGCTGTCCGAGGCGCGGGCCAAGTCGGTGCTGGATATCCTGGCGGCCAAGACCGGCCAGGGCGAGCGCTTCAGCGCCGAAGGGCGCAGCGACACAGAGCCGGTCGCCACCAACAGCACAGCCGAAGGCCGCGCCCGCAATCGTCGGGTTGAAATCACCGTATTGGCGGAGGGCGTCGAGTGAAGGCGTTGTTCAGTTTCATGATTCGCTGGGTGATCCCGTTGCTCGGGCTGATCGCCTTGAGCCTGATCATCTGGTTTGTCGGGCCGTTGCTCGACGTGTTGGTGCCCGAAGGGCGCCGTTGGGCGCTGATTATTCTGGTGTTCGGCGTGTGGCTGGCCTACCGCGTGTGGCGCATCGTCCAGGCGCGCCGCCAGGCCGCCGAAGTGATGCGCAGCCTGGCCGCCGAAACCCCGGCTGATCCCAACAGCGTGGCCACCGCCGAAGAACTCAGCACCCTGCGCCAGCGCATGGACGAGGCCCTGGCCCTGCTGAAAAAAGCCAAGCTCGGTGGCGATGAGCGGCGCAACCTCTACGAACTGCCGTGGTACGTGATCATTGGCCCACCGGGTTCGGGCAAGACCACGGCGCTGGTCAATTCCGGCCTGCACTTCCCGCTGGCCGCGCAGTTGGGCGCCGGCGCGGTGCGTGGTGTCGGCGGTACGCGCAACTGTGATTGGTGGTTCACCGACCAGGCCGTGCTGCTCGACACCGCTGGCCGCTACACCACCCAGGACAGCAACTCCACGGTGGATAAAGCCGCGTGGCTGGGCTTTCTCGACCTGCTGAAAAAGCAGCGTTCGCGCCGCCCCATCGATGGCGCCTTTATCGCCATCAGCCTGTCGGACCTGCTGCTCGGCACCGACGCCGAGCGCGCCGCCCACGCGGCGGCCATCCGCCTGCGTATTCAGGAGTTGTACACCCAGCTGGGCGTACGTTTCCCCATCTACCTGATGCTGACCAAGCTCGACCTGGTGCCGGGCTTCATGGAGTACTTCGACAACCTGAGCAAGGAAGAGCGCGCCCAGGTGTGGGGCATGACCTTTGCCCTGGACGACGGCAAACACGGCGACAGCCCGCTAGCCCAGCTGCAAAGCGAATTTGCCGGGCTGGAACAGCGCCTCAACGAACGCCTGGTGGAACGCTTGCAACAGGAGCGCGACCCGGCGCGGCGCGACCTGATCTACGGTTTCCCGCAGCAGTTCGGCGCATTGAAAGATTGCCTGCAAAGCTTCCTCGAAGGCGTGTTCAAACCCAACGCCTTTGAAGAACGCGTGTTGCTGCGCGGCGTGTACTTCACCAGCGGCACCCAGGAAGGCAGCCCGATTGATCGCCTGATCGGTGCCATGGCGCAGAGCATGAACCTCGACCGCCAGCACCTGGCACGCCAGAGCGGCACCGGGCGCAGTTACTTCATCGAAAAACTCTTCACCGCCGTGGCGTTTGCCGAGCGCGGGCTGGTGGGTGTGAACCCCAAGGTCGAGCGGCGGCGCAAGTGGATTGCCCGTGGTGTGCTCGCGGCCACCGTGGCGTTGGTCGTGGTGGTCAGCGGCCTGTGGTGGGTGAGTTACCGCGCCAACCAGGCGTATATCGCCCAGGTCGATCAGAAGGTTGCGCCGTTGGGCCAGGCCGTGCAGAACCTCAGCCCGGCCCAGCGCGAAGTGCTCGCCGTGCTGCCGCTGCTCAACGCGGTGAGGAACCTCGCAGGGGACTCGCCGAATATGTCCGAAGGCTTGGGCCTGTATCAGGGCGACATGCTTGAAGCCGAGTCGGCCAGCGTCTACCGCAAGCTGTTGATCGCCGTGTTCGCGCCGCGTTTGGTGACGCGCATCGAGGAACAACTGCACGGCGGCGGCAATTCCGACTTCCTCTACGAAGGCCTCAAGGCCTACCTGATGCTCGCCGACAGTGAGCATTACGACCCGGACTTCATCAAGGCCTGGATCGCCCTCGACTGGGACCGCAACCTGCCCCGCGACTTGCCCGCTGACCAGCGCCAAGCCCTGGCCGGGCACTTGCAGGCGCTGTTCGAGCGCCATCCGCCGAATGCGCGGCTTGATCCGCGCTTGATCGACGACCTGCGCCGCCAACTGCAACAACTGCCGGTGGCCCAGCGCGTGTACGACCGGGTCAAACGCCAGAAGCTGCCCGAAGGCATCGCCGATTTTCGTCTCAGCGAAGCAGCCGGTCGCGATGCGGCGCTGGTGTTCAGCCGTAAAAGTGGCAAGCCGCTGGGCGAGCCGCTGAGTGGCTTCTTCACCGCCAAGGGTTATCGCCAGGCGTTCCTGTTGAGCAGCCTGAACCAGACCGGCACCCTCGCCGAAGAGCAATGGGTGCTGGGCCATGAGCAGGCCGACCAGCAGAACGTGCTCAGCCTCGCCGGGGATGTGCGCCGCCTGTACTTCCAGGATTACCAGCGCCAGTGGGACGCGCTGCTCGCCGACATCGACTTCGTGCCCATCACCAGCGTGGCCCAGGCGGCCGATGTGCTGCGGGTGATTTCCGGCCCGACCTCGCCGCTGAAAAAACTGCTGGTGGCAGTGGCCAAGGAAACCGATCTGCAAGCCGAAGAACGCCAGTTGGCTGCCAAGGGCGTGCCGGTCGAAGGCGGCGTGGACAAGCTCAAGGAGCGCCTGGGCAACCTGCTCGGCCAAGAGCAGCCAAGCGCCAATGCACCCCAGGCGACGGATGATCCGGTGACGGCGCACTTTGCCGAACTCAACAGCATCGTCAGCAAGAACGACGGCGAACCAGCGGCCATCGATGGCTTGCTCGCGGACATGAACGCGCTGTACGTGCAGGTCAGCGCCATGGTCGGCGCCAGCGGCGATGCATTGCTTGGCGAGGCGAAGAACCAGGCGGCAGCTGCGGCCACGCGGGTCAGCCTGAATGCCGAACGCCAGCCACCGTTGGTGCAGGGCATGGTCAAGTCGGTGGTCAACTCCACCACCAACAGCATGATGGGCGGCGTGCGCAACCAGTTGAACGCGGCGTGGGTGAGCGAAGTGGTCAACGTGTATCGCCAGTCGCTGGCGGGTCGTTACCCGATGTCGCCGGGCAGTGCGCGGGACGCGACGCTGGATGATTTCGGCATGTTCTTCGGCGTCGGCGGGGTGATGGACAACTACTTCCGCAAGTACTTGCAGCCCTACGTGGACACGTCCGCGCAGACCTGGCGCTGGCAGCCGGGCGCGGCGCAGAAGCTGGGGATTGCGCCGGGTGTGCTGCAAACCTTCCAGCGTGCCGCGACGATTCGTGATGCGTTCTTCCGCGCAGGTGGCACCCAACCCATCGTGCGTTTCGAACTCAAGCCGGTGTCGATGGACCCGACCATCACCCAGTTCCTGCTCGACCTCGACGGCCAGCAACTGAGCTACGACCACGGCCCCAGTCGCCCCGTCGCCATGCAATGGCCGAACCCCGGCAGCATCGGCGTGGTGCGCCTGTCGATCATGCCGCCTGCCGCCAGTGGCCGTTCCGGCGTGACCCTGGACGGCCCGTGGGCGTGGTTCCGCCTGCTGGAGCAGTCGGACCTCAGCGCCGGCAACTCGCCGGACCGCTTCAACCTGCGCCTGCGCGTGGATGGCGCGAGCATCGCCTACGAGTTGCGCGCCAACAGCGCGTTCAACCCGTTCAAGAGCCGTGTGCTCAGCGGCTTCAGCCTGCCGGAGCGGTTATGACCACGTTGGGCTTCTACGGCAAGTTGGCCAGCCGTGGCGACTTTGTCAGCCGCGCCTTGCCCCAGAGTTTTGTCGGCCCCTGGGACAGCTGGCTGGCGGCGGGTCTGCTCGCCAGCCAACAGCGCCTGGGGGGCGACTGGCTCAACGTGTACCTGGTCAGCCCGCTGTGGCGCTTTGTGCTGGCGCCGGGCGTGTGCGGGCCGGACGCGGCGGCGGGCGTGGTGATGCCGAGCATTGATCGGGTCGGGCGCTATTTCCCGTTGGCGGTGGTCACGTTGCTCGACCACGACACCAATCCGGCGTCCCTCGTAGGGGGGTCGGACACCTGGTTTGAACAGGCCGAAGAGCTGCTGCTCAGCACCCTCGACAGCGGCGCGACCTTTGAAGGGTTCAATGCCGGCATCGACGCACTCGGCGTGCCGCTGACCGAACCGCGTGCGGTGGACAGCCGTTTCGCCGGCCTGCAACGGGTGCCCGCGACCTTGCCCCACGGGCGCATGACCGCGCTCGCCGAACAGGCCTGCGAAGGCGCGAGCCTGTGGTGGGGACGGGGTTCTGAACGGATTGCCCCCGGTTTACTGCGGTGCCAGGGTTTGCCTGCCACCGACGATTTTGCGCAGTTTTTGCTCGGACAAGAAGGTGTGGTGTAGATGGGCGCGACGTACAAATCCGCGAGCAAAAGCCATGTGGGCATGGTGCGCCAGGTCAACGAAGACGCTTGCCTGGACCTGCCGGAAAACCGTCTGTGGGTGGTTGCCGACGGCATGGGCGGGCATGCGGCGGGGGATTACGTCAGTAGCCTGATCGTCGACAGCCTGCGCACGGTGCCGCTGGGCCGCTCCCTCGACGAATACGCGGCGGCGCTGCGCAACGACCTGATCCGCATCAACGCCGCCGTGCGTGAAGAAACCGCCAACCGTGGCGTTACCCTGATGGGCAGCACCGTGGTGTTGCTGGCCGCACGTGGCTTGCGCGGCGTGTGCGTGTGGGCTGGCGACAGCCGCCTGTACCGCCTGCGCGACGGCGTGCTGGAGCGCATCTCCCGCGACCACAGCTATGTGCAAGACCTGCAAGACAGCGGCCTGCTCAGCGAAGCCGATGCCCGCGTGCACCCGCGCGCCAATATCGTCACCCGCGCCGTCGGCGTCGAAGCCCAGCTGGAGTTGGCGGTAGTCGACCTGCTGATCGCCCCTGGTGACAGCTACCTGCTGTGCAGCGACGGCCTCAACAAGACCGTCGAAGACCACGAGATCCACGAGGTGCTCAGCCACGACGCGCCGGACGAAATCGTGCGCAGCCTGGTGCACCTGGGGCTTAACCGGGGCGCACCGGACAACATCACCACGATCGCCGTGAAGGTCTGCCCATGAATATCCTGATCCCCGGCTACGACATCCACGGCGAGATCGGCGAAGGCGCCATGGCCAGCGTGTACCTGGCGACCCAGCGTTCGCTGGAACGCAAGGTGGCGTTGAAGGTAATGGCGGCGGCGCTGGCAGCGGACCCGCAGTTCTGCGAGCGCTTCCTGCGCGAGGGCAAGACCCTGGCGCGCCTGTCGCACCCGCACACGGTGACCATCCATGACATCGGCAACGTCGGTGAGCTGTATTACATGGCCATGGAATACCTGCCCAACGGCACGCTCAAGGAGCGCATCGCCGCCGGCATGACCCCGGAGCAGGGCGTGACGCTGATTCGCCAGATCGCCTCGGCCCTGGGTTATGCCCACGCGCAAGGCTTGGTGCACCGTGACGTCAAGCCGGCGAACATTCTGTTCCGCGCGGACGGTACGGCGGTGCTGTCGGACTTCGGCATCGCCAAGTCCCTGGACGACCGCACCCAGTTCACCCAGGCTGGTTTTGCCGTGGGCACGCCGAGCTATATGAGCCCGGAACAGGCGCGGGGCCAGGAGATCGACGGCCGCGCCGACCTGTATGCGCTGGGTGTGGTGCTGTATGAAATCCTTGTCGGCAAGCTGCCCTACAGCGGCACCGACGCGCTGTCGACGGCGCTGGCGCACCTGACCGAGCCGCTGCCGGAATTGCCAGTGCACCATGGCCGTTATCAGAACGTGCTGCGCAAGCTGTTGGCCAAAGACCCGGCGGAGCGTTTCCCGGATGCGGCGGCGTTGTTGCTGGCGCTGGATCAATTGCCCATGGATTCGCCGGAGGCCACCTTGGTGCGGCCGCTGCCGATTCCGATGAGTTTTGACTTGGCGGGCATCACCCCGGAGTCCATCGAGATCCCCACCGACAAACCCCAGCCGCTGCGCCAACCGGTGGTGCCGCCGACCCAGCACAGCGAACAGCGCCGTGGCCCGGTGTTGGCGCTGGCGGCGGTTGCCGTGGCGGTGGCGTTGGCGATTGGCGGTGCGAGTTATTGGTGGTTGAGCGGTAGCGATGCACCGGTTGCCAAATCACCGGTTGCAGCCGTGCCCGTCGTGACCCCGCCGCCCGCTGCCGAAGTGGACGGCGGCCAGCGCCCGCTGCTGATGGCGGGCAAGAAAACCCTGTTCCAACGTGTGCTGAGCAAGCCCGGCGCCAAGCTTTCCAGCGACGCCGGCAGTGCGCCGGGCAAAGCTTTGCCGGCGTTCTCCGTGCTCTACGTGTACCAGCGCAAGGACGTCGACGGCAGCCCATGGGTGCGCGTCGGCGCCGCCACTGATGGCCGCAGCGAAGGTTGGTTGCCGGCGGCCCAGGTCAGCGACTGGAAGCAGAGCCTGGTGCTCAAGTTCACCGAGCGCTCGGGCCGGGCGCCGGTGATGTTCCTGCGCCAATCCGCTGAGGTGGAAAAGCTCTTGGCAGATCCGGCTGCGGCCAAAGGTGCCTTGGCCAAGGCGCAGAAAAACAGCGACGACAACAGCCAGGTCCTGGCCCTGGAGCCGACTGCCAGCGCCGTGCCGCAGAACCAGTTCTACTTGTTGCCGATCTTCGACTCCAAGGAGAGCTTTGACGAAAACGGCCAGCCGGTGCAGTTGCTCAATGTCGCGTCCATCGACCCGGGCACCCGCGCCGCCAAGCCTGTGGCGAATGCCGATGCGTTCCGCACCGCCGTGGTGTTGGTGGTCGATACCACCGTGTCGATGCAGCCCTATATCGACCAGGTCCGCGACGTGGTGCACGAACTGCAAACCCGCATCGCCGAGCGTGGCGAGTTGGACAGTGTGAGCTTCGGCATGGTCGGTTTCCGTAGCAGCACCAAGAAGACGCCGGGCCTGGAGTACGTGTCCAAGACCCTGATCACCCTGGATCAAGGCCGCGATCCGCAACGCTTCCTCGACATGGCGCGGCAGGTCAAGGCGTCCACCGTCTCCAGCCATTCCTTCAACGAAGACGCGTTTGCCGGCGTGATGCAGGCCGTCGATGGCATGGATTGGTCCGGCTACGGCGGGCGCATCATCCTGCTGGTCACCGATGCTGGTGCGCTGCGCAAGAACGACCCGTTCGCCGCCACCCAGATGAACGAAGCCGAAGTGCGTCAGGCGGCGTTGGGCAAGCAGATCAAGATCTACGCCCTGCACCTGCGCACCGACGCCGGCAAGGCCACCCACGCCGGCGCCGAGAGCCAGTACCGCATCCTCACCGCCGACGCCAACCCGCAGATCGGCGACCTCTACACCGCGGTGCCGGGTGGCGACGTGCGCAAGTTGGGCCAGCGCGTGGATGAGATCGGCACGGTGTTCGCCAACCTCGTGCACCAGGTGCGCAGCAACACGCCACAGCCGTCGCCGTTGCTGGGCAGCGCGCCGAGCCTGGCGGACAAATCCGCTGCCGTCGGTTATGCCATGCACATGGATTTCCTAGGCCGCAAAACCGCGAGCCAGGCACCGCAACTGGTCAGCGCCTGGACCGCCGACCGCGACCTCACCAACCCGGCGCTGCCGGCGTTCCAGGTGTGCGTGATGCTGACCAAGTTGCAGCTCAACGACTTGCAGCAGTCGCTGAAACTGATCGTCGACGCGGCGCGCAAAACCCAGTCCTCGCCGAAGGATTTCTTCCAGGAAATCGCCAGCGCCTCCGCCTATATGAGCCGCGACCCGCAAGCCTTGCGCAAGGGCGGCAACCTGGCGGATGGCGGCCTGCTTGGCGAGTACCTGGAAGGCCTGCCGTACCGCAGCAAGTCGCTGAACATGAGCCAGGACTTGTGGCTGTCGTTGAGCGTGGCCGAGCAGGAAGACTTTATCGATGAGCTGGAGTCGAAAATCCGCCTCTTTGAGACCTTCCACAATGACCTGGCCAACTGGGTGCGTTTCGGCGACGCCGAGCCGGGTGACGCGTTGTACCGCGTGCCGCTGTCGACGTTGCCGTGATGCTGGACCTGAGCGCGGTGCACAAGAGCCGGGGCGTCGGTCGCCAGCGCTATAGCCTGGTGATTCCGGCGCTGCACCTGCGTGCGGGTGAGCAAGTGGCGATTGTCGGGCCGAGCGGCTGCGGCAAGAGCACCTTGCTGGATGTGCTCGCGCTGGTGTTGGCGCCGGATCAGGTGGGGCGGTTTGAATTCCATCAGCAGGACATTGCCGGGCTGTGGCGTGCGGATCAGCAATCGGCCCTGGCGGCGCTGCGCAGCCGGCACCTGGGGTATGTGCTGCAAACCGGTGGCCTGCTGGGCTTTTTGGATGTGCGCGCAAATATCGCCTTGTCCCGGCAACTGCTGGGGTTGAAGGACGACGGCAGCGTGGCGCGCCTGGCGGAACAGCTGGAAATCAGCGACCAGTTGGCGAAAAAGCCCGCCGCATTGTCGGTGGGCCAGCGCCAGCGCGTGAGCTGCGCACGCGCCCTGGCCCACGCGCCGCAGCTGCTGCTGGCTGATGAACCCACCGCGTCCCTTGACCCGTTGAATGCCGAACGTGTGATGCACGCGCTGTTGGCCCAGGCCCGCGAGCATCGCGCCGCCTGTGTGATCGCCACCCATGACGAACCGCTGGCCCGTGCCAGTGGCTTGCAGGTACGGCGCATCAGTTGCCGCCGCGATGCCGACGGCGGCGTCACCGCCACCCTTGGGGAGGTGTGCTGATGCGCATCGCTCTGGTGGCGTCCCTGGCGTGGCAGGACTACCGCAACGACGCGTGGCTGTCGGCGTGTTCAGTGCTGGCATTGGTGGCGGTGATCGCGCCGTTGCTGGTGTTGTTCGGCCTGAAATTTGGACTGGTTAGCAGTTTGACCGAACGTTTGGAAAGCGACCCCGCCACCCGTGAAATTATTCCGCTGGGCGGTGGTCGATTCAGCAGCGCATTTATCGAGCAGTTGGGTGAGCGCAGTGAAGTGGCCTTCGCGGTCCCGCGTACGCGGCAGATTGCGGCGACGGCGCAGGTGGGGGCGTTGACGTTGGAGATGCTGCCGACGGCGCCGGGTGATCCGCTATTGAGCGGTCTGCCGATGCCCAAGGGCCTCGACCAGATCGTGCTGAGCCACACCGCTGCCGAGAAGCTTGCGGCGCGGCCCGGGGATTGGCTGGAAACGCTGTTTGCGCGGCAAGTGGCGGGGCATGTCGAGAGCCAGCGCACACGCGTGCAAGTGCTGGCGGTGTTGCCGCTGGCCGCCTTTGCCCGGGACGGTTTGTTTGCCGGCTTGGGCCTGCTGGAAGCGGCGGAAGATTATCGCGACGGCCGAGCAGTGCCGGCGTTGGGTTGGACGGGAGAGGCGGTGAGCGAGCAGCGGATCTATCCGGCGTTTCGCTTGTACGCCCGCAGCCTCACCGATGTTGAGCCATTGCGGGTGTTTTTCGCCGGGCAGAACCTGTTGGTGTCGACCCAGGCGCACACCATCGCCCAGGTGCAGTCGTTGAGCCGCAACCTGTCGATTGTGTTCTGGGTGATCTGCGGTTTGGCGTTGGCGGGGGCGTTTGCGGCGATCTTCGCCGGGGCGCTGGCGGCCGTGGCGCGCAAGCGCCGGGAATTGTCGGTGTTGCGCCTGTTGGGGTTTTCCACGGGTGGGCTGTTGCTGTTCGTGGTGCTGCAAGCGCTGTACAGCGCAGGTTTTGCCGCCGTGCTCAGTGCCGGGCTGTATGGCCTGGCCGAGGCGGGTTTGAATCAACTTTTCGTGCAGGTGCCGGGCGAGTACGCCAGCCACCTGTTGGCGCGTCATTACGGCCTGGCCCTGGTTGCAGTCATGGGCGTCAGCGCCGTAGCGGCGCTGTGTGGTGGTTGGCGAGTGGCGCGGATCCAGGCTTCTGAAGGAATCAGAGATGTATAAGTTACTGGGCGCCTGTGTTGCGCTGAGCCTGGCCTCGATGGCCTGGGCCGATGAGGCGAGTGACAAGCTCGACAATCCAAAACCCTTGGAAGGCGACGTCAGCCTGCCGTTGCCGTGCGACGGCAATATGCTGTTCCGCTACGCCTATGTACTGGCCCAAGGCACCCTGGATGATCGCGAGATCAGCCTCGGCTACCCCTTCGCCGAGGGCGAGGCGGGTTATCAACAGTCGTTTATTTCCGGCTACCGCCGCGACTTTATCAATGGCCAGTTCACCCTCAAGGATCTGCCCAAGGCGTGGAGCAAAGTCATCACGCCCTTGATGCCGAAGACCGACGCCAAGACCCCGCTCAAGCCGATGCTGTACTTCATCGGCAAGTACGAAGTGACCGCCCGCCAGTACGCCCAGGTCATGGCCCAGGCGCAGTCGTTGGCCAGCGGCGAACCGGCGCCGGCGTGCGATGTGCCCAGCGGCATGGCCGGGCGGTTGCCCAAGGTGAAGTTGTCGCGCTTTGAAGCCGAGCGCTTCTCGGCGGTGTATAGCGCCTGGCTGCTGAAATACCACCGTGACCTGCTGCCGGTGAGCGGGCGCGGTGCGTCGGCGGAGGATGGCGGCGTCGGTTTTGTGCGTTTGCCGACAGAAGTCGAATGGGAATTCGCCGCGCGTGGCGGCCAGGCGGTGAGCCGTCAGGACCTGGAAGGCCGCCTGTTCCCACGCCGCGCCGAAGGCAGTGACAGCGACGGCCCGCTGGGCGATTACGCGGTGTTCAACCAGGTCGCTGGTGGCACCGGCCAGGCAGCACGCCTGATGCCCATCGGCACCAAATTGCCCAATCCCATCGGGATGTTCGACGTGATCGGCAACGCTGCCGAGATGGTCCAGGAATCCTTCCAGCTGGTGCACGCCGGACGTCGCCAAGGCACCTACGGCGGCTTTGTGGTCAAGGGCGGCAACTATCTGGAAGGCGAGGGCACGCTGTTTACCGGCATGCGCCGCGAGTACCCGTTGTTTGGCGCCGACGGCACCGAGCAAAGCAACGAGACCACCGGTTTTCGCGTGGCGATTGGCGCGTTGTCGGCGCCGCGTTCGCGCTACAAGGAACTGTTTGCGCAGTGGCAGAAAGAGGGCCGCCTGGCCGCCCTGACCGACGCCATCGACGACGCCCAGGACCCGACCAAGCGCCTGGACAGCATCATCGCCGCCAGCGCCGATCCCAAGCTGCAAGCCGAGCTGGGGCTGGTCAACGAAGAGCTCAAGCGCAACGTCTCGCTGATTGCCCAGCAACGCGAAGAAGCGGCGGGCAACCTGATCCAGTCGGCGGCGTTGGTCGCCGAGACCATCGGTAACTACAACATCCGCCTGGCCAATTTGCAGAAGAGTCGCCAGCAGGCCGTGGACAACAAGGATGAAGCCAGCGCGCAGCTGTTTGCGATGGCCATTGCCAACGGCCGCAGCGCCCTCGACGGTGCGGTGGCGATCTATATCGACAACCTGGCCACCGGCACGCGCTACACCGATGCGGTGATCCAGGCGCAGTTTCAACGGATCAAGGAAGAGTTGGATCGCAAGCCGGTGCTCGGCAAGAGCCTGGTGACGCGCGCGACACTGTTCGTCCGCCATGTCGGCAACTACCGCAAGCAACAGCGGGCCGACCCGGCGACGATCTTGAAGGAATTGCTCGCAGCGAGCGGTCAGCGATGAGCGCTGGCTGTATGGCGAGCTTGGAAGGGACTCAGGCGGCGTTGGGCCGTGCTGGGCAAGTCAAACTAAAAGAGAACACACCTATGCTTTTTTCCCGTAAGGCGGTTTCCAAGCGTCACTTGTTGTTGATCGCGGCCGGCTTCAGCACCGTGCTGACTGGTTGCGCCACGTCGCCGGCGTCCAAGGTCGCGTCGAGCACCAAGGTCGAGTACTACCCGAACTGCTATGAGCCGGTACAGCACCTGCGCAGCACCGATTCGGACATGACCAAGTCGGTCGTCACCGGTGCCGCCCTCGGCGCAGCCGGTGGTGCACTGCTGGGCGCACTGACCGGCGACTCCGACAAGCGCGGCCGCAACGCGGCAATCGGCGCAGCGGGCGGCGCCCTGGCGGGTGGCGCGGCGGGTTACTACACCGAGCGTCAGAAGCAGATCAGCGATGACAACCAGCGCATTGCGTCCTACGCCACCGACGTCAACAAAAGCGCGTCCGACATCGACCGCAGCACCGCCTACGCCAAGGCGTCGCAGCAGTGCTACCAGAGCGCGTTCACCAAGCTGGTCAATGACCGCAAGGCCAAGACCGTCAACGACACCGAAGGCCGCAAGCGCCTGGCGGAAATCGTCGCGGGCCTGAAGGAATCCAACGACCTGATCGTTGCGGTCAACGGCAAGGCCGCCGAGGACCTGAACAACTACAACCAGGCGTACGAAAAAGACCTGCAACAAGTCAGCGTGCAGCGTGCTGACGTGGTCACCGTGGCCACGGCCGACACCGCAGCGGTGGTCGCACCGGCGGGTAAAGCCAACAAAGGCAACAAAGTCGTCAAGCCACCAAAAAAGCCACCACTGCCAGTGGTGCCGCGTGAAGCGGTCGATACCGAGAAAAGCTTCCAGACCGTGAAAGTCAGCCAGGCTGAAAGCAAGAAGGTCGCCAGCGCCGGTAAAGCGCAGATCGAAGGCACTTGCCGCGATCCGAACCTGACCGACTGGGCGCCGGTCCCTTGCCCTAACGTTTAAGTAACATGCTGCTATAAGCGTCAAACGCCTGCCGATCTTCCGTTAAAGCGCTAGATCGGTGGCGTTCTTTTTGCAAATCGTTAAACTGCTGCGGCCACTCAATAATTACCCGAGGCCGTGTGCATGAAATTTCGTCTTCTCCTGTGGGTGCTGGGCCTGATGATGGGCAAAGCCAGCCGCACCAACCCTGCCTTCCAGCAACAGCTGGGCGATAAAGACCTGGCCTTCCAGTTGCAGACCCTCGACGGCAAGGTTGCCCGTCACTTCATCGTCAAAGACCAACGCATCACCAGCCGTTCGGGTGTTCACCCGTCGCCGGCGTTTGCGATTGCGTTCAAGGATGCCGCCTACGGCTTCGCCACTATGCAGGCGAAGAACAAGCAACTGGCGTTCATGACGGGGATTCAGGACAAGTCGATCCAGATCAAGGGCAACCCGGCGCTGGTGATCTGGTTCCAGGGGTTGACCAAGTATTTGAAGCCGAAGAAAAAGAAGTAGGCTTTCAGGTAGACCGAGGTGGATTCTTCGCGAGCAAGCCCGCTCCCACATTCGACCGCATTCTCATGTTGGAACTCGGTTAAATGTGGGAGCGGGCTTGCTCGCGAAAGCGGTCTGACAGGCTACAGAATTAGGCCTGGCTGAACTGGGAGGCCAGTTCGCGCAACAGCACCTCGGCATCCAGCACCTTGCCCACCACTTCCTCCGCCTTGTCCCGGGTCAAGCCCAGGCGCTCAAGCAGTTCATCGGGAATGGCTTCGTCCGGCCCGGAACCGATGCCCCGGCTACGCAACAAGCGCACCGCCAGGCACACCAGGTTCGGGTATTCAGCGTATTGGCCGTCATAGGTCGGGTCGTGCTGGAAGCGCAGCGCCGTGGACAACTCGTCCGGCATGTCCCAGTAACGCATCAGCCAGGCGCCGATCTGTTCGCGGCTGATGCCCAACAAGTGCTGTTCCACGTAGCTGTGGCACAGGTGCGGGTTGACCTCCAGGTGACGGCAGATCAGCGAGAAGTGCGGCGGGAACACGTGGGCCAGCAGCAGGTAGCCAAAGTTGTGCAGCAGGCCGGCGAGGTAGGTCAGGCCGGCTTCCGGGCGCTGGGCGCGGGGCATGGCGCGGGTCAAGCCTTCGATCACGGCGGCGGTGTAGATCGACTGGTGCCAGTAAGGCGTGGACTGGTGCGGGTGGTCCTTGGGCAGGCTCAGGGTCTTGCCCAGGGCCAGGCCCAGCGCGAGGTTGATCACCAAGTCGAAGCCCAGCACGCGGACGATGGCGTCTTCCACGGAACGAATCTTGCCCGGCGAGGCGTAGTACGGCGACGCGGCCCAGCTCACCACTTGGGCGGCGAGGGCGGGGTCGGTTTCCACCACGCCAGTGATGTCATCGATGGTGGCATTGGGGTCGACGCGCAGCTTGATGATCTTCTGCGCGGTGTCGGCCAGCGGCGGAATCTCGATGGTCGCTTCCAGGCGCTGCTGGATGCGGCGGGCAGTGAATGCCTGCATCGCCTGGGTGATTTCCTCACGGTCATCATTGGGGCGGTCGAGGTTCGGGCGGATGTTGCTCAGGGGCTCGCCGAACTGGGCGGCGCTGGCCTTGGTGAGCATGCTTTTGAAGTGCTCGCTGGCGATCTCCAGCAGCAACCCGGCTTCACCCGAATGCACCAGCAGGCTTGGCTCGTTGAGCAGGCTGCCTTCGTACAGGCACGGCGAGCTGGTCAGCGCCGGCAAGCCGGGCAGCAGGGCCAGGTCGTGCTTGCCGAGCATGCGTTCGACACGCTCTGGCGACACGGCTGTCAGGCGGCGCCCGGTGAGTTCGGCGAGGCGGTTGAGGTCGAGCAGTTGGTTCTGCGGGAACAGCACCATCAGAGCGCCCACAGCATCTTCCAGCAACACCGCCTGAACCTTTCGTGCAGGGTTCAAGCCCGGGTGTTCGGCGACTTCCGTGTAGGGGATGGCGAGCTTTGCGAGCAGAGCCTGAATGACCGGCGGGGCGGTCAGTGGGGCTGTGGCGAGGGCTACTTCTGACATGGCCTGATCCAATTTCTTACAGTCAACGGAGTATAACCAGCTTGGTACAGCTGTTGGTCGTATAAGTGAGTCAGGCGTCACACTTGGCCGTATTGCTGCCCATGTCGGAGCCAGCGGTCCAGCAGTGGGCTGACATGTTCCGGCCAGCGTTCCAGCAAGGCTTGCGCGGCATCGCGCACCGCGGGCAACAGGTCGGCGTCGCGCATCAGGTCGGCGACCTTGAATTGCAGCAGGCCGGTCTGGCGGGTGCCAAGCATTTCGCCGGGGCCGCGCAGCTCGAGGTCTTTTTCGGCGATGACAAAACCGTCGTTGGTCTCGCGCATGATGCCCAGGCGCTGGCGACCGATTTGTGACAGCGGCGGGTGATACAGCAGCACGCAATGGCTGGCGGCGCTGCCCCGGCCAACGCGGCCGCGCAATTGGTGCAGTTGGGCGAGGCCCAGGCGCTCGGGGTTTTCGATGATCATCAGGCTGGCGTTGGGTACGTCCACACCGACTTCGATCACGGTGGTGGCCACCAGCAGTTGCAGGTTGCCGGCCTTGAACTCGGCCATCACGGCGGCTTTTTCCGCAGGCTTCATGCGACCGTGGATCAGCCCGACCTTGAGTTCGCCGAGGGCGCTGGTGAGGTCTTCATAGGTGGTCTCGGCGGCCTGGCAGGTCAGCTCTTCGGACTCTTCAATCAGCGTGCACACCCAGTACGCCTGGCGGCCTTCGGCACAGGCGCCGCGCACGCGTTCGATCACTTCGACGCGGCGGGTGTCAGTGACCAGCACGGTGTTGACTGGGGTCCGGCCGGGGGGCAGTTCGTCGAGGATCGAGGTGTCGAGATCGGCGTAGGCGCTCATCGCCAAGGTGCGTGGGATCGGCGTGGCGGTCATGATCAGCTGGTGCGGGTTCATGCGCCCGCCCACGCCTTTCTGGCGCAGGGCCAGGCGTTGTTGCACGCCGAAGCGGTGCTGTTCGTCGATGATCACCAGGGCCAGGTTCTTGAACTTTACTTCGTCCTGGAACAGCGCGTGGGTGCCCACCACCATCGGTGCGCCGCTGGCGATTTGCTCCAGTGCCGCTGCGCGGTTCTTGCCCTTGAGCTTGCCGGCCAGCCACGCGACTTCCAGGCCCAGGGGTTCGAGCCAGCGCTTGAAGGTGATGAAGTGCTGCTCGGCGAGAATCTCGGTCGGCGCCATCAAGGCGACTTGGTAACCGGCTTCCAGTGCTTGCAGGGCGGCGAGGGCGGCGACCACGGTTTTACCCGCGCCCACGTCGCCCTGGATCAGGCGCAACATGGGTTCTTTCTGGCTGAGGTCGTAGGCGATTTCATTGCCGACGCGCTGCTGCGCACCGGTCGGCGCAAAGCCGAGGTTGGCCAGGTATTGCGCGGGCAGCTTTGTGGCCTTGGGCATTGCGGGCGCACGCAGGGAACGCATGCTTTCGCGCAGGCGTTGCTGGGACAGTTGGTGCGTCAGCAGTTCTTCAAAGGCCAGGCGGTGCTGGGCCCAGTGGTGACCGAGGGCCAGCTCGTCCACATCGGCGTCGGCCGGCGGGTGATGCAGGTAGCGGATCGCATCGTCCAGCGGCGCCAGTTGATAGTCGCGGGCCAGCTCCAGCGGCAGCCAGTCGGGCAGGCTTTTCGGGCCGAGCATTGTCAGGGTCTGCGTGCACAGTTGGCGCAGGCGCTGTTGGGTCAGGCCTTCGGTGAGCGGGTAGATCGGCGTGAGCGTGGTGTCCACCGGTGGCGGTTCGTCGCCGGTGATGGCGCGGTATTCCGGGTGGTAGATCTCCAGGCCCGAAGCACCGGGGCGCGCTTCGCCGTAGCAACGCACGCGGGTGCCGCGCTTGAGGCCTTCCTTCTGCGCATTGCTGAAATGGTAGAAGCGCAGGCTCAGGCCGCCGGTGCCGTCTTGCAGGCGTACCACCAGGCTGCGGCGCTTGCCCATGACGACATCGGCGCCGCTGACGGTGCCTTCGACCACCGCATCCTGCCCAGGGCGCAAATGGCCGATGGGCACCACGCGGGTGCGGTCCTGGTAGCGCAGGGGCAGGTGAAACAGCACGTCCTGGAGATTCTCCAGGCCAACCTTGGCCAACTTCTCCGCCATGGCTTCACCGACACCCTTGAGTGCCGTCACCGATACCTGCGACAGCTCAGTCATACGCGGGCTTAGCTCGCAACGGGCGGCTTGGCCACCGAGCACAGGCGGATCGAGTCGGCGAGGATCTCAATGGCTTTGGGCCGTGGGAAGCTGGCACGCCAGGCGATGGCCACGGTGCGGAACGGCACTGGCGGCGTCAGCGGGCGCACTTCGATCACGCCGGGGGCGTAGTGATGGCTGTCCACTGCCGACAAGGGCAGGATCGAAATGCCCAGGCCGGAGGCGACCATGTGGCGAATGGTTTCCAGGGAGCTGGATTCCACGGTGGTGTGCTTGGCGCCGTCGTTGCCCTTGGTCAGGGTCGGGCAGGCTTCCAGTACCTGGTCGCGGAAGCAGTGGCCTTCGCCGAGCAGCAGCAGGCTCTTGTCGTTGAGCAGGGCGGCGTCAATGGAGGCTTTTTGCGTCCACGGGTGGTTGGCCGGCATCAGCACCTGGAACGGCTCGTCGTAGAGCGGCAGGGTCAGCACGTCAGCCTCGTGGAACGGCAGGGCGATGATGATCGCGTCCAGCTCGCCGTTGCGCAGTTTGTCGCGCAGCACGTGGGTGAAATTTTCTTCGATATACAGCGGCATCTGCGGCGCGACGCGGTGCAGTTGCGGGATCAGGTGCGGAAACAGGTACGGGCCGACGGTGTAGATGGCGCCGACTTTCAGCGGTGCGGTCAGCTGGTTCTTGCCGGCCTGGGCCAGCTCGCGAATGCTCTGCGCCTGCTCCAGTACTTTCTGCGCCTGGGCAACGATGCCTTCACCGACGGGAGTGAGGCGCACGGCGCTTTTGCTGCGCTCGAAAATCAGCACACCGAGTTCGTCTTCAAGCTTTTTCACACCCACCGACAGCGTCGGCTGGCTGACGTGGCAACGCTCGGCCGCGTGGCCGAAGTGCTGTTCTTGGGCGAGGGTCACGATGTAGCGTAATTCTGTAAGAGTCATAGCGGGCGTCCATGAGGTTGCGGGCCAAGCATAACGGCTGCAATCGATAGACGCACGTTATCAGAAGTTTGCTGGGGATTGAGCGGGGAATGGCGGGGATTTTGTGGGAAAGGGATTTTATGCGGTGATGAAATCAAATGTGGGAGGGGTTTGCCCCCTCCCACATTGTCTTAGCGGCGTTTCTCGATGTTGTACACGAACGGTGCAACGATCTCGATGCTGCCACCCTTGAGCATGTCGGCCGGCGGCTTGGGCAGTGGCTGGGCACGACGGATCATGTCCAGGGTCGCACGGTCCAGGTCGGCGTTGCCGGAGCGGCCCACCAACTCGTAGGACAGCACGTTGCCTTCACCATCGACCACGAAGCGCAGGCGGTTCAAGCCTTCCTTGCCACGGGCCTGGGCGCCGGGCGGGTACTTCTTGTACTTCTGCAAGTGCGCTAGCAGGGTGCCTTCCCAGGAGGCCTTGGCTGCCACCTGTTGCGGCGACGGGCCAGGTACGGGCTGGGCCGATTTCTCCGCAGGCACGTTGGTCGGTGGAGCGTCGCTCGGCGGCTCTTCGGAAGGTTTCTCCTTGGGCGGCTCGACTTTTTTCTCTACCGGCTTGGGCGGCTGCGGTTTCGGTTTGGGCTTGACCGGCTTGGGCACCTGGATCGTCGGCTTGGGTGCTTCGGCCAGTTTCGGCAATGGCAGTTCTTCTACCGGCGTCGGCGGTTGCGGCGGCGTGATCACCTTCGGCGGGGCCGGAGGTGGCGGCGCGGGCATCGGTGCCAGGTCGATGACCATGGCCGCCGGCGGCAACTGCACCGTGTGCGGCGCGGACCATTGAAGCGCGATGATAATCGCGACGGCATGCACGCCCAGCACGACAGCGAGGCTTGTGCCATAACGCGTCAGTTTGTGGCGCGTCGTGATCATTTCTTGGCTGCCGTCTCAAGTCCGACCAGGCCTACCTTGAGGTAGCCGGCTGCCCGCAGGGCATCCATCACGCTCATCAGGTCGCCGTAGTCCACGCCCTTGTCGGCCTGGAAGAAGATCGTCGTGTCTTTCTTGCCCTGGGTCTTGGCGTCGAGCACCTGGCCGAGGGTTTCGGATTTGACTTCTTCTTCGCCCAGGAACAGACGCTGGTCCGCCTTGACGCTGAGGAACACCGGTTTCTCTGGCCGCGGCGCCGGCTTGGCGCTGGAGGCGGGCAGGTCTACCTTGATGTCCACGGTTGCCAGCGGTGCGGCCACCATGAAGATGATCAGCAGCACCAGCATCACGTCGATAAACGGCGTGACGTTGATTTCGTGGTTCTCGACGAGTTCGTCGTCGCCTTGATTCAAATGCAGGCCCATGGCCGATTACCCCACTTTCACCATGTGCGGTTGCGAGCTGCGCTCGGTAGGCAGGTGATCGAGGTCGCGGCTGACCAGCAGCAGGACTTCCGCCGACGCGTCCGATACCTGGGCCTTGTAGCCGGCAATCGAACGGGCGAAGACGTTGTAGATCACTACCGCAGGAATCGCAGCAACCAGGCCCAGGGCGGTGGCCAGCAGGGCTTCGGCGATGCCAGGGGCAACGACGGCGAGGTTGGTGGTCTGGGTTTTGGCGATGCCGATGAAGCTGTTCATGATGCCCCACACGGTGCCGAACAGGCCGACGAACGGTGCGGTGGAACCGATGGTTGCCAGCACGCCGGTGCCGCTGCTCATGTTGCGACCGCAGGCGGCCACCAGGCGCTCAAGACGGAAAGCCACACGTTCCTTGATGCCTTCTTTTTCGCGGGTGTTGGCCGATAGGCGCATTTCTTCCAGCGCGTCGTGCACCAGGGTGTTGGCCAGGGTGCCCTTCTTGGTCGCGCTTTCGCTCGCTTCCTTGAGGGTGGTGGCTTTTTTCAGGTGGACGATTTCAGTGCGCAGGCGACGCTTGGCGCCCAGCAGCTCGAAGCCCTTGGCGATCCAGATGGTCCAGGTGATGATCGAGGCGATGGCCAGGCCGATCATCACGGCCTTCACGACGACGTCAGCATTCTGGTACATGCCCCACGGCGACAGGTCATGGGCCATGCCCAGGGTGTTGTCTTCTTCCAGGACGACGCCGGTTTCGTCAGCGGCTGCCGGATCTGCGGCCAGGGCCGGATCGGTGGCGGCTGGGGCAACTGCTGGAGCTGCGGCAGGCGCTGCGGCAGGCGCTGCAGTGCTGTGTTCGGCAGCGGCAGGAGTGGCCGGGGCGGTGGCGTCGGCGAAGGCTGCGGTCGGAGCCAGCAGGACGCTGAACAACAGCGCGGCAATCGCGCGCCAGGCGCGGGACGTGGTTGGCGAAGCGGGGGTTGTATTACGTGTCATGCTGGCCGGACCTGAGAAGAAAAAATGGGTGATCGTCCATCAAGACCCAGGGGGCCGAGGACAAATGGGGGCTTATTATTGCAAGTAATTCTTGTTAACAGAAGTAATACAGTAACTTTATTTGTCCTTTTTCTGGCCGCCGGTCAGCTGTGAGGGCTAATCTAGACCTTTGAGAACGGAGTTTTGTGATGTCTGCGCCTTCTGTTGTGATTGCCGGTTGCGGCGATGTGGGTAGTCGGCTGGCTAGCCAATTGCTGGCCTCGGAATGGGAGGTCCATGGCCTGCGTCGCGATGTTTCGCGCCTGCCCGATGGGGTGATCGGCATTGCCGGCGACCTGTTCAACAAGGACTGCCCGGATACCTGGCCGATTGGCGGAGTGGATTACCTGGTGTATTGCGCTGCCGCGACGGACCACGACGAGGCCGGGTATCGCGCGGCTTACGTGCAGGGCTTGAAGCATGTGCTGGAGTGGCTGGACGACTACGGGCAGGCGCCGAAACACCTGCTGTTTGTCTCCAGCAGCAGCGTGTACGGGCAGCAGAACGGTGAGTGGGTTGATGAATCGTCCGACACCCAGGCACAGGGCTATTCCGGGCAAGTGATGCTGGAAGCCGAGCAAGTGGCGCTCGATAGCGGCATCCCGGCAAGCATCGTGCGCTTGACCGGCATCTACGGCCCGGGCCGTGAATGGCTACTGACCCAGGTGCGCCAGGGCTACCGCGTGGCAATCGACCCACCTTTATATGGCAACCGCATTCATGCCGACGACGCGGCGGGCTTGCTGGCCTTTTTGCTGCGGCATGTGGAGCAGGGCGGCCAGTTGGATAAGGTCTACATCGGCGTTGACGATGCACCGGCGCCGTTGGCGGAGGTGGTGGGTTGGTTGCGTGAGTATCTGGGCGTGACGGAATGGGCGGATGACGCCAGTGTGAGGCGTGCGGGGAGTAAGCAGTGCAGTAATGCGCGGGTGAAGGCTCTGGGCTGGAAACCAACTTACCCGAGCTATCGTGAAGGTTATGCGGCCATCCTAAAGGGCTGAAACGCGGTCAAAAATGTGGGAGCGGGCTTGCTCGCGAATGCGGAGTGCCAGTCACTGAAGATGTCGACTGATCCACCGCATTCGCGAGCAAGCCCGCTCCCACATTTAGATCTGTGTTTGGCCGCCTATTGTTTTTCCAGCAACCATTGGCGCGGGCCGGGCGTGAACTGGGGTACTTCATCGGCCTGTGCCGTATTCAACGCCTGGAAAATTCCCATCCGCTTACCTTTGCGCACGAAGATCCATGTGTCGCTAGCGCCAGCGCCGCTCAGGACCAGGGTCTCATTGCCAGAGCCCTGGGATCGGCAGTCACCGTCCAGGCACAGTGTGTACCTGTCTGCTTTCCCAAGCCCTGAAACACGACCCCCGGCGGTGAACATCGCCGTCGTGCCTTTCCCAGGGCCCTCGACGATACTCCACTCTCCCGCCATATAGGCTGCATTGAGGGCGTTCACGAAGGTGTTGACCCAGTTGCCCCCTGTTTTAACTATTTCGGGTGGGCGATTGAACGCATGCTGCGATGTGTGCTGGCTGGCCTCTTGGGTCAGCTGCTTGCCGTCCAGTCGCAGTTCGTCGGTAAGACCATCGCCGTAGTCCACAGTCCACGTGTCAGCAGCTTTTCTCAGCAGTTGGCCCTCAGCCATCTCAAAGCCGTTACGCACTTGTGCCTTGCCCATCCGAGTGTCGATGTGCCATTCCAGGGGTGTGCCGTGGATGTTCAATGGTTGGCCCAGCGAGGTGGCGTCAATGATCGGCTGGTTGATCCATATCCCATCGATATCCGTTTCTGGCGGTGTATGCACACAGCCACCCAGCAGCAAAAGGCCGATGGTAAGTAATGCGCGCATGGGGCAATCCTCTGGTGGGCTAACCAGGGCGCAGACTAAAGAAAAAGGAGCCCGCGGGCTCCTTTGTTCTGTATCACTGTCTTTCCAGCAGCCACTGCCGAGGCCCCGGGGTAAATGAAGGCACTTCATCCGCCTGCGCGGTATTCACCGCCTGGAAGATTTCCAACTGCCCACCCTTGCGCACAAAAATCCACGGATTGCCCTGGCCATTCAGTTGCAGCCAGATGCTGTCATAGCCGCCGCTCATGGAGGCGCAATCACCCGCCAGGCACAGCGAGTACTGATCAGCGTTGGGCAGGCCGACGACCTTGCCGTTGGCCTGGAACTGCACGATGGCGCCGTTGCCGAAGCCGTCGGTGATCTTCCAGTCGCCACCCAGGTATGCCGCATACAGCGCCCGTTCGAAGTTGGCGCCCAGTGGCGCACCTTCCGGGGCTGGCTCTGCGGGGCGGGCGAACAGCTGTTCAGGCTCATTGTCGTTGGCCGCTTGCAGCAGTTGTTTGCCTTTGCGCTTGAGTTCGGTGGCGGAGCTGCCATAGAAATCCACGCTCCAGGCGCCCGATTGCTCGCCGAGCAACTTGCCTTCCGCTACTTCAAAACCGTTGTAGTAGCGCGCCTGCGCCGCCTTGGTGTTGACCTGCCATTCGAGGTTCGGGCCAAAGCTTTGCAGGGCTTCGCGCAAAGGGCCGCCCTTGGCTGCCGCATCGATGGCGACCTGGTTGATCCAGGTGCCGCTCACATCCAGGTCGGCGGGGTTGCTGGCGCAGCCGCCGAGCAGCAGGGTGAGCAATGATGTGGCTACAAGCGCTTTGCGCATTACGAAATCCTTCTGAAACGGAGTCGGCGCAGCCGGTGGAGGCTGCGCCGGGTGTTTTACTCGATGACCAGAATTGCGTCCATCTCAACCTGCGCGCCCTTTGGCAGAGCGGCCACGCCGATGGCGGCGCGGGCTGGGTAAGGTTGTTCGAAGTATTTGCCCATGATCTCGTTGACCTTGGCAAAGTGGCTCAGGTCGGTGAGGAAGATGTTCAGCTTGACGATGTCCTTGAACGAACCGCCGGCGGCCTCGGCAACGGACTTGAGGTTTTCGAAGACTTGCACGGTCTGTGCTTCGAAGCCTTCAACCAGTTCCATGGTCTTTGGGTCCAGCGGGATCTGGCCGGACATGTAGACGGTGTTGCCCGCCTTGATCGCCTGGGAGTAGGTGCCGATGGCGGCCGGGGCCTTGTCGCTGGTGATAACAGTCTTGGTCATTTATGACTCCTTGTAAGAGACAATGGCTGATTTGAAGGGCTATGCCCGCATACGGGTGATACGAATCACACCAGTCAAGGCGCGCAGCTTCTTGATCACGCGGGCCAGATGCACGCGGTCGTGCACGCTGACCACCAGCTGGACCACGCTGATGCGGCCATCGCGTTCGTCCATGCTGATTTTTTCGATATTGCCGTCGGCCGCATTGACGCTGCTGGCCAGCAGGGCGATCAGGCCGCGCTGGTGTTCCAGCTCGACGCGCAGCTCGACGTTGAATTCGCCGGTGACGTCCTTGGCCCACGAGAGCTGGATGCATTTTTCCGGGTTGTGGCGGATTTCGGTGATATTGCGGCAGTTGTCCAGGTGCACCACCATGCCTTTGCCCGCCGACAGGTGCCCGACAATCGGGTCGCCCGGGATCGGCGTGCAGCACTTGGCGTAGCTGAGTACCAGGCCCTCGGTGCCGCGAATCGCCAGCGGGCCTTCGGGGCTCGGCAGTTGCTCGCCTTCGCCCAGCAGGCGGCGGGCGACCACGTAGGCCATGCGGTTGCCCAGGCCGATATCTTCCAGCAGGTCTTCGATGGTTTCCTGGCGGTACTCGTGGAGCATCGCTTGCACGCGCTCGGCCGGGATCTTGTCGAGGGCGCTGTCGAAACCGTTGAGCACCTTGTTCAGCAGGCGTTCGCCCAGGCTGATGGACTCGGAGCGGCGCTGCAGCTTCAGGGCGTGGCGGATATGGGTGCGCGCCTTGCCGGTGACCACGAAGTTGAGCCAGGCCGGGTTCGGGCGTGCGCCCGGTGCGCTGACGATCTCTACCGTGGAGCCGCTTTGCAGCGGCTCGGACAGCGGCGCGAGACGGCGATTGATCCGACAGGCGATGCAGCTGTTGCCCACATCGGTGTGCACCGCATAGGCAAAGTCGACCGCCGTGGAGCCTTTGGGCAGCTCCATGATCCGGCCTTTGGGCGTGAACACGTAGACCTCGTCCGGGAACAGGTCGATCTTCACGCTTTCGATGAATTCCAGGGAGTTGCCGGCACGTTGCTGCATCTCCAGCACGCCTTTGACCCACTGGCGCGCGCGGGCGTGGGTGCCTTTTGGCTGCTCGTCGCCGCTGGACTTGTACAGCCAATGGGCGGCGATGCCGTTGTTGGCCATCTCTTCCATCTCGCGGGTGCGGATCTGGATCTCGATCGGCACGCCATGCATACCGAACAGCGTGGTATGCAGCGACTGATAGCCGTTGGCCTTGGGAATCGCGATGTAGTCCTTGAAGCGGCCCGGCAGGGGTTTGTACAAATTATGTACAGCGCCCAGCACGCGGTAGCAGGTGTCCACCTTGTCGACGATGATCCGGAACGCGTACACGTCCATGATCTCGTTGAAGGCTCGGCGTTTGCCGCGCATCTTCTTGTAGATGCCGTAGATGTGCTTCTGCCGGCCGCTGACCTCGCCTTCGATCTCGTCGATCGCCAGGCAATGGCTCAGGGACTCTTCGATCTTGTTGACGATTTCCTTGCGGTTGCCCCGGGCGCGCTTGACCGCCTGGTAGATGCGCGCGGAGCGCATCGGGTGCATGGCCTTGAAGCCGAGGTCTTCGAATTCGATACGAATGGCGTGCATGCCCAGCCGGTTGGCGATGGGCGCGTAGATTTCCAGGGTTTCCTTGGCGATGCGCCGGCGTTTTTCGCCGGACAGCACTTCCAGCGTGCGCATGTTGTGCAGCCGGTCGGCCAGCTTGACCAGGATCACGCGGATATCGCGGGCCATGGCCATGGCCATCTTCTGGAAGTTTTCCGCCTGGGCTTCGGCCTTGGTCTCGAAGTTCATCTGGGTCAGTTTGCTGACCCCGTCGACCAGTTCGGCCACGGTTTCGCCAAATTGTGCGCTGAGCGCTTCCTTGGCGATGCCGGTGTCTTCGATCACGTCATGCAGCATCGCGGCCATCAGGCTCTGATGGTCCATGTGCATGTCGGCAAGAATATTTGCCACCGCAAGAGGATGGGTGACATACGCCTCGCCACTGCGGCGGCGTTGGCCGTCGTGGGCTTGTTCGGCGTAGAAATACGCTCGGCGGACCAGGTTGACCTGGTCTGGGCCGAGGTAGGTCGATAAGCGATCGGCGAGGGCGTCTATGCTCGGCATAGGAATGACTCCTGCCGCATGCGTTGACCCCGCGCCGTGCTACGTCGACCAGGCATAGGCTTAGACGGCCTCGTTGGACTCGTCCTCGAACGCTGCAAACAGCGGTTCGTCTTCAACGATTTCAGCGTTGGCGATGAACTCGTAGCTCATCAGGCCTTCAGCGATTTCACGCAGGGCTACAACGGTAGGCTTGTCGTTTTCCCACTGAACCAGGGGCTCTTTGCCGCCAGTGGCCAGTTGACGGGCACGCTTGGTAGAGAGCATGACCAGCTCAAAGCGGTTTGCCACGTGGTCTAGGCAGTCTTCAACGGTTACGCGGGCCATGATATTCCTCGGAGCGGATGCAAGATGCGCGCTGCCCGGTTGGGCGAGCGGACTGAACAGTTTAAAAAATCACCAGCGTTTAGGGAAGCGCTGATTTTTCGCAAGCCTTGGTAAAACCGCTGCAAGTGCCAATGTAAAGCCCTTGCAGCCGTTTTGGGAAGAGCCAATCAGCCGAGCAGTTCAGCCAGCAATTTGCCGAAACGCTGCTGCTGGCGCTTTTGCTGGAGCTGATTGGTGCGGAAAATCGCCTTCAAATCATCCAGTGCGTGGGAAAAGTCGTCGTTGATGATCAGGTAGTCGTAGTCGACGTAGTGGCTCATTTCGCTGACGGCTTCACGCATGCGGCCTTCGATGATCTCGTCACTGTCCTGGCCACGGTTGGTCAGGCGCTGGTGCAAGGCTTCGAGGGATGGCGGCAGGATGAAGATCGAGCGCGCCTGGGGCATCAGCTTGCGCACTTGCTCGGCGCCCTGCCAGTCGATTTCCAGGATCAGGTCGTGGCCTTCGTCCAGGGTCTGCTGCAGGTGGCTTTGCGAGGTGCCGTAGAGATTGCCGAATACTTCGGCGCGCTCCAGGAAGTCGCCGTGCTCGATCATCTTGACGAACTCGGTGCGCTCGACGAAGTGATAGTGCTCGCCGTTCACCTCACCCGGGCGCATGGCGCGGGTGGTGTGGGACACCGAGATGCGGATCTGCTCGTCAGCGTCGGTCAGGGCCTTGACCAGACTGCTCTTGCCCGCGCCCGAAGGGGCGGAAATGATGTAAAGGGTGCCGGTGCTGTGGGTCATGGAGGTTGCCTTACTCAATATTCTGTACTTGTTCGCGCATCTGCTCGATCAACACTTTGAGGTTGACCGCAGCCGTGGTGCTGCGCGGGTCAAACGCCTTGGAGCCCAGTGTATTGGCTTCGCGGTTGAGTTCCTGCATCAGGAAGTCCAGGCGCCGACCGGCGGCACCGGCGGACTTGAGTACGCGGCGTACTTCAAGGATGTGGGTGCTCAGGCGGTCGAGTTCTTCGGCGACGTCGCTCTTTTGCGCCAGCAGGACCATTTCCTGCTCCAGGCGCGTCGGGTCGAGGTCGGCCTTCATGTCGGCGAAGCGGTCGAGGACCTTCTGGCGCTGGGTCGCGAGCATCTGCGGCACCAGTTCGCGCAGGGTCACCACGTCTTCTTCGATCGAAGTCAGGCGCTCGTTGATCAGGCGAGCCAGTTCGGCGCCTTCACGCTCGCGGCCGGCCTTGAGTTCCTTCAAACCCTGGGTGAACAGGGCGAGGGCTTCGGCGTTGAGGGCTTGCGGGTCGGTGGCATCGGCCACCAGCACGCCGGGCCAGGCCAGCACTTCCAGCGGGTTCAGCGCGGCGGATTGCTTGATCAGGCCGGCAATGGTTTCGGCGGCGGCGACCAGTTGCGCAGCGCGGTCGCGGTCGATCTGCAAGGCTTTGCCGGTGGTTTCCTCGGTAAAGCGCAGGGTGCATTCCAGCTTGCCACGGGAGATGCTCTGGCGCAGCGCTTCACGAACGGCGCCTTCGAGGTCGCGGAACGATTCCGGCAGGCGCAGGTGCGGTTCCAGGTAGCGGCTGTTGACCGAGCGCAGTTCCCAGCTCAGGGTGCCTTGGACGCCGGCTTTTTCGACGCGGGCAAAGGCGGTCATGCTGTGCACCATGGAGGTACCTCGCGTTGCAGGTTAAGAATGCGCAGGATTGTAGCGCAGTGGGGCGAGCACGCCCAAACAATGGGCGACAGCGTGATCATTCGTAACCGAATTTTTAGAAGTGCCCCGAATCGGCCCACGGCTCTATAATGCTCGGCAGTTTTTCGTCCTCAGTACAGGTATCCCTTATGAAACGTCCAAGTGGTCGCGTTGCCGATCAGCTCCGCTCGATCCGCATCACCCGCAACTACACCAAACACGCCGAGGGATCTGTACTGGTCGAGTTTGGCGATACCAAGGTGATCTGCACCGTCAGCGTCGAAAACGGCGTGCCGCGTTTCCTTAAAGGCCAGGGCCAGGGTTGGCTGACCGCCGAGTACGGCATGCTGCCGCGCGCCACCGGCGAGCGTAACCAGCGTGAAGCCAGCCGTGGCAAGCAAGGCGGGCGTACCCTGGAAATCCAGCGCCTGATCGGCCGTTCCCTGCGCGCAGCCCTGGACATGTCCAAGCTGGGCGACGTGACCCTGTACGTCGACTGCGACGTGATCCAGGCGGATGGCGGCACCCGCACGGCATCCATCACCGGCGCCATGGTGGCCCTGGTCGATGCGCTGAAAGTGATCAAGAAACGTGGCGGCCTGAAGGGCGGCGACCCGCTCAAGCAAATGATCGCCGCCGTATCGGTGGGCATGTACCAGGGCGAGCCTGTGCTGGACCTGGACTACCTGGAAGACTCGGCCGCCGAGACCGACCTCAACGTTGTAATGACCAGCACCGGTGGTTTCATCGAAGTGCAGGGCACCGCCGAAGGCGCGCCATTCCAGCCAGCCGAGCTGAACGCCATGCTGGCCCTGGCCCAGAAAGGCATGACCGAAATCTTCGAACTGCAGAACGCCGCACTGGCTGACTGACACCTGCCTCAAGGAGAAGCGCCATGAATGACAGCCAAATGCCGGTGCCTACGCCTTCCTACGAAGTGCGCCAGGGTGCGATGTTGTGCCATCTCGCGGCGTTTCTGGGGTTTGTATTCCCCTTCGGCAGCGTCGTCGGGCCGCTGATCCTGTGGCAGATGAAGAAGGAGTTGGACCCGTTCATTGATGATCAGGGCAAGGAAGCGCTGAACTTTCAGATCACCGTGGCCATTGCCTGGATCGTGTGCATCGTGCTGGCCTTCGCGGTCATTGGGTTCTTCCTGATGACGGCACTGGCCATCGCCGGTGTGGCGCTGACGATCATCGGTGCGATCAAGGCCAACAAGGGGATCGCCTATCGCTACCCCTTGACCTGGCGACTGATCAAATAATGAGCGCCCACAAAAAAACCGACAGCGATGTCGGTTTTTTTGTAGCTGGAAAAAGACCTCAGATGGTCAGTGTCCAGTCGTAGTCCACGATCAGCGGCGCGTGCTGCGAGAAGCGCGGCTGGCGCGGCAAGCGTGCGCTGCGCACGAACCGGCGCAGACCCGGGGTCAGCAGCTGGTAGTCGAAACGCCAACCCAGGTTGAGCATCTCAGCCTGTTCGTTGTCTGGCCACCAGCTGTACTGGTCGCCTTCGCGGCTGACTTCGCGCAGGGCATCGACATAACCCATGTTGCCGACAATCTCGTCCATCCAGGCCCGTTCCGGCGCCAGGAAGCCCGGGGATTGCTGGCTGTCGCGCCAGTTCTTGATATCCAGCTTCTGTTGCGCCACGTACAGCGAGCCACAATAAATGTACTCGCGACGTTTGCGTCGCTGTTTATCCAGGTAACGGGCGAAGTCGTCCATTAGCTTGAACTTCTGGTTCAAGTCTTCATCGCCGTTCTGCCCCGAAGGAAGCAGCAAGGTCGCGATGCTGACCTTATCGAAATCGGCTTGCAGGTAGCGCCCGTAGCGGTCGGCTGTCTCGAAGCCGAGGCCGCTGATGACCGCCTTGGGTTGCAACCGCGAATACAAAGCCACGCCACCTTGGGTGGGCACTTCGGCATCGCAGGCATAAAGGAAGTAGCCATCCAGTTGGAAGGCTGGGTCGTCCAGTTCAAAGGCGGAGGCGCGGGTATCCTGCAGGCAGATGACGTCGGCATTCTGGGCTTGCAGCCAACTGAGCAAACCACGCTCGACTGCAGCCTGAATACCATTAACGTTCACACTGATGATCCGCATAAATGGCCCCAAAAATCGCGTGCGTGTATGATACACGCCGTCTAACTAATTAGCTAAATCCGTGGTATCTGAGGCTTTTTTCATGCAGGCGTATCAACGCGATTTCATTCGTTTTGCCATCGATCGCGGCGTTTTGCGCTTCGGTGAGTTCACTCTCAAGTCCGGGCGCACCAGCCCGTACTTCTTCAACGCAGGCCTGTTCAACTCGGGTTCGGCCCTGGCTCAGCTGGGTCGTTTCTACGCGGCGGCCATCGTTGAAAGCGGTATTTCCTTCGACGTGCTGTTCGGCCCGGCCTACAAGGGCATCCCCCTGGCCGCCGCAACCGCCGTGGCGTTGGCGGAACATCATGGGCAGGATCTGCCGTGGTGCTTCAACCGCAAGGAAGCCAAGGCCCATGGCGAAGGCGGCAGCCTGGTGGGCGCGCCGCTCACCGGCGATGTGCTGATCATCGACGACGTGATCACTGCTGGCACTGCGATTCGTGAAGTGATGCAGATCATTGCTTCCCAGGATGGCGCCAAGGCTGCTGGCGTGCTGATCGCGCTGAATCGCCAGGAGCGTGGCAACGGTGAGTTGTCGGCGATCCAGGAAGTGGAACGCGATTTCGGCATTCCGGTGGTGAGCATCGTGTCGTTGAACCAGGTGTTGCAGTTCCTGGAAGATGATCCGCAGCTCAAGCAGCATTTGCCGGCGGTCAAGGCGTACCGCGAGCAGTTTGGCGTCTGACACCGGTCCCTCTGTGTAAGAGGGCTTGTGTGGGAGCGGGCTTGCTCGCGAATGCGGTGGGTCAGAAACATATCCAGTGACTGACACTCCGCATTCGCGAGCAAGCCCGCTCCCACATTTGGACCGTGTACAAATAAAAAGCCCCCGATCAATTCAATTGAGCGGGGGCTTTTTGGTTTTCGGTGTTTAAGGACGCTTGCGGTTACTGATCAGCGTACCCACACCGGTGTCGGTGAAGATTTCCAGCAGGATTGCATTCGGTACCCGGCCATCGAGGATCAGCGAGCTGCCCACGCCGCCTTGCACTGCTTCCAGCGCGCAGCGGATCTTCGGCAGCATGCCGCCGTAGATGGTGCCGTCGGCAATCAGCTCGTCCACTTGTTGCGTGGTCAAGCCAGTCAACACCTTGCCTTCCTTGTCCATCAGGCCAGCGATGTTGGTCAGCAGCATCAGCTTTTCAGCCTTCAGCGCTTCCGCCACCTTGCCGGCTACCAGGTCGGCGTTGATGTTGTAGGACTCGCCGTTGGCGCCCACGCCGATGGGCGCGATTACCGGGATGAAGTCACCCTTGACCAGCAGGTTCAGCAGGTCGGTGTTGATGCCGATCACTTCGCCCACCTGGCCGATGTCGATGATTTCCGGCTGGGTCATCTCCGGCGTCTGACGGGTGACGGTCAGTTTTTTCGCGCGGATCAGCTCCGCGTCCTTGCCGGTCAGGCCGATGGCGCTGCCGCCGTGGCGGTTGATCAGGTTGACGATGTCCTTGTTCACCTGGCCACCGAGGACCATCTCCACCACGTCCATGGTCTGCGCGTCGGTCACGCGCATGCCATCGATGAAGTGACTCTCGATCGACAAGCGCTTGAGCAGGTCGCCGATTTGCGGGCCGCCACCGTGGACCACCACCGGGTTGATCCCCACGGCTTTCATCAACACGATGTCGCGGGCAAAGCCGGTTTTCAGCTCTTCGCTTTCCATGGCATTGCCGCCGTACTTGATCACCAGCGTCTTGCCGACATAGCGTCGAATGTAAGGCAACGCTTCGGAAAGGACCTTGGCGGTGTTGGCAGCGGCTTCGCGTTCGAGGGTCATTCAGGGCTCCGGTGCAAAAAAAATCAGAACGGTAATTGGAGATCAGGGGCAACACGTTTCAACTGGGCGTGGAACACGTCCTTGATGCGCTGCAACTCGGCCTCGGTATCCGCCTCGAAACGCAGGACCAGCACCGGTGTGGTGTTGGACGCGCGAACCAGGCCCCAGCCCTTGGCGTAGTCGACTCGCACACCATCAATGGTGGTCAGGTTGGCGCCTTCGCCCCATTGCGCATCGTGCAGTGCGTCAATGATGCTGAATTTGCTCTCCTCGGTCACATGGATATTGATCTCTGGCGTAGAAATATCATTCGGGAAGGTCTGAAACAGCTCTTCAGCCGTGGATTTTTCCTTGCTGAGGATCTCCAGCAGACGAGCGGCGCTGTAAATGCCGTCGTCAAAGCCGAACCAGCGCTCCTTGAAGAACACGTGGCCGCTCATTTCGCCGGCCAACAGGGCGCCGGTTTCCTTCATTTTCTTTTTGATCAACGAGTGACCGGTCTTCCACATTAGCGGGCGGCCGCCATATTCCTTGATCAGCGGGGTGAGGCGGCGGGTGCACTTCACGTCAAAGATGATCTCGGCGTTGGGGTTGCGCGCCACCACGTCACGGGCGAACAGCATCAGCAGGCGATCGGGGAACACGATCTCGCCGGTTTCGGTCACCACGCCCACGCGGTCACCGTCGCCGTCAAAGGCCAGGCCGACGTCAGCCCCGGTTTCCTTGACCTTGGCGATCAGATCCACCAGGTTCTCTGGCTTGCCCGGGTCTGGGTGGTGGTTGGGGAAGTTGCCGTCAACGTCGCAGAACAGCGGGATCACTTCGCAGTTCAGCGCTTCGAGCAGTTGCGGGGCGATCACGCCGGCCGCGCCGTTGCCGCAATCCACCACTACTTTGAGGCGGCGTGCGAGTTTGACGTCGCGGGTGATTTCATCCGAGTAGCGCTGCAGGATGTCGACCTTGGTGATGCTGCCCTTGCCACTGGTCAGGTCGTTGGTCTTCAGGCGCGTGTGCAGGGCCTGGATCTGCTCGTTGGCGAGGGTATCGCCGGCGATGACGATCTTAAAGCCGTTGTAGTCCGACGGGTTATGGCTGCCGGTGAGCATGACCCCGGACTTGCCGGCCAGTACGTTGGCGGCGTAGTACAGCGCAGGCGTTGGCACCAGGCCGACGTCGCTGACGTGGCAGCCGCTGTCGGCCAGGCCCTGGATCAATTGCTCGACCAGCTCAGGGCCGGACAGGCGGCCGTCACGGCCCACCGAGACGTTCGGCTCATCCTGGGCCAGGCTCTGGGCGCCGATGGCACGGCCGATCCAGTAGGCGGTTTCGGCGGTCAGGGTCTTGGGCACTACGCCACGGATGTCATAGGCGCGAAAGATGCTGTCGGGAAATGCTGGGGCTACGCGGGCTGCGGTACTCATCGCGGGGGGGAACTCCATCTGAAGGGGGCAATGCTGGCCGTAAAGCGGCTGACCGGCAGGTTCAAACTGAAGGGTATGACGGCTTTTTTGGCGCAGAGTTCGTGGTGCAAAAGTGCCATCGGCGCAGTGGCTCCGTGCTTTTCTCTGCGTAATGCATTGATTTCGCTGGGGAAATCTCGCTGATTAGAACCGCGCATTCTTCATCCTGAAAAGCCATGCGGTGGCGTCGGACCGGGCTGGGGTGCCCGGCCTGATTCAGCTTAGTCAGTGGCTGCCGGAATGGCCAAAGCCGCCTGCGCCGCGTTGTGTTTCAGCAAATTCCTCGACCAGTTCGAAGTGCGCCTGCACCACTGGCACCAGTACCAGCTGGGCGATGCGCTCGCCAACGACGATGTTGAAGGCGGTCTGGCCACGGTTCCAGCACGACACCATCAGCTCGCCCTGGTAGTCCGAGTCGATCAGGCCGACCAGGTTGCCCAGCACGATGCCGTGTTTATGGCCCAGGCCCGAGCGCGGCAGGATCAGTGCCGCCAGGCCAGGGTCGCCGACGTAGATCGACAGGCCCGTCGGAATAAGAATGGTCTGGCCCGGCTCGAGGACGGTGTCTTCCTTGAGCATGGCGCGCAGGTCCAGGCCGGCGGAGCCTGGAGTGGCGTAGGCCGGCAGCGGGAAGTCGGTGCCGATGCGAGGGTCGAGGATCTTGGCTTGCAAAGCGTGCATGGAAATTAAACCTGGTTCAGCCGTTGGGCGATAAAAGAGATCAGTTGGCGGGCAATCTTGCCCTTGCTGGTCTGGGCGAAAAGGGTCGCGTGCAGTTCGCGGTCGATCACGCTGCAAGCGTTTTCCTCGCTGTTGAAGCCGATGCTCGGGTTGGCGACATCGTTGGCAACGATCAGATCGAGGTTTTTGTCTTTCAATTTGCGTGCGGCGTAGTCCAGCAGGTGCTCGGTCTCGGCGGCGAAGCCGACACTGAACGGGCGGTCGGGACGCGTGGCGATGGTGGCCAGGATGTCCGGGTTGCGCACCATTTGCAGGAGCAGGCCGTCACCGCTCGTAGGGTCTTTCTTGAGCTTTTGCGGGGCGACGACTTCCGGTCGGTAGTCCGCAACCGCTGCCGAGGCGATAAACAGGTCGCAGGGAATGGCCGCTTCACAGGCCGCAAGCATGTCGCGGGCGCTGACCACGTCGATTCGCGTGACCCGATCAGGGGTTGGCAAATGCACTGGGCCGGTGATGAGGGTGACGCGAGCGCCTGCCTCGACCGCCGCTTCTGCCAAGGCAAAGCCCATTTTTCCTGAGCTATGGTTGGTGATGTAGCGCACCGGGTCGATGTTTTCCTGGGTCGGGCCGGCGGTAATCAACACGTGCTTGCCGGTCAGGGCCAGGTGCTGGAAGCATTCCGCCGCGCACAGCGCCAGGTCGGTGGCTTCCAGCATGCGGCCCATGCCGACGTCGCCGCAGGCTTGGCTGCCGGACGCCGGGCCGAACACTTTGAGGCCGCGGCTTTGCAGGAGTTGGGTGTTGGCCTGGGTCGCCGGGTCGCGCCACATGGCCTGGTTCATGGCCGGGGCGATGGCCACGGTGGCGTCGGTGGCCAGTACCAGGGTGGTCAGCAGGTCATCGGCGATGCCTTGGGCCAGGCGGGCGATCAGGTCGGCGGTGGCCGGGGCGATCAGCACCAGGTCGGCCCATTTGGCCAGCTCGATATGGCCCATGGCGGCTTCGGCTGCCGGGTCCAGCAGGTCGAGGTGAACCGGGTGGCCGGACAGCGCTTGCATGGTCAGCGGGGTGATGAACTCACTGCCGCCGCGTGTCATGACCACGCGCACTTCGGCGCCCTGGTCCAGGAGCCTGCGAACCAGTTCTGCGCTCTTGTAGGCGGCAATGCCGCCGCCGACGCCGAGAACGATGCGTTTCCGATACAGACGCTGCATTGGTTTGCCTTTCCAGTTCAGTGATGCCAGTTCAGTGACGCCTGCGATGCCCCCTCCCCAGGGGAAATCACATGCAAAAAAGAGGGCTTACGATAACACAGCGCCCGTCGGGCAACAGCGGCGCACATGCGGAGAGGGAGGTGGGATGAGTATTCGAGACTGGCCTGTGGCGGAACGGCCACGGGAGAAACTGTTGGAGTGGGGCGCGGCAAGCCTGTCTGACGCCGAGCTGTTGGCGATCTTCCTGCGCACCGGGGTTTCCGGCAGGAGTGCGGTGGACCTGGCACGGCACCTGTTGGCACAGTTTGGCGGCTTGCGCCCGCTGCTGGAGGCTGGCCAGGCGTTGTTCAGCCAGCATCTGGGGTTGGGGCCGGCGAAGTTTGCGCAGTTGCAGGCGGTGCTGGAGATGGCTCGACGGCATATGGCAGAGCGCTTGCGCAGTGAATCGGTGCTGGAAAGCCCGGTCGCCGTACGTGATTACCTCAAGGCGTTATTGCGTCATGAGCCCCATGAGGTCTTCGGCTGCCTGTTTCTCGATTCGAAGCATCGGGTGCTGGGGTTCGAGGCGTTGTCCCAAGGCACTATCGATACCGCCGTGGTCTACCCTCGGCAGGTGGTCAAGCGGGCCCTGGCATACAACGCCGCGGCGTTGATTCTGTGTCACAACCATCCTTCCGGTAGCCTTGAGCCCAGTGCCGCTGATCGAAAACTGACCAAGTTGCTGCAAAAAGCCTTGGAAGTGGTGGATGTGCGGGTGCTGGATCACATCATCGTCGGGGACGGAGACCCGTTGTCGATGGCGGAATACGGCTGGATGTAACCCCGCCCCAGGAGGGCGGGGCGAGTGCTCAAGGCTTGACGCTGACCTTCGAGAAATCCTGGCGGCCGAACGGGCTTACCTGGTAGCCCTCGACAGCTTTGCTTGCGAGGGCAAACGCGGTCGGGTGCGCCAGCGGCAGCCACAACGCCTGCTGCTGGATCTGCACCTGGGCCTGCTGGTACAGCTTGCTGCGCACCCCTTGCTCGTTGGTGGTCTTGCCGGCGCTGATCAGCTTGTCCAGGGCCGGGTCGCAGTAGCGGGCGAAGTTGGTGCCGGACTTCACCGCCGCGCAAGAGAACTGCGGCGTCAGGAAGTTATCCGGGTCGCCATTGTCGCCGGCCCAGCCCATGAACAGCAGGTCGTGTTCACCGGCCTTGGCGCGGCGAATCAGTTCGCCCCATTCGATCACGCGGATCTCGGCCTGGATGCCGACTTTAGCCAGGTCGGCTTGCAACAATTGCGCGCCGAGGTTGGGGTTGGGGTTCAGCAGGCTGCCGGTCGGGCGCGTCCAGATGGTGGTCTTGAAGCCGTCCTTGAGCCCGGCACGGTCCAGCAAGGCCTTCGCTTTGGCGAGGTCCTGTGGATAACCCGGCAGATCCTTGGCATAGCCCCAGGTGTTGGGCGGGTAGGGGCCGTTGGCGGCTTCGGCGGTGCCTTCAAACACGGCCTTGAGGTAGCTAGCCTTGTCGAAGGCCAGGTTGATCGCCTGGCGTACTTCGGGCTTGTCCAGCGGCGGGTGCTGGCTGTTGATGGCGACGAATGCGGTCATGAAGGCCGGGGTTTTCTCGACCTTGAGCGCCGGGTCCTTTTCGGCCTCGCCCACATCCAGGGGCTTGGGCGACAGGGCGATCTGGCATTCATCGCGGTGCAGTTTCTGCAGGCGCACGTTGGCGTCCGGGGTGATGGCGAAGATCAAGTTATCCACAGGCGGTTTGCCGGCGAAGTAATCCGGGTTGGCCTTGTAGCGCACCACGGCGTCTTTCTGGAAGCGGCTGAAGATGAACGGCCCGGTACCGATCGGCTGGCTGTTGAGCTTCTCCGGCGTGCCGGCCTTGAGCAGTTTGTCGGCGTATTCGGCCGGGTAGATCGAGGCAAAACCCATGCTCAGGGCGGCGAGGAACGTGGAGTCGGCGTGGTCCAGGGTGAAGCGCACGGTCAGCGGGTCGAGGGCATCGATCTTCTTTACCAGCGTCGGCAGTTGCAGCGACTGCGCGTGTGGGAAGCCGCTCTGGGCGATCTTGTGCCACGGGTTGGCGGGGTCGAGCATGCGTTCGAAGCTGAAGCGCACGTCTTCGGCGGTCAGGGTGCGGCTGGGGGTGAAGTATTCGGTGCGGTGGAATTTCACGTCCGGGTGCAGCTTGAAGGTGTAGGTCAGGCCATCTGGCGACACCTCCCAGCTGTCCGCCAGGCTCGGCACCAGCTTGCCGCTGGCGGCGTCGTAGTCCACCAGGCGGTTCATCAGCACGTCGGCCGAGGCGTTGGTGGTGGTCAATGAGTTGTATTGCACCACATCGAACCCTTCGGGGCTGGCCTCGGTGCAGACGCTCAGGTTGCTGGCGGCAGAGGCCAGCGGGGCGATAAAGAGAGGGGCTAGCAATAGCGGTAGGGCAGCGAGGCGCATGTTCGGTTTCCTTTGCAGATCGAAGGCCCATCTGCGAGTGCAGTCTGGAAAAGTCCTACCGTAGAGGTCTGATTGATAAATGACTAGCCCATTTTTGCCTGTGCTTTTGCTTCAAATGCTGTTTTCATGGCGCCTCAGCGCGTTCCGCTGCGCACTTTGCCGTGCGCGTGGGCGCTGTAAATCATTCGGTGCGACGAGCGGTCGGCTGTGACAGCGGCCCCTCCTGGCAACGGTTCAGGTGTGTTTTGCCTAGATTTACGCCGGTAAAAACACACGGGCTGTTGTTGCACTAGGGTCTTTCTGGTATAAAGCAGCGCTCTTTTCTAGGGGCCCGGTTCCTTCGCTTGTAGGTGTAGCCGGTAAGACCCTAAAGAAACGCGGCGCCTGGCGCCAAATGACTGAGAGATTAAGCGGCCAACCCATGCCGGGTTGGGCATGTGGTTTTAGAGGGCTGAGGCATGTCGAGAGTATGTCAAGTTACCGGTAAGGGTCCGGTGACTGGGAATAACATTTCCCACGCAAATAACAAAACCCGTCGTCGTTTCCTGCCAAACCTGCAGCATCACCGCTTCTGGGTTGAAGAAGAGAAACGTTTTGTTCGTCTGCGCGTATCTGCTAAAGGCATGCGCATCATCGACAAGCGTGGCATCACTGTCGTGCTGGCCGAAATCCGCCGCGCTGGCAAGATCTAAGGAGCTCTATCATGCGTGAATTGATTCGAATGATCTCTAGCGCCGGTACTGGTCACTTCTACACTACCGACAAGAACAAGCGTACTACCCCGGACAAGCTCGAAAAGAAAATGTTCGACCCGCGCGTTCGCAAGCACGTGATCTACAAAGAAGGCAAAATCAAGTAATTGATTTTCTTCCTTGTGAAAAAAAGCCCGTATCTCACGATGCGGGCTTTTTTTTGCCTGATCGTTCCCACGCTCTGCGTGGGAACGCCGCCTCGGACGCTCCGCGTCCCGCCGTCTTGATCAGGCCTTCTGTTCAAACACCACGTAGATCTTGCGGCACGGCTCCAGTACTTCCCAGGTGCCGCTGAAACCGGCCGGGATCACGAAGCGGTCGCCGCTGCGTAAGGTCTTGGCGTTGCCGTCCCCATCGCGTAGCACCGAAACGCCCTGCACAATCTCGCAGTACTCGTGCTCGGTGTAGTTGACCTTCCACTGCCCGACTTCACCTTCCCAGACGCCTGCGCTCATCTGGCCGCACGGGCTGTTGTAGTGGTTGTAGATCGTTTGCTCGGGGTCGCCCTTGAGGATTTTCTCGGCGGCGGGGCGGTAACGGTCGGCGGGGGTCTTGGCTTGGCTGAAGTCGACGATGTCCTGGATGCTCATGTGCGTGTCCCGTCTGGCCTGCGGTTGGGGAGCCCAAAGTCTATGTTTATTAAAATGAACATCGCAAGGGCGTTTGCCGGCGTTATGTCAAATATATTGAAACATCCCCAGCCGCTGGTTTAGGGTGGCAGCTGCCTTGAGCCGAACAGCAGGCTGGCCGGGCAAGAATTCTTTGAGGCTGCCGGGGGATATCGCCTGGCCCTTGTATTCAATAAGAGGAGGACACTCGCATGACCACCCTGACCCGTGCCGACTGGGAACAACGCGCCAAGGACCTGAAGATCGAAGGTCGCGCCTACATCAATGGTGAATACACCGCTGCTGCTGCCAATGGCACCTTCGAATGCATCAGCCCGGTCGATGGCCGCCTACTGGCCACTGTTGCCAGCTGTGACGACACTGACGCCCAGCGCGCCGTGGAAAATGCCCGCGCCACTTTCAATTCCGGTGTCTGGTCGCGCCTCGCGCCGGCCAAGCGCAAAGCCACCATGATCCGTTTCGCCGCGCTGCTCAAGGCCAATGCCGAAGAGCTGGCGCTGCTCGAAACCCTGGACATGGGCAAGCCGATCAGCGATTCCCTGAACATCGACGTGCCCGGCGCCGCCAACGCGTTGAGCTGGAGCGGCGAGGCCATCGACAAGATCTACGATGAAGTCGCGGCCACCCCTCATGACCAGCTTGGGCTAGTGACGCGTGAGCCAGTCGGCGTTGTCGCCGCCATCGTGCCGTGGAACTTCCCATTGATGATGGCCTGCTGGAAGCTCGGCCCGGCGCTGTCCACCGGTAACTCGGTGATCCTCAAACCGTCCGAAAAATCCCCACTGACCGCCATCCGCATCGCTGCCCTGGCCGTTGACGCGGGTATTCCAAAAGGCGTATTCAACGTGCTGCCGGGCTATGGCCACACCGTGGGCAACGCGTTGGCGCTGCACATGGATGTCGACACCCTGGTGTTCACCGGTTCCACCAAGATCGCCAAGCAACTGTTGATCCGCTCCGGCGAATCGAACATGAAGCGCGTGTGGCTGGAAGCCGGCGGCAAGAGCCCGAACATCGTGTTCGCCGATGCCCCGGACCTGCAAGCCGCCGCCGAATCTGCCGCAGGTGCCATCGCCTTCAACCAGGGCGAAGTCTGCACCGCCGGTTCGCGCCTGCTCGTCGAGCGCTCCATCAAGGACAAATTCCTGCCGCTGGTGATCGAAGCCCTCAAGGGCTGGAAGCCAGGCAATCCGCTGGACCCGGCCACCAATGTCGGCGCGCTGGTGGACACCCAGCAGATGAATACCGTGCTGTCCTATATCGAAGCCGGCCACGCTGACGGCGCCAAATTGGTCGCGGGCGGCAAGCGCACCCTGGAAGAAACCGGCGGCACCTACGTCGAGCCGACGATTTTCGACGGCGTGACCAACGCGATGAAGATCGCCAAGGAAGAGATCTTCGGGCCGGTCCTGTCGGTGATCACCTTCGACAGCGCCGAAGAAGCCATCGCCATCGCCAACGACACCATCTACGGCCTGGCCGCAGCGGTGTGGACGGCGGATATTTCCAAGGCGCACCTGACCGCCAAGGCCCTGCGCGCCGGTAGCGTGTGGGTCAACCAATACGACGGCGGCGACATGACCGCACCGTTTGGTGGCTTCAAGCAGTCGGGTAATGGCCGCGACAAGTCGCTGCATGCGTTCGATAAGTACACCGAGCTGAAATCTACCTGGATCAAGCTGTAACTTTCAGGGCTCACCGCAAGTAAAAATGTGGGAGCGGGCTTGCTCGCGAATACGGTGTATCAGTACCAGATGAGCTGGCTGACCCACCGCATTCGCGAGCAAGCCCGCTCCCACAGTGTTTTAGGTGTTCTTGAGAATTATCCACAGGAGCGTGGCAATGCGTTGGGCGACTTATTTCGCCGTCCTGGCGTCGGTACTCAGCGTCGGCCTGGCCCTGGGTGTCAGCATGCCGCTGGTATCCCTGCGCCTTGAAGGCTGGGGCTACGGCAGCTTCGCCATCGGTGTAATGGCCGCGATGCCGGCCTTTGGCGTACTGCTGGGCGCGAAGGTCTCCAGCCGCATGGCCTCCTGGCTGGGCACTGCCAACCTGATGCGCCTGTGTTTGTGGGCCGGCGCGGTGTCCATCGGTTTGCTGGCAATCCTGCCCAGCTACCCGGTGTGGCTGGTGCTGCGGCTGATGATCGGGGTGATCCTGACCATCGTGTTTATCCTCGGCGAAAGCTGGATCAACCAATTGGTGGTGGAGCAGTGGCGCGGCCGGCTGGTGGCGTTGTACGGCTGCAGTTACGCCCTGAGCCAGCTGTCCGGGCCGTTGCTGTTGGGCGTGATCGGCACCGACCATGATTACGGCTTCTGGGTCGGCGTTGGCCTGTTGGTGGTCGCGCCCGTGCTGTTGCTGGGGCGCTCCGGCGCGCCGACCGCCGAGTCGTTCAGCGTGACCTTTGCCGACCTATGGCGCTTCTGTCGGAGCCTACCGGCGATTGCCTGGGCGGTGGCACTGTTCGCCGCGTTCGAGGCGATGATTCTCACGCTGCTGCCGGTGTATTGCCTGCAACAGGGATTCACTGCCGAGATTGCCTTGGCGATGGTCAGCACCGTGGTGGTGGGGGATGCGTTGCTGCAATTGCCCATTGGCGCACTGGCTGACTACCTGCCGCGACGCTCGCTGTTCCTGGCGTGCGCGGTGCTGTTGCTGGTGTCGAGCCTGGCCATTCCGCTGCTGCTGCACACGCCGCTGATCTGGCCGGTGTGGGTGGTGTTCGGTGCCAGTGCTGGCGGCTTGTTTACCTTGTCGCTGATCCTGATCGGCGAGCGTTACCGCGACGATGCGCTGGTGCGGGCGAATGCCCATGTGGCGCAGTTGTGGGGCATCGGCTGCCTGATCGGGCCGTTGGTCGCGGGTGCGGGGAGCCAGTGGATCAGCGGGCATGCGTTGCCGTGGTTGATGGCGGCGGGAGCATTGGGCTTGGTGCTGTTGTTGCTGCGCCAAGGCGCGTTCGGGGTCACGCAGCCAGCCTGATTTGAAATGCGGTCAAAAATGTGGGAGCGGGCTTGCTCGCGAATGCGGTGTTTCAGAAGCACATTCAGTGACTGACACTCCGCATTCGCGAGCAAGCCCGCTCCCACATTGGATCCTCGCTGTTTTTAGAGCATGCGTTCCAGGCCGATAGATGTGGCAAACCATGCGTTGAACCGACGCCACCAACTCCCTGGCTCCCGGGTCAGGGTGTGCAATTGGCCGTCATCCTCCGTCACCCATACCACCTGCCCATCCTGCAACTTCGCCTCATAACTCAACGCCGGCGCCATGCCCTGCAACGCCAGGTTGCGCACGTGTTCCGCCAATTCAGGACTGTCCACCAGCACACCCACCTCGGTGTTCCACAGCACCGAACGCGGGTCGAAATTGAACGAGCCGATGAAGGACTTTTCCCGATCAAAGATCATCGCCTTGCTGTGCAGGCTCGAATCCGAGCCTCGGTAGGTGCCGCGTCGAAACAGGTGCGGCCCGCTGCCGCCGCCATCTCCCGGCTGGCGGCGCAACTCATAGAGCTTCACCCCATGTTCCAGCAGCGCCTTGCGGTACGGCGCATAGCCCCCGTGCACGGCCGGTACGTCGGTGGCTTCCAGGGCGTTGGTCAACAGGCTCACCGACACCCCCGCGTCCGCGCGACCGGTCAGGTACACCAGCCCGGGCTCGCCCGGCACAAAGTACGCCGAGATCATCATCAGCTCGTGGTTGACCCCTTCCAGTTCCGGCGCCAGTTGGGTGGTCAGCAGCAATCGAGGGTCGGGCTCGGCGGTGGCCAATACTTTACTCGGCGCATCCCACAGCGCCTGGTTCCAGGCCCAGATCAGTTCGCGCCGCCAGGTGTCCATGCGTGGCTGGGTCTGGTAGGTGCGCAGACGGTTGTACAGCGCGTGGTTCTGCTGGCGTGATTCGGCCAGCGACGCTTCCAGGCGCTCGCGCACGGCGCTCAGGTCGCCTTTGGACGGGCTGATGGAGACAAAGTCATCAATCGGCTTGCTCAGGGCGCTGTTCCAGTACTGGTCGAAGCTGTGCCCGAGCTGCTCGGCCACCGGGCCCACGCTGAGCATGTCGATGTCGGTGAAATTCAGGTTGGGTTCGGCGTCGAAATACTCATCGCCCAAATTGCGCCCGCCTACGATGGCGACACTGTTGTCGGCCAGCCACAGCTTGTTGTGCATGCGCCGGTGTTGCAGCGACAGGTTGAACAGGCGCCCCATCGCCCGCGTCACGCCGGTGCTGCGCCCCAGGTGCAGCGGGTTGAACAGGCGAATTTCGATCTTGGGGTGGGCGGCAAGGGTGGCGATGATCTGGTCGAGGCCGTCGCTGGTGGTGTCGTCCAGCAGGATGCGGATGCGTACGCCACGGTCGGCGGCCTTGAGCAGCTCATCCACAAGCATGCGCGTGCTGATGCCGTCGTGGACGATGTAATACTGCAAATCGAGGCTGGTCTGGGCGTTGCGGATCAATTCGGCGCGGGCCATGAAGGCTTCGCTGCTGTTGGGCAGCAGGCGAAACCCGGAGCGGCCCTGGTAAGGCGCGGCCTGGGCATGGATCGAGCGGCCGAATGACGATTGCGCGGCGGGCAGGGCGTCGCTGGGGATACGCGGTGTGGTCACCGTGGCGCAGCCGCCCAGGGCGCCCAGCAGGAGAAGCGGGAGTAGCCGTCGAATCATCAAGGGAGTCGCTTCCGGGTCAGGGCGGTTGTAGGCATATGACGACCATTTCCCGCGAAAGGTCAGTCCACCGTGTCGGCCAGCAGCTTGATCGCGGCGGCGCCGACCTTGCGCACGGCTTCTTCAATCTGCGGGGTTGGCTTGGCAGCGTAGTTCATGCGCAGGCAGTTCCGGTATTTGCCGGAGGCCGAAAAGATGCTGCCCACGGCCACCTGTACGCCTTGTTCCATCAGCACCCGGTTGAGCTTCAGCGTATCGAAGCCGTCTGGCAGCTCGATCCACAGCATAAAGCTGCCTTGTGGCCGACTGGCCCGCGTACCCGCAGGGAAGTAACGGCTGACCCAATCGAGCATCAAGTCGCGATTGCGCTGGTATTGGGTGCGCATCCGCCGCAAATGCGGTTCGAAATGACCGCTTTTGAGAAACTCGGCAATGGCGATCTGCGGTTGGGTCGCGGTGGAGCCGGTGCTGATGTATTTCATGTGCAGCACCCGTTCCAGGTAACGCCCCGGCGCTACCCAGCCAATGCGCAGGCCCGGGGCCAGGGTTTTCGAGAACGAACTGCACAGCAGCACGCGGCCATCTTCGTCGAAGGATTTGATCGTGCGCGGGCGCGGGTAGCTGTAGGCCAATTCGCCATACACATCGTCTTCGATGATCGCCACGTCAAAGCGCTGGGCCAGGGTCAGCAGTGCCCGCTTGCGCGCTTCCGGCATGATGTAGCCCAGGGGGTTGTTGCAGTTGGGGGTCAGCTGGATGACCTTGATCGGCCACTGTTCCAGGGCCAGTTCCAGGGCTTCGAGGCTGATACCGGTGATGGGGTCGGTGGGGATTTCCAGGGCTTTCATGCCCAGGCCCTTGAGGGTTTGCATGGCGCCGTGAAAGCTCGGCGAGTCCACCGCGACGATATCCCCGGGCTCACAAATGGCGTGGATGCTGGCGGACAGTGCCTCGTGGCAGCCGGTGGTGATCACGATGTCGTCGGCGTTCAGTTGGCAGCCGGAATCCAATGACAGTCGGGCGATCTGCTCACGCAATTCCATACAGCCCATGATGTTGTCGTAATACAGCCCCGGCAGATCCTGGCGACGGCTCACGCGGGCCAGGCTGCGCAGCAGGGGCTTGAGGGTCGGCGACAATACATCCGGCATGCCTCGGCCCATCTGTATGACATCTTTGCGCGGGACAGCGCGAATCAGTTCCAGCACCTGGTCCCACTGGGAAATATCCACCGGGCGTTGGGCCGGGCGCCCGATCTCTGGCAGGGCCGGCAGCTCGCGGCCGACCGGCACAAAGTAGCCGGACTTGGGCTTGGGCATCGCCATGCCGTTGTCTTCCAGCAAACGATAGGCCTGTTGCACGGTGCTCAGGCTGACCCCGTGTTCCACGCTCAAGGCCCGTACGGAGGGCAGGCGATCGCCGGGGCGATAGAAGCCTTGTTCGATACGGGTGCCCAATAGTTCGGCGAGGTTCACATAGAGGGTCATGGTGGTCGCTCCCAGGAGACCGGTACAGATGCAGCGAAAATACAGGATTCAGCCCCCTATAGGCAGTGTCTGTATGGATTTAATAAAAAATGATTGAATCTGTAATGGTTTTGCCCGCGCGCCCATCCTAGTCACTCATGGCAACAGGCAACTGAGGGGCAACACAATGAGCGGCATGAGCGATGTGCGGTTGGCGTTACGGGGTCAGGAATTGGAAGCGGGGCAGGGACGCGCGCTGGCGGCGCCGGCCAGCAGCCGCTGGAGTCTGTTCTGGCATCGCCGCCACACCCGCAAGGCCTTGCTGGAGCTGACCGTCGAGCAACTGCGGGACATTGGCCTCAGCGCAGAACAGGCGCGCCAGGAAGGGGTTAAACCGTTCTGGCGCGGCTGATCACACCAGCTCTTTGAGCCGGTGCCAGAGCATGCCCAAGGCCAGCAGCGGCGAGCGCAGATGCTTGCCGCCGGGGAAGGTAATGTGCGGCACCTGGGCGAACAGGTCGAAGCGCCCCTGTTGCTGGCCGCTGATGGCTTCGGCCAGCAGCTTGCCCGCCAGGTGCGTGGCGTTGAGTCCGTGGCCGGCGTAGGCCTGGGCGTAATACACGTTGGGTTGGTCGGGCAGCCGGCCGATCTGCGGCAGGCGGTTGGCGCCGATGCCGATCATGCCGCCCCACTGGTAGTCGATCTTCACCTCGGCCAGTTGCGGGAACACCTTGAGCATTTTCGGACGCATATAGGCGCCGATGTCCTGCGGATCGCGGCCGGAATAGTGACAGGCACCGCCGAACAGCAGGCGTCGGTCGGCGGACAGGCGGAAGTAGTCCACTGTCACCCGCTGGTCGCACACAGCCATGTTTTGTGGCAACAGTTGGGCGGCCTGGGCTTCGCTCAACGGTTCGGTGGCGATGATGTAACTGCCGGCCGGCAGCACTTTGCCACTGAGTTGCGGGTTCAAGCCATTCAGATAGGCGTTGCAGGCCAGCACCAGGGTCTTGGCGCGCACGTTGCCGTGGGCGGTGTGCACGTTGGCCTCGGGGCCGTAGTCGATACGGGTGACTGCGGATTGTTCGAACAACTGCACGCCGAGTTGCTGCGCGGCGGCGGCTTCACCCAGCGCCAGGTTCAGCGGGTGCAGATGGCCGGAGCCCATGTCGATCATGCCGCCCACGTAACGGTCGGAGCCGATCACGCTGTTCATCTCGCCAGCGCTCAGCAGCCGTACTTCGTGGCGATATCCCAGGCTGCGCAACTCGTCGGCGTCTTCGGCCAGGCCGTGCAGGTCGCGGGGCTTGTTGGCGAGGTCGCAGTAGCCCCAGGTCAAATCGCAGGGGATCTGGAAGCGCTCGACGCGCTCGCGCACGATCTCCACGGCTTCCAGGCCCATCAATTTCATCTGGCGCACGCCGTCGGTGCCGATCACGTTGGCGAACTGGTCCAGGCCGTGGCCGACGCCACGGATCAACTGCCCACCGTTGCGCCCGCTGGCGCCCCAGGCGATCTTGCGTGCTTCCAGCAGTACCACGCGAAAACCCCGTTCGGCCAGTTCCAGGGCGGTGTTCAACCCGGAAAACCCACCGCCGACCACGCACACATCGGCCGTGATTTCGCCGGTCAATGCCGGGTAATCGGGTTGCGGCACGCTGCTGGCTGCGTAGTAGGACGTGGTGTGCCGGGCGCTGGCGGTCATGGGGAGCATCCCTGTTTGGAAAATTTGACGCAGGATACAGCGGTCGGACGAAGCTGTCTGCGCAGGGCGTTTTGCGGCAGAATCCACGTCTATTCGCCGTTCGGTACGTGTTTCGATGAGTTGCAACAGTCAGAAAATCAGTGCGCTGCGCCGGCAGATTCCTTCGTTCGAGTGCGTCCCGGGTTGCCATGATTGCTGTGGGCCAGTGACCACCTCGCCCGAGGAAATGTCGCGCCTGCCGCGCAAGACCGCAGCCGAGCAGGACGCGGCCATGGACGAGCTGAACTGTGTGCACCTGGGGCCCAACGGCTGCACGGTGTATGACGAGCGGCCGTTGATCTGCCGATTGTTTGGCACCACCAAGACCTTGCCGTGCCCCAATGGGCGGCGGCCGGTGGAGCTGATTCATCCGCGGGTGGAGAAGCAGATTCATGAGTACATGGCGAGCACCCGGCAGGTGTTGGTCTAGCGGGTGTACGCGGTTAAAAAATGTGGGAGCTGGCTTGCCTGCGATGGCGGTGGATCAGTCACCACCGCTATCGCAGGCAAGCCAGCTCCCACAGTTGACCGAGTTTTATCTGGTTAATCAGGGATCGGCAGGTTCAGGCTCTCCTTCACCTCTTCCATCACGATATAGCTCTTGGACTCCCGCACATGGGGCAACTTGAGCAAGATATCGCCCAGCAGTTTGCGGTACGAGGCCATCTCGGAAATCCGCGCTTTCACCAGGTAGTCGAAGTCCCCTGACACCAAGTGGCACTCCAGCACGTGGGGCAGTTTCAGCACCGCGCGGCGGAACTCCTCAAAGGTGTCGCCGGACTTGTAATCCAGGCTGATCTCGACAAATACCAGCAAACTCCCCTTCAAATGCTGGGGGTTGAGCCGCGCGTTGTAGCCCATGATGATCCCTTCACGCTCCAGCCGGCGCACGCGCTCGGTGCACGGCGTGGTCGACAGCCCGACCTTTTCCCCCAGCTCAGTGAACGAAATGCGCCCGTCGGTTTGCAGGATGCGCAGGATGTTGCGGTCGATCTTGTCCAGCTCCCGCTTGGTCTGGGTGTTGGTACGCATAGGGGATACGCCTCTGTGAAAAGGGTTTTTGCCGAGAATTGTCGCCAAATATAGGCGGTTATATAGTGAAATGCACTGGCAATAGTTTTTTACACTGCGCTCATCATTGCTCGAATAACACACGTCGGCGGTCAAGCCGCGATGAGGATATAAAAATGCGCGTTCTGGTCTTGGGTAGCGGCGTCATTGGGGTGACCAGTGCCTACTATTTGGCGCGGGCCGGCTTTGAAGTGGTCGTGGTCGACCGTCAGCCCGCCGCTGCGATGGAAACCAGTTTCGCCAACGCCGGCCAGGTGTCCCCAGGCTACGCCTCGCCATGGGCCGCGCCAGGCGTGCCGCTCAAGGCCATCAAGTGGTTGCTGCAGCGCCACGCGCCGCTGGCGATCAAGGCCACCGCCGATATTGATCAATACCTGTGGATGGCGCAGATGCTGCGCAACTGCACCGCCAGCCGCTATGCCGTGAACAAAGAGCGCATGGTGCGCCTGTCCGAGTACAGCCGTGACTGCCTCGACGAACTGCGCGCCGAAACCGGTATTGCCTACGAAGGCCGCAGCCTGGGGACTACCCAACTGTTCCGCACCCAGGCCCAACTGGATGGCGCCGCCAAGGACATCGCCGTACTGAAAGAGTCCGGCGTGCCGTTCGAACTGCTCGACCGCGCCGGCATTGCCCGTGTAGAGCCAGCCCTGGCCAGTGTCACCGACATTCTCGCCGGTGCCCTGCGCCTGCCGAATGACCAGACCGGCGACTGCCAGATGTTCACCACGCGCCTGGCCGAAATGTGCAGGCAGCTGGGCGTGGAGTTCCGCTTCGAACAAGACATCCAGCGCCTCGACTACGCTGGCGAACGCATCAACGGCGTGTGGATCGACGGCAAGCTGGAAACCGCCGACCGCTACGTGCTGGCCCTCGGCAGCTACTCGCCGAAGCTGCTCAAGCCGCTGGGGATCAAGGCGCCGGTGTACCCGCTCAAGGGTTACTCGCTGACTGTGCCGATCACCAACCCGGCGATGGCACCGACGTCGACCATTCTCGACGAGACCTACAAGGTTGCGATCACCCGTTTCGACAACCGCATCCGCGTCGGCGGCATGGCGGAAATCGCCGGTTTTGACCTGTCGCTGAACCCGCGCCGACGCGAAACCCTGGAGATGATCGTCAACGACCTTTATCCTCAGGGCGGCGATTTGAGCGAGGCCACCTTCTGGACCGGCCTGCGCCCGACCACACCCGACGGCACGCCGATTGTCGGTGCCACGCCGTTCAAGAACCTGTTCCTGAACACCGGCCACGGCACCCTCGGTTGGACCATGGCCTGTGGCTCGGGCCGCTTGCTGGCCGACCTGATGGCGAAGAAAACCCCACAGATCAGCGCCGCAGGCCTCGATATTTCCCGTTACGGCAACCACCAGGAGTCCGCACAACATGTCAATCCAGCGCCAGCTCACCAATGAGCACATGAGCCAGATCGTTGTCCACAGCGGTACCGTGTATCTGGCCGGGCAAGTCGGCGACGACATGAATGCCGGGATTGAACAGCAGACCCGTGAAACCCTGGCCAATATCGAGCGTTTGCTGGACCTGGCCGGCACCGACAAGACCCGGTTGCTGTCGGTGACGATCTACTTGAAGGACATCGATGCCGATTTCACCGGCATGAACGCGGTGTGGGACAAGTGGCTGCCCAAAGGCGTCGCCCCGGCCCGCGCCACGGTTGAAGCCAAGCTGTGCGAACCGGAAATCCTGGTAGAGCTGTCCGTCGTGGCCGCACTGCCGTAAACCCAGATCCTCTCCCGGTGCCGACGATATTGGGCGGCACCGGTTTTTCTTCACTCTGCCGCCTAGAAGCCTGCCGCCATGCGTCCTGCCCGTGCCCTGATCGATCTCCAAGCCCTGCGCCACAACTACCAATTGGCCCGTGAAGTCACGGGGGCCAAGGCCCTTGCCGTGGTCAAGGCCGATGCCTACGGCCATGGCGCCGTGCGCGTGGCCCAGGCGCTGGAAGCCGAAGCCGACGGCTTTGCCGTGGCGTGCATCGAAGAAGCGTTGGAGCTGCGCGCTGCCGGTATTCGTGCGCCGGTGTTGCTGCTGGAAGGTTTTTTCGAAGCCAGTGAGCTGCCGCTGATCAACGAACATGATCTGTGGTGTGTGGTGCATTCGCTGTGGCAGTTGGACGCGATCGAGCAAGCCCGCTTGAGCAAGCCGCTGACCATCTGGCTCAAGCTGGATTCGGGCATGCATCGCGTCGGCCTGCATCCCAAGGACTACCACGAGGCGTACCAGCGCCTGCTGGCCAGCGGCAAAGTCGCCAAGATCGTATTGATGAGCCACTTCGCCCGCGCCGATGAACTCGATTGCGTGCGCAGCGATGAGCAAGTGGCCGTATTTGAAGCGGCGCGTCAGGGCTTGTCCGCTGAGGTCAGCCTGCGCAACTCTCCGTCGGTGATGGGCTGGCCGAACGTAACCAGCGACTGGGTACGCCCCGGCATCATGCTGTATGGCGCCACGCCGTTTGGCGAGGACCAGGCCGTGGCCGCACGTTTGCAGCCGGTAATGACCCTGGAATCGAAAGTGATCTGCGTACGCGAACTGCCGGCCGGCGAGCCGGTGGGTTACGGCGCGCGGTTCATCACGCCCAAGCCGATGCGCATCGGTGTGGTGGCCATGGGTTATGCCGACGGCTACCCGCGTCATGCGCCGACCGGTACGCCGGTGCTGGTGGCCGGGCAGCGCAGCCAATTGCTGGGTCGCGTGTCCATGGACATGCTGTGCGTCGACCTGACGGACGTGCCCCAGGCCGGCCTCGGTGCAACGGTGGAGCTGTGGGGCAAAAATATCCTTGCCAGCGACATCGCCGTGGCGGCGGAAACCATTCCCTACCAGATCTTCTGCAACCTGCGCCGGGTGCCAAGGCTCTATTCCGGCGACTGAGCGCCAGGCACGAACGTCGCTACCCGGGATTTAGGCCCAAGTGTTGTAAATACTGAACGCTGTCGCCATGATAACGCTCAATTACAACAAAGCCTGAATCCTAGGAGGCTCCTGCATTGGACGTCGGCGAACGACTGCAATCCATCCGTAAACTGAAGGGTCTTTCCCAGCGCGAGCTCGCCAAGCGCGCGGGTGTCACCAACAGCACCATTTCGATGATCGAAAAAAACAGCGTCAGCCCCTCGATCAGCTCCTTGCGCAAGGTGCTGGGCGGCATCCCCATGTCCATGGTCGAGTTTTTTTCCGAGGAGATCCTCCAGGAAATACCGACGCAGATCGTCTATAAAGCCAATGAGCTGATCGACATCTCTGACGGCGCCGTGACCATGAAACTGGTAGGCCGGGCGCACCCAAGCCGGGCGATTGCGTTTCTCAACGAAATCTACCCGCCGGGCGCCGACACGGGCGAAGAAATGCTCACCCACGAAGGCGAAGAAACCGGGATTCTGGTGGAGGGCCGCCTGGAATTGGTGGTCGGTCTTGAAACTTTTGTGCTCGAAGCGGGCGATAGCTACTACTTTGAAAGCACCAAGCCCCATCGTTTTCGCAATCCGTTCGACGTGCCGGCGCGACTAATCAGCGCAGCCACACCCGCGAACTTTTAAGAAAAGAGGCGTGCTGCCAGCGTTGCAGACACACCCGCAGCCGTATCCGTGAAGCCGAATCTCCCTTTATTTAATAGGGTTGTTTCGGCCAGGCGGGCTAACCGTTATACTTTCGCCGCCTGCGAAACCGTGGCCGCAGGCGTGAATAGCCACCATTGAGGGTGAACGCGTGAACCTAATTATGAAAATGCTGGCTGCACCAGCAACCGTACTGGCCCTATGGGCTGTCAGCGCTCAAGCTGCGACCAATGACGACATTGCCAAGCGCCTGGAGCCTGTCGGCCAAGTCTGCGTCCAGGGCCAGGAATGCAAGGGGATGGAGGTCGCGGTTGTCGCTGGCGGCGGCGGGGCGAAAACCCCGGATGAGATCATCGCCAAGCACTGCAACGCCTGCCACAGCACTGGCCTGCTGGGCGCGCCGAAAATCGGCGACACCGCCGCCTGGAAAGAGCGCGCCGATCACCAGGGCGGCCTCGACGGCATCCTGGCCAAGGCGATCACCGGTATCAACGCCATGCCGCCGAAAGGCACCTGCGCTGATTGCTCGGATGACGACCTGAAAGGTGCCATCAAGAAGATGTCCGGGCTCTAATCCGCCGATCTTCGTCAAAAATGCCGCTTACGAGCGGCTTTTTTGTGCCCGCGATTTTTGTTTCAGGGCTGTTCTTTGCAGCAAACACACGCCACTCTCTGTCCAACCCCTAATCACGGAATGTTCAGGAGGGTCGGATGGTGCAGTTGTGTTCAATCGAGCAAGCAGTTGACGACGTATTGGCGCGCTTGCCGGCGCATATCCACATGGGCATGCCCCTGGGTCTGGGTAAGCCGAACCTGTTCGTCAATGCGCTGTACCGGCGCATCGCCCAGCTGCCGGAGCGGGCGCTGACGATCTACACCGCGCTCAGCCTCGGCCGCCCACCGCTGGGTGACGGCTTGCAGAAGCGTTTTCTCGAACCCTTTATCGAGCGGGTGTTTGGTGATTATCCCGAGCTGGATTTCCTCGCCGCCCTGCGCAAAGACAGCCTGCCCAAAAACATCCATGTGCAGCAGTTCTTCATGCAGCCCGGCAGCCTGCTCCACAGCACCTCGGCCCAGCAGGACTACGTGAGCAGCAATTACAGCCACGCCGCCCGCGATATCAACGCCGCCGGCCTGAACCTGGTGGCGCAACTGGTGGCCAGCAGCAGCGAACACCCCGATCGCCTGAGCCTGAGTTGCAACCCGGACATCACCCTCGATCTGCTGCCGATGATCACCAAGCGCCGCGATGCCGGCGAAACTATCCTGATCGTCGGCCAGGTCCATACCGATCTGCCCTACATGCCCGGCGATTCCGAGCTGGGTATGGACGCGTTCGATTACCTGATCGACGCAAAAGACAGCACCACGCTGTTCTCCACGCCAAATATGCCGGTGGGCTTCCAGGATCACTTTATCGGCCTGCATGCCAGCACCCTGGTGCGCGATGGCGGCACCTTGCAGATCGGCATCGGCTCCATGGGCGATGCGCTGACCGCTGCACTGTTGGCGCGCCAGGCCGACAACGAAGCTTATCGCTTGCTGCTGACCGACCTCGATGTGTATCAGTGGGCGCCATTGATCAGCCATGAAGGTGGCGTCGATCCCTTCGCCCGTGGCCTTTACGGTTGCAGCGAAATGTTCGTCAACGGCCTGTTGGTGTTGGCGGATGCCGGGATTGTGCGGCGTAAGGTCTACCCGGATGTGGCGACCCAGGAGCAAGCCAATGCTGGCCTGCTCGATGAGGCGGCACAACCCGATGGCGTCTCGATCCACGGCGGTTTCTTCCTCGGTCCGCGCAGTTTTTACCAGCGCCTACAGGAAATGACCCACAGCAAACGCCTTGAATTCAACATGACCCGCATCAGCTACATCAACGAGCTGTACGGCCAGGAACAACTCAAGCGCCTGCAACGCCTGGATGCGCGGTTTATCAACAGCGCGATCATGGTGACCTTGCTCGGCGCCGGTGTGGCTGACCAATTGGAAGATGGCCGCGTGCTTAGCGGTGTCGGCGGGCAATACAACTTCGTCGCCCAGGGCCATGCGCTGGAAGGTGCGCGGTCGATCCTGATCCTGCGCAGCTGGCGCGAATCGGCGGGGGAGGTCAGTTCCAATATCGTCTGGGACTACGGCCACTGCACCATTCCCCGACACCTGCGGGATATTGTCATCACCGAGTACGGCATCGCCGATTTGCGCGGTCAGACCGATGCCAAGGTGATCGAGGCGTTGCTCAATATCACCGACTCACGTTTCCAGGGCGATTTGATCGAGCAAGCGCAAAAGGCCGGCAAGTTGCCCAAGGATTTCCAGTTGGATGTGCGCTTTGCCGACAATACGCCGGAGCGCCTCAAGGCGATTCAGGCGCGGCATTCGCGGTTGTTCCCGGAGTATCCGCTGGGCAGCGATTTCAGCGATGAAGAGCGGGATCTGTTGCGCGCGTTGAACTGGCTCAAGAGCAAGTTCAAGCTGACGGAGATTTTGGAGTTGGGCAAGGCGGCATTGGATGCGCCGGAGCCGGAGGTGTTTCCCGGGCACTTGAAGCGGATGGGGTTGGATACCCCGGAGGGGCTCAAAGAAGATCTGTATCAGCGGCTCTTGCTCGCCGGCCTACAGGCCACCGCACACTAACAAACACCACAAAACCAACTGTGGGAGCTGGCTTGCCTGCGATAGCGGTGGTACAGCGACATTGATGTCGCCTGACACTCCGCTATCGCAGGCAAGCCAGCTCCCACATTTAACTGTGCCCACTTGAGAAGTGCAGTGTTGCCACTTACTCGATGAAGGTCACCACACCACCCGCCAGCGACTTCACCCGCGCCAGCGATTCAACCCGATAACCCTGCGCATCCAGCTCCGCACGGCCACCCTGGAACGACTTCTCGATCACTATCCCCAAGCCGGCGACGGTCGCGCCGGCCTGCTTGATGATCGAAATCAGCGCCTGGGACGCCTTGCCGTTGGCCAAAAAGTCGTCGATCACCAGCACGCGGTCGCTGCTGGTGAGGTGGCGCGGGGAGATCGCCACGGTGCTTTCCACCTGCTTGGTGAACGAGTAAACGGTCGCCGACAGCAGGTTTTCAGTCAGGGTCAGGGATTGGTGCTTGCGCGCAAAAATCACCGGTACGCCCAGGTTCAGGCCGGTCATGATCGCCGGCGCAATGCCCGAAGCTTCGATGGTGACGATCTTGGTGATGCCCGAGTCCTTGAACAGCGCAGCGAATTCGTCGCCGATCAGTTTCATCAGCGCCGGATCGATCTGGTGGTTCAGAAAGGCGTCGACCTTGAGTACCTGATCGGAAAGCACGATGCCTTCTTCGCGAATTTTCTTGTGCAGTGCTTCCACGAAAGCTTCCTCTGTTGACGCAATGCGCGCCGAAAGTAGATTAAAAAGTAGTCGATTCTAGCGCTTTAACATCGCGCGTATGTCCGCCAAGGCGGTGTTGCCGCGAACGGCCTTCACCTCGGTCGGGGTGTCGTCATTGCCTTCCCAGGCCAGGTCGTCCGGCGGCAGTTCGTCGAGGAACCGGCTGGGGGCACAATCGATGATCTCGCCGTATTGCTTGCGCTTGGCGGCAAAGGTGAAGGCCAGGGTCTGGCGGGCGCGGGTGATGCCCACGTAGGCCAGTCGGCGTTCTTCTTCGATGGTGTCAGCTTCGATACTGGAGCGGTGTGGGAGGATTTCCTCTTCCATGCCCATGATGAACACGTAGGGGAATTCCAGGCCCTTGGACGCATGCAAGGTCATCATCTGCACACCTTCGGCGCCGTCTTCCTCTTCCTGCTGGCGCTCCAGCATGTCGCGCAGCACCAGCTTGCCGATGGCGTCTTCGACGGTCATCTCGCCGTCTTCGTCTTTTTCCAGGGTGTTCTTCAGCGCTTCGATCAGGAACCAGACGTTGCCCATGCGGTAATCCGCGGCCTTGTCGCTGGAACTGTTGGTGCGCAGCCAGTTTTCATAGTCGATGTCCATGACCATGCTGCGCAGGGCGCTGATCGGGTCTTCGCCGGCGCACTGCTCGCGGACCTTGTCCATGAAGCGCTTGAAGCGCGACAGGCGGTCGGTGAAACGGGTGTCCAGGTGTTCGCCGAGGCCGATTTCGTCGGTGGCGGCGTACATCGAGATCTTGCGCTCGGTCGCATAGTTGCCGAGCTTTTCCAGGGTGGTGGAACCGATTTCGCGGCGCGGCACGTTGATCACGCGCAGGAAGGCGTTGTCGTCATCCGGGTTCACGATCAGCCGGAAGTACGCCATCAGGTCTTTCACTTCCTGGCGTCCGAAAAAGCTGTTGCCGCCCGACAGGCGATACGGAATCTGGTGATGCTGCAGCTTCAGCTCGATCAGCTTGGCCTGGTAGTTGCCGCGATACAGGATCGCAAAGTCGCTGTAGGGCCGGTCGGTGCGCAGGTGCAAGGTCAACAACTCGACGGCCACGCGTTCGGCTTCGGCATCTTCGTTGCGGCAGCGGATCACACGGATCTCGTCGCCGTGGCCCATCTCACTCCACAGTTGTTTTTCAAACTCGTGGGGGTTGTTCGAGATCAGCACGTTGGCGCAGCGCAGGATGCGGCTGGTGGAGCGGTAGTTCTGCTCCAGCATCACCACTTTCAGGGACGGGTAGTCGTCCTTGAGCAGCATCAGGTTTTCCGGGCGCGCACCGCGCCAGGCGTAGATCGACTGGTCGTCGTCGCCCACCACGGTGAACTGGTTGCGTTTGCCGATGAGCATTTTCACCAGCAGGTACTGGCTGGCGTTGGTGTCCTGGTATTCGTCCACCAGCAGGTAGCGCACCTTGTTCTGCCATTTTTCGAGGATGTCGGCGTGTTCCTCGAACAGCTTCACGGGCAGCAGGATCAGGTCGTCGAAGTCCACCGCGTTGAACGCCTTGAGCGTGCGCTGATAGTGGGTGTAGACGATGGCGGCGGTCTGTTCCTTGGGATTGCGCGCGTTTTCCAGGGCCTGGGGCGGCAGGATCAGGTCGTTTTTCCAGGCGCCGATCATGTTCTTGATCTCGTCCACGCCGTCGTCGCCTGCGTATTCCTTCTGCATGATGTCGGTCATCAGCGACTTCACATCGGTCTCGTCAAAGATCGAGAAGCCTGGCTTGTAGCCCAGCCGCACGTGTTCCTTGCGGATGATGTTCAGGCCCAGGTTGTGGAAGGTACACACGGTGAGGCCACGGCCCTCGCCACCCTTGAGCAGGGTGCCGACGCGCTCTTTCATTTCCCGCGCCGCCTTGTTGGTAAAGGTCATGGCGACGATGTACTGGGCACGGATGCCGCAGTTCTGGATCAGGTGCGCGATCTTGCGGGTGATCACGCTGGTCTTGCCGGAGCCAGCACCGGCGAGCACCAATAGAGGGCCGCCGACGTAGTTCACGGCTTCTTGCTGCCGGGGATTGAGTCGGGACATACAGAATTTTAGGAGTCGTTATTCAAAAGGGCGGGCATTTTAACAGGCTGGCAGGATTCTGCTCTGTCAGAACGACAGTGTGACGTACCACTCGATCTAAATTTGCCGGTTTTGCTACTTTGCCGCAGGATGTCAGGGCAATTGAGACTAATGTTTACAACCTGCGTGTTTGATAACCCCTATCATTGGTGATTATCAGGCCGCACGTCATAATGCCCGCCGCCAACGAATTCTTGCAGAGTCTAGGGAGCTAGCTTGTCTACGCCTGTCGAACCCTTGCGTTTGCTGCTGCTGGCCGATGAGCCCGCGTGGGCAGCGTTGTTGCGCGAGTGCCTGGCGCCGATGGGCGATGGGGCTGTGCTGATCAGCGCGCCAAATTGGGATTCCGTAAGTCGTCTGTTCGATGACGACCACGGTGCCGTGCTATTGACCACGCCAGGCCTGCAACCTGGCCCTGGCCGTTGCAGCTTGCCGTGCGTATTGCTGCTGGAGCAGGAACCGCTGGTTTCACCGCTGGGGGTCAGCGACTGGCTGGTGCAGACCGCCTTGGACGCCGACACCCTGCGCCGCTGCCTGCGCCACGTTCGCGAACGCGGCGTGCTGGAAACCACCCTGCAACGCCTGGCCGAACAGGACCCGCTCACCGGTATCGCCAACCGCCAGGGTTTCCAGACCCTGCTGGCGGCGCGGCTGGCCGAGAACGAAGGGCGCGGCCTGGCCCTCGGTCATCTGGACCTCGACAACTTCCGCCATGCCAACGACGCCCTCGGCCACCAGGCCGGCGACCGGTTGATCCTGCAAGTGGTCTCGCGGCTCAAGAGCCAGCTGGAGGCCGGTGATCAACTGGCGCGCCTGGGCAGCGATGAATTCGCCTTGCTGATCGACACCCGCCGTGCGCCCCAGCGAGCCGAGTGGATGGCCGAGCGCATCACCGAAGTCATGGCCGAACCCTATTGGGTCGATGGCGAAAGCCTGCTGATCGGTTGCAGCCTGGGCGTGGCACACGCCCGTGCCAGCGCCGGCGCCGACCCGCTGATGTGGCACGCGCATATCGCCATGCAGCAAGCCAAAAGCACCCAAGGCTGCACCTTTCATATCTTCAACGAACGCATCAACCGCAACGCGCGCAGCCTGGCCGACCTGGAAAGTGAGCTGCGCCGCGCCTTGCGCCGTGATGAACTGGAACTGCACTACCAGCCGCGCCTGGACCTGGACGACGGGCATATCGTCGGCCTCGAAGCCCTGGTGCGCTGGCGCCACGGCGAACGTGGCCTGTTGCCGCCCAGCGAGTTCGTGCCCCTGGCCGAACAAAGCGGCCTGATCGTACCGTTGGGCTACTGGGTGATTTCCCGCGCCCTGCGCGACATGCAGGACTTGCGCGAACGCGGCCTGCCGCCGCTGCACATGGCGGTCAACCTGTCGTTCCGTCAGTTCCAGGACAGCCAATTGCTCTCCACCCTCAGCCGGCTGATTGCCGAACGTGGCGTGGAAGCGCAATGGCTGGAATTCGAACTGACGGAAACTGCGGTGATGCGCCGTAGCGACCTGGTCAAGCAGACCATGGACGCCCTTGGCCGCCTCGGCGTGCGGTTTTCCCTGGATGACTTCGGCACCGGCTTCTCATCGTTCGTGCACCTCAACAGCCTGCCGATAGCGTTGTTGAAGATCGACAAGAGCTTTGTCGGCGGCATGGAAGAGCGCGAAGAGAACCGCAAGCTGGTGCACGCGATGATCAACCTGGCCCACAACCTCAACCTGGAAGTGGTGGCCGAGGGTGTGGAAACCCCTGAGCAGCTGGCGTTGTTGCGCTTGTTTGGGTGTGACCAGGCCCAGGGGTATCTGATCAGCAAACCGTTGCCGTTGCCGGAGTTGGTGGAGTACCTCACCTATGGCAAAGGCCGGGAAGCACTGCTTGGCTGAATTGCAAACCCGGTTAACTGTGGCAGCTGGTTTGTGTGGGAGCTGGCTTGCCTGCGATTGAATCACCTCGGTTTTGCTGGAAGACCGAGTTGTCAGCATCGCAGGCAAGCCAGCTCCCACACTGACCGCGTACATTTCCTAGTCAGGCTGCATCGCCTGGAACTCAGCACGAACCTGCGGCTCCCGCCGAATCATCCGCTTCATCTTCGCCTCAAACGCCCACGTCAGGCTCACCGCCGCACACGCCAGCCCCAGCGCCAGGCCCCACCACACACCGGTCGGCCCCCAGCCCAGGGTGAACGCCATCAACCACGCCGCTGGCGCACCGATCAGCCAGTAGCAACCCAGGCCCACCAGGAATGTGGTCTTGGCGTCCTTCAGCCCACGGATACAGCCCATGGCGATGGTCTGCACACCGTCGAACAATTCAAACCACGCTGCCACGGCCAACAGGCTGACGGCCAGCACGATCACGTCGTGGAACGCCGGGTCATTGTGGTCAAGGAACAGCCCGATCAGCGGGTCGGACAACAACCAGAACACGGCGGCAAACCCGAGCATTACCGTCGCCCCAAAACCGATACCGACCCGGCCAGCCAGGCGCGCCTGCAGTAACTGCCCGGCGCCGTAATGCTGGCCGATGCGCATGGTCACCGCGTAGGACATCCCCGCCGGCACCATGAACGCCACCGAGACAATCTGCAGGGCGATCTGATGCGCCGCCAACTGCGTGCTGCCCATGGTGCCCATGCACAGCGCCGCGAAGGCAAACAACCCGACCTCCACCGCATAGGTGCCGCCAATCGGCAGGCCCAGGCGCCACAGCTCGCGCAGGTAGGTGGTATTGAGGCGCAGCAGGCCCGTGCCCAGCGGGTAAGCGGCATAGGCACGGTTGCTGCGGATGTACCACATCAGCGCCAGGGCCATGCCGTTGGCGACGATGGCCGTGACCAGGCCGATGCCCATCAAGCCCAGTTTCGGCAGGCCGAACATGCCCTCGATCAAGGCATGGTTGAGCAGGTAGTTGATGACCGTGCCGCACAGGCTGATGACCATCACCGGCGTGGCTTTGCCGATGGCGCTGGTGAAGCCGCGCAAGGCCATGAAACTCAGGTAGCCGGGCAGGGCGAAGGGCAGGATCGTGAGGAATTGCCCCGCCGCCTGCACGTTGGTTTCGGTCTGGCCAAACATCAGCAGCACGGGCTTGAGGTTCCACAGCAGCAACGCCGCCGCCAGGGCCATCAGCATGGCGAGCCACAGCCCGGCCTGGGTCAGGCGGGTGGCGCCTTCGATATCGCCCGCGCCGTGACGAATCGCCACCAGCGTGCCCACGGCGGCAATCACGCCGATGCAGAAAATCGCCACGAACGAGTAGCTGGCCGCACCCAGGCCACCGCCGGCCAGGGCTTCGGGGCTCAAGCGGGCCATCATCAGGGTGTCGGTCAACACCATCAGCATGTGCGCCAACTGTGAGGCAATCAACGGCCCCGACAGCCGCAGAATGGCCCAGAGTTCGGTACGTGCCGGATGCTGCATGATCATCACGCTCAAATAGTCAGAGGGTTGTGGAAGGGTTGATTCTCGGCGCTCTCGGCCGATTGCACAAAGGGATAAAAGCGATCATTCGCATGATTAAAACTCATGCCTGATTGATTCTGGTAGGGTTTCGCCATCCTGCTGTCGGAGCTTTCCTCATGTCCCGTCGTCTTCCTCCTCTTTACGCCCTGCGGGCCTTTGAAGCCGCGTCCCGGCACAACTCCTTCACCCGCGCGGCAGAAGAACTGTCGATTACGCAAAGTGCGGTGAGCCGACATATCCGCACCCTGGAGGATCACTTCGCCTGCCGCCTGTTCCAGCGCAGCGGCCGCACCTTGCAGCTCACGGAAGCCGCACGCCTGTTGTTGCCCGGCGTGCGTGAGGGGTTTGCGGCACTGGAGCGCGCCTGCCATACCTTGAACGCCGAAGATGACATCCTGCGCATGAAGGCGCCTTCCACCCTGACCATGCGCTGGCTGCTGGCGCGGCTCAGTCGTTTCCGCGCCTTGCAGCCGGGCAACGAGGTGCAACTGACCAGCGCGTGGATGAACGTGGATGAAGTGGACTTCAACCAGGAGCCCTTCGACTGCGCGGTGCTGTTGAGCTACGGGCATTTCCCGGCGGATTGGGACGCGTGCTATCTCTATCCTGAGTTGCTGATCCCGGTCGGCGCGCCGAACCTGCTGGACGACGGCCCATGGGACGCCGCACGCCTGGCGACGGCCGAGCTGTTGCATCCCACGCCCGACCGTCGCGACTGGCGCAGTTGGCTGGGGCGCATGGGCTTGTCGTCGCAGGTCTCGCTCAAGGGCGGGCAGGTGTTCGACACCCTTGAGCTGGGCATGATCGCCGCCGCGCGGGGTTACGGCGTGTCCATGGGGGATTTGTTGATGGTGGCCGAAGACGTGGCCCAGGGGCGATTGAGCCTGCCGTGGCCTACCGCTGTGGCCAGTGGGGAAAGTTACTACCTGGTGTGGCCGAAAACCCGCCCCGGCGGTGAGCGATTGCGGCGCTTGGCGGACTTCCTGCAAAGCGAGGTCAAGGCCATGGAATTGCCCGAGGTCGAGCGCCTGTAAGCATGCGTGCACTACCGTTAGTGCAATCGTTTGCGCGATAACCCTGTGAATCGCTCAAGTATTGCCCGCGCACGCCGAAGTAGGTGTGTTGGAACCATCGTGCCCCAACGCTTCCCACTAGATAAATTGCCGAGCAGCGCTATGAGATCAGGATGATCCTGGCCTCGGCCAGGAGCTGTCATGTCTCAACCTCGCGCCCGGATTGCCTCCCAGCTAGGCCTCGCACTCGCCGTGATTCTGGCTGTCGTCATCAGCGGCAGTACCGTGTTTGCCTTGCGTTCCCTCGACTCTGCCAACCTCGACACCCGCGAGGAACACCTGGCCAGCGAAGCACGTCTGCTCGCCGACCAACTCAACACTTTCCACAGCACCTTGCGCGAAAGCACCCAGCGATTGAGCGGGCTGTTCGAAAAGCGCTTCGGTGCCGGTTTGAGTGTACGTGCCGACCAGCCGGTGACTGTGGCCGGCGTACAGACCCCGAGCCTCTACCTGGGTAGCGACCTGTTGAACAACGATTTCGCCGAAGTCGATGAGTTCAAGGACACTTCGGGCGGCGTGGCCACGGTGTTTGTGCGCAACGGCGAGGACTTTATCCGCATCAGCACCTCCCTGACCAAACAGGATGGCAGCCGCGCCATCGGCACAGCGCTGGATCACCAGCACCCGGCCTATCAACGCCTGCTGGCCGGGCAGAGCTATGTCGGCCGTGCGGTGTTGTTCGAACGTTCCTACATGACCCAGTACACGCCGGTACGCGACGCTGCAGGAAAAGTCATTGCCGTGCTGTTCGTGGGCTTCGATTACACCGACGCGCAGAACGCCCAGTTCGACAACCTCAAGCGCTTCCGCATCGGCCACACCGGTTCCCTGGCGTTGCTGGATGAGCAGAAGAAGTGGCTGGTGCCACCGGCAGGCGTGCAGGCGCTGGACCAGGCGATCCCGGTAGTGCTCGACCTGGCGAAAAAGCCGGGTGCCGGGCGCTTCTGGAGCGACAAGAACGAAGACTTCTACAGCGTCGCGGTGCCGTTCGAGGGCGGCCCGTGGTCGGTGGTGGCAAGCATGCCGAAGGCAGAGATCCGTGCAGTCACCTGGGCCGTGGGGATTCGCCTGGTGATCGGCAGCGTGCTGGCGATGTTGCTGGCGGTCGGCGCGGCTGTCTGGCTGTTGCGCAGCAAATTGCAGCCATTGAGCGACCTGGTGCGCCAAGCCGAGGCCTTGGGCGCCGGTGATCTGAGCGCGCGCTTGAACGTGTCCAGCCATGACGAAATCGGCCAACTGGCGCGCAGCTTCAACCAGATGGGCGAAGCGTTGTCGACCATGGTTTCGCATATCCGCAAGGCGGCCGAAGAGGTCAACAGCCGGGCGCAGGCGTTGTCCGGGTTGTCTGGCGGTGCCTATGAAGGCATGGAGCAGCAGTCGGGCGAGATCACCAGCATGGCCGGCGCCGTGGAAGAATTCAGCGCCACCTCGTTGAACATCGCCGACAACATGGGCAACACCGAGCGCCTCGCCCAGGAAAACGCCCAGCAGACGCGCATCGGTCGCAACTCGATGCAAGAGGCCTCGTCGTCCCTGGAACATATCGCCACCGCGCTGAACAGCACGGCCACGGTGATCAACACCCTCGGCCAGCGTTCCCAGGAAATCGGCGGAATTGTCGGCACGATTACCTCCATTGCCGATCAGACCAACCTGCTGGCACTCAACGCCGCCATCGAAGCCGCCCGCGCCGGTGAGCAGGGCCGTGGGTTTGCCGTGGTCGCCGATGAGGTGCGCAACCTGGCGTCGCGCACCCGCCAGGCCACCGACGAGATTTCCGGGATGATCCAGAGCATCCAGCAGGAAACCGGCAACGCCATCACCACCATGGAGCACGGCAATGTGCTGATGCAGGAAGGTCTGTCGCGCAACGCCGACGTGGCCTCGGCCCTCGCGCGTATCGACGAGCAAAGCCGCTCGGCGGGGCAGCAGTTTGCCGCGATTACCACGGCGACCCAGGAACAGAGCAGCACGGCGACGTTGCTCAGCAGCAACTTGCAGAGCATTGCGCTGGCCAACAGTGAGCAGCGTGAAGTGGTGTCGAACCTGGCGATTACGGCCAAGGAGCTGGAGACGTTGGCGGCAGGCTTGCGCCAAGAGGTCGACCGCTTCCGTTGATACGCCACAGTTCAAATTGTGGGAGCGGGCTTGCTCGCGAAGGCGCAGTGTCAGTCACCGGTTTTATTGACTGACCCACCGCATTCGCGAGCAAGCCCGCTCCCACATTTTTGATGTGCGTATGGCTTAAGTAATCGCCGCTGGCCGATACTGCAGGGCCTCTTGCAGATGGTGACGAGCGATTGCTTCCGTCTGCTCCAGATCTGCCAGGGTCCGTGCCACCTTGAGCAAGCGGTGCGCCGCCCGTAGCGATAGCGTCAGCCGTTCGCAGGCAGTCTCCAGCCAGCCTTCATCGATCTTCGACAGTTGGCAGTGCTTGCGCAATCCCTGCAGATCCAGAAAGGCATTGGCGCAGCCCTGGCGCCGTTGTTGGCGCTCGCGGGCTTCGGCGACTTGCCTTGATGCGCTCGCTGTGTCGTCGCCGGCTTGAGGCGTTGGATTCAGCGCGGTGCTTTCCCGCGCAACCGTCAGGTGCAGGTCAATCCGGTCCAGCAGCGGCCCGGAGAGTTTGTTGCGATAGCGCTGGACTTGCTCCGGCGTACAACGACAGCGCCCGCTGGGTTCGCCCATGTAGCCACAGGGGCAGGGGTTCATCGCGGCCACCAATTGAAAGCGCGCGGGGAAGCTCACCCGGTCGCGGGCACGGGAGATGACGATGTGCCCCGACTCCAATGGTAGGGGGTTATGTCACACATTTTGTGATCGTTCTGTCGGTCAGTGATTGAAGCGTTGTAGGAACCGTCGAAGCTCACCCTCTGGGTTGACCCCTTTAAGGGATACCAGCATGAATACACCAACTAAACGAGCTTCGGATGCAGCCAATTCTCGCTCATCAATAACGTTCACTACATTAGGGAGTGCATGCTCGAACCACTCATTAACAATTTTCATGGGGTCTTCTTTCATTGAGCCTGCATCAAGCTCCTTCTTTTCGCTTTGACTAAGAACTCCAAACTCGGCTGCAAGATGGAAGGTTTGGAGAATCAACGCTCTTGCCATTCCAAGTGTTTCGGGCATCTGACTAGATGAATAAACAGAGTGCCAAGCGGGGAATGGAAGTCGAGATAACTGGTTGAAGCTATCTGTTTTCCTTTTGACAATGAAGAGAAAAATGAGAATGCCGGCAATTGCTGCCCCGATTAAGTATTCCATCTTAAAAGCTCCTGAGGTGAAAATAAATTGTATCTTATAGATGGTTGTGGTTCAAATAGCAAAGGTCGATTTTTGTGCTTGAACTTGTTCAAGCATAAAAATTGAGCAGTTATTAAAAATCAAAAGAGAAATTCGTCGTAAACTCAAATTGTAATTTTTTGAGAGATTTTGATGAGGTCTCATAAATTTTATAGTCCGACGCTATTCTTAATAAAAAATCAAAATATTTTTATGGGATTATATAATTTTTTTGATAATCTGTTTTTTTGAAGCACGAAATTATGGCTTAAATACGGTAAAAAACAGTGTCAATAGCAAATCAAAAATATATTTACCGTCCAACCTTAATTGCGATTATGGTCCGACCCTAATCGACATTTATGGAAATTCTCTTAGTTGTGTTTTGCAACTAACTCGCGAAAAAAATCATCGAAAAATTCAAAAAAAACGCTCTCAGTTTAATTTCAACTCCAGACGTATGGGTAGGGTCAAGTCAAAAAAAGAAAATTTCCGAACCCTGCCTCTTGTTTGAAAAAAAACCAATAAGCATAAAAAGGCTCACGGGAACATGCCTTTAAAGCGTTTTCTTATCTCGTTGGTGTTTTACTATCATCTAAGAAAGACACACTCATAAATGACCGTTTTTTGAGGTTGGAGAAAATAATAGGTTTGAGTGTGATAGGTAAGTGTGTTGTGGATAGGTGTATGCGGGCATGACACGGGTATGTGTACGTGTGTGCCCATACGTGTGCGTGTCTTGAAAACCCTAAGGGGTTTTCGCTTTTATCTTTTCCAGCCTTGCCCTTCGCTTTTATTCTTACCAGAATAAAGCTCGGGCAAAGCTGGTCTTCCTGACTTTATGATTTAAAATCAGTATCGCTCTACCTGAACTTTTTAGCTCGGGGTCTAAATATGTAATACTCATTTTAGACTTTGAACACTTAATGGCTGTATTAGCACCACACTGAAACCCTGTTCAACATATATTGCTATATGGCTGGCGGGTTGAGAAATTTTCAGTATCCCCGTTTTACTTCTCTTCGCTTGAACAACGAAACAATCACTGTATTTCCTACATTGTCCAAGGTGTGAATACTGAAATTTATTATTATGATTTGAGATTTTTGCGGCAGGTTGACTTGAATAAGTTAATTTGTATGTTATAACTTTAATTGCAAGTTGAAACTGCTGCTATCAGTATCAACACCGAACCCTGAATACTAACCGTATTCGGGGTTCACTTATTCTTAGTTATACCATTTGAATATTGAAAGTCAAATCCGTGGCCTAATATGTGTTTCGCGTGGGTTGAAGTTTAAAGCAGTGCGACAAACTAAATGCCACGGCTTTGCTTTTGCTTTCGCTTTTATGCTTCTGTCTCAACGACCAGTTGCCTGCGGAGCACCCACACACTCGCAGAGTGTTTTAGTGGGCTAAAACACGCTTTTGCTTTTTGCCTTTGCTTGTGAAAACAGACGCTTTGCAAGCGTGAGAATTTTAAAGCACTTAGAAGATGATGATGCTTTAAAGCACCACTTGAAATAATATTATTGTGTGTTAAAACATAAGTGACGAACAATTAAATTGCTTATGAATAACTACGTTTCTTTTAATGCCAAGTACTACAAAAACAGTCAATCCGAAGGTGAAATAGGACACGTTCAGCGTGTCTTTGCTGAGAATAAAAACTCAATTAAAGAGTTGCAGAAAAATAATTTTGATTGTGGATATTCAATTACAGATAAATACAAAGATATCTATGCACAAGCAGAGCAGCACAAAGGAAAGAAGCTACAAAAGAACGCTAACACTTTTATCGATGGTGTTTTGGCATTCTCCCGCGATCAATTTGAATTGTTAATGGAAAACCCGCAATACAAGCGTGTTGTATCCAATCACATCGATGATTTTATGGAGCAGGTTAAGGTTCAAACTGGGCTAGAGCCTGTTGGTTGGGCATTTCACGCGGATGAAGGTTATAAAGACCCAGAAACGGGGGAGTTGAAGATCAATTACCACGCTCAGTTGATTTTCTTTAATCACGATTTTAAGACCGGGAAAGCCCCGTTGCGTGAGCTCCAGCAGCGTGGATCTGAATCTGCTTGGTCAAAGCTTCAGGATCTGGCTGGTCAGGTTTTCCAGCCGTTGGGATTTGTGCGTGGCATATCCAAGGATATGACGCATCAAAAGCACGCTGAAAAAGACGATTTTATTGCTCAAAAGCAAGCCGAGATCGAACGCCTTCAGGCTGAGTTAGAGAATGAAAAAAACCACCAGAATCGAGCCTTACAGAGCAATATAGAGCTATTGGAGGCGGCAGCTATTGCCACAGATGAAATTTTGAAAGATGTGAACGGTGCTATCGATCTGATTAATAGAATGGAAAGTAAAAGAGAGGCTGAAAAAGAGTTAAGAGAGCAAATATTGATCAATATCAGAGGTGCAACTGAGATTTACAATAAAACACCATCATTACAAGCAGCGGCAAAAGCTTTTTCCGAGCAGTTTCCTAATTTTACCAAGGGGCTTAAAAAGACCTATCAAAAGCTGCTTGATTTTTTTAATATAGACACCGGTGGAGATCCTGTGTATATGCTTAAAGATGCACAAGAAAATATAGCAAAAGTAGAGCAGCAAAATACCGAGGTAAAAAGAAGGCTGTTAAAACTCAAATAAGGCCGATTTCCGGCCTTAATTTTGTCAATTGAAATATTTGTTGAGGTTTTTGATTCCGAACTCACTCAATGGGTTATGCAAATTAAATCGTTTGGCAATTTTATCAATCATCATTCCCTGATAGTTTATCTTGCAATAGAGGGTTCGGGTTTCCTTTTCAAAGTTGAACCTGAATACAATGTCATTTGCAATGAAAAATTGGTTTATTTTCAATCTACCTTCTTCAGTGCTGTAAAGTTCAATAATGTCTTTTTCTGAGTAGATATTGATTGAAGTCTTACGAGTGTTAATTTCTGCGTGAAGCTTAGAAAGCTCGCCTTCAATATCATTGATTTTTAATTCTGTGCTGCTAACGACTGCTAAAAACTCTTGGGGTATTACTCCATTAGTAAAGCCCGCAAATGATTTTAGTAGATTATCTTTGTAGCTTTTCTGTTCAAGCAATGTATTTCGAAGCTCAACAAGCTTTTTGTTGTCTGATACTTGACGTTTTTTATTCGATAACAAGCTGATTAGCAACTCACGGAAGCTTTCGATTTTTTCTTCGATTTCAATATCATGTTGAGTTGCGAATGAATAGCGAACTCCATTTTTAATGTAGTGCTCGCGGTCTTGTTTCTCTTCTTCAAGTTCCAAGGCTTGCCAAGGATGAACGTCGAAATCTTCTTCTGTCGTTGCCTGATAGATTAATTCTAAAAATAGACCATACGCTAAATCAAAACGAAATCTCGGTTGGTTGCAATTCGTCTTTAGCTCTTTTCTGGTGAAACAATGGAAATATCCATAGCAAACACCTTTGGGGTTTGTTTGCTTTTCAAAGAGCATGGAAGCATTACAGCAGTCACATTTGATTGAGTGTCTAAAAATGTTCAAGCTGCCGACTGTTTGATTGCCGTAATGTTTTCTATGTGCTCGCAATTTCATTGCTTCAAGAGCTTCATTGAATAGCTCATATGAAACAATCTGCGGATAATATCCTTCGATAAAACGTTCGAAAACCTTGTTTTTATTTTCGTCTCTGCGTTGAGCCATATAAGAGCCAAGAACATACTTTGTTTGGAATAGCAAGTGGATGTTCTTGTTGGTCCATTTTCTTTTAGAGTAGGTGTTGATTTTTCTGATAGTTAAAGATACACCGACATATTTTAGACTTTCAAAGATATCTCTAATTTCTTGGGCTTCGCCTTCAACTATTTCAAAGCGGTTTTCTTCTTTGTTGTATGAAATGCCATATGGTGGGTTATGACCATTAAATATAGCTTTTTCATCATCTGCTAATTTTTTGGCTCTATTCCATGCAGATTTACGACGAACTGATTTTGTTTTGCTTTCTTCATGAGCACGTTTTGCAATGACACTCAATAGGATATCTTGTTGGAGATCATCAATTCGATTCGTCTCGTTAGGTTTTTCATATCGCTGACCATCAATGGTAGTGATTAGAATTACACCTTTTTCAAGGATGCCATTCACAAGCTCTTTTGCTTGTAGCAGACGCTGACGACTTAATCGGTCGATACTCTCAACAAAAATATAATCACCCGGTTTGATATGAACGTCAGTTATCATATCAATAAGGTCTTTGAGTTTTCCCTTCTTTTTGTTGCTCCCATCATGAGCCGATACGCCCGTATCTGAAAAGATGTTCTCTGGCAGTAGCTCAACATCATGATGCTTGGTGATGGCCTGTATTGAAGCCATTTGACGGTCTACTGAGTCCTTCCCTGCTTCACCCTGAGCTTTGGATGAGTAACGGATGTAAGCGTATGCGGTAGGCATTCCGGGCGTCCTGCGATGATTCTGGAAGTGTGAGAATACCATCCACTGCTCTCCAATGGCTCGCGCAGTACCTCCAGCACCTTGCGATCAAATTCCGACAACTCATCCAGAAATAGCACCCCGTGATGGGCCAGGGTGATTTCCCCCGGTTGCGGCTTCGATCCGCCGCCCACCAAGGCCGGGCCTGACGCCGAATGATGGGGCTGACGAAACGGCCGGTGCGGCCAATGACTCAGGGGCGCCAGGCTGACCACGGATTGAATCGCCGCCACTTCCAATGCTTCCTGCTCACTCAGTGGCGGCAACAAGCCGGGCAGGCGGCTGGCGAGCAAGGTCTTGCCCGTTCCGGGAGGCCCGCTGAACAGCAGGTTGTGTGCACCCGCTGCCGCAATCAACAGCGCGCGCTTGGCCGCGAGTTGGCCCTGCACTTCGCTCAAGTCCGGGTAGGGCTTGTTCAAGTACAGCAAGCCATCGGACTTGTAAGGCTCAATCGGCTGGTGCCCGTTCAGGTGCGCCACGACCTGCAACAGGTGATCCACCGCAATCACCTTCAAGCCTGACGCCAGGCACGCTTCCTCGGCATTCGCCCTGGGCACTATCACGGTGCGCCCGGCCTTGCGTGCCGCCAATGCTGCTGGCAATACACCCTTCACCGCACGTACCGCGCCGGACAGCGCCAGTTCGCCCAGGCATTCCACCTCATCAAGCATCAGCGCCGGCACCTGCACACTGGCGGCCAGGATGCCCAGGGCAATCGCCAAGTCAAAACGCCCGCCGTCCTTGGGCAGGTCAGCGGGCGCGAGGTTGAGGGTGATACGGCGGGCAGGGTATTGCAGCGCGCTATTGAGGATGGCGCTGCGTACGCGGTCCTTGCTTTCCTTGACGGCGGTTTCGGGCAGGCCCACCAGGGTGAGCGACGGCAAACCATTGGCCATATGCACTTCGACGGTGACCGCCGGGGCTTCGACGCCGACCTGGGCGCGGCTGTGGACGATGGCGAGGGACATGATCGTTCCTTGAAATGGAGAGGCCGCTTCCTGCGGGTTTTTCAAGGGTAGACGAGGTGGGGAAGAGCGAGGCGGGGGAGGTTTTACAGAACGTATCCAGAGAGCAACACAGAACAAATGTGGGAGCTGGCTTGCCTGCGATAGCGGTGTATCAGATACACCGCTATCGCAGGCAAGCCAGCTCCCACAGGGATCGCGTTTATTCAGCAGGTGGCGGGGTCAATCGCGCTTCCAGTTCGGCGACTTTCGCTTCCAGGCTCTCAAGCCGCGCACGGGTGCGGGCCAGCACAACCATCTGGCTGTCAAACTCTTCCCGGCTCACCAGGTCGAGCTTGCTGAAGCCGCTTTGCAGCAGCGCCTTGAACTGGCTTTCGATTTCGTTGCGGGGCAGCGGGGTTTCGCCGCTGAACAGGCGAGAGGCGTGGCCGCTCAGGGCGTCGAGGAGGTCTTTGGGCGCGAGCATGGGAAATATTCCGAGAAACTGTTGGCCGGCAGTGTATCACGCGGCGTCTATAGTCTTTTTTAGCGCCGCCAGCGCACGCTTTTCGCGCAACGTGCCGTACAGCGACGCACTGTTTTTGTGCGCATTGCCGTCGCCAAAACACCCCGCAGCTGGGCAAACGTGGGCAAAGGACTGATTTCAGTGATTTTTACGGAGCTGGCAAGGTTTCTGCTTAGACGATCATGACCCATGCACTGATGCAGTCGCTGTGACGAATGCAGTGCGCCGACGGATCAGGGGTACAGGTTTCGTCACCAGTGGATCGCTGGCGTCACAAAGGCAATTGCCTTCGCGACGACGCGTTACAAAGCCAGGCACTGCGCTTAGACTTGAGACGGGTTTGTTTTCCTGGGGCAAGTCCACCAATTCGGGAGAGAGTTTTCATGAAGCTAGTCACTGCCATCATCAAGCCGTTCAAGTTGGACGATGTACGCGAGTCGTTGTCCGAGATCGGCGTGCAGGGCATTACCGTCACTGAGGTCAAAGGCTTCGGTCGGCAGAAGGGTCACACCGAGCTGTATCGCGGCGCGGAATACGTGGTCGATTTCCTGCCGAAGGTGAAGATTGATGTCGCCATTGACGACAAGGATCTTGACCGGGTTATCGAGGCGATAACCAAGGCGGCCAACACCGGCAAGATCGGTGACGGCAAGATCTTCGTGGTCAATCTGGAACAGGCTATTCGCATCCGTACCGGCGAAACCGATACCGACGCAATCTAAGCCGCCAAACCCCAACGCCCCAGGAGAAAACAATATGACTCTGCGTAAATTCGCAGGGCTCGGAGCCCTGTTGTCCATCGTAATGCCAAGCCTGGCCATGGCGGCAGACGAAGTGGCTGCTCCAGTCCTCAACTCCGGCGACACCGCCTGGATGCTGACCGCCACCGCACTGGTGCTGTTCATGACCATCCCTGGCCTGGCGCTGTTCTACGGCGGCATGGTCCGCTCCAAGAATATTCTGTCGGTGATGATGCAGTGCTTCGCCATCACTGGCCTGATCAGCATCCTGTGGGTTGTCTACGGCTATAGCATCGCGTTCGATACCACCGGTATGGAACAGGGCGTGGTCAACTTCAACTCCTTCTTCGGCGGCATGGGCAAGGCGTTCCTGGCGGGCGTGACCCCGGCCAGCATCACCGGGCCTGCGGCGTTGTTCCCGGAAGCGGTGTTCATCACCTTCCAGATGACCTTCGCCATCATCACTCCGGCACTGATCGTCGGTGCGTTCGCCGAGCGCATGAAGTTCTCCGCGATGCTGATCTTCATGGCTATCTGGTTCACCCTGGTCTATGCGCCGATTGCGCACATGGTCTGGAGCGGCAACGGTGGCCTGATGTGGGACTGGGGCGTGCTGGACTTCGCCGGCGGCACCGTGGTGCACATCAACGCCGGTGTGGCTGGCCTGGTGGCGTGCATCGTGCTCGGCAAGCGTAAAGGCTTCCCGACCACCCCGATGGCGCCGCACAACCTCGGTTACACCCTGATCGGTGCAGCCATGCTGTGGATCGGCTGGTTCGGCTTCAACGCCGGTTCCGCCGCTGCGGCCAACGGCACTGCTGGCATGGCGATGCTGGTTACCCAGATCGCTACCGCTGCGGCGGCGCTGGGCTGGATGTTCGCCGAGTGGATCACCCACGGTAAGCCAAGCGCACTGGGCATTGCCTCGGGCGTGGTAGCCGGCCTGGTGGCAATCACTCCGGCCGCTGGCACCGTTGGCCCGATGGGCGCCCTGGTGATCGGCCTGGTGGCCGGTGTGATCTGCTTCTTCTGCGCCACCAGCCTCAAGCGCAAGCTGGGCTACGACGACTCCCTGGACGCATTCGGCGTGCACGGTATCGGCGGTATCGTCGGTGCGATCCTGACCGGTGTATTCGCCGCTCCGGCCCTGGGTGGCTTCGGCACCGTGACTGACGTGGCTGCACAGGTCTGGATCCAGTGCAAAGGCGTCGGCTTCACTGTGATCTACACGGCGATCGTGACCTACGTCATCCTCAAGGTGCTGGACATGGTCATGGGCCTGCGGGTCACCGAAGAGGAAGAGGCTGTCGGCCTCGACCTGGCGCAACACAACGAACGCGGCTACAACTTGTAAGTACGCGGAAAAAAGATGCCCGGCTTGCCGGGCATTTTTTTGTCTGGTGTTTGTGAGAGAGAGCACACGGCGCGTCCCTGCATGCGAATGTCTTACAGGCATGTAGGCGTATTCGGCACTTTGTTTTTTCCCAGAGCGCGCTAGAATGCGCGCCGATGGGCGCAAAACTGTATTTATCTGGGCGAGCAGCGTGATCATGGCGCTGCTTGTGAAGTCCTCGCCACCGCTTACGGTGATGGGGCATAAGCCACTGGTTATCCAGTGGATGTTGATTTTTTTCCGGCGGCCTCGACAGAGGATGAAGCTGGGCTATAACTAATCTGCTTTTCGCAAGTCATGAGGTAGAACATGAGCGACGATGATCTGGAAAACGACGACCTCGAAGTAGGTGATGACGACGAGACCGATGAAGGTCTTGACGCAGCAGCCGTTGACGACGGTGCCGATGAAGCCGAGGACAGTGGCGACGGCGACGCAGCACCCAAAGCCAAAGGCAAGGCCAAGGCCGCTGTTTCGGTAGACGAACTGCCGAGCGTTGAAGCCAAGAACAAAGAGCGCGATGCGTTGGCCCGTGCGATGGAAGAATTCCTCGCTAAAGGCGGCAAAGTGCAGGAAGTCGAGGCCAACGTGGTGGCTGATCCACCGAAGAAGCCGGATAACAAGTACGGCAGCCGACCTATCTGAGGTCAGCCACCTGCTTGTAAGAAAAAGCCCGCCGTCGCTGCGGGCTTTTTCATGCCTGGAACAAACTCATCAGGGCACAGCAATACCCTGTGGGAGCTGGCTTGCCTGCGATGGCGGTCTGTCAGTTAGCCCTGTGGTGCCTGGCCCACCGCTATCGCAGGCAAGCCAGCTCCCACATTGGGCCCGGTGTTAATTCCAGCTTTTGAGGAGCGCTGGAAGTTCAGCCAAGTTGCGAATCTGTGCATCAGGGTTTTTTTCCCCATCCCACACCTTACCCGTCGGGTTAAACCACACCGCCCGCAGCCCCGCCTGTTGCGCCCCGGCAATATCATCCCCCGGATGATCGCCAATATGCACCGCCGCACTGGCCTCCACGCCACCGCGCTTCATCGCCTCCTGGAACAATCGCGCATCCGGCTTGGCAATGCCGATATCTTCGGCGCGCAGGGCAAAATGGAAGTAATCGGCCAGCCCGACGCGCTGCACATCGGCATTGCCATTGGTGATCACCCCCAACAGGAAGTGCTGGCGCAGCGCTTGCAACATCGGCTCGGCTTCAGGGAATGGGGTGAGCTGATGGCGCGCATGGATGAACGCTTCAAAGCACACATCGGCCATTTGCGTGGCCTCGGGCTGTGGATAACCGGCTTCTTCAAACGCGTGGGTCAACACCCGCTGGCGCAGGATGCTGATGCGGTGTTTCAGCTCGGGATCGCGCGCCAGCACCTGCTGGCGCAGGTTGGCGAAATGCGCTAGCGGCAACTCGCCGACCTTGGGTGCATGGGTGGCCAGCCATTCGCGCATCGATGCTTCGGCGTTGATGATGACGGGTACGTTGTCCCAGAGTGTGTCGTCCAGGTCGAAGGTGATCAGCTTGATACTCATGAGTCGCCGCCCTTGATGCGTTTGGCCCGTGGATGGGCGCTGTCGTACACCGTTGCCAGGTGTTGGAAATCCAGATGGGTATAGATCTGCGTGGTCTTGATGTCGGCGTGGCCGAGCAGTTCCTGCACGGCGCGCAGGTCCTGGGACGACTCCAGCATGTGGCTGGCAAACGAGTGCCGCAGCATGTGCGGGTGCAGGTTCTGCCCCAGCTCGCGCTCGCCAGCGGCCTTGACGCGCAACTGGATGGCGCGCGGCCCCAGGCGCCGGCCCTGCTGGCTGACAAACACCGCATCGTCGGCCGGGTTGGTCAGCAGACGCAGCGGCAGCCACAGCTGCAAGGCTTCTCGGGCTTTGCGGCCCACCGGCAACACGCGGGTCTTGCTGCCCTTGCCGAGTACCTGCACCAGGCCGTCCGCCAGGTCCAGTTGATCCAGGTTCAGGCCGGTCAGCTCCGACAGGCGCAGGCCCGAGGAATAGAACAGCTCCAGGATCGCCTGGTCACGATGGGCGAGGAAGTCATCTTCGACCGCACCATCCAGCAGTTGCAGGGCGCGGTCGGTGTCGAGGGTCTTGGGCAGGCGCCGTTCGCCCTTGGGCGGCGACAGGCCGTTGGCCGGGTCGTGGTCACACAAGCCTTCACGATTGAGGTAGTGATAGAGGCCGCGCACCGCCGACAGCAGGCGCGACAGGCTGGGAGACGATTGGCCGGCCTGGTGCAGGCGTGCGACCAGGCTGCGCAGGCTCTGGATATCCAGGGCTTTCCAGCTGCTGATCTGTTGTTTTTCGCAGAACGCCAGGACCTTGTTCAAGTCCCGCCGGTAGGCTTCCAGCGTATGGGGCGACACCTGGCGCTCGTTGCGCAGGTGAGCGCAATAAGCGTCCAGTTGCCGTTCCATGGCTAGCGCACCGCGCGCAGGGCGGTGGTGAAACGTGGCAGGACGCGGCCCAGCACTTCGGCGATGTAGGTCAGGAACAACGTGCCCACCGAGCTTTTGTAGTGCGCCGGATCACGGCTGGCGATGGCCAGCACGCCATGCAGGCCTTGATGGCTGAGGGCGACCACGGCGGTGGAGCCGATCTGCTGGCGCTGTTCGGCACCGAAGAGGAAGTCCAGCTCATGCTCGCGCAAGGTGCCGCTGATGGTCTTGCCTTCGGACAGCAGGCCACCAATGGCGGTCTGCGCATCGCTGCCGTTGACCCAACGGCCCACCGGCATGGGGTTGTCGCTGAACAGGATCAGGCTGACAAAGGGCACCTGGAAATCCTGGCGCAGGCTGTCTTCCACGGCGATCACCGTTTCTTCCAGGCTGGTGGCATCCATCAGCGCGAGGATCAGGCGACGGGTTTTCTCGAACAGGCGGTCGTTGTCGCGTGCCACGTCCATCAAGTGCGAGAGCTTGTGGCGCATTTCGATATTGCGCTCGCGCAGGATCTTCATCTGTCGCTCCACCAGCGACACGGTGTCGCCACGCTGGTGGGGGATGCGCAGGGCCGGCAGCAGTTCTTCGTGCTGGACGAAGAAGTCCGGATTAGCCTCAAGGTACGCCGCGACGGCAGCGGCCTCCAGACTGTCGCTCGGGGATGCTTGTGCGGGTACTTGAGGCTTATCGGTCATTAGCTGGGCTCACTCATAGACGGACCTGTCCTTCGTATACACGCGAGGCCGGCCCGGTCATCAGCACCGGGTGGCCTGGGCCTGCCCATTCGATGGACAAACGTCCACCGGGCAGGTCGATCAGCAGCGGCGAATCCATCCACCCCTGGCTGATCGCGGCTACGGCCGCGGCGCAAGCACCGGTGCCGCAAGCCTGGGTTTCGCCGGCGCCGCGTTCCCAGACGCGCAATTGCGCGCGGGAACGGTCGATCACCTGTAGGAAGCCTACGTTGACCCGCGCCGGAAAGCGCGGGTGGTGTTCGATCTGCGGCCCCAATTCATGCACGGGCGCGTTATTGATGTCGTTGACCCGCAGCACCGCATGGGGGTTACCCATGGACACGGCGGCGATATCGACGGTCTTGCCATCAACGTCCAGCGCGTAGCTGGTCGCTTGCTCGGTGGCCTGGAACGGAATGTCCGCCGGCACCAGGCGTGGCGCGCCCATGTTGACGCTGATCTGGCCGTCGCTGCGGATGTCCAGCTCGATCACGCCGCTCTTGGTCTCGACGCGGATCTGCCGCTTGGCGGTCAGGCGCTTGTCCAGCACAAAGCGGGCAAAGCAGCGCGCACCGTTGCCGCACTGTTCCACCTCGGAACCGTCGGAGTTGAAGATCCGATAACGGAAATCCACCTCCGGGTTGCTCGGCGCTTCGACGATCAGCAACTGGTCGAAACCGATGCCGGTGTGCCGGTCACCCCATTGCTTGGCGTGCTTGGGCAGGATGTGCGCGTGCTGGCTGACCAGGTCGAGGACCATGAAGTCATTGCCCAGCCCGTGCATCTTGGTAAAACGCAGCAGCATGGCTTACTCCGGCAGCAGGCTTTCGCCAGCATACAACTCGGCTACCGTCTCGCGGCGACGCACTTCAAACGCTTGATCACCGTCCACCAGCACCTCGGCGGTACGGCCGCGGGTGTTGTAGTTGGAACTCATGACAAACCCGTAGGCACCGGCCGAATGCACGGCCAGCAGATCGCCTTCTTCCAGGGCCAGCTGACGATCCTTGGCCAGGAAGTCGCCGGTCTCGCAGATCGGGCCGACGATGTCGTAGGCGCGGGCTGCGCTGTTGCGCGGCGCCACGGCGGTGACATTCATCCAGGCCTGGTACAGCGCCGGGCGGATCAGGTCGTTCATCGCCGCATCGACGATGGCGAAATCCTTGTGCTCGGTGTGCTTGAGGTACTCGACCTGGGTCAGCAGCACGCCGGCGTTGGCGACGATGTAGCGGCCCGGCTCGAACATCAGCGTCAGGCCGCGGCCTTCGATGCGCTCGCGCACGGCCTGGATATAGTCGGCGATCAGCGGCGGCTCTTCGTCGCGATAACGCACGCCCACGCCGCCACCGAGGTCGATGTGGTGCAGGTAGATGCCGCATTCGCCGAGACGATCGACCAGTGCCAGCAGGCGGTCGAGGGCATCGATGAACGGTGGCAGGGTGGTCAGTTGCGAGCCGATGTGGCAATCGACGCCCAGTACTTCCAGGTTTGGCAGTTGGGCGGCGCGGATGTACACGTCCTCGGCGTCGGCAATGGCGATGCCGAACTTGTTCTCTTTGAGACCGGTGGAAATGTACGGGTGGGTGCCGGCATCGACGTCCGGGTTGACGCGCAGGGAGATCGGCGCGCGAACGCCCATCTCGGCGGCGACGACTTGCAGGCGTTCCAGCTCGTCGGTGGACTCGACGTTGAAGCAATGCACACCCACTTCGAGGGCGCGGCGCATGTCTTCGCGGCTCTTGCCGACGCCGGAGAACACGATCTTGTCAGCCTGGCCGCCGGCGGCCAGTACACGTTCCAGCTCGCCACGGGAGACGATGTCGAAACCAGCGCCCAGGCGCGCCAGGACATTCAGTACACCCAGGTTGGAGTTGGCCTTGACCGCGTAGCACACCAGGCTCGGCGTGCCTTCCAGCGCGTCGGCAAAGCTGCGGTATTGGGCTTCGATGTGCGCACGGGAGTACACGTAGGTCGGGGTGCCAAAACGTTCGGCAATCGCGGACAGCGCCACGCCTTCCGCGAACAGCTGGCCGTCCCGGTAGTTAAAAGCGTCCATGGATTTCCCTTAGTAGGTGTCGTGCTTATGCGCTTTGGCAGGCTTTTGCGACGATTGCGCCTGTTCATTCGGGTCTTTGCTGTCATCGGGCAGGTACAGCGGGCCTTTTTGACCACAGGCACTAACGAGGCAAGCGACCGCGACGAGCGCAGCAAGGGAAGAGATCAGGCGCTTCATGGCGAAATCCTTGAATATGCATTAATTGCGCCCGAGTATACCGACCACCTGCCAGCTTGCCTATGCGCCGAAATACCCGTCCGACGGGGGTTTGCCGAGACGGCTGTGAAGCGGACTACGCTGGCTGGGGATATTTCATACCGCCAATCGCGATGGGATCGGTATCCTTTGCAATCGGCCGGGCTCGCCCGTATCGTGCGGCGCTTGAGCAAAACCAGACACTTTTGAGGTTGCCACAATGAGTTTGACCGAAGCCCGTTTTCACGACTTGGTGGATGCTACCCAGCAGGCGCTGGAAGATATTTTCGACGACAGCGGCCTGGACGTGGACCTGGAAAACTCGGCGGGCGTGCTGACCGTCAAATTCGAGACCGGCCAACAGCTGATCTTCAGCCGCCAGGAGCCTCTGCGCCAGCTGTGGCTGGCCGCGCGTTCCGGTGGCGTGCACTTCGACTACGACGAAGAAAGCGGCAAATGGCAGTGCGACAAGAGCGAAGAGCTGTTGGGCGAAATGCTCACGCGCCTGGTCAGCGAATATACCGGCGAAGAGCTGGATTTCGAAGAGATCTGATCGTGACGCAGCCCACACCCGTACGCCCGCCCAAGCCGCTGTTCAGTAATGTCAGCCCGGCGGTGCCGTCACCTTGTATCAGTTTGTGTCGCCTGGACGAGGAAAAAGTCTGCCGCGGCTGCTTCCGCCACGTCGAAGACATCCGTGAATGGCGCTCTGCCGACGATGCCCGGCGCCGGGTGATCTGCGCCCAGGCCGAGCAGCGCAGGGCCAGCGCCTGAGGTCGTCTTGTTTATTTGTGACGCTGTGGTAGTGTCCGGCTACGCCTCAACTCATCGAGGCCCGTGAGAACCCCGCCTTTTTCTGGCGGGGTTTTGCTTTTTTGTGCAGAAAAAAGGAGTCTGCCTGAATCATGACCACCGCACCGTCCATCATCCTCACCCGTCTTGACGTGCAGCGTCTGGAGCAACTGATCGACCGCCTGGGCGACGAGTCTCCTGGCGTCGCCGCGTTGCAAGCCGAACTCGATCGCGCCGAAGACGTGGTTGGCCACGATGAAGTGCCTGCGGGTGTCGTGACCATGAACTCCAGCGTGCATTGCCGTGAACAAGGCAGCGGCAAGGACTACCACCTGACCCTGGTCTACCCGAAACACGCGAATGCCGATGAAGGCAAGATCTCGATCCTCGCGCCGGTGGGCAGCGCGTTGCTCGGCCTGCAAGTGGGCCAGCACATCGATTGGCCAGCACCGGGTGGCAAGACCCTCAAGCTGGAATTGCTCAGCGTTGAAGGCCAGCCCAAAGATGGCGGCCCTTTCCCGCTCTAAACCTGGTTCAGCGCCGCGTTGAGCGATAGCTCCAACTCGGCCTTGTAGCGCAGGTACAGATTGCTCGGGCTTTGCCCATCGCCGAGCAGGCCTGACAGGTCCAGATCCGTGATGTAGCAGCGGTAGCGCTCGGTTTCCCGGCGCTGCCCGATGATCTCCTGGGCGACCACGGCAAACAGCTGGTCGCCAAATTCCAATTCGCAAAACTCCCGCTGATTGCAGTACAGGGTCACGCCCACCTGGCCGGGTGCGGCCTTGCCGATAATCGCCTGCACGTCATAGAACGGTTTGTTCGCCGAGTTCTGCGGTGCCGGCCGGGGCTCGACGGTGCGCGCGCGGTTGCTGCCCGACGGTAACAGTTGGTAGTACAAGACCTGCACTTCACCCAAGGGTTGTTGTGTGTCCAGCGGTGCCAGTGCTTCGCGGCGGAAGAGGATCGATTGCAAGAAACGCTGCAACGGCGCCAGCAGGCTCTGCTCATCATGGAACGGCAAGCGCTGCTGCCAGAGCGCATTGAACTCATCCAGCACATACAACTCGGCAACGCCTTCGTTGATCCGGTAGAACACCTGCACGCAATCGGCCATGCCCATGGGCAGCAGCAAGGCCAGGTCGTGGTCCTGCAGGGCCATGGCGTCCAGGTGCAGCGGGCTGTAGCTCGCCAGCTCTTCACTGAGGTAGGTGATCAGCGCGTCCTGGGTGGGCAGCGGTACGTGAGTGGCCTGGCCTGGGACCAGTTCCATCACGTGGTAGTGCTGCTGCACCTGCAGCAGGTAGCGGTGGTTGCCCTGGCCGAGCAGCAGGTTCTGTGCGGTGTCGAAGATTTCTTCGACGCGCTGGGCAATGAACTGCGCACGGTTGTGGCAGAAACAACGTACCCGCAGGCGCGGCAGGTGGTCCGATGGCAACTGGTTGAGGTAGTCGCGCAGGCAATCGAGCAGGGCGTGGGGACCGTCGTAGCGGCTGACCAACACTTCGTTCCAGCTGTTGAGCGTGACCTGGTCCAGGGTCAGTACCAGGTTGTCGCGCACCCCGGCGTAGCTCAAGGAGTCGGTGCGCTCGGTGGTCATCAGGATGTTCAAGTCACGGTGATGCTTGAGCGGGTCGACGCCGACGTTGATCAGCAACAACACTTCTTCCGGCACTGCCGCGCGCAGCAGGCGTTCTTCATCAACGCTGGCCAGGGGCAGGGCGATGCTCTGTTGCAGGCTGCCCAGCAGGTTGAATAGCTCGAATTCGGTCATGTCGCTGGTGCCTGGGTGCAGGGCCAGGCGGGTGCTGCTGTCGATCACGCCATTGCGATGGCACCAGGTGAGCATTTCCAGCAGGTCGCGGCTGCGCTTGATCGGCGCGAAGTGCTCCGACTCCTGGGCTGTCAGGTTGCCGTTGTACAGGCCCCAATAGTGCTGGCCGGGTTCCTTGCGGTTGGGCGATTGCACCAGGGTCAGGGTGTCTTCGGCCAGGTCCGGGGCGATGCCGGGGTTGATGAACTCGACTTTGCCGGCCTTGCGCTCAAAGGCCGCATACAGGCGGCGGCCCAGCACATTGAGGTCGCGTTTGTTGACCAGGCTGGCGGTTTGTTCGGTGCGGGCGAACTGGGTGAGGAAGCGGTAGCTGTAGTTCAGCTCGCTGACCAGGGCGCGGCGCTCGGAGGCAACCTGGCGCACTTTCCATTGGCTGCGGCTGTCCAGCAAGGCCAGTTGGCGCTGGTCCCAGCCCCATTCCTGGGCCAGGCGCTCCAGCAGCAGGCGTTGCCAACTGGTGGTGCGCTGGCCGGCGCTGAGCTTGCGGTTGACCTTGAGGTACAGGGCGCGCCGCACCAGTTCCAGGCGCTCGGGTTCGTTGCGCGCCTTGAGGTATTCCTCGATGCGGCGGTAGACCACGATGTACGGGTCGAGCTCATCCAGGTCCATCTGGTTGGCGAACACCGCCCGCTTGAAACGCAGGCTCAGGCAGTGCACGCGGGGGTGTTCGCTGGCGTAGACCTCGGTCAGCAGCAGCTTGAGCACGGACTTGTAGGGCGATTCGATGCCCTTGAACAGCTGCCATAGCCCGGCGCCGATGAATTCTCCGGGGGGAATGCGCGCCAGGTGGCCCAGGTCGAGGGTTTCATCGGCGCGGATAAACCGCTTGGAGATCAACGTGTGGGTGAACTCGGCGTAACGGGCTTCTTCGTACACCGGCACCAGCCACCAGATCGGCGTGCGCCCGGCGAGCCAGATGGCGGTGCGGTAGAACTCGTCCAGCAGCAGGTAATGCTGGGTGGTGCCGCAGTCGTCGGAACTGAGCTGGGCGTCGCGCTCGCCGAGCACAAAGCGGGTCGGCTCGATCAGGAAAAAGTGCGCCTCGGCCCCCATGCTCAGGGCCCAGGTTTCCAGCAGCTGGCATTTCTTGCGCAGCTCGGCCAGTTCGTGTTCGCCGAGGTCCGGTGCGTGGCACACCCACACGTCCATATCGCTCTGGTCAGCCTGGGCCAGGGTGCCGAGGCTGCCCATCAGGAACAGGCCGTGGATCGGTTGCGGCGGGTTGCCGTGGCGCGGCTTGTAGGAAAACGAGCGGGTCAGGCGCTGGGCTTCGGTCAGGGCCTGGGCGTCGGGTTCGAAATTCGACAGCCCAGCGGGCGTGCTGCCGGAGACATAGCCGGGCAGCAGCGGATGATTGACGTGAAAAAACAGCGGCAACAGGGTCAACACGCTTTGTTGGCGCGGGGTCAGCCCTTCGATGGCCCGGGCCATGCGGCCTGTGTTGAGGGCCATGAAACGCGCGCGCAACTGGGCCAGCACCTTGCGGTCGATGCCTTCGTCCAGGTCTGGGCGGATTTCGTGGGTGCGGGTCATGTCGGACTCGGTGGCGCGCAGGGCCCGACGTGGGCGGCCGTGTTGGAGTTTACAGCCAGTAGCGTAGGAGGCTTAGAAGGTAATCGGTTTTTGGCGTCAGAACTTTAACCCGTTCACAGCAACGCCCCCGGAATCCGCATTGGGCGGACTCCATGGGCGGGATCAGGTGTCAGGCGGCTTCTTTGGTGCTGGCAGTGGTCAGGATGGTCAGCAGGGTTTGGGCCTGCTCCGCAGCGTCACGACCAAGGCTGGTCAGGTAACCGCCGTCCGGCTGGTCGATAAGACCTTTCGCGTGGAGGCGCTTGGCAGCGGCGATAGCAGTGGGGGCGGCGGTCTGGTGGACTTTCAGACCTTCCTTGGTGCTGTCTAATGGGAAGAGTACAAGGATTTCCAGTTCGGCAACCAACTCAGGGGTATACGACATACGGACTCCAGACTTTCTAAGAATTTATTAGAGGCTAGCAGGCCATAAGGTGAACGCACTTTGCCGAACTGTCCAGTGTGTTGCCGCGTGTTGGATTTATTGCTTTTCGGGCGGCAGTTCCGGCAGGGCGCGCAGCGCAGTTTCATACCATTCGGTATTGAAGGCGCGGTCCTCTTCCAGCAGGGCATCGATCTCGACGGCAAGCACGTGGGCCATCAGTTGCAGGATCTCTTCACGCTCGTAGCCGACCAGGGTCAGCTTGTTGAAGGTGGCCTTGGCCGCGGGTGGGTTTTCGCTTTCGATCTGGTTTTCGATGGCTTCGATCAGGGTGGTTTCGGCGAATTCTTCTTCGTCGTTGTCGATATCGGTCGGCTCGCTCATGGCAGGCTCCTCAAGGAAAGGGCATCAGTCTACCCCCATTCAGGCGGGTGATGCTGCTGGTCAGGTGGGGCCTTCGGATCTATAACTCATGCAGCCAACCCCCACACTCGGCCTGGAGGCAGTCGCAATGCTCAAGCTCTACGGATTTTCGGTCAGCAACTACTACAACATGGTCAAGCTGGCGCTGTTGGAGAAAGGCCTGGCTTTTGAAGAGGTGCCTTTCTACGCGGGCCAGACGCCTGAAGCACTGGCCGTGAGCCCCCGAGGCAAGGTGCCCGTGCTGGGGGTCAAGCAGGGTTTTATCAACGAGACCAGTGTGATCCTCGAATACATCGAGCAAACCCAGGAAGGCCCGGCGCTGCTGCCGGCGGACCCGTTCCAGCGCGCCCAGGTGCTGGCACTGTGCCGGGAAATCGAGCTTTACATCGAATTGCCCGCCCGGGCGTGTTTCGCCGAGGCGTTTTTTGGCATGCCGGTACCGGAGGCGATCAAGGACAAATCCAAGGCCGAGCTGTTGCTGGGAGTGGGGTCTTTAGGTCGGCACGGCAAGTTCGCGCCTTATGTGGCGGGGGAGAGCTTCACGATTGCGGATCTGTATTTCATGTACAGCGTGAACCTCGCCTGTGCGGTGGGCGAGAAGCTGTTTGGCTTGGATTTGTTGGCTGAAATGCCGGCGGCCAAGGCGTTGCTGGACAAGCTGCATGCACTGCCCAATGCCCAGAAGGTTGCGGCGGACAGGGAAGCGGCGATGCCGGCGTTCATGGCGATGATTGCTGCCAAGAAGTAGATGTTTGGTGCTTGGGAGGCCGTCATCGCGGGCAAGCCCGCTCCCACAGTTGACCGAGGTATCTGGTAGTCCTCGGTCCCTGTGGGAGCTGGCTTGCCTGCGATGCTTTTAGCGGCTGGCGAGCAGGGCCTGGCCACGCACGACGGCGGCCTTCACCTGCGCCGGCGCAGTCCCGCCGATATGGTCACGCGCATTCACCGAACCTTCCAGGGTCAGCACGGCAAATACGTCTTGCTCGATCTGGTCGCTGAACTGGCGCAGTTCTTCCAGGCTCATTTCCGCCAGGTCCTTGCCGGTGTCCACGCCGTATTTCACGGCGTGGCCAACGATTTCGTGGCAGTCGCGGAACGGCAGGCCACGGCGCACCAGGTAGTCCGCCAGGTCGGTGGCGGTGGAGAACCCGCGCAGCGCCGCTTCACGCATGATCGCGTGCTTGGGCTTGATCGCCGGGATCATGTCGGCAAACGCGCGCAGCGAGTCGCGCAGGGTGTCGGCAGCGTCGAACAGCGGTTCTTTGTCTTCCTGGTTGTCCTTGTTGTAGGCCAGGGGTTGGCCTTTCATCAGGGTCAGCAGGCCCATCAGCGCACCGAACACGCGGCCGCTCTTGCCACGTACCAGCTCCGGCACGTCGGGGTTTTTCTTTTGCGGCATGATCGAGCTGCCGGTGCAGAAGCGGTCCGGCAGGTCGATGAACTGGAACTGCGCGCTGGTCCACAGCACCAGCTCTTCGGAGAAGCGCGACAGGTGCATCATCGCGATGCTGGCGGCAGCGCAGAATTCGATGGCGAAGTCACGGTCGGACACGCCGTCCAGGGAGTTGCCGCCCACGGCGTCGAAGCCCAGCAGTTGCGCGGTGTATTCGCGGTCGATCGGGTACGTGGTGCCGGCCAGTGCGGCGCTGCCGAGCGGCATGCGGTTGGCGCGCTTGCGGCAATCCACCAGGCGCTCATAGTCGCGGCTGAGCATTTCGAACCAGGCCAGCAGGTGGTGGCCGAAGGTCACAGGCTGTGCGGTTTGCAGGTGGGTGAAGCCGGGCATGATGGTGCCGGATTCACGCTCGGCCTGCTCCAGCAGGCCTTTTTGCAGGCGAGTGATCTCGGCCAGGATCAGGTCGATCTCATCACGAATCCACAGGCGGATATCGGTCGCGACCTGGTCGTTACGGCTACGCCCGGTGTGCAGTTTCTTGCCGGTCACACCGATACGGTCGGTGAGGCGGGCCTCGATATTCATGTGCACGTCTTCCAGGTCGACGCGCCAGTCGAACGTGCCGGCTTCGATCTCACCGCGGATGGTGGTCAGGCCATCGATGATGCTGTCGCGCTCGGCGTCGGTCAGCACGCCGACCTTGGCCAGCATCGTGGCGTGGGCGATCGAGCCCATGATGTCGTGGCGGTACAGGCGCTGGTCGAAAGTGACGGAGGCGGTGAAGCGGGCGACGAAGGCGTCGACGGGTTCACTGAAGCGGCCGCCCCAGGACTGGTTGGTCTTGTCGGTGCTCATGGATTCGCTCGTGATCTGCTTTAAAGAGGCTTGGAGGTGTGCCGGCGATAATAACAGGGTTGCCCGTGGAGGCGGTGCTACGGGTGGTCGGCATTTTTATTTGCACGAAGGATGGCAAAGTGCCTTGCCGCCGGACGCGTCCGGGAAGAGACTGGACTCGGGTGTTTATTGAAACGATATTTGACGATAGAGCAATGTCGTCGCAGTGAGCGTCTACAGTTGCACTGATAGAGCGTGAATGCACCAAAGCCGGGTGATGCGGTCAGAGCCCAGGCTATTCATTCAGAAGGGGGTATTCGGATTGTGTATCAGCAAACCCTACGACGATGCCCGAAGTCAGAAGGTCTTGGGCGCAATTGAACAGGTCCGGGTAAATATGGGTGCCACTCTCAGGGCACTTTTTGCCGCTCGCGCTAGTCTTAGCGTGGATCGCTGTGACGCAAGTCACCGCACCTGTCTACGCTATCCTTGTGCGAGACTCACGCAGGAATCCAGCGCAATATGAATGTCCTGATCGTTGAAGACGAACCCCAAGCCCGCGAGCGACTGAGCCGTTTGGTCAGTGAACTCGAGGGTTATACAGTCCTTGAACCGAGCGCCACCACGGGCGAAGAAGCGTTGACGCTGATCGACAGCCTCAAGCCGGACGTGGTGTTGCTTGATATCCGCCTGCCGGGCCTTGATGGCCTGCAAGTCGCCGCCCGCCTGAGCGAACGCGAGTCGCCGCCGGCGCTGGTGTTGTGCGCGGCGCCAGAAGATTTCCCCGCGCAGACCCTGGAAGCCAGTGGTGTGAGCTTCCTCGTCAAACCGGTCGAAGCAGGCGCCCTGCTCAAGGCCCTGAAAAAGGCCGAGCGCCCCAACCGCAGCCAACTCACTGCCTTGACCCAGCCGGCTGCCCAAAGCGGCAACGGGCCGCGCAGCCATATCAGTGCACGTACGCGCAAAGGCATCGAGCTGATTCCCCTGGACCAGGTGGTGTACTTCATTGCCGACCACAAGTACGTGACCCTGCGTCACGAGGCTGGTGAAGTGCTGCTCGATGAGCCGCTCAAGGCCCTGGAAGATGAGTTCGGCGACCGTTTCGTGCGTATCCACCGCAACGCGCTGGTTGCCCGTGACCGTATCGAGCGGCTGCAACGCACGCCGCTTGGGCACTTTCAGTTGTTCCTGAAGGGGCTAAATGGCGATGCCTTGATCGTCAGCCGACGCCATGTCGCCGGCGTGCGCAAGATGATGCAGCAGCTTTAGCCCAAGGGCTTTGGCGCTGCCTGCAATCCTTATCCCGGTGCGACGCGGCCAGGGAGGCCCCGCACTTGCTGATTCAAATCAAAGCGTATTTGCCTGAGCTGTTATTATCTGCCGTATCTATTCAGTACGGATTGATCCATGTCCTCTCGCGAAATCCGCATCGCCACCCGTAAAAGTGCCCTGGCCTTGTGGCAGGCCGAATACGTCAAAGCACGCCTTGAGCAGGCCCACCCAGGCCTCGTGGTGTCCCTGGTACCCATGGTCAGTCGCGGCGACAAGCTGCTCGACTCGCCGCTGTCGAAGATCGGTGGCAAGGGCTTGTTCGTCAAGGAACTGGAAACCGCGCTGCTGGAAAACGAAGCCGACATCGCCGTGCATTCGATGAAAGATGTGCCCATGGACTTCCCCGAAGGCCTGGGCCTTTTTTGTATCTGCGAGCGCGAAGACCCGCGCGATGCCTTCGTCTCCAATACCTACGCATCCCTGGATGAATTGCCCCTGGGCAGCATCGTCGGCACCTCCAGCCTGCGTCGCCAGGCGCAGTTGCTGACCCGTCGCCCGGACCTGCAGATCCGCTTCCTGCGCGGCAACGTCAACACGCGCCTGGCCAAGCTGGATGCCGGCGAATATGACGCGATCATCCTGGCTGCCGCCGGGTTGATCCGCCTGGGCTTCGAAGACCGCATCACTTCGGCCATCAGCGTCGAAGACAGCTTGCCAGCCGGTGGCCAGGGCGCCGTGGGCATCGAATGCCGCACCGCCGACAGTGAGATTCACGCACTGCTCAAGCCTCTTGATCATCACGATACCGAAGTGCGCGTCACCGCCGAACGTGCCTTGAACAAACACCTCAATGGCGGTTGCCAGGTGCCCATCGCCTGCTACGCCGTGCTTGAAGGGGACAACCTGTGGCTGCGCGGCCTGGTGGGCGACCCGGACGGTGGCACCCTGCTGACCGCCGAGGTACGTGGCCCGCAACGTGACGCGGCGGCGCTGGGTATTCAGGTCGCCGAAGCGCTGCTGGACAAAGGCGCCGGCGCCATCCTCGAAAAAGTCTACGGCGAGGCCGGCCCGCAGTGACCGAGTGGCGTGTGCTGCTGACGCGGCCTGCCGAGGAGTCGTTGTCCTTGGCGGCGTCGTTGTCGGCAGCCGGGATTTTCAGCAGCAGCCTGCCGTTGCTGGACATCGAGCCGTTACCCGTCACACCCGAACAGCAGGCCATCTTTCGTGACCTGGGCGGCTTTTGCGCGGTGATCGTGGTCAGCAAGCCCGCCGCCCGCCTGGCGTTGCAACAGCTGGACCAGGCCTGGCCGCAGTTGCCGTGGTTCAGCGTCGGCGCGGCTACGGGCCAGGTACTGGCCGATCACGGGCTCAACGTTCACTATCCCGAAACCGGCGACGACAGTGAGGCCTTGCTTGCACTGCCGGCCTTGCGCGAGGCTATTGCGCGGCCCGATGCCCGGGTGCTGATCCTGCGTGGCGAAGGCGGTCGCGAGTTGCTCGCTGAGCGTTTGCGCGAGCAAGGTGCTAGTGTCGTCTACTTGGAGTTGTACCGTCGCTTCCTGCCGAGCTATGCCGCCGGGACGCTGATGCAACGCATCCAGTTGGAACGCTTGAACGGCCTGGTGGTCAGCAGTGGGCAGGGTTTTTTGCACCTGCAAGCCCTGGCCGGTACCGATTGGCCAGCGTTGGCACAGTTGCCGTTGTTCGTGCCGAGCCCGCGAGTCTATGAGATGGCGCGGGCTGCCGGCGCAGAAAAAGTTGTGGATTGTCGCGGTGCGAGTGCCGCGGCTTTGTTAGTGGCACTGCGCAGCCATCGCGCGACCACTCTCTGATACGCAAAGGACGGATACGTGAGCGAAACAGCCTTGCCCAAAGAAGAAACCCAACCCGCAGTTGATGCGCCGGTTGAGTCAGCGGCCACCGCGCCACGCCGTGGCAATGGCCTGGCGGTCGTGGCCTTGTTGCTTGGCGCTGCCGGCGTTGCCGCCGGCGGCTGGGGCGTCTGGCAGGTCCGCGCCTTGCAAGCCAGCAGCCAGCAGCAGCTGAGCCAGGTGCGCACGCTGGATGACCAGGCCCAATCCCTCAAGCAGAGCCAGCAACAGTTGGCCGCACGCCTGGCGCAGTTGCCCGGCGCCGAGGAGCTTGAAGAGCGGCGCCGCCTGGTGGCCCAGTTGCAGGGCGATCAGCAGCGCCTCAGCCAGCGTCTGGAAACCGTCCTGGGCGCCAGCCGCCAGGATTGGCGCCTGGCAGAAGCCGAGCACCTGATCCGCCTGGCCAGCTTGCGCTTGTCGGCCTTGCAGGACATCAACAGTGCCCAGTCGCTGGTCCAGGGGGCCGACGAGATCCTGCGCGAGCAGAGCGATCCGGGCTCCTACGCCGCGCGTGAACAGCTGGCCAAGAGCCTTGCGGCACTGCGCAGCACCGAGCAGCCGGATCGCACCGGGCTGTACCTGCAACTGGCGGCACTGCGCGACCAAGTGGTGCAATTGGCCGCGATCGCACCGGAATACCAGCTCACCGAGCCGGCCTCCCAAGGGCGTCCGACCACGGATACCGAAAGCCGCTGGAGCCAATGGTGGGAGCAGATCTCGCGCTACTTCCGCATCGACTTCAACCCTGACGACAACATCCGTCCATTGCTGGCCGGCCAAGGCTTGAACCAGGTGCGCCTGGCCCTGAGCCTGGCGCTGGAGCAGGCGCAATGGGCTGCGCTCAACGGCGAGACGGCGGTCTACAGCCGCTCGCTGGGTGAGGCGCGCAGCGTGCTGCAAGACAACTTCAACCAGGACAACCCGCAAAGCAAAGCGATGCTGGCGCGTATCGCCGAGCTTGAGCCCAAGGCCGTGTCGGTGGTGACACCCGACCTGGCGGCGAGCCTGGCCGCGGTGCAGGCTTACCTTGAGCGTCGCCACTTGTCTGCTGACGAAGCCAAGGCGTCGGCCGGCAAGCCGGCCACCCAGGAGTAAAGCCGATGAAGCGTTTCTATGTGGGCCTGGTGCTGGCGATTGCAATCGCCCTGGCACTGGCGGTGGGCATCTCGAAACACACCGGCTACGTGTTGATTACCTATCCCCACGTGCTGCATTACGAATCGAGCCTGTGGGCGACCCTGGTGGCGGTGTTTGCCATCGGCCTGGCGATCTACCTGGTGCGCCTGCTGTTGAGCCTGGTGACCACCTCCGGTGGCGTGGTCAACCCATGGTCGCGCCGCAACCGCAGCCGCCGTGTGCAGATCGCCATCGAGCAAGGCCAGATGGACCTCGCCGAAGGCCGTTGGGCCAGTGCCGAGCGCCACTTGCACCGTGCTGCCGAAGCGGAACGCCAGCCATTGCTCTATTACGTGGGTGCCGCGCGTGCGGCCAACGAGCAGGGCCGCTATGAAGAGGCCGACGGCTTGCTGGAGCGCGCCCTGGAGCGCCAGCCCCAGGCCGAACTGGCCGTCGCCTTGAGCCATGCGCAATTGCAACTGGACCGTGGCGACACCGAGGGCGCCCTCGTCACCTTGCAGGCCATGCACGAACGTCACCCGCACAACGCCCAGGTGCTACGTCAGTTGCAGCGCTTGCACCAGCAGCGTGGCGATTGGTCGTCGGTGATCCGCCTGCTACCCGAGTTGCGCAAGGACAAGGTGCTGCCCGCCGCCGAACTGGCCGAGCTGGAGCGTCGCGCCTGGGGTGAGAACCTCAGCCTGGCGGCCCAGCGTGAAGAGCAGGGCGAAGCTGGCTTGCAATCCCTTGAGCGGGCCTGGCAGCAATTGACCTCCGCCCAGCGCCAAGAGCCGCAGTTGGTCCTGGCGTATGCCGAGCAATTGCGCCAATTGGGCGCCGACGCCAAGGCCGAAGAGGCGCTGCGCGGCGCGATCAAGCGCGGTTACGACAGCCACCTGATCCGGCTTTATGGCTTGCTGCGTGGCAGCGACCCGGCGCGGCAACTGAAGTTTGCCGAGGGCTGGCTCAAAGACCATCCGGGCGATGCCAGCCTGCTGCTGACCTTGGGCCGCTTGTGCCTGCAAAACAGCTTGTGGGGCAAGGCGCGCGACTATCTGGAAAGCAGCCTGCAAGTGCAGCGCAATCCCGAAGCCTGTGCCGAACTCGCACGCCTGTTGGCCCAACTGGGCGACACCGAGCGCAGCAACCAGCTGTTCCAGGAAGGCCTGGGCCTTTTGGACAATCGCTTGCTGGCCTCGCCGCTGCCCGTACCTGCTCGGGTCTGATGTAGGAAAGGATGTAAGGGTTGGCGCAGATGCTTCTGACAGCCAACCCTTCAAGCCTGCGTAATTCCTCGGTGCAGCGGGATTCGTAACAAACTCCTACGTAGCGCTACGTTATGTCCTCCACGCTCTGGCGGGATGTCTTCACGCTTTCGCGGAATCGTCTGCTCTAGCGCGTATTGAAAGGGGTCAGGCCTTTCCTCTACCGTAACGACCTATCTTCTGCGGTACGGATAAGCAATGTCTTTGGCCCCCTCACGCACCTTGTTTTTCCTGGCGTTCATCGCTGGCGCGCTGACGTTGGGTGTGTCTTTTTACCTGGAATATGGTGCGCTGCTGCGCCCCTGCTTCCTGTGCCAGGTACAGCGGGGGTTTCTTGCCACGTTCATGCTGATCAACTTGATCGCAGCCATCCATAACCCCAGACGCTCCGGTGCTGGCCTGTATGGGTTGGCGGGCATGGGCTGCGCCTTGCTGGGGGCCTTCACCGCTGCGCGTCAGGTGTTGCTGCAAAGCATTCCGTCGGGCGCGTCTCCAGAGTGTTGGCCGAGCCTGCAGGACATGTTGGAGAAGTTGTCCATGTGGCAGGCAGTCCAGGCTATTTTCAATGGCACGGTCGATTGCGTGGAGATCAACTGGACGCTGTTCGATTTGAGCCTCCCGGAGTGGAGCCTGTTGTTCTTCGTCGTGATGCTTATCCTGGGTGTCATACCGTTTTCGCGGCTGTTGTCCTGCCTGCATTTGCGGCAGGGCTAGCACCTAAATCAGTTCAGTGGTTGTAGGACGGGATTAAACACTTGTATGAACTTTCTCTCCTGCGTACCTTGAAGCCATAGTCATGCGGGCATAATCTGGCCCGCACGCGTTATCGAAACCGTTTGTCCGATGTGGCCTTGTCCGGCTGCGGCTTTATCCTTGAAGTGTTGCGCGGGCACCAGGCGGCAGCGCCCCTATAGGGAAGAGAGATCATCATGCTGGAAAGTTGTCAGAATGCTCAGGAACGCTGGGGTGGGGTGCACAAGCTGATCGACAGCTGGTTGAAGGCACGTCATGAACTGGTTCGGGCCTTCGATGCGCTGGGCGCCAAGCCCGAGGCGTTGGCTGAGAATCGCGAGCCGTTGCAGGACTTCTGTGGTGTGTTGGTGGACTACGTGTCGGCCGGCCATTTCGGCGTCTACGAGCAACTGACCAAGGAGGCGGAAGCCTTCGACGATCAGCGTGGTCTGGATCTCGCTGACACAATCTACCCGCGCATCGATGCAATCACCGAGAAGCTGTTGGCGTTCACCGACCTGTGCGATGCCGGCAATTGTGTGGCCGAGAAATTCAAAGAGTTGGGCGGCCTGCTTCACGAGCGTTTCGAGCTGGAAGACTGCTTGATCGAAGTGCTGCACAACGCCCACAAGGAAGAACCCGCTACCCAGGCTTGATCCCGGATGGCGAGATAAAAAAACGGTGCACATTGTGCACCGTTTTTTATTGCCTCAATGGCGGGTGGCGAGCAGTTCGATCTCAAAGACCAACGGCGTGTAAGGCGCGATCAACTCGCCGGCACCGTCGGCGCCATAGGCCTGGGCAGACGGGATGACCAAGCGCCATTTCGCGCCGGTAGGCATCTGTTGCAGTGCGCTGGTCCAGCCACTGATCACGCTGTCCAGGCGAAACCATTGGGGCTGTGCGCTCTGATCGAACACCGTCCCATCGGGCAGCCGCCCCACATACTTCACTTGCACCTCATCCGTTGCCAGCGGCTTGGCGCCACTGCCGGGTGCCAGCTCTGTAAGCAGGATGCCATTGGCCAATTCGCGCACGCCGCTGGCGGTTTTTTCCTTGGCTAGAAACTGCTGTTCTGCGGCGAGGGCTTTTTCACTTTGCGGTGCCTGTGCATCGGCTTCGTTTTGCGTTTCGTGCTGGGCGAGAAGCTGTTCGATGCGCGCGTTGTCGAGCGCCAGCGGCTTGCCTTGATAGGCTTGCTTGAGCCCGTCGAGCAAGGCCTGGATCTGCAGGTCGGGGACTTCCTGGCGCAAGCGTTCACCGAGGCTGGCGCCCAGGCTGTAGGCGAGGTCGTGCTGGTTCTGGTCCGTGGTTTTGGGCGGCGATTGTTCGCTCGCATGGGCCACCGAAATCGCCAGGCCAAGCACAAGAAAAAGGTAACGCGACATGGGCATCCTCCCGCCGAAAGTGCGACGGATTATGCCAGTGTGAACGGGTAAAAAGTGCCGCGTATTTTCGTTATAACGATAAGAATTTTCGCACCGTGCAACGCCAGGCAAACGATACTGTCAACATGCCCTAGCGGCGGTAAGAGCAGAGGGCTAGTATGAGCCGCACCCACGTCAGCCAGGAGGTAAACCATGTCGGCCAAACAGAAGCCTGTAAATACCCCGTTGCATTTACTCCAACAACTTTCGGGCAGCTTGCTCGAACATCTGGAAAGCGCTTGTTCCCAAGCCCTGGCCGATGCAGAAAAACTGCTCGCCAAGCTGGAAAAACAACGCGGTAAAGCGCAAGAAAAGCTGCACAAATCCCGCACCAAACTGCAAGACGCCGCCACTGCCGGCAAGGCCAAGGCACAAGCCAAAGCCAAAGACGCTGTCAAAGAACTCGAGGACCTGCTGGACGCCCTCAAGGATCGCCAGGCTGAAACCCGCGGCTACATTTCCCAACTCAAAAAAGACGCTCAAGAAAGCCTGAAACTGGCCCAGGGCGTTGGTCGTGTGAAAGAAGCCGTGGCGAAAGTCTTGGGTGCTCGCACACCTGCAAAAGCCGTTGCGGCAAAGGCGCCCGCTAAAGCTGCTGCCAAGCCAGCTGCTAAAACCGCTGCTGCAAAACCAGCCGCCAAGCCAGCTGCCAAAACCGCTGCTGCAAAACCAGCCGCGAAGCCAGTTGCCAAAACTGCTGCTGCAAAACCAGCCGCCAAGCCAGCTGCCAAAACCGCTGCTGCAAAACCAGCCGCCAAGCCAGCTGCCAAAACCGCCGCTGCGAAACCAGCCGCTAAGCCAGCTGCCAAAACCGCTGCTGCGAAACCAGCCGCTAAGCCAGCTGCCAAAACCGCTGCTGCGAAACCAGCCGCGAAGCCAGCTGCCAAAACCGCTGCTGCGAAACCAGCCGCGAAGCCAGTCGCTAAAACCGCTGCTGCGAAACCAGCCGCGAAGCCAGTCGCTAAAACCGCTGCTGCAAAACCAGCTGCCAAGCCAGTCGCTAAAACCGCTGCTGCCAAACCAGCTGCCAAGCCAGTTGCCAAAGCCGCTGCTGCCAAACCAGCCGCTAAGCCAGCTGCCAAACCTGCTGCTGCAAAACCAGCTGCCAAGCCAGTTGCCAAACCAGCCGCCAAACCCGCTGTTGCAAAGCCCGCCGCTGCCAAACCAGCACCGGCCAAGCCAGCTGCACCTGCTGCTACCGCGGCCACCGCTCCAACCGCATCGGCTAGCAGCACGCCTGCACCGGTAGCGCCAAGCACCACCCCAACCAGCGCTTCCTAAGTGCCGGTGGCCATGACGCGCAGCTGCTGCAGCGCGTCATGGTCAAGGTTGGCGGCATCCTCAGCCGCCAGTCCTTCCAGCCACTGTTGTTGACCTTCCCCTATCGGCCATGCCTGCGCCAACGCTTCCAGGCGTGTCAGCAGTTCCCGCTCGGCCTCCAATTCCAACACCTTGATCCGTTCGCGCAGCGCCGCCAATGGCTGATCCTGCTGCGCCATGGCGCGCCATTGCACCCGCACCTGTCGTAACGGTTCGATCACCTGCGTGCGCCATGGGCGAGCCAGTTGTTGCAGGGCCTGCACGCGCTCAGGCGCAGCCGCTACACCGCGCTGCTCCAGCCAGGCACCACAGAGCAACAGGCACACATCCGCGCCTTGTGCCTGCAAGCGCAGGCAAGCGGCTTCGACGCCCGGCCGGGCGTAAGTCGAAAGGGCAAAGCTCCACAGGTCAGCGCACATATTCACACCCAAGCCAGCGGCCAACGAAGCTGGTAGACTCCGCCGCCATTATGATCCGACTTCAAAGCCTAACATTACAGCGTGGCCCGCAACGTCTTCTTGAAGACGCCGAGCTGACCCTGCACGCCGGTCACAAAGCCGGCCTGATCGGTGCCAACGGCGCCGGCAAATCCACGTTGTTCGCCCTGTTGCTGGGTGAGCTGACCCCGGATTCCGGGGACTGCTTGCTGCCCGCCGACTGGCGCATCGCCCATATGCGCCAGGAGATCGACACCCTGGACCGCATCGCGATCGACTACGTGCTCGATGGCGACCTGCGCCTGCGCCAGGTGCAACACGACCTCGCCGAGGCCGAGAAAGCCCAGGACGGCGCCGCCCAGGCGCGCCTGCATTCGGAACTCGACAGTGCCGACGGCTACACCGCCGACGCCCGTGCGCGCAAGATGCTCGCCGGCCTGGGCTTCACCAACGAGCAAATGGACCGCCCGGTCGCCGATTTCTCCGGCGGCTGGCGCATGCGCCTGAACCTGGCCCAGGCGCTGATGTGCCCGTCCGACCTGCTGCTGCTCGACGAACCGACCAACCACTTGGACCTCGATGCGATCCTGTGGCTGGAGGACTTCCTCAAGAGCTACCAGGGCACCTTGCTGCTGATTTCCCACGACCGGGATTTCCTCGACGCCGTGGTCGACAACATTGCCCACGTCGAACAGAAGAAAATCACCCTCTACCGTGGCGGCTACACCGCATTCGAGCGCGCCCGTGCCGAACGCCTGGCCCAACAGCAGCAGGCGTTCGAGAAGCAGCAGGCGCAACGTGCGCACATGGAAAGCTACATCGCCCGGTTCAAGGCCCAGGCCACCAAGGCCCGCCAGGCCCAGAGCCGGATCAAGGCCCTGGAGCGCATGGAAGAACTGTCGGCGGCCCACGTCGATTCGCCGTTCGACTTTGTGTTCCGCGAGTCGGTGAAAATCTCCAGCCCGTTGCTGGACCTCTCGGATGCGCGCCTGGGTTATGGCGAAAAAACCATCCTGGAAAAAGTGAAGCTGCAACTCACGCCGGGTGCGCGCATCGGCCTGCTCGGGCCTAACGGCGCGGGCAAGTCCACGCTGATCAAGAACCTGTCCGGCGAGCTGCAACCCCTGGCCGGTCGCCTGACCCGTGGCGAGAACCTGGTGGTGGGCTACTTCGCCCAGCATCAGTTGGACTCCCTCGACGCCAAGGCCAGCCCGCTGTTGCACCTGCAACGCCTGGCGCCGACCGAGCGCGAACAGGTGCTGCGCGACTTCCTCGGCGGGTTCGACTTCCGTGGCGCGCGCATCGATGAGCCGGTGCTGAATTTCTCCGGCGGCGAAAAAGCCCGCCTGGCCCTGGCGTTGATCGCCTGGGACCGGCCGAACCTGTTGCTGCTCGACGAACCGACCAACCACTTGGACCTGGAAATGCGCCTGGCGCTGACCATGGCCTTGCAGGAGTTCAGCGGTGCGGTACTGGTGGTGTCTCACGATCGCCACTTGCTCAAGAGCACCACCGACAACTTCCTGCTGGTGGCCGACGGCAAAGTCGAAGAATTCGACGGCGACCTCGACGACTACGCACGCTGGCTGACGGATTACCGCCTGCGCAACGCACCGGTCAGCAACACGCCGGTCAACCCGGACAAGACCGACAAGAAAGCCCAGCGCCAGGCCGCTGCTGCCTTGCGCCAACAACTTGCGCCGCACAAGCGTGAAGCCGACAAGCTGGAAGCCGAACTGGGCAAGGTGCACGAGCGCCTGGCCAAGATCGAAGCCAGCCTGGGTGACAGCGCCGTGTACGAAGCCGCGCGCAAGGATGAACTGCGCGACCTGCTGGCCGAACAGGCCAAGCTCAAGGTGCGTGAAGGGCAATTGGAGGAAACCTGGATGGAAGCCCTCGAGTTGCTCGAAACCCTGCAAGCGGAGCTGGAGGCGCTGTCCTGATGGAAGCCTTGCAGTTGCCGCTGCCGCCGCAGTGGGTCGAGCCGATCTGGATCGGCGTGCAGATCCTGCTGATCCTGCTGATCCTGCTGGCCGGCTACCTGGCGCAGCGTTTTGTCGCCAAGGGCCTGACGCGCCTGGGCGAGCGCTACCCGTTCCCGCCGCAACTGCTGATGCCGCTGCGCGGTGGCTTGCGCTGGTTGATCATGGGCAGCGCGCTGATCTTTGTGCTGGAGCGTGTGGGCGTGTCCGCCACGGTGCTGTGGACCGCGCTGTCGGGCTTTGTCGCCGTCGCGGCCGTGGCGTTTTTTGCCATGTGGTCGGTGCTGTCCAACCTGCTGTGCGCGATCCTGATCTTTACCGTCGGGCCGTTTCGCATCGGCGACATCGTCGAACTGGTGGACACCGTGGACAAACCGGGCGTGAAAGGCCGGGTGGTGGCGATCAACCTGCTGTACACCACGCTGATCGAAGTGGCCGAAGCCGGTACCGACAGCGCGATGGTGCAGGTGCCCAACAGCCTGTTCTTCCAACGCTCGGTGCGCCGCTGGATCAGCCCCGCGTAAAAATTCTATAGCCAGGCCTCGGTGCTCGGAGTTAGCTTAACGCTCACGACGAATTTGAAACGAGGTGTGTAATGGCACTCGATACATGGCTGGCCTTTTTCGTGGCCAGTTGGGTCATCTCCCTGTCCCCTGGTGCAGGCGCCATCGCCTCGATGTCCAGCGGCCTGCAATACGGTTTTGCGCGCGGTTACTGGAACGCCATTGGCCTGCAAATCGGCCTGGCGATGCAGATTGCCGTGGTCGCCGGCGGCCTGGGTGCGATTCTGGCGACGTCGTCTACCGCGTTCTATGCGATCAAATGGTTTGGCGTGGCGTACCTGGTTTACCTGGCCATCAAGCAATGGCGCGCCTTGCCCATGGACATGTCCGACGACGCGGCCGTGCGCCCGATCGGCAAACCGATGGCGATGATGTTCCGCGGTTTCCTGGTCAATGCGAGCAACCCCAAGGCCTTGGTGTTCATGCTGGCGGTGCTGCCGCAGTTCGTGAACCCGCAGGCGCCGCTGGTGATCCAGTACGTGATCCTGGGCGCGACGATGATCTGCGTGGATATGATCGTGATGGCCGGGTACACGGGGTTGGCGTCGAAGGTGTTGCGCTTGTTGCGTACGCCGAAGCAGCAGAAGCGTATGAATCGTACGTTTGCCGGGTTGTTCGTGGGGGCCGCTGGCTTCCTCGCCAGCCTGCACCGCGCCACTGCATAACTGACGAAACCGGATCAAAACTGTGGGAGCTGGCTTGCCTGCGATAGCATCACCTCGGTGTCCCTGATGTACCGAGGTGTCTGCATCGCAGGCAAGCCAGCTCCCACATTGGTTTTTTGGTGTTTGTGAAATCGAGGATCAGCGCAGGATCTTCGGCGCTTCATCCCTCGGCAAGTTATTGCGCAACACGGGTTGGCCGGGTTCTTGATACCCGCCACCCAACTGCTCCGCCAGCTGCCGCACCACATCCTCCCCCAACGTTTTCGACACGTCCTTCACCACCCGTGGCCGGTTCAGGTTCACGCGTACGTCGCGGCTGTTCACCAGCTTGGTGTCTTGCCCTTCGCCCATGGCGGTAAACGCCGAGGTGATCTCGAAGGTGCGCGTGTTGATCAGGCTGAAATCCGCCACCAACGTCAGGCTCAGCACTGCCGAGTAGCTGTTGGTGCGGTCGATGGCGTTGAGGTCCTGGGTGAAGTCGATGTCGGACAGGGTGCCGAACAGCACGTAGTCCGCGCCCTTGAAGTTACCGGCCTTGATGCGCTTGATCACGTCATACACGTCACCCTTGGCGTCGGCGGTGTACGGCGTGCCCTGCACCAGCTGGAACTGGCGCGACTTGAGGATCTCGCCCTTGATGTCACCGCTGAATTTGCGCAACTCAAGCTGCTCGATGTAGCTGGAGCGGCTCTCGAACTCGGCGTAGCTGGACGCGCCACTGGCGTGGTAGCCGCTGGCCTGGAAGTTGTTGCTGGCCGAGACCGCGTGGATGTATTCCTCGACCCGCGCCTGATAGGCCAGGTCGGTCACCGCGATTTTCGGTGCGGCCGAGGCGCCAAAGGCGCACAGCAGGCCGATCATGCCGATCCAAGTACGCATGGCTTAGCGCTCCGTGGTCTTGCGGATTTCTTTTTCGTCCATCCACTCGGCCAGGCCGCTTTCCACGTCCACCAGTTGCAGGCTGAACTTGTAGAACACGTCCTTGTAGTCCGAGCTGCGCTTCACGATGGAACTGATGGAGCCTTCCAGGCGGTACTTGGCGGCGACCATGTTGCCGGTCTTGCTCACCGTGGACTTCTTGTACAGGCCGCTCTGGTTTTGCAGCTTGAGCTGGTCGACCTGGCTTTGCATGTCGGTGTTGTCGCTGGCGAAGCGTGCGGTGCCGGTCTTCATCAGCTGGGTCTTGATCGACGTGGTGATCTCGCGGGTGTCGATGTACTCGCTGGTCTTGTTCTTCACGTCATACACCTGCACCACCGGGCGGCCTTGCAGGATGCCGGATTGGGCGAGGGAGCGGGTCATGGTTTCGGCGATCATCTGCAGGTCGGTGGAGCCGAACTCGTTGGTCACGGTTTCCACGGCCTTGGTGTCGCCGTAGCTGATGTTCTTGCTGCCCAGTACCGGCGAGGTGTTGGAGCAACCGCTGGCCAGTACGGCAACTACGGCAAGGATCGAGAAGCGTGCAAACATGGGGAAATCTCTCCAGAGCTGAATAGGGGTGGGCGTCAAGGCGTCTTCACTTCAAGGCGGAAGTCCGCGGCTTGAGGCAAATTGGCAATGGCCGGCAGGAAGGTCGCCTGGTTGGCGTACAGGTTCAGCACTTTCCAGGTGTCTTCGTCGCCCACCGGGAAGCCGTCGGCACCCAGCCAGGCGAAGCGGTAATACATCGTCTGGTTGCTGCTGGTGATATTGCTCAGCTGCACCTTGGCGGTGAGGAAGCCGTTCTCCCGCGCCACACGGATGGCGCCGACGGCGATGCCCTTGAACTTGCCCATCACCACGATCTTGCTCGCCGCGCTGCCAGGTTCCGGTGGCGGCGGGGTGGCGCAGCCGGCCAGCAGGACCAGCGCCAGGGCGCCGAGGATGAAATGACGCATAACGTGCTCCTTAAGGTTGTTTGAGGGCGATGGCCTGGGTGGCCGGGCTCGGCACCACGTGGGCCGCCAGGCCGCCGGCGAACACCTGGTTGCCGACCACGCGCAGGGTGATTACTTGGTAGCGCTGGTCGGCCTTGACGGTGACCCGCGTGCCGCCCAGGGCGTTGGGCAGACTGACCTGGTGCTCGCCGTGCTTGAGGCGCAGGCGCGAGACTTGGGTCAGGTCCGGCAGGGTGCGCCAGGTGCGTGTGTCGGCGCCTTCGGTGACGGCCGAGGCGATGCCCAGCACCAGCCCGGCCATGGGGTTGGTCTTGTTCAGGTTGTTTTGCGTCACGCCACGGGTCACGGCGCGCACGGTGGTGCGCAGGATGATCCCTGGCATGTCATCACGCAGGGCGCGGCGCGACATGGCGGTGGTGCTGTTGAGTGCGGTGAGGTTCTGTTGCTGGCCGTCGACGCCGATCTGCGCGAAGTGCGCGGTGGAGGTGTCGGCCTTGATCACCGGGAACGACAGCGGGGTGATCACCAGATGGCCGTCGATCGGGATCGGCAGCGGCAGGCGGATCGAATCACGCGCCGGCGCCAGGCCGCTTTGCACCACGATCAGTACGTCGGTTTCATCGGCGCCGAGGCTGCTTTTGTCGAGGTCGAGCAGGGCTTGTTCCAGCAACGGCGTGTTGGGGCGCAGCTCGGCGGCCTTGCGATAGCCGGGGGCGGCCAGGTCTTTTTCGCCAAGGGCTTCGTAGACGAAACCGGCGAGGTAATGGCTGAACGCGCTTTGGTAGCTGTTCTTCAGGCCGACCACTTCCGGCGCGTCGAGGGCTTCCACGGGGTAGCCACGCAGGTCCTTGAACTGTGTCGTCACGCCTTGGCGTTCGGCTTCGTTCTCGCGCTTGAGGTATTCCTTGTCGCGCAGGTCGGCGATTACCGCTTCGCGTTCGTGGGTCTTCTTGATCTCGGTGCGGGCGCCGTCGAAGTCGTTGAGGGCCAGCAGGTTCAGGGCCATCTGCGTGGTCAGCATGACTTTTTCGTAGTCATAGCCTTCGTAGCGCCGCACCTTATCGTTGGCGAGGAAACTGCCAAACTGGGCGAGGTAGCGTTCGCTGTCGAACTTGACCGACTCTTCCCACTTGTAGACTTGCAGGTCGGCGCTGCGCCAGGCGGTCTGGCTGCCGCTGAGGTCGCCCTTGGCCCGCAGCAATTCGCCCTTTTCGAAGAAATACAGCAGGTCCTTGTCTTCGCCGCTGTTGTTTTTCTCCAGCAGGGTCAGTGCGCCCTCGACATTGCCGCTGACCAACTGCTGGTTGGTGGCTTGCAGCTCGGTGTCGTAGCTGCGAAACATCGAGCAACCCGACAGCAAGGTGACCGCCGCGAGCGCAAGCGGGGTAACGGCGCGAAATGCCATGCAGACTTCTTCCCTGAACGTAACCAGCTGATGTGCCAATTCCTCATTAAAACGAGGAAATAAAGACCCTTTCGCGATAACAGGGCGCGGCATTATAGGCGCCGTTGCTGGCAAAACAATGGCTTTTTGCCTGGAGGATAGAGGAGGGCGCCATCACTGATTCGACGCTATTCCCTGCATCGAATCACTAACGCCTTGAGTCAAAGCGCTTAACGTTAAACAATATGTTACTTCGTATTTCCCTTTGAGATTCATTCATGACTGCCCTCTTCCGTTTTCTCGCCTGGCTGATGCTGCCGGCGTTGATGTCGTGCAGCTTCCATCTGCTGGCCGCGACGACCGAGGGCGCGCCGCAAGCCCTGCATTTGTTGGACTACATTGGCGCCGACTACCCGCCGACGGTGGAGGCGGGCAAGGTTGTCGATGACTCCGAGTACCGCGAGCAGTTGGAGTTTCTTGGGGTGTTGCAGGGTTTGGTGGCGGATTTGCCGGCCAAGCCCGAGCGTGCCGAGTTGATCCAAGGCGTCGATGAATTGCTGGCGGCAGTCACTGCCCATGCGGAGGGCGCGACTGTCGCCCGCCAGGCCCGGCAGTTGGGCGCCAAGCTGGCGGTGGCTTATGAAGTCAGCCAGGCCCCGGCGATCACTCCCGACCCAGTACGCGGCGCGCCGCTCTACGCCCAGCAGTGCTCGGTGTGCCACGGCGCTGCCGGCGCCGGTGATGGCCCTGCGGGCACCGGCATGACGCCGCCGCCCGCCAACCTGACGGACGCCACGCGCCTGGATCGCCTGAGCCTCTATGCGATCTACAACACCCTCGGCCTGGGCGTCGAAGGCACCGACATGCCGTCCTTCGCCGACCAACTGGACGACCGTCAGCGCTGGGACCTGGCCACCTACATCGCCGGCTTCACCGCCGACCCGGCGGCGGCCAAGAGCGAGCAGCCGTTCAACCTCGCCGACCTGGCCCGCCAGACCCCGAACGAAGTGTTGGCGGCCAGCGGCCCAGCCGCCGCCGCGACCTTCCGCGCCCAGCGCGCGCAACCGCCGCAGGTCAAGCGTGGCCCGGCGCAGTTGCTCGACTACACCGCGAGCACCCTGGACAAGAGCCTCGCGGCGTTCCGCAACGGCGATCACGAGCAGGCCTACGACTTATCCGTCGCCGCCTACCTGGAAGGCTTCGAGCTGGTGGAAAGCTCGCTGGATAACGTTGACGCCAACGTGCGCAAGGACACCGAGAAAGCCCTGATGGCCTATCGGCAGTCGTTGCAGGACGGGCTGCCGATCGAGCAAGTGCAGCAGCGCCTGGATGTGGCCAAGGGCAAGCTGACCGAATCCGCTGGCCTGCTGGGCAGCGACGGCCTGAGCTGGTCGCTGAGTTACATCTCCGGTTTGCTGATCCTGCTGCGCGAAGGCCTGGAAGCGATCCTGGTGCTGGCGGCGATCCTCGCGTTCCTGCGCAACACCGGCCAGCAGTCGGCGGTGCGCAGTGTGAACGTCGGCTGGGGCCTGGCGCTGCTGGCGGGCTTGGCCACCTGGGCGCTGGCGGCGTATGTGATTGATGTCAGCGGCGCCCAGCGCGAACTGCTGGAAGGCTGCACGGCGCTGTTTGCCAGCGTGATGGTGCTGTGGCTCGGCGTGTGGATGCACGACCGCCGCCATGCTGCCGCGTGGCAGGACTACATCAAGAGCAGCCTGGTGGGCGGTGGTGGGCGTTTCGGTTTTGCGATGCTGGCGTTCTTCTCGGTGTACCGCGAGTTGTTCGAAGTGATCCTGTTCTACGAAACCCTGTGGCTGCAAGCCGGCCCGGCCGGGCACAACGCGGTGTTGGCCGGTGGTGCGACCGCGCTGGTGTTGTTGGTGGGCCTGGCGTGGGTGATCCTGCGCGGCTCGGCGAAGCTGCCGCTGGCGCTGTTCTTTGGCATCAATGCTGCGCTGTTGTGCGCGTTGTCGGTGGTGTTTGCCGGGCATGGTGTGAAGGCATTGCAGGAAGCCGGGATCTTCGGCACACGGCCGGTGGCGTTCTTTGACTTCGATTGGCTGGGGATTCATGCCGATGCGTACTCGTTGAGTGCGCAGGCGGTGGCGATTCTGGCGATTGTGGTGTTGTATGGCCGCAGTCGGTTGGCGGAGAAGCGTCGCGCCACTGCTTAAGTCTTGAGTGGGCACAGTTAGTGTGGGAGCGGGCTTGCTCGCGAATGCAGTCTGTCAGTCACAGATGTTTTGTCTGATCCACCGCTTTCGCGAGCAAGCCCGCTCCCACATTTTGAACTGTGTTGTGGATATGAGGAGTGTTTATGCGCGTATGGATCGATGCCGACGCCTGCCCTCGGGCAGCCAAGGACCAGGTGGTCAGGTTCGCCCTCAAGCGCCAGTTTGAAGTGGTGCTGGTGGCCGGGCAGAGCCAGATCAAGCCGAGCTTTTCATGCGTAAAGCTGATCGTGGTGCCCAGCGGCCCGGATGCGGCGGATGACTACCTGGTGGAGCACGCCGTGCCCGGTGAGTTGGTGATTTGCAGCGATGTGCCGCTGGCGGATCGCCTGGTGAAGAAGGGCGTCACCGCCCTCGACCCACGGGGCAAGGAGTTCAGCCCGGCGAACATGAGCGAACGCCTGGCGGTGCGCAACCTGTTCACCGATCTGCGCGAACAGGGCCAGATGGGCGGCGGGCCACCGCCCCATGGCGAGAAGGACAAGCAGGCGTTTGCCAATGCCCTGGACCGCATCCTGACCCGGTTGATGCGGGCCGGTTAGTCGTTCTCGTGGGTCAGCTCCAGCACCCGATCCACCAGCTTGTTGATGCCTGACGCCACCTCGCTGATGCTCTTGCCCACCATATAGGCCGGCGTGCTCACCAGCTTGCGCGCCTTGTCTTCAACGATATCGTCCACCGCGCATTCCTGGTGGGTGGCGCCCATCTTGTCCAGCGCCGCCGCCGTGTCGGCGCAGTTGCCGATGGTGCAGGTCACGCCGGGGCCGTAGATCTTTGCCGCCAGGGCCGGGGAGATGCAGATCAGCCCCACCGGCTTGCCCGCTTCGGCAAAGGCTTCGGCCAACGCCAATACCTGCGGGTTGACGCTGCACCCCGCGCCTTCCACGGCAAAGTTGGACAGGTTCTTCGCCGCCCCAAACCCGCCTGGCACGATCAGCGCATCGAAGTCGTCGGCGTTGGCTTCGCCAATGTCCTTCACCTCGCCACGGGCGATGCGCGCCGATTCCACCAGCACGTTGCGCGTCTCGGGCATCTCCTCGCCGGTGAGGTGGTTGATCACGTGCAGTTGCGCAATGTCGGGGGCAAAGCATTGGACCTGAGCGCCGCGCTGGTCCAGGCGCAGCAGGGTGATCACGCTTTCGTGGATCTCTGCGCCGTCGTACACGCCACAGCCGGAAAGGATCACTGCAATCTTTTTGCTCATGGGCATTTCTCCTGGGTTCATGGCGTTAAATGTCTACTAATTTGTCACCTGTTGCCAATGGGCTCTTGCGCCGCTACACCTACTCTAGATGTAACAAAAATAGACCGGACTAGCCCATGGACTTCGTGCCTTACGCGGTACCGTTTTTCATCGCCTTGATCGTGGTGGAGCTGCTCGCCGACCGCTGGCGTGGCGAGCGCAACTATCGGGTGGCGGATGCCATCAACAGCCTTAGCACCGGTGTGCTGTCCACCACCACGGGGTTGTTGACCAAGGGTGTGGGCCTGTTGACCTACGCCTTCGCCCTCAAGCACCTGGCGCTGTTTGAATTGCCCGCCCAGAACCCCTGGACCTGGGTGTTCGCCTTTGTCTTCTACGACTTCTGCTACTACTGGCTGCACCGCATGGGGCATGAGCGCAATATCCTCTGGGCCGCGCACTCGGTGCATCACCAGAGTGAGGACTACAACCTCAGCACCGCCCTGCGCCAGACCAGCACCGGCTTCCTGTTGAGCTGGATCTTCTACCTGCCGCTGGCCGTGGTCGGCGTGCCGCTGGTGGTGTTTATCAGCGTGGCTTCCCTCAATCTGCTGTACCAATTCTGGGTACACACGCGTCACGTGCCAAAGCTGGGCTGGTACGAGTGGTTCTTCGTCACGCCGTCCAATCATCGGGCGCACCATGCACAGAACGCTCTCTACATGGATCGCAACTACGGCGGGGTGTTCATTATTTGGGACCGGCTGTTCGGCACCTTCCAGGAAGAAGACGACAACGAACCGGTGATTTTCGGTGTGACCACGCCCCTGGCCAGCTGGAACCCGCTGTGGGCCAACCTGCAGTTTTATGCACAGCTGTGGAGCGATGCGCGGCGCACCGAGCGTTGGTGGGACAAGCTGCGCATCTGGTTCATGCGCACCGGCTGGCGCCCCGCGGATGTGAAGGCCAAGTACCCGTTGGCCAAGCACGACTTGAGTCAGTTCCGTAAGTTCGAGGTGGCGCTGGACGTGCGCCAGCAGGTGTACATCGCCCTGCAATTTGCCGCGTATGTGGGCTTTGGCAGCTACCTGATGAATTTCGGCGAGGGTTTGCCCACGGCCGCGCTGATCCTGGGTTGGAGTGCGATGGCGCTGGGCTTGTTTACCCTGGGTGTGGCCCTGGAGAACCGCCCGTGGGCGCTGAAGGCCGAACTGGCGCGGCTGACGCTGAACGTGCCGCTGGTGTGGCTGGCGCCGCAGGTGGGGTTGTGGCCGGCCAGCAACCTGGGCTGGCTGGGCCTGCTGAGCTACAGCCTGCTCAGCGTGATCGGCCTCTACTGTTGCAGAGACCGGCTTACTCGACTGGCGTCTTAGTCGTTTCGACCGGGGCCGGCTCGGCGGCGAGCCGGGCCTTGGCGTCGGCACACGCCTCGCGGGCGATGCGGGCGTTCTTGATGCGGCGGCGCAGCCACAGACCAAAGCCCAGTACCAGCAAGGCGCCGAGCACCCACAGCTCGTACTTCTTGACGCTGCCCAGCATGCCTTCCAGCACCGCGCCGAAGTGGTAGGCCGCAGCCCCCAGCGCAGCAGCCCAGATCGCCGCACCAATCCCGTTGAGAATCAGGTAGCGCAAGGGTGGATAGCCGGAAAGGCCAATCGCGACCGGCATGACCGTGCGCAATCCGTAAACGAAGCGGAAGCTCAACACCCAGAGATCCGGATGCTTGCGGATATGCCCCAGGGCCTTGTCGCCCATCAGTTGCCAGCGGGGCTTGCGTGCCAACAATTTGCGCCCGTGTTTGCGGCCCATGTAATACCAAAGCTGGTCGCCGGCGTAGCTGCCAAAAAAGGCCACGACCACCACCAGGTTGATATCCATGTACCCACGGAACGCCAGGAAGCCTGCGAGAACCAGGATGGTCTCGCCTTCAAAGAAGGTGCCCAGGAAGAGCGCAAAGTAGCCGAAGTCATGCAGAAATTGTTGAAGCATGGTCTGGGGGTGCTGGCGAAATGAACGCGCAGCCTACGCCTTCGTGAACATTCGTGAAAGTATCGAGATGTGTCACGAAGTGAACAATTCCTACATAAACTGCGAATGCGGCTACAGGTCGCACCGATAAGCACAACTGTCATTCATTCGTCATAATGCCCGCTTATAACTGCAACGCTCGCCCGTAAACGCGGGCTCAGGAGTCTGTCGTGAGCTTTACCCCTGCCAATCGCCTGTTCCCCGCTACCCGTCTGCGTCGCAATCGCCGTGATGATTTTTCTCGCCGCCTGGTCCGTGAAAACGTGCTGACGACGAATGATCTGATCCTGCCGGTGTTTGTGCTCGACGGCGAAAATCGCCGGGAAGCAGTGGCCTCGATGCCGGGTGTAGAGCGCTTGACCATCGATCAACTGTTGATCGAAGCGGCAGGCTGGGTCGAGTTGGGCATTCCGGCGCTGGCGCTGTTCCCGGTCACCCCGCCTGAACTCAAGTCCCTCGACGCCGCCGAAGCCTGGAACCCGGAAGGCATCGCCCAGCGCGCCACCCGCGCCCTGCGCGAGCGTTTCTCGGAGCTGGGCGTCATCACCGACGTTGCCCTTGATCCGTTCACCACCCACGGCCAGGATGGCATTCTTGACAGAGACGGCTATGTTCAGAACGACATCACCGTCGATGCGCTGGTCAAGCAAGCTTTGTCCCACGCAGCGGCGGGTGCCCAGGTGGTTGCACCGTCGGACATGATGGACGGGCGCATCCAGGCGATTCGTGAAGCCCTGGAGCTGGCCGGCCACGTCAATGTGCGGATCATGGCCTACTCGGCCAAGTACGCCAGCGCCTATTACGGCCCGTTCCGCGATGCGGTGGGTTCGGCGCTGAACCTGGGCAAGGCCAACAAGGCCTCGTACCAGATGGACCCGGCCAACAGCCACGAAGCCCTGCACGAAGTGGCGGCCGACCTGGCCGAAGGCGCCGATATGGTGATGGTCAAGCCCGGGATGCCGTACCTGGACATCCTTTACCGGGTCAAAGAGGAATTCAAAGTGCCGACCTTTGTCTATCAGGTCAGCGGTGAATACGCCATGCACATGGCCGCGATCCAGAATGGTTGGTTGAGTGAAGGGGTGATCCTTGAATCCCTGACTGCCTTTAAACGTGCCGGCGCTGATGGCATTCTGACTTACTTCGCCGCCCGCGCTGCCCAATTGCTTAGAGAGCAACAATAGCCCTCACAGGAACACTCGATGAATACCGAAGGACTCACAGAAGTTGCCGTAAAAGACGCTCACCCGGTGGTTGAACAGGTCACTGAGACCCCGCCCGAGCTGGAACCGGCACCGCCTGCCGTGGTGGCCGAAGTGCCAGCGCCGGCGCCGGTGGTCGCGGTGACCAACCTGGATGACAGCAGCCTGTACATCCACCGCGAGCTGTCACAACTGCAATTCAACATCCGCGTGCTGGAACAGGCGCTGGATGAGTCCTACCCGTTGCTGGAGCGGCTGAAGTTCCTGCTGATCTTCTCCAGCAACCTGGACGAGTTCTTCGAGATCCGCGTCGCCGGCCTCAAAAAACAGATCACCTTCGCCCGTGAACAAGCCGGTGCCGATGGCCTGCAACCCCATCAAGCCCTGGCACGCATCAGCGAGCTGGTACACGGCCATGTGGACCGCCAGTACGCGATCCTCAACGACATCCTGCTGCCGGAACTGGAAAAACATCAGGTCCGCTTCATCCGTCGCCGTCACTGGACCACCAAGATCAAGACCTGGGTGCGCCGCTATTTCCGCGACGAGATCTCGCCGATCATCACCCCAATCGGCCTTGACCCGACGCACCCGTTCCCGTTGCTGGTGAACAAGAGCCTGAACTTTATCGTCGAGCTGGAAGGCATCGACGCCTTCGGCCGCGATTCCGGCTTGGCGATTATCCCGGCGCCGCGCTTGCTGCCACGGATCATCAAGGTACCGGAAGAGGTGGGGGGCGCTGGCGATAACTATGTATTCCTCTCGTCGATGATCCACGCCCACGCCGATGACCTGTTCCAGGGCATGAAGGTAAAAGGCTGCTACCAGTTCCGCCTGACCCGAAACGCCGACCTGGCGCTGGACTCCGAAGACGTCGAAGACTTGGCCCGCGCCCTGCGCGGCGAGCTGTTCTCGCGGCGCTACGGTGACGCGGTGCGTCTGGAAGTGGCAGATACCTGCCCGAAACACCTGTCGGACTACCTGCTCAAGCAGTTCAACCTGGCGGAGTCCGAGCTGTATCAAGTCAACGGCCCGGTGAACCTGACGCGCCTGTTCAGCATCACTGGCCTGGACAGCCACCCGGAGCTGCAATACACGCCGTTCACCCCGCAGATCCCGAAGTTGCTGCAAAACAGCGAGAACATCTTCAGCGTGGTGAGCAAGCAGGACATCCTGCTGTTGCACCCGTTCGAGTCCTTCACCCCGGTGGTCGACCTGCTGCGCCAGGCCGCCAAGGACCCGCATGTATTGGCCGTGCGCCAAACGCTTTACCGCTCCGGCGCCAACTCGGAAATCGTCGATGCGTTGGTGGATGCCGCGCGTAACGGCAAGGAAGTCACCGCCGTGATCGAGCTGCGCGCGCGCTTCGACGAAGAGTCCAACCTGCAACTGGCCAGCCGCCTGCAAGCGGCGGGCGCGGTGGTGATCTACGGCGTGGTCGGCTTCAAGACCCACGCCAAGATGATGCTGATCCTGCGCCGCGAAGCCGGTGAGATCGTGCGCTACGCCCACTTGGGCACCGGCAACTACCACGCCGGCAACGCCAAGCTCTACACCGACTACAGCCTGCTGACGTCCGACGATGCCTTGTGCGAAGACGTCGGCAAGTTGTTCAGCCAGTTGATCGGCATGGGCAAGACCCTGCGCATGAAGAAGCTGCTGCACGCGCCGTTCACCCTCAAGAAGGGCATGCTCGACATGATTGCCCGCGAGACCCAGTTCGCCCTCGACGGCAAACCGGCGCACATCATCGCCAAGTTCAACTCGCTGACCGATCCGAAGATCATCCGCGCGCTGTACAAGGCCAGCCAGTCCGGCGTGCGCATCGACCTGGTGGTGCGTGGCATGTGCTGCCTGCGCCCGGGCATTGTCGGCGTGTCGCATAACATCCATGTGCGTTCGATCATCGGCCGCTTCCTGGAGCACACGCGGGTGTTCTACTTCCTCAATGGTGGCGAAGAGCAGATGTTCCTCTCCAGCGCCGACTGGATGGAGCGCAACCTCGACAAGCGTGTGGAGACCTGCTTCCCGGTGGAAGGCAAGAAGCTGATCATGCGCGTCAAGAAGGAGCTGGAAAGCTACCTCACCGACAACACCCACAGCTGGAGCCTGCAATCGGACGGCCGCTACGTGCGCAACACGCCAACCGGCAACCAGAACCCGCGCAGTGCGCAGGCGACGTTGTTGGAGCGGTTGGGTAGCCCGATTCTCACCGTGAATTAATTCAGGCTTGCACGGACCCCATGTGGGAGCGGGCTTGCCCGCGATAGCGGTAGGTCAGTCAACGATGCATTGACTGACACTCCGTCATCGCGGGCAAGCCCGCTCCCACATTTGTTTTGCGGTGTTTTTAGATCGGGATCAGGCTGGTCCTGATGGGGCTTCGGTTAATGACTCAGCAATAAATTTTTGTGATGGGATCTCGAGGGTTTTCGCGTCCCATTCGGAAGCCGCCTCTACAGGTGGCAGCGTCAGGTGCGTTGCGCTCCTTGACCGAATTGCCCCGCCCTGGATTCGAGTCTCCCGTTGCCTTCGGATTGCTTCGATCCAAATACCATGAGCCCCCTGGGTAAAACGTACCGTTTTTCCAAGTTCCGGCATCGGCGGACGTCGGCATCGTGGCTTGGCTGACGGCCCATATACACAGGAATGTCCTGACGAGCATTGTGCATTTCATGCGCATAACTCCTTCGTTTCAAGGGAGCGGGGTCGTTACCGAAACAGCGGTTTGCGTGGCGTCCATGACAACACCCGCCATATACGCTCCGTTTTTGGACATGACCGTCACCTCGCTGTTTTTGCCGCCGCCAATCGACGGCAGGCATACGGTCCCGGCTGTTTGCGTCCAGGTGCACGCCTGTGAGTATTGGTCGCTGGTGAGGATGTTCAAACCCACGACATTGCCATTGGCAATCGCCCCGGCCTGGCCCCATACGCTTCCACTTGGGAAAAGAATGATCGCGATGATGGGAATGGGCAGCGGCGAGGGCAGCCAGGTCATGAACTGCTGTCGTCCATCTGCGGTGTTCTGTGCGACGAGCACCGTGCCCGCCTCGTTGAGATTGATAGCTTTGTTTTTAGAGCCTGAAGACAAGGTCAGCACCAAGGGCACGGCGGTTTTGCTGCCCCAGAAGGCACTTTTTGCCACGTTCACTTCCGAGTCTGGATAAACGCATGTCCCGATAAATTTAGCGGTGTTAGTGACGGTGCCGACGGTGCAATAGCTGGCGCCAGCAGGCAGGGCCAGATCCGTCAGGGCGTACGACAGGCCGGTTTTTTCCGCGACGCGCGGGGTGGTATTGCCAGCATTGTTCGGGCAGTTGAGCGCGATGTGTGGGGTGCCGGTACTGGGCAGGTTGATGCCCGCGACTGTGCAATTGTCGCCCCAGCCGGACACGCGTTCCGGGGTGCCGCTGCCAGCGGCATAAAACACCACGGTTCCGCGGTTATTGGCGTCGTAGCTTGAGCCCGCCACGTCGCCTTGGTCATTGATCGCAGCACCGTTGGTGGCGACATCTTTGGGACGCAGCAGTGGAATTAACAACGTAGCGGGCAGGGGATCGAGTTTGGTGGGCGGCGCTGCTGGGGTCATAGCGTTCCAGACCGTCCCAAAGTCAGCATTGTTGGCATCCCTGCAATCGCCCACCACTTTTCCGTTGTTGGACACTGCCCAAACGCTGCACGGTTGTCCGCTCGCCAGGGAGGGTAATGCCGTCTGGGCACCGTGCGCTGCGCCATCGGCGACCCATGGAACGTTGTTGGCGGTAGCGCTGGCTGGCCTGCAGTTGCCTACGGTGAGGCCGCTGTCATTGATGTCGATCGGCGCGCATTGCGCTCCTGCAGTGGTGGAGAAGGGTGTCCATGCGGCTGCGTGAGCGACGCTCAGGCCTGTCGCGTAGAGGCCGATGCCCAGAATGGTGACAGCCGATAATGTCATGACGAGCCCTTCCCTGGGACAGATGCGATCTGTTGGTCCTCTGCGTGAATGCCTGTTAAACGAGAGGGCTGGGCGGGAGTAAAGACTGATCGATAGAGGTGCACAACTGTCATATTTGACAGGTCTGTACGAGTGACTAACGAAAGGGCGGGGGTGTTTTGACAGGCGGGGTTGTGTGGGAGCGGCGGTGCGACGATTCGACTTGCCCGCGATAGCGGTAGGCCAGTCAACGATGCATTGACTGACACTCCGTCATCGCGGGCAAGTCGAATCGTCGCACCGCCGCTCCCACATTTGTTTTTGCAGTGTTCTTTAGAACGTCTTAGCGCACGTTCAGCGTGAACCCAACCCGTGTCAGCCAATCCGCTTCCTGGGCGAAGTCCGCCTGGGTCAGTTGGTTCTCATCCAGCCAGCCTTTGGGGAACACCACGTCCAGGCTCTCGCCGTTGGCGCGCAGGGTCACCTGGGGCATTTCCTGGGTGCCACGGATGTGGTGGAACAGGATCGCGAAGCGCAGCAATACGCACAGGCGGATCAGCTTGCTGCCTTCATCGCCGAACTCGGCAAACTTGTCCTTGGGGATGTTGCGGCGATGACCGCGGACCAGCAGGGCGAGCATTTGTTGGTCTTCGCGGGAGAAACCGGCGAGGTCGGAGTGCTCGATCAGGTAGGCGCCGTGCTTGTGGTAATGGTAGTGGGCGATATCCAGGCCCACTTCATGCACCTTGGCTGCCCAGCCGAGCAGTTCGCGCCAGACGCCGTCTTCCAGGTCCCAGTCCTCGGCCACCTGGTCGAAGGCGTGCAGGGCTTTGCGCTCCACGCGGGCCGCTTGTTCAAGGTCGACGTGGTAACGCTCCATCAGCGAGCTGAGGGTGCGCTCGCGCACGTCTTCGTGGTGATGGCGGCCGAGCAGGTCGTAGAGCACGCCTTCACGCAGGGCGCCGTCACAGTGGTCCATGCGTTGCAGTTCGAGGGCGTCGAAGATCGCCTCGAGAATCGCCAGGCCCGCAGGGAAAATGGTGCGACGGTCGGGCTTGATGCCGTCGAAGTCGATCTTCTCCGCATCCCCCAGCTTGAACAGCTTGCGCTTGAGCCACGCCAGGCCTTCGGCATTGACTTCGCCGGTGCCATGGCCGCCAGCCTTGAGGGCCAGGCCGATGGCGCGGATGGTGCCGGATGAGCCGATGGCTTCATCCCACGTCAGGCGGTGCAGGGCGTGCTCGATGCTCATGATCTCCAGCCGCGCTGCCGTATAGGCCTGGGCGTAGCGTGCCGGTGTGATCTTGCCGTCCTTGAAGTAGCGCTGGGTGTAGCTGACGCAGCCCATCTGCAGGCTTTCGCGCAGCAACGGCTCGAATCGCTGCCCGATGATGAATTCGGTACTGCCGCCGCCGATGTCGGCGACCAGGCGCTTACCCGGCGTGTCGGCCAGGGTGTGGGACACGCCGAGGTAGATCAGGCGCGCTTCTTCACGGCCGGAGATGACTTCTACCGGGTGCCCGAGGATTTCCTCGGCGCGGCGGATGAATTCGCCACGGTTGCGCGCTTCGCGCAGGGCGTTGGTGCCGACGATGCGTACGGCGCCCAGGGGCATGCCGTTGATCAGTTGGGCAAATCGCTTGAGGCAATCGAGGCCGCGCTGCATGGACTCTTCATTGAGCTGGCGCTCGTCGTCGATCCCGGCAGCCAGTTGTACTTTCTCGCCGAGCCGCTCAAGGATGCGGATCTCACCGTTCTGGGCCTTGGCCACGACCATGTGAAAGCTGTTGGAGCCCAGGTCGATGGCGGCGATCAGGGACAGATTCTTGGCTTGGGATTGCGGCATGGTTTGGGGGTCTCGGTCGATAACCTTGCCATCGTGCCACGATCGACCGCTGGAGCCAACGCGTTGTGCTCGGGTAATTTCCCGGATGTTGTCTGCGGGGAAATGCCGTGGGATATGTAGGATGTTGTTTCGCGTGCCGACTGAGTTTAACTAGCTTGTAGTAAGGGAACTGATCTAAATCTTCCAGGGTGTAATGAGTGAACTTTCCTACAGGCTAGTGGTTGGTGTTCTATGTGTTATTTGGTGTTGTACTACCGTTGAACTCTGCTTGGGTAGCGCTCTATGTTTATCGATCCCACAGTGATTGAGGTGTAGGCTTATTTTTTAGTTGGGCGGCTTGGCGGCAGACTGTCACTCGGCGATTTTGCCGTGGTGTTATTTATTTATGATTTTTACCGATCAACACAAAATAAATGCACTTTAGAACTTTCAGTGATAGGTCGAATATGAAGAAAATTATTGGCTTGACCCTCGGTATCGCATGCTTGACCGCAGCTCTCGGCGCTCATGCAACCACTGCTGCCGAGTTGAGCGTCAGGGGGACGATCAAACCTGCCGCCTGCAACCTCGCCCTGACCGGGGCGGGCGTTGTGAATTACGGCGACATTCCCTCGGGCACACTGCAGCCGGGAGCGTTCACCCCACTTCCGGAAAGGACCCTGCCCCTGAGCATCACCTGCGGCAGTGGCGCGACCAAGTTTGGGCTGACCTTCAAGGACCTTCAGTCCGCCAGCAAGGTGTCGGGCATTCTGAACGCCCTTGGCGCAGGCTATACCGAGGCGCATAACTACGGTTTGGGGATGGTGTCGGCCCGCAAAACCGGCGGTTTTGCGATCACCCTCAGGGACCTCAAGTCGTCGGGGACAGCGTTGTTCCCCATCATGCGTGCGAGCGCCAGCACGACCAGCTGGCAGACCAGCGATGGCAAGGTCGCTCAGTTCCCTACCCAGCACTCCTGGCGCAGTGGCACGTCACTTACACCGGCCACAATCTCTCAGTTGAGCGGCACTATCGCCGTGAGGGCAGTTATCAATAGACCCCAGGACCTGGACCTGAGTCGCGACGTTACTCTTGATGGCCGCGCGTCGCTTGAGTTGAATTACATCTAAGCGATTTAAATACAGCCGATCGAAACCCCAGGGTTTTTTTATCGGCTGTTTTTACGTGGGCGAATGGGTGTCAATAGTTCACTCAATGGTCGTGGGGAATACTGAGTGCGTAGACTTTCGGTTTTAAATAGTGTTCTGTTGTTGAGTGTAAGTGGTTACTTGTTTTTTGTCGGTGTAGCCGTCGCGGACGGTATGTTGCCGGAAACTTCGGTGGTCATACTTCATGAAGACCAGGGCGAGGCCACGATAAACATCACAAATACCGATGAGGCACCCGCGCTGCTTCATTCGGTTGTTGAGAACGTGCCCGAGGACGTTGAGCCGCTATTGATTGTCACGCCGCCCATTACCCGGGTGGAGGCGGGTGAAACCCAGCTGGTGCGTTTTATCGCCACGCTGAAGGCGCCGCTGACGACCCAGCGTCTGAAGCGCGTGACGTTCGAGGGTATTCCCCAGGCGCGTGCCGCTGGGGGAGCGACCATTGGTATCACCCTTCGACAGAATTTGCCGCTGATCCTGCATCCAAAGGGCCTGCCTCGGCACGATGCGCCCTGGGAGTTGCTGACCTGGAGGCGGTCGGGTGAAGGCCTCGCGGTGCATAACGACAGTGCTTATGTGGTGCGTCTGGCGGCAGAGGTGCAATTGCTGCCCCAGGGGCGCATGGCAACGTTGCCGCGCACCTACATCTTGCCGGGGGAGACCTTGGCAGCAAGGGTGGAGGGGGCCCTGGGCGACTTGACCGACGTCGAGATCCAGCCCGCGACGGTCTATGGGTTTTCGGTGGATAGCTACCGAGCCGCGGTCAATGCTGATGGAAGGTGATCGGATCATGAACCATCAGTCGAGCAACAGGCTTCCGGTTCCCACGCTGCTCATGGGGTTCGCCACGCTATGGGGCGCCCCGGGCTTCGCCTGCGCGCTGGAGTTGGGGGAGGGTTTTGACCTGGCGGCACTTACCACCTACGGCATTGACCCCAAGGTCTCCGACTACTTTCGCAGTGCAGCGCGTTTTCGCGAGGGTGCCCATGTGGTGGGGCTACGGGTCAATGGCAACCCGCTCGGGTTGGTGGATGCGCAGTTCGATGCACAGGGGCAATTGTGTTTCACCCCAGGACTGTTGGAAAAAGCCGGGTTGGTGCTGCCCCGGGAGATCGTTCGTAAAGGGGCCACTGCGGACTTGTCCTGCCACGACTTCCTCGGTGCCTTCCCGACAACGATGGTGCGGTTGCGCCCAGGTATCGATGAAGTGGCGTTGGTAGTGCCGACCCAGTCTTTTCGTGAACCGCAATGGGAGGCGGGGCACTTTTCCCAGGGCGGCATGGCGGCCCTGTTCAACTACGACGTGTTGGGCTTCGACAGCCGTTCACGCGGCGGGCCCAATCGGTTTTTGTCGGCCTACAGCGAGGCGGGCTTCAACTTGGGTGATTGGATTGTGCGCAGTCGCCAGTTCTATGTGTCTGACAATGGCGACACCCGCACTGAACACCTGTATGCCTATGCCCAGCGAGATATCGCCGCGCTGCGTTCGACGTTCCAGGTGGGCCAGATTTCCAGCAACAACCCGTTGTTTGGTGGCGTCCAGCTGTCGGGCGTGCAGTTTTCCCCCGATGGCCAGTCACGTGCGCCGGCAGGCAGTAATAATGCCGTGGTGGAGGGGCTGGCCCAAAGTCAGTCGCGGATTGAAGTGCGCCAGTCCGGTGTGTTGATCCACAGCACGCTGGTGCCAGAAGGGCCTTTCCGGTTGACGGGGCTGGCATTGCTCAATGGCACCAGCGACCTGGACGTCAGCGTGATCGATGTACAGGGTGCCAAGCGCAGTTTTGTGGTGCCCGCAGCTTCGTTCGCGGGCGCTGCTCCGACGGCACCGGGTTACTACTTCTCCCTTGGCAAGGTACGGGAAACCATGGGGGAAGAGGGACCCTCGCCGGTGGTGGCCATGGGCAGTGGCACCTGGGGCCTGGGGCGTGATTCGTCTGCGGGCTTTGGTTTGTTGAGCACCGATGAATATGCGTCTGCCGGTGGCACGCTGAGCAGTGTGTTTTTCCAGCGGGTTTCCGTGGGCGCCCGCCATAACCTGTCCCGGGATAGTCGCAACGCCGTATCCGGGGCACGCAGCAGCGTGACCGTGAGCAGCCCGGTGGTTGCCAATATCGACGTCAATCTCAGCGCAACCCTCCAAAGCCAGGGCTATCGTGAGGTATTCGAGGCGGGCCGTTCGGCCAGGGCCGATGAGCTGGGTTCGCGCTTCAAGCACCAATACACGGCGGGGTTGAGCTGGTTGGACCCTACGCTGGGTGGCTTCTCTGTGGGTTATACCCGCAGCGCCCAATTCGACGGACAAATGACCGAGCATGTATTTGCCTCATGGAACAAGACGTTCCGCTACGCCGATGTCGCGCTGATCGCCGATTCGCAGGTGGGCGGGACCTCTGTTCGCCGTGACGCCCCGCTAGCCAGGCGTGGGCGCGACGCCGCGATGGACGACGACCTGTCACTGCGGCTGCAAGTCAGCGTGCCCCTGGGTGCGGATCGTCGTGTGAGAAGCTATATCAGTCGTCGTGGAGACCAGTCCCGCGCCGGTACAGACCTTAGTGAGCGGGTCAATGACTATGTGAATTACGAGGTGGGGGTTGAGCGCAATCTCAGTGCCCAGGAGCAATCGACGCGTGGTCAGATCGACCTGATGCCGCGTTATGCCCGGGTTGGCCTTGGCGTCAGTCACGCCCCATCAAGCACCAGTTACACGGGGCAACTGCAAGGAGGTGTCGTGGCTCACGAAGGTGGGCTGACATTCTCGCCCTATCCCGTGGGGGACACGTTCGGCATCGTGTCGGTGGGGGATGTCGGCGCCGCCAAAGTTGATACCCCGCAAGGGCCGGTGTGGACTGACTTTACCGGGCAGGCGGTGATTGCCAGCTTGCCCGCCTACACCAACAGCCGTGTCGAAGTGCAGACCCAGTCCTTGCCCAAACGCGTCGACTTGAAAAACGGCACCCACGTGCTCGCCGCTGGCCGAGGGTCTTTTAATACCGTGGCGTTCGATGTGGTGAAGGTGCGCCGGGTCTTGCTCAATGCCAGTGATCAACAAGGTCGGCAACTGCCCCAGGGCGCCTCGGTGTTCGGCAAGGATGATCGTTTCCTGACCAGCGTGGTGGGCGAGGGCATGATTTTCCTGAACGACGCCAATGAAGCGCAAACGCTGCGGGTTTCATTACCGGACTCTTCCACCTGCCTGATCAGCCTTGATCCCGGGACCCAGCCTAACAATGACATGTTCTATGAGACCCAGTCGGCGGTGTGTCATGGTCGGTAACCTGAAACGCATGGGTTTTGTGCTGGTTTTTGCGATTGGGATGGTTACGCAGGTGCAGGCCGAGAATTGCCGGTTATCCGTGAGCCAGCCGCGAATCGACTATGGCGTTATCGGTCGGGAAGCTCTAGTTGAGAAGCCCATCTTGGCGCTTGGCACTCGCACAGTGCAGTTGAACGTAACCTGCGCAGCGCCTGCGGCAATGGCGTTGCGGTTCATCGGGGCGGCAGACGGCAGAGGTTTTCTGTTTGGCCGCCAGGGGCGCTTCCACCTGAGGCTCAAGCACGCTCAGCTGGATGGGCGCACCGTTGAGTGGCAGGTGGCTCATCTGCCCGGTGAGGCGGCCAGCGGTGAGCTGTTGCCGGGCCAGATCCTGGTGGCCCGCGCCGCTGGCGGCCCGGTGACTGGGCAGCGGTTGAGCGCCCAGGTTGAGGTTGAAACCCGCCTGCCGTCCGCGGCCCTACAAGTGCGCAATGAAGAGCGGCTGGAAGGGCAGGGTACGTTCGAACTGGTCAACCCGGCTGCTCCGTAGAGCCGATGAAGTTGGCCAGCTCGACGGTTTGCGGGTTGGCGAACAACACCTTGGGGTCGCCCACTTCATGCACCTTGCCCTGGTGCATGAACACCAGCTTGTCGCCGACTTCCCGGGCGAAGCGCATCTCGTGGGTCACCATGATCAGGGTCATGCCGTCCTTGGCCAGCTGGCGCACCACGCTGAGCACTTCATTGACCAATTCCGGGTCCAGGGCCGAGGTGATTTCGTCGCACAGCAGCACCTTGGGCGACATGGCCAGGGCGCGGGCGATGGCGACACGTTGCTGCTGGCCACCGGACAGGCGATCAGGGAACGCGTCGAACTTCTCCCCCAACCCGACCCGTTCCAGCATCTGCCTGGCCAGTTGTGCGGCCTTGGCCTTGGGTACTTTTTGCACCACCTGCGGCGCCAGCATGACGTTTTCGCCCACCGTCAGGTGGGGGAACAGGTTGAACTGCTGGAACACCATGCCGACTTTCTGCCGCAGGCTGCGCAGGTCGGCGCGGGCGGCGTCGAGGTATTCACCGTCGACTTCGATCACACCGTCGTTGATGGATTCCAGGCCATTGAGGGTGCGCAGCAAGGTGGACTTGCCCGAGCCGCTGCGGCCGATGATTGCCACCACCTGGCCTTCTTCAACCGTCAGGTCGATGCCCTTGAGTACATGGTGATCGCCGTAATACTTATGCAGGGCGGAAATTCTAAGCAGAGGCATGCAGTCTCCTTTCCAGGTAGCGCGCACTGAGGGACAAGGGGTAGCAGAGCAAAAAGTAACCAAGGGCCACCAGGCCGTAGACCATAAAGGGCTCGAAGGTGGCGTTGGCGAGCATGCCGCCGGTCTTGGTCAGTTCGGTGAAGCCGATGATCGAGGTCACGGCGGTGCCTTTGACCACTTGCACCGAGAAGCCCACGGTGGGCGCCACGGCAATGCGCAGGGCCTGGGGCAGGATTACGTAGCGCAGCTGTTCCAGCGGGTTCAACGCCAGGCTGGCCGAGGCTTCCCATTGCCCATGGGCGATGGAATCGACGCAGCCGCGCCAGATTTCGGCGAGGTAGGCGCTGGTAAACAGGGTCAGGGCAATCGCGGCGGCGAGCCACGGCGAGATATCCACACCGAGCAGGGCGATACCGAAAAACACCAGGAACAGCTGCATCAGCAGCGGTGTGCCCTGAAACAGTTCGATATAGGTGCGCGCGAGATTGCGCGCGAAGGCCTTGCTGCTGATGCGCATCGTCATCACCAGCAAGCCGATCACGCCGCCGCCGATAAACGCCACCAGCGACAGCAACAGCGTCCATTGCAGGCCGGTGAGCAGGTTGCGCACGATGTCCCAGAACGAAAAATCACTCATCGGCTATTCCTCATCACGAAGCGGCGGCCGATCCAGTTGAGCAGTTGGCGAATCATCAACGCCATGCACAGGTACACCAAGGTGGTCAGGGCGTAGGTTTCAAAGGCGCGGAAGTTGCGCGACTGGATAAAGTTGGCGGCAAAGCTCAGCTCTTCGGTGGCGATCTGCGAACACACCGCCGAGCCGAGCATCACGATGATGATCTGGCTGCTCAGGGCCGGCCACACCTTGCCCAGCGCCGGCAGCAGGACCACATGGCGGAACGCTTCGAAGCGCGTCATCGCCAGCGCCGCCGCGGCTTCCAGCTGCCCGCGCGGGATGGCCTGGATGCCGGCGCGGATGATCTCGGTGGAGTAGGCGCCGAGGTTGATCACCATCGCCAGCACGGCGGCTTGCCACTCGGTAATCTTCAGCCCCAGGGACGGCAGGCCGAAGAAGATGAAAAACAGCTGCACCAGGAACGGCGTGTTGCGGATCAACTCGACGTATACGCCAAAGCACCAGGCGAACGGCTGGATCTTCCACGCCCGCACCACGGCGCCGACAGTACCCAGGGCCACGCCGAGGACGGCGCCGATGGCCGTCAGCTCAAGGGTGAACAGCGCGCCGCGCAACAGCAGGTCGGTATTGGCCAGCACCGGCACAAAGTCGAATTGATAGGCCATGGGTCAGCTCCGCTTCAGAGGTCAGCCGGCAGCGGCTCTTTGAGCCATTGCAGCGCGTTCTTTTCCAGGCTGCCGTCTGCCTTGGCGGACACCAGGATCTGGTTGACCTTCTCCAGCAGCGCCGGCTCGTTCTTGTTCACGCCCACGTACACCGGCGAGTCCTTGAGTTTCACTTTCAGCGCGGGCACGCGTTTCGGGCTGCGCTCGCTGATCGCCACCATCACCACGTTGCCGCTGGCGATCAGGTCGACCTGACCGGCCAGGTACGCGGCGATGGTGGAATTGTTGTCTTCGAAGCGCTTGATCGTGGCTTCCTTGGGCGCGACGGCGCTCAGCTCGATGTCTTCGATGGCGCCACGGGTCACGCTGATGGTCTTGCCCTTGAGGTCATCGAGGCCGGTGATAGGCGCATCAGGCGGGCCGAACACCGCCAGGTAGAACGGCGCGTAGGCCTTGGAGAAGTCGATGACCTTTTCCCGCTCAGCGTTTTTGCCCAGGCTGGAGATCACCAGGTCAACCTTGCCGGTGGTCAGGAAGGGGATGCGGTTGGTGCTGTTCACCGGCGTCAGTTCCAGCTTGACCTTGAGCTGCTCGGCCAACAGCTTGGCGGTGTCGATGTCCAGGCCGCGCGGCTTCATGTCCGGGCCGACCGAGCCGAAAGGCGGGAAATCCTGGGGCACGGCGACCTTGAGGGTGCCACGGGCGACGATATCGTCCAGACCGTTGGCCTGGGCGGGTGCCTGGCTCAGCATCAGGCTGGCAAACAGGGCAGTGAGCAGGGCGCTGTAGCGCTTGGTCATGGCAACTCTCCGGGGGGCGAAGGGATTTTCTGGATTTGGCTCATGGGGTGATTGCACAGCCCATGCCATGACCCGCAGGATTGGCTGGAACCCAGGGTTTTGTTGAGTTGCGGTGGTCTTACTGGTCTGAACAGTGGGCGCATTTTTCGCACCCTTTTCGAGCGCCGCGAAAACCCCGCGAGCCCCTTTGGGGCGTGGCTTGCCGCCCGTTGCGAATAGCTTTACAACTAGTCACTCAGTTGACTGGAACCTTGAGTTTTTTATGAATTCCATCGCCCAAGCCGTACCGGAAGCGGCCCTGCAGGCCATTCGCAAACTCATCAAGGAGCAAGGCTTCGGGCCGGGCGATGCATTGCCCTCCCAGCGCGATCTGGCGGTGCAGTTGGGGGTGAGTCGGGCGTCGTTGCGCGAGGCGCTGTCGTCATTGAGCGCCTTGGGCGTGGTCAGTGTGCAGCCGGGCAAAGGTGTGTTCGTGCAGGCGACCGACGAGGCACCGGGGTTTGCCTGGCCCTTTGCGGCGCAGGCCACGCCGTTGGACATCTTCCAGTTGCGCTACGCCCTTGAAGGTTTTGCGGCGGGGTTGGCGGCGGTGACGCTGAGCACCGCTGAACTGGACAGCCTTGAGGATAATGTCGAGGCGATGCGCAAAGTGCTCAAGGCGGGCGACTTTGAAGCAGCGGCGCGGCTGGACTTTGAATTTCACCAACGCATCCTGCTGGCCAGCGGTAACCAGGCGATGGTGAGCATTCTCAGCGCCAGTGCCGAGGTGTTCCTGGAGAGCCAGAAACTACCGTTCATCCGGCCGGAGCGGGCCATGGAAACCTGGCAGGAACACCGCAAGATCCTGCGCGCCCTGGCCCGGCGTGCCAGCGCTGCGGCGCAGAAAACCATGCAGGAACACGTGCGCAATGCCGCGCTGCGCACCGGGATTGCCTTCGTCACGCCCGTTACACCTTGAGTTGGGCTATACCGGTCATAGCAAGACTCAATCAGAGGCGGCTTCCTGAACGGTGGAAGGGCGGCTATGATGGGCCACGTTTTTTTTGCTTACAAACCGGAGACATCCATGAGCAACGATCTTATCAAGCACGTCACCGACGCGACCTTTGAGGCCGAAGTACTCAAGGCTGCCGGCCCGGTGCTGGTTGACTACTGGGCTGAATGGTGCGGCCCATGCAAAATGATCGCGCCTGTTCTGGACGACATTGCGACTGCTTACGAAGGCAAGCTGACCATTGCCAAGTTGAACATCGACGACAACCAGGAAACCCCGGCCAAGCACGGCGTGCGTGGTATCCCGACGCTGATGCTGTTCAAGGATGGTGACGTTGCAGCCACTAAAGTCGGCGCACTGTCGAAGTCCCAGCTGCAAGCTTTCCTCGACGCGAACATCTAAACGTCGTCAAAAAAGCCCCGCAAATTGCGGGGCTTTTTCGTGAAACAGGGCTAGACGCTCCGAAACTCAGGTGGTACATTCGGCCCCGCACTGGTTTCTCCACTGCCCCCTGCATGCCGTCGCCGACGCACTCCTTTTCGATTAGTACGCGATCCTGTCGCCTTCTCTGCGGCGCGGCCTCATTAAGCCAAAAGCTTAATTTCCCCCCTCCATAAATGATTACGTCATTCCTATATGAATCTGACTGAACTCAAGCAAAAGCCGATTACCGACCTGCTCCAGCTGGCCGAAGAAATGGGCATAGAAAATATGGCCCGTTCGCGCAAGCAGGACGTGATTTTCTCCCTGCTGAAAAAGCACGCGAAAAGCGGCGAGGAAATCTCCGGTGATGGCGTGCTGGAGATTCTCCAGGACGGCTTCGGCTTCCTCCGCTCTGCTGACGCCTCCTATCTCGCCGGCCCAGACGACATTTACGTCTCGCCGAGCCAGATCCGTCGCTTCAACTTGCGCACCGGTGACACCATCGTTGGCAAGATCCGCCCTCCAAAGGAAGGCGAGCGTTATTTCGCCCTGCTCAAGGTCGACACGATCAACTTCGATCGTCCTGAGAACGCGAAGAACAAGATTCTCTTCGAGAACCTGACGCCGCTGTTCCCGACCGTGCGCATGAAGATGGAAGCCGGTAACGGTTCCACCGAAGACTTGACCGGCCGTGTGATCGACCTGTGCGCGCCGATCGGCAAGGGCCAGCGTGGCCTGATCGTCGCACCGCCGAAAGCCGGTAAGACCATCATGCTGCAGAACATTGCAGCGAACATCGCGCGTAACAATCCTGAAGTTCACCTGATCGTGCTGTTGATCGATGAGCGCCCGGAAGAAGTGACCGAAATGCAGCGCACCGTGCGCGGCGAAGTGGTTGCCTCGACGTTCGATGAGCCGCCAACCCGCCACGTGCAGGTTGCCGAAATGGTGATCGAGAAGGCCAAGCGCCTGGTCGAACACAAGAAAGACGTGGTGATCCTGCTCGACTCCATCACCCGTCTGGCCCGTGCCTACAACACCGTGATCCCGAGCTCCGGCAAGGTATTGACCGGTGGTGTCGATGCCCACGCCCTGGAGAAACCGAAGCGTTTCTTCGGCGCTGCGCGGAACATCGAAGAAGGCGGCTCGCTGACCATTATCGCCACCGCACTGGTTGAAACCGGTTCGAAGATGGACGAAGTGATCTACGAAGAGTTCAAGGGTACCGGCAACATGGAACTGCCCCTGGACCGTCGCATCGCGGAAAAACGCGTGTTCCCGGCGATCAACATCAACCGTTCCGGCACCCGCCGCGAAGAGTTGCTGACCGCCGACGACGAACTGCAGCGCATGTGGATCCTGCGCAAGCTGCTGCACCCGATGGACGAAGTCGCCGCCATCGAGTTCCTGGTCGACAAGCTGAAAACCACCAAGACCAACGACGAGTTCTTCCTGTCGATGAAGCGCAAGTAATACAGCGTTTCAGGTCCGAAAGAATGGCGCCCTCAGGGGCGCCATTTTTTTTGCGCCCGCTTTTTCAGCGCCCGGCAGCCAAATGCCCCTCGGAGCAGGTAGGATGTACGCCTATTTTACGGGTGGCATGGTTAATGAAATTCAAGGATCTTCGGGATTTCGTGCAGCAACTTGAGCAGCGCGGAGAGTTGAAACGTATCCAGATGCCGGTGTCCCCGGTGCTGGAAATGACTGAGATTTGCGACCGCACCCTGCGCAACAAGGGCCCGGCGCTGCTGTTCGAAAACCCGACCGGCTATGACATTCCGGTGCTCGGCAACCTGTTCGGCACGCCTGAGCGCGTGGCGTTCGGCATGGGCGCCGAGTCGGTCAGCGAGCTGCGTGAGATCGGCAAGCTGCTGGCCTTCCTCAAGGAGCCCGAGCCGCCCAAGGGTCTGAAGGATGCCTGGTCGAAGCTGCCGATCTTCCGCAAGATCATTGCCATGGCGCCCAAGGTGGTCAAAGACGCGGTGTGCCAGGAAGTGGTCATCGAAGGCGATGACGTCGACCTCGCCATGCTCCCGGTGCAAACCTGCTGGCCCGGCGACGTCGGCCCGCTGATCACCTGGGGCCTGACCGTCACCAAAGGCCCGAACAAGGACCGCCAGAACCTCGGCATCTACCGCCAGCAAGTGATCGGCCGCAACAAGGTGATCATGCGTTGGCTGAGCCACCGTGGCGGCGCGCTGGACTATCGCGAGTGGTGCGAGAAACACCCGGGCCAGCCGTTCCCGGTTTCGGTCGCCCTCGGCGCCGACCCGGCGACGATCCTCGGCGCCGTGACCCCGGTGCCCGACAGCCTGTCCGAGTACGCCTTCGCCGGCCTGCTGCGCGGTAACCGCACCGAACTGGTGAAGTGCCGTGGCAACGACCTGCAAGTACCGGCCACCGCCGAAATCATCCTTGAAGGTGTGATTCACCCGGGCGAAATGGCCGATGAAGGCCCCTACGGCGACCACACCGGCTACTACAACGAAGTCGACAGCTTCCCGGTGTTCACCGTCGAGCGCATCACCCACCGGATCAAACCGATCTACCACAGCACCTACACCGGCCGTCCACCGGATGAGCCGGCCATTCTGGGCGTGGCGCTCAACGAAGTGTTCGTGCCGATCCTGCAAAAGCAGTTTCCGGAAATCACCGACTTCTACCTGCCGCCCGAAGGCTGCTCGTACCGCATGGCCATCGTGACCATGAAGAAGTCGTACCCGGGCCATGCCAAGCGGGTAATGCTGGGTGTGTGGTCGTTTTTGCGACAGTTCATGTACACCAAGTTCGTTATTGTCACAGACGACGATATCAACGCCCGCGACTGGAACGACGTGATCTGGGCCATCACCACGCGCATGGATCCCAAGCGCGATACGGTGATGATCGACAACACGCCGATCGACTACCTCGACTTCGCCTCGCCGGTGTCAGGCCTGGGCTCGAAGATGGGCCTGGACGCCACCCACAAGTGGCCGGGTGAAACCACCCGCGAGTGGGGCCGGGTGATCGTCAAGGATGAAGCTGTCACTGCCCGTGTCGATGCCATGTGGAAAGAATTGGGAATAGATTGATGCGTGTAACCCTGCAACCTTCCGGCGCCATCCTGGAGCTGGTCCCCGGCGAGCGAATCCTCGAAGGCGCGCGGCGCCTGGGCTACGAATGCCCCCAGGCCTGTCGCAACGGCGTGTGCCACGTATGTGCCGCGTTGCTGGTGGAAGGCCGGGTGCAGCAAGCCGGTGAGGTGCGCGACCACGGTGAGTTCTACACTTGCATTGCCGAGCCGCTGGAAGATTGCATCGTGCTGTGGGATGGCGTGCTGGCACCGGGAGAGTTGCCGTTGCGCAAGTTGTCGTGCCAATTGAGCGAGTGCGTGGACGTCGGTGGCGACGTGTGGCGCGTGCGCCTGCGCGCGCCGGCCGGCAAGGTGGTGCGTTACCACGCCGGGCAATACCTGATGATCGAACGGGAGAATGGCGAGAAGTCGGCGTTCTCCCTGGCGTCGGCGCCCCACGGCGGGCGCGAGCTGGAACTGCATGTGCTGGCCCGCGAAGACAGCGCCCGCAGCCTGCTGGCGCAACTGCAGCGCGACCAGATGGCGCGCATCGAGCTGCCCTTTGGCGACACCCACCTGGCCGAACTGCCGGACGGGCCGCTGGTATTGATCGCCGCGGGCACCGGCATGGCGCAGATGCACAGCCTGATCGAACACTGCCGTGCCACCGGCTTCAAGCACCCGGTGCACCTGTACTGGGGCGTGCGTCGCCCGGAAGACTTCTACGAGATCGAACACTGGGACCAGTGGCAGCAACTGCCCAACCTGTTCCTGCACAAGGTCGTCAGCGTTCTGTGCGGCTGGGAAGGGCGTTGCGGGTTGCTGCATGAAGCGGTGTGCGAAGACATCAGCGACCTCAAGGCCGTGCACGTCTACGCCAGCGGTTCACCGGCGATGATCTACGGCACCTTGGATGCGTTGGTCGAGGCGGGGATGGATGCGCACCAGATGCGTGCCGACGTGTTTGCCTACGCCCCCCGTCCCTGAAGCCTTGCGCTGAACCCCTGTGGGAGCTGGCTTGCCTGCGATAGCGGTGTGCCAGCCGGCCCATGTTTTCCTGACCCACCGCTATCGCAGGCAAGCCAGCTCCCACAGTGATTTGCAGTGTTTTCAGAAACGCACGCCAGTCGTCACCATCGCCGCATTGAACCCCAGCAACACCAACTCAGCCGCCACCGGCCCGTAATGGGCGCCCACCGACGGAATGATCACCGGCGCCACGCCAAAACGGTTCAACGGGATCTTGTCGCGGTACTTGCCGCGGTAACCCTGGATCGCGCCGCCTGTCAGCTTCAAGTACACCGGATAGTCGGCCATGTCGTAGCGCTTGCCCGCATACGCGTAGTACGAGCGCTGCCTGAACGAGTTGCGAAAGGTCGCTGCGCCATACACAAAACCTGACGCTTCGTTGCGCTCCAGGCCAATCAGGTCCTGGTTGTTGTTGTGCTCAGGGTCGGGCGCGAAGTGCCGGGTGTAGACGCTGGTCTGCGCGTACCAGAAGCCTTTGTCATCGTCGGTAACCGGCGCTTCGCCCGCCAGTGCCGTGGTGGCCTGGGCCAGGAACAGCAGGCCAGGGATTCGGAATTTTTTCATGGGTGCGACCTCGATAGTCGATTTGAAGGGCGGCTAAGTGGGTCGTTGTGTGCACGCTATTTTGACGGTTTGACGCGCTCCCAGGCTGAACCGGGGCTGAAAGTAGCGGGATTGGCGCGTGCAATCCTGACGAGTGGTGCGGTTTGCTTATGCATTCTCTTATGCTTTAAAGGTATTTAATTTGTTACATAAATATCATTAAGCTATATCACAACGGACTACCGACTCACTCACAACCACCAACAACTGACCGCCACCGCCCGCCAGCCGGATCGATCGTACGCATTCAGAGCATGAAGTTCTGACAGATGATTCCAAGGGGAGCGGTATGGGGAGCTACAAGAAACACGCGCTGTACTCGGCGATTTTGTCGGCCAACTTGCTGACCGCCGTAGGCTTAAATCCAGTCTTTGCCGCCGAAACGTCGGCCACTGATGCACCTAAACTCGACACCGTGATTGTCACCGGCACCCGCGCCCAAGAGCGCACGGCCAGCGCTTCGCTGTCGCCGGTGGATGTGATCTCCGGCGACACCCTGCGCAGCACCGGCTCCGATGAGTTGGGTGCGGTATTGGCGCGCCTGATCCCGTCGATCAACTTCCCACGCCCAAGCCTGGTGGACGGCGCCGAACTGGTGCGCCCGGCGCAGTTGCGCGGGCTGTCGCCGGATCAGGTGCTGGTGCTGGTCAACGGCAAGCGCCGTCACACCAGCGCCTTCGTCAACCTTGGCGGCGCGGTGGGCCGTGGCTCGGCACCCGCAGACCTGAACGCGATCCCGCTGTCGGCCGTCGACCATATCGAAGTGCTGCGCGACGGCGCGTCCGCGCGCTACGGTTCGGACGCGATTGCCGGGGTGATCAACGTGATCCTCAAGCACGCCGACCATGGCGGCTCTATCTCCAGCAAGTTCGGCCAGTACAAGAAGGGCGACGGCATCCAGCGCAACATCAGCGGCAACACCGGGCTGGCGCTGGGCGACAACGGCTTTATCAGCCTCTCCGGCGAAGGCGCCGACAACGATTACACCAACCGTGCCGGCAAGGATTACCGCGCCGCCAGCATCGGCTCCACCACCTACGGCCAGCAGGTGTTCCGCCAGGGCGAACCGGCAACCAATGAAGGCAAATTCCAGTTCAATTCCGAATATGCCTTCAACGATGCGGCCGAGTTCTACAGCTTCGGCGGCTACAGCAAGCGGCGCGGCGAGACGGCGGCGTTCTACCGCGCAAGCAATGCGTCCAACAACATCGCGGCGCTCAACCCCAATGGCTACTTGCCGCTGATCAAGGGCAACCTCGAAGACACCTCGCTGGTGGTAGGCCTGCGCGGGTTGCTGGCCTATGACTGGCATTACGACTTGTCGGCCAACTACGGCAAGAACCAGTACGAACTCAGTACCGAAACCATCAACACCTCCCTGGGCCTGGCCACGCCGCGCAAGTTCGACAACGGCACCCTGAGCAACGACCAGAAGCAAGTCAGCCTCGACCTGTCCCGTGAATTCGACGTGGGCTTCCTGCCGTATCCGGTGTCCGTCGCTTTTGGCGGCGAATACCTGCGCCAGGGTTATGAAATCGAAGCGGGCGACGCCGCGTCCTACTACCAGAGCGGCAGTTCGGGCCTCGGCGGTTTCCGTGAGGCTGACGCCGGCACCAGCTCACGCCACAACTGGGCGCAGTACCTGGACCTGGAAACCAACTTCACCGAAAAACTCAGCGCCTCGGCCGCCGTGCGGCATGAGGATTACAGTGATTTCGGCTCCAACGTCAGCGGTTCGCTGTCGGCACGCTACGACTTCACCCCGCAGGTGGCCTTGCGCGGCAGTATTTCCAACGGCTTCCGCGCGCCGTCCCTGGCCCAGCAGAACTTTGCGTTTACCTCGTCGCAACTGATCGGCAGCGAAATCCGCGAGGCCGGCACGTTCCCAGCCTCCAGCCAGGTCGCGCGCCTGCTCGGCGCAGAAGACCTGAAGGCCGAGAAGTCGCGCAACTACAGCCTGGGCCTGGTGCTGGAACCCGCCGATGACCTGACGCTGACGGTGGATGTGTACCGCATCGATATTCGCGACCGCATCAGCCTGTCGTCCAACCTCAACCTGAGCCCGGCGACCCAGGCCTACCTGCAAGCCAACGGCGTCGGCAACATCAACTACACCACCGCCCGCTACTTCACCAATGCCACCGACACCAGCACCGACGGCGTCGACCTGGTGGCCAATTATCGCTACCAGTTCGATAACGGCATCCGCTGGAACAGCACCGTGGGCTACAACTACAACCACACCAAAGTCACGGACGTGAAGGCCAACCCGGCGATCCTCGACAGCCTCGGCGCCAACTTGGTGCGCGTAGACCGTCGCGAGAAAAGCGGTTTGCTCGGCGACACCACGCCGGAACACAAGCTGAGCCTGGGCAACGACTTCACCTTCGGCAATTGGGCGCTGCACAGCAATTTGGTGCGCTATGGTGAATTCACCAGCTATCAGGCGGACAAGGTCAACGACCAGACCTTCAAGGCGGCGTGGGTGCTGGACCTGTCGGCGGACTACAAATTGCAGAACTGGACTTTCACCCTGGGCGGCGACAACGTCACCGACAAGTACCCGGAAAAGGTCAACGCGTTCGCCAGCAGCGGCGGCAACCTCGCCTATAGCACTTTTTCGCCGTACGGTTACAGCGGTGCGTTTTATTACGGTAAAGTTGCTTACAACTGGTAACAAACAGGAGACCTAAGCGATCTGCCATGACCGTTATTGAATCCGATCTTATGCAATTGGCTTACCCTCCGCGGCTCGATCTGGGGCCGCAACTCACTCACGAACAGTTGATGAGCTCGATGCAGGCCACCATGGGCCGGCACAAGGGGGGGCCGGTCTGGCTGTTTGCTTACGGTTCGCTGATCTGGCGCCCGGAATGTTCCTCGACGCAACGGGTGCGGGCACGGGTCCACGGTTATCACCGCGGCCTGTATCTGTGGTCCCACGAGCATCGGGGCACGCCGGAAGTGCCGGGGTTGGTGTTTGGCCTGGATCGCGGCGGCTCGTGCAGCGGGTTTGCCTACCGCTTGCCGGAAGATCAGTTGGAAGCCTCGCTGTACGCACTGTGGTGCCGCGAAATGCCCTATCCCTCGTACCGGCCACACTGGCTCAGCTGCCGTCTCGAAGATGGCAGTCAGGTGCAGGCGTTGGGGTTTGTGTTGGAGCGGCACTTGCCCAGCTACGCCGGCAATTTGCCGGACATTGTGCTGAACCATGTGTTGCAAAGCGCTTGCGGGCGTTACGGCACTACGCGCGATTATGTCGAGCAGACCGTCAACGCCCTGCGTAGCCACGCCATGCCAGATAAAAACCTGGAGGCGCGGCTCAAGCGTTGTGCGAAGGATTGTTCAGGCGGTTAACGCGCCGAACTGACGCTGTTGGTGTGCCACAGCGTGGGGATCAGGAACGCAATCGCCAGCACACACGCGCCGATCAGCAGCACAAAACCACCGTCCCAGCCGAAGTGGTCCACGGTGTAACCCATGGCCGCACTCGCTGCCACCGAACCGCCCAGGTAACCGAACAGGCCCGTGAAGCCCGCAGCCGTACCGGCGGCTTTCTTCGGTGCCAGTTCCAGCGCCTGCAGGCCGATCAGCATCACCGGGCCGTAGATCAGGAAACCGATGGAGAACAGCGCGATCATGTCGACCATCGGGTTGCCCGGCGGGTTGAGCCAGTACACCAGGGTCGCGACGGTCACCAAGGCCATGAACACGATGCCGGTCAGGCCACGGTTGCCACGGAAGATCTTGTCCGACATCCAGCCGCACAGCAGCGTGCCCGGAATGCCCGCCCACTCGTAGAAGAAGTACGCCCACGACGACTTGTCGACGGTGAAGTGCTTGGCTTCCTTGAGGTACGTCGGCGCCCAGTCCAGCACGCCGTAGCGCAGCAGGTAGACGAAGACGTTGGCGAAGGCGATGTACCAGAGCATTTTGTTGCGCAGCACGTACTTGACGAAGATTTCCTTGGCGCTGAATTCGTCTTCGTGGCTGGCGTCGTAGCCTTCCGGGTAGTCGTTCTTGTACTTCTCGATCGGCGGCAGGCCGACCGATTGCGGGGTGTCGCGCATGGTGATGAAGGCAAACGCCGCTACGGCCAACGCCACGGTAGCCGGCACGTAGAACGCCGCGTGCCAGTCGTTGAACCACGCCATGCCGAGCAGGAACAGCGGGCCGATCAGGCCGCCGCCGACGTTATGCGCCACGTTCCACACGGACACCACGCCGCCGCGTTCTTTCTGCGACCACCAGTGCACCATGGTCCGCCCACTGGGCGGCCAGCCCATGCCTTGGGCCCAGCCGTTGATGAACAGCAAAATGAACATCATGGTCACGCTGGACGTTGCCCAAGGTGCGAAACCGAAAATGAACATCACACCCGCTGAAACCAGCAGGCCGAAGGGCAGGAAGTAGCGTGGGTTGGAGCGGTCGGACACCAGGCCCATGAGGAACTTGGACAGGCCGTAGGCAATCGCGATGGCCGACATCGCCAGGCCCAGTTCGCCACGGGTATAACCCTCGTCGATCAAGTAGGGCATGGCCAGGGAGAAGTTTTTGCGCAGCAGGTAGTAGCCGGCGTAACCGAAGAAAATACCGGCGAAGATCTGCCAGCGCAGGCGTCGGTAGGTGCTGTCTATTTTTTCTTCAGGCAGGGGCGCCTGATGTGCGGCAGGACGAAAGAAAGCAAACATTCAAGAGCTCCAAATTTCTTGTTTTGACTGCGGATGCGAATGTTACAGTTTCGTTACCGAAAATAGCATCGCCTCTTATCTGCAAACACAGGAAATGAGCGCAAGTGCATGTTCTCTTACGAACATGTCGCGAATGGATAAGTGTGGGTCGTTATTAATTCTTGAGATCAAAGCAGATCAAAGGTGGGAGCTGGCTTGCCTGCGATAGCGGTCTATCAGTAAAAAATGTGTTAGCTGACCCACCGCTATCGCAGGCAAGCCAGCTCCCACATTGAACGCATTGCAAATGTTCTACCGGGTTTGGACGACTACCTTACCCACCGCCCGACGCTGCCCCAAATCATTAATCGCCTGAGCCGCCTGCTCCAGCGCATACACCTGCGACACCAACGGCTTCAACTTGCCCTCGCCATACCAGGTAAACAGCTGCTGGAAATTCGCCGCATTGTCCTGCGGCTGGCGCTGGGCAAACGAGCCCCAGAACACGCCGACCACCGCCGCGCCCTTGAGCAACGCCAGGTTCACCGGCAACTCGGGGATGCGCCCGCTGGCAAAGCCCACCACCAGCAAGCGCCCGTTCCAGGCGATGCTGCGGATGGCCTGGTCGAACAGGTCGCCACCCACCGGGTCGTAGATCACATCGGCGCCGTTGCCGTCGGTGAGGCGCTTGATCTCGTCTTTCAGGCTGGTTTCGCTGTAGTTGATCAACTCATCGGCGCCGGCCGCCTTGGCCACCGCGAGTTTGTCGGCGCTGCTGGCAGCGGCGATCACGCGGGCGCCCATGGCCTTGCCGATTTCCACGGCGGCCAGGCCCACGCCACCGGAGGCGCCGAGCACCAGCAGGGTTTCGCCGGGTTGCAGGTGGGCGCGTTGTTTCAGCGCGTGCATCGAGGTGCCGTAGGTCATGCTGAACGCGGCGGCGGTGTTGAAGTCCATGCTCGGCGGGATCGGCAGTACGTTGTAGCCCGGCACCGCGACCTGCTCGGCAAAGCTGCCCCAGCCGGTCAGGGCCATGACCCGGTCGCCGACCTTGAGGTGGCTGACCTTCTCGCCGACTTCACTGACCACGCCCGCCGCCTCGCCACCCGGCGAGAACGGGAAGGGCGGCTTGAACTGGTACTTGCCCTCGATGATCAAGGTGTCGGGGAAATTGACCCCGGCGGCATGCACGTCCAGCAGGATCTCGTTCTTCTTGATCGCTGGGCTGGCGACCTCTTCCAGCACCAGGGTTTCGGCAGGGCCGAAGGCTTTGCACAGCACAGCTTTCATCGGACTATTCCTTTGGGCGTCGTGGCCGATAAGTGTAGAAGGGCAGGTCTGTGGGTCAACGAGCATGCTCGTGCCTGATAAGTCGCCATAAGCTTGTGCTCAGCGTTGCTAGCGTTATGCTAGCGCGCAACCGAATGTGAGGAATGAACTGTGAAAGCGTGGATCCTGTTGATGCTGGCCCTGACCCTGCCGATGGCAGCCCAGGCCGAAGAAGCCAAAGAAGGCGAGGCGCCGAAAGTCAGCTACATCAGCCTCAGCCCGCCGTTCGTGGGCAACTATGGCCTGGACGGCACGGCCAAGCTCAAGGTGTTCAAGGCCGACATCGCCCTGCGCGTGACCGGCACCGAAGCCGCCGCAGCGGTCAAAGCCAATGACGCGCTGATCCGCAACCAGTTGGTGGCGCTGTTTACCCAGCAGACCAACGAGACCATGAGCACGGTCGAAGGCAAGGAGAAGCTGCGCCAGGAGGCCCTGAAGCAGACCCAGCAAGTGATGAATGACGAGACCGGCAAGCCGGTGGTGGAAGACCTGTTGTTCAATAACCTCATCATTCAGTAATCGCGGCGCGGCCATCGCAGGCAAGCCAGCTCCCACAGTTTGACTGCATTCCAAAGCTGGAACTCGGTCAAACTGTGGGAGCTGGCTTGCCTGCGATAGCAATCTACCAGTCACCTCAAGACGCCAAACTCTTCCTGAATCGCCCTAACGCCACCAAGAAAAACACCAACCCAATCCCCGCCAACGCCAGCAAATCCGGCCACACCACCCCCACCCCCGCATCCCGAAACAAAATCGCCGCACTCAAACTCACAAAATGCGTCGACGGCGAGCCCTGCATCACCCACTGCAACCATTCGGGCATGCTGTCCAACGGTGTACTGCCGCCGGACAACAACAGCATCGGGATAATCACGGGAATCGCTAGCAAGCCAAACTGCGGCGTCGAACGCGCCAGCGTGGCGAGGAAGATCCCCAGCGCCGTACTGGCAAACAGATACAGCGCCGTCACAAACAAGAACAAACTCAGCGACCCCGCCAGCGGCACGCCGAGCAAACCCTTCACCACCACCTCCAGCGAAATCCACGTACACACCACCACCACCAGCATGTTGCTCCAGATTTTCGCCAGCATGATCTCCAGCGCCGTCAGCGGCAGCACCAGCAAATGGTCGAGGGTGCCGTGTTCGCGTTCGCGCAGTAGCGCGGTGCCGGTGAGTACGATGGCGAGGATGGTGATGTTGTTGACGATCTGGATCACCGCCAAAAACCAGCCACCTTCGAGGTTGGTATTGAACAGCGCCCGCGTCGTCAGCAGCGCCGGCGCCTGGCTGGCAGCGTCGGTCTGGCCGCGGTAGGCCAGCAGTTCGCGCTGGAAAATCCGCCCGATGTAACCGGCGCCCATGAATGCCTGGCTCATCGCCGTGGCGTCCACATTCACCTGCACGCCGGGCTGGCGACCGGCCAACAGGTCGGCCTGGAAGTTCGCCGGCACGTTGATCACGAAGGTGTACTCGCCGCTGTCCATGACTTTGTCCAATTGGTCGTAGGGCAACGGCACGGGCGCCTGGAATTCGGGCGGTTGCAGGGCCTCGGCCATTTGCCGCGAGAGCGCGCTGTGGTCTTCATCGACAAACGCCACGCTGGCGTTGTGCACGCCAATCACCGAACCGGCGGCGGGCATATAGATGGCCACGGTGAAGGCGTAGAACAGAAACAGCAGCAACACGCTGTCATGGCGCAGGCTGGTGAGTTCCTTGATTCCCAGGCGCAGGATGTGCGCGAACTTGTGCATCAGGCCTCCTGCTTCTTGAGCATGATCAGGCTCAGCCCGGTAAACCCGACAAAGAACCCGAACAGCGCCAGGCATTGCGGCCACAACTGGCGCAAATCCAGGGCTTTGGTGAAGGTGCCCACGGCAATGTCGAGGAAGTGCCCCGCCGGAAACAGCATGCCCATCATCGCCGCCGCACCTTCCAGGGACGAGCGCGGCACGATCAGCCCGGAGAACTGGATGGTCGGCAGGCTGGTGATGATCATGGTGCCGAGGATCGCGGCGATCTGGGTGCGGGTGAACGCGGAAATCAGCAGGCCCATGCCGGTGGTGGCCAGCACATACAGCAGGCCGCCAAACGCCAGGGTCAGGCCGCTGCCTTTGAAGGGCACGCCGAACAGCCAGCGGTTCATCGCCACCAGCAGCGCCAGGTTGACCAGGCTGACGGCCAGGTACGGCGCCTGTTTGCCCAGCAGGAATTCCAGGCGTGTCAGCGGCGTGGCGTAGAAGTTGGTGATCGAACCCAGCTCTTTTTCCCGCACGATGCCGAGGGCGGTGAGCATCGCCGGGATGAACGCCAGGATCAGCGCCATCACGCCGGGGCCGATGGCGTTCACGCTGACCACGTCCTGGTTATAGCGAAAGCGCGTTTCCAGCTTGGCCGCCACCTGGGTGTGTTTTGGCTGGCTGCTCAGTTCGCCCAGTTGCTGGAGGTTGGCCTGGTGCACGGCTTCGACATAGTTGCGGCTGGTTTCTGCGCGAAACGGCATGCCGCCGTCGAGCCACGCCGCCACGGTGGGCTGGCGCCCGGCGTAGAGGTCGCGGCCAAAGCCCGGTGGAATCTCCAGGGCCAGTTTGATTTCCGAGCGTTGCAGGCGCCGGTGCAGTTCGTTCGAGTCCTGGATCGCTGGCTGCTCGGCGAAGTAGCGTGAGCTGCGGAACGCTTCCAGATAGGCGCGGCTCTGGGGCGTCTGGTCCTGGTCGTAGACGGCGAAGGCGAGGTTTTCCACATCTAGGGAAATGCCGTAGCCAAAGATCACCATCATGAACATCGCCCCCAGCAGGGCAAACGCCATGCGCACTTTGTCGCGCAGCAGTTCCTTGCCTTCGCGGCTGGCCACCGCCAACAGGCGCGTCAGGCTGAAGCCGCGTTTGCTCACGGGCGGCGCGGCGGTTTCGCTGACGGTGGCGGTGGGTGCGCTGGGTTCGGGTTCGCCCTGGGCCTGTTCCAGGCAGGTGACGAAGGCGGCTTCCAGGGTGTCGCCGTGGAATTGCCGTTGCAGTGCGTCCGGCGTGTCGCAGGCCAGCACCTTGCCCGCGTGCATCAGCGAGATGCGGTCGCAGCGCTGGGCTTCGTTCATAAAGTGCGTGGACAGGAAGATCGTCACGCCCTGTTCGCGGGACAGTTCGATCAGCAAGCGCCAGAAATCATCCCGCGCCGCCGGGTCAACGCCCGAGGTCGGTTCATCGAGGATTAGCACTTCCGGGCGATGTAGCACCGCCACGGCCAACGACAAGCGCTGGCGCAAGCCGAGGGGCAGTTCGCCGGAGGGTTGCTCGGCCACGTCACCGAGGTCGAAACGCTGGATCAGCTCATCAATACGCGGGCCGCTGTCGGCCTTGGGCAGGTCGAACAGTTGCGCATGCAGCACCAGGTTCTGGCGCACGCTGAGTTCGCCGTACAGCGAAAAGCTTTGTGACATGAACCCCACGCGCTTGCGGGTGGCCAGGTCCTTGGCGTTCACCGGGTTGCCCAGCAGCTTGGCGCTGCCTTCAGTGGCCGGCATCAGGCCGGTGAGGACTTTCATGGTGGTGGTCTTGCCGCAACCGTTGGAACCGAGAAAACCGAAGATCTCCCCGCGACCAATGGCGAAGCTGACCTGGTTCACCGCCGTGAAATCACCAAAACGCAGGGTCAGGTTGTGGGCTTCGATGGCGATGTCGCTGTTGTCGCTCTCGCGCGGCGGGATCACCAACGGCTGGTTGTTGTGGGCACTGTCGCCCTGGAAGTGGGTGAAGGCCTCGTCCAATTTGCCGCTGGGTGTGACGGCGGCCAGCTCGCGGCTGAGGCCGTCGGCGATCAGCTTGCCGCGATCGAGCATCAGGCAGTGTTCGAATTGTTCGGCCTCTTCCATGTAGGCCGTGGCCACCAGCAGCGTCAGTTGCGGGCGTTCGCTGCGTACGGTTTCGACCAGCTCCCAGAAGCGGCGGCGCGACAGCGGATCGACGCCGGTGGTCGGCTCGTCGAGAATCAACAGATCCGGGTCATGGATCAGCGCGCAGCACAGGCCGAGCTTCTGCTTCATCCCGCCGGACAGCTTGCCCGCCGGGCGTTCGGCAAAGCGTGCGAGGTCGGTGGCCAGCAGTAGGTTGTGCATGCGCTGGTCGCAATCGGCTTTGGACAGGCCGAACAGGGTGGCGAAGAAACGGATGTTTTCGCTGATGGACAACTCGGGATACAAGTTGCCGCCCAGGCCTTGGGGCATAAAGGCGATGCGCGGGTACAGGCTGTTGCGGTGGCGGCGGTCCTGGATCGAGCCTCCGAGCACTTCCAATTGCCCGGCCTGGAGCTTTTTGACCCCGGCGATCAACCCCAACAGGCTTGACTTGCCCGCACCATCCGGGCCGATCAAGCCGCAGCGCGTGCCGGCGGGCAGGCTGAAGGCGATGTCGAGCAGGGCCTGTTGCTGGCCGTAGCGATGGTTGATCCCGGTGGCGTGCAGCGCCAGGCCGGTCATTGCAGGTTGGCCGGCCAGTCGATATCAGCTGTGCGCACGTAGCCGGCGCCGGGCATGCCCGGTTTGGCTTGGGGCACGGCGTCGGGGTGGGTCAGGCGCAGTTTGACGCGGAACACCAGTTTCTGGCGTTCGTCGCGGGTTTCCACTTCTTTGGGGGTGAACTGCGACTTGGCGGCGACAAAGCTGATCTTGGCTGGCAGCGGTTGCTGGGGCAGGGCGTCGAGCAGGATGCGCGCTTCGCTGCCGACGGTCAGGCGACCGGTGACGGAGGCGGGCAGGTAGAGGTTCATGTATTGGTCATTCGGATCGATCAGCAGCAGCACGCGTCCGCCCGCGCCGAGCACTTCGCCGGGCTCGGCCAGGCGCAGTTGGATGATCCCGTCGATGGGCGCGCGCAGGCTGCTGTCGTCGATTTCGCTGTTGAGCTGGGCAACCTGGGCCTGGGCGGCGCCGATGGCGGCTTTTACCGAATTGACCTGGGCTTGCGCAGCGATCACCGCCGCGTTGCCGGTGTTCTGCCGGGCTTGCTGCTGGTCGATCAATTGGCTGCTGGCGAAGCCGCGCTTGTACAGCTCCTGGGTGCGCTTGAGTTCCTGGTTGGCCAGCAACTGCTCGCTTTGGCGCAGTTGCACATTGGCCTCGGCGGCGGCGAAGTTTTCCTTGGCGCGCAGCACTTCGGCTTCGGCCTGGGCGCGTTGGGCTTCGAGGGTGCGGGTGTCCATGCGCGCCAGCAGTTGGCCCTTGAGCACCTTGTCGCCTTCATCCACACGCACTTCGGCCAGGCGCCCGGGGATCTTCGCGGCGATCTGCACTTCAGTGGATTCGAGGCGCCCGTTGCCCATGCTCAGGCCTTCGGGCAGGCGGTCCTGGGTGGAGCGCCAGTAACCGAAGCCACCGGCGCCGAGCAGCAGGGCGATCAAGGCGATGGCGAAAATACGGGAGGTGTGGTTGTTCTGCGACATGGCGGCTTCCTGCGGCATTAGCGTCCTAGTTTGACCGGCTGGCGCCCAGAGGCGGTTGATACCGGTCAAATGAAGCGCAAGCCTAACGCGCTTGGCGCACAGATGCATGCGCCAGGCACGTGACCGCCGGGTTCTGCCCCGTTAACCCAGGGCCAGCACCGCCGCCCATTGCTCGGCAGTCACCGGCATCACGGACAACCGGCTGCCTTTTTGCACCAGCGGCAACTCGGCGAGGGCGGTTTGTTGTTTCAGGTAACCCAGGCCCAGCACCTTGGGAAAGGTTTTGACGTGGGCCACATCGATCGCGCTCCACGGGTTTTTCTCCGGGGTGGCCTTGGCGTCGAAGTAGTGGCTTTCTGGATCTAGCGCTGCGGGGTCCGGGTAAGCCGCCTTGATGATTTTTCCGATGCCGGCAATCCCCGGCTCCGGGCAGCTGGAGTGGTAGAAGAAAAACTCGTCACCCTCGGCCATGGCGCGTAGGAAATTGCGCGCCTGATAGTTGCGCACCCCATCCCAGCGGGCTTCGCCGAGCTTTTCCAAGCCCTTGATGGAGAGCTCGTCGGGCTCGGATTTCATCAGCCAATAGGCCATTTTTGCGCTCCTGAAAATGGGATTGGGCAAGTTGTCAGGCAATTAAATGACAAACCGACAGTCGGTTGGCGTCAAGGTTTGCGTGTTGGTTCACGTTACCGCAGAATGCCCGCCTTTAAGCTTGACGCCGCTGCAACGGACTACTTTGGAACGTTGTTGTCATCGTGTACGAGGTGCCTGAAGGGGGGCAATCGATGCAACGTAAGCCGGATTTACTATGGATTTTGGTTATTTTGTTTGGTCTGGGCGTCGTGACCACCGGGTATGCCCAAAGCCTCTGGTCGAACAAGACCGATGCACCCATTGAACTGACTCAGCAACAGCCGCAACCGTTCAAGCGCTGACCCTTCTTCCAGACGCCGCTGTTTACTGCGGCGTCTGCGCGATATACCACTGCTTGTCCGTGACGGTGCCAGCCAATGGCACATCCCAGCTCGCCTGCGCCAATCGTTCGACCTTCTGACATTCATGGGCCAGGCCCAGCAGCGTCGGCTTGCGCCAGCTCTTGCGGCGCGCGAGGTAAGCGAGGCTGCGGTCGTAGAAACCGCCGCCCATGCCCAGGCGTCCGCCCACATCATCGAAACCGACCAACGGCAATAACACCAGGTCCAGCGCCCAGACCTTGCGCTGCTGGCCGATGTTCACCCGTGGCTCGAGGATGCGGAAGCGATTGGGCAGCAGCTTTTCCCCGGGCCGCACGCGCTGAAACACCATCTTGGTCCGCGGCCACGCGCTGAGCACCGGCAGGTAAGTGGCCTTGCCCCGGCGCTGGGCAGCACGCAGCAGCAGGCGCGGATCGATTTCACCGTCCGTCGGCAGGTATAAGGAAATATGTTTGGCCCGGCGAAACAGCGGCTGCTGTGCCAGTTGCCGATACAGGCCAAGGGCGGCCTTGCGCTGCTCGCTCGGCGAGAGTTCGCGGCGGGCTTTGCGCAACATGCGTCGAAGTTGCGGACGGGAAAGCGGCGCAGGTTCGGTCATGGTTTCGGCTCATAAAACAATGCCAGTCCGAGGACTGGCATTGAGTTTGGGAATTCAGGCTCCCCGACAGAGCCGCTGTCGACTTAGCCCTTGAACCCGAAAGTTCAAGGTGGAAGAAGCAGTAGGCTTTAAGGCTTTCCGTCTAGCGGACATGCACACCAGCCCAACGTGCAACTTCCAGGGTAGTGCGAATCGGCTCAGGGACATCGCCGACTGGCAAACACGCCAGGGAGTGGGGCGAGTATACCTTAAACGTCGGCGGCAATCAGCCCTTGGGTGCGTCTGAATCGCTGGAAAGCACCAGATCCACACGTTCCAGCAGGTCGCGCACCTGCTCGCGCGTCGAGCCGCTGGCCTGTACGTCAGGGCGTTCCTGCTTGTGCAGCAGATCGTGGGTGATGTTCAGCGCGGCCATCACGGCGATACGGTCGGCGCCGATGACTTTGCCGCTGCTGCGGATTTCACGCATCTTGCCATCCAGGTAGCGGGCGGCGCTCACCAGGTTGTTGCGCTCTTCCTGGGGGCAGATGATCGAATATTCTTTATCCAGGATCTGCACGGTGACGCTATTGCTTGAACTCATGAGTCTTGCTCCAGGGCCTTCAGGCGCGAAATCATCGATTCGACCTTACGCCGGGCGATTTCGTTTTTTTCAATGAGGTGAGCGCGTTCCTCGCGCCAGGTTTTTTCCTGAGCTAGTAGGAGTCCATTTTGACTCTTAAGTTGCTCGACCCGATCAATTAGCAATTCGAGTCTGGCCATCAGCGCTTGCAGGTCGGTGTCTTCCATTGGGTTCCACTGGATTTGTCTGATGAATGGCAACTGCAGGATAAACGATCTGACGCCCTTGATAGTCTTGGTACGTCTGCCGGTGCTAGGATACAGCGCTCCATTCTAGACATTGCGCCGTCTGGCGCCTAGCTCACCATGCCTATTCAGAACTCCCCGTACGATGCTTTCTCCAAACTGCTGAGCACCAGCGGCCACCCTTGCTCGCCGGCCGAATTGCACGGCGTGTTGCTGGGCCGCAGCTGCACTGGCGTAGGCTTTGATGCCGACAACTGGCTGGCCGATGTGGCTGAGCTGCTGGAAACCGAGCCGACCGAGAACGTGCGAAACGCGCTGATCGGCCTGCAGGAAATGGTCAAGGGCGAGCTGACCGGTGACGACGTCACCGTGGTCCTGCTGCTGCCGACCGACGACGCGCCACTGACCGAACGCGCCGCCGCGCTGGGCCAATGGTGCCAGGGCTTCCTCCACGGTTTCGGCGTCAACGCCGGCGGCCTGGAACTGAGCACCGACGCCAAGGAAGTGTTGCAGGATTTGGCCGCGATCTCCCAGGTGCAAGACGCCCTGGAAGAGTCCGAAGACGGCGAAGGCGACTACATGGAAGTCATGGAATACCTGCGCGTCGCGCCGCTGCTGCTGTTCACCGAGACCAAGAAGTCCGCTGAGCCCGCCGCACCCAAGCCGTCGCTGCACTAAGAAAGGACACCCATCTGCCCATGATTCATATCCCCAGAGCGGAATACACCCGGCGCCGCAAGGCGCTCATGGCGCAGATGGAACCCAACAGCATCGCGATCCTGCCGGCCGCCGCCGTGGCCATTCGCAATCGCGATGTCGAGCACGTCTACCGCCAGGACAGCGACTTCCAGTACCTGAGCGGTTTCCCCGAGCCCGAAGCGGTGATCGTGCTGATGCCCGGTCGCCTGCATGGCGAGTACGTGCTGTTCTGCCGCGAACGCAACGCCGAACGCGAACTGTGGGACGGCCTGCGCGCTGGCACCGAAGGCGCGATCCGTGACTTTGGCGCCGACGACGCGTTCCCCATCACCGATATCGACGACATCCTGCCCGGCTTGATCGAAGGCCGCGACCGGGTGTATTCGGCCATGGGCAGCAATGCCGAATTCGACCGGCACCTGATGGAGTGGATCAACGTTATCCGCTCTAAAGCGCACCTTGGCGCCCAGCCGCCGAACGAATTTGTTGCCCTGGATCATCTGCTCCACGACATGCGCCTGTATAAATCGGCGGCAGAAGTGAAGGTGATGCGCGAGGCCGCACGCATCTCCTGCGCCGCTCATGTACGGGCGATGCAGGCCAGCCGCGCCGGTTTGCACGAGTACAGCCTGGAAGCCGAGCTGGACTACGAATTCCGCAAGGGTGGCGCGAAGATGCCGGCTTACGGTTCTATCGTCGCCGCTGGACGCAACAGCTGCATCCTGCATTACCAGCAGAATGACGCGCTGCTCAAGGACGGCGACCTGGTGCTGATCGACGCCGGTTGCGAGATCGACTGCTACGCCAGCGACATCACCCGCACCTGGCCGGTCAACGGCAGGTTTTCGCCCGAGCAAAAGGCGATCTACGAGATTGTGCTGGCCTCCCAGGAAGCCGCCTTTGCCGAGATCGCCCCCAACAAACATTGGAACCAGGCCCACGAGGCCACGGTGCGCGTCATCACCGCCGGTCTGGTCAAGCTGGGCTTGTTGCAGGGCGACGTCGGCGAGTTGATCGCCAGTGAAGCCTATAAAGCCTTCTACATGCACCGCGCCGGCCACTGGCTGGGCATGGATGTGCATGATGTGGGCGAGTACAAAGTGGGCGGTGAATGGCGTGTGCTGGAAGTCGGCATGGCGTTGACCGTGGAGCCGGGGATCTACATCGCGCCGGACAACCCGAACGTGGCAAAGAAATGGCGTGGCATTGGCGTACGCATCGAGGACGACGTGGTAGTGACCAAGCAAGGCTGTGAAATCCTGACCGGCGGCGTGCCCAAGACCGTCGCCGACATCGAAGCGCTGATGGCGGCTGCCCGATGAGCCGGGTCAACCTGGCGATTATCGGCGGCGGCCTGGTGGGCGCCAGCCTCGCGCTGGCCTTGCAGGCCGGGGCCAAGGCCCGTGGCTGGAAGATCCTGATGATCGAGCCGTTCGCCCCTGGCGACAGCTACCAGCCGAGCTACGATGCGCGTTCGTCGGCGCTGTCCTACGGCGCCAAGCAGATCTATCAGCGCCTGGGTTTGTGGCAGGACATTGCCCGCCGCGCCGAGCCGATCAAGCAGATCCATGTGTCGGACCGTGGGCGTTTCTCCACGGCGCGCCTGTCCGCCATGGAAGAGGGCGTGCCGGCGCTCGGCTATGTCGTCGAGAACGCCTGGCTCGGCCAATGCCTGTGGCAAGGCCTGGACAAGGACGTGGTCAGCTGGCGTTGCCCGGCCGAAGTCACGCGCATGGAACCGCTGCCCGACGGCTATCGCCTGACCCTCAACGATGAAACCGTGCTGGAATGCGACCTCGCCGTGCTCGCCGATGGCGGCCGCTCCGGCCTGCGCGAGCAACTGGGGATCGGCGTGAAGACCCGCCCGTACAACCAGAGCGCGCTGATTGCCAACATCACCCCCAGCGAAGCGCACAACGGCGAGGCTTTCGAGCGCTTCACCGATGACGGCCCCATGGCCCTGTTGCCGCTGCCGGACAACCGTTGCGCACTGGTATGGACGCGCATCGGAATGGACGCCCAGCGTCTGGCCAACCTCGATGAGCGCAGCTTCCTCAGCGAATTGCAGGGTGTGTTCGGCTACCGCCTGGGCACGCTGAAACAAGTCGGCGCGCGCCACCTGTATCCGTTGACCCTGGTGGAAGCCGAAGAACAAGTGCGTTCCCACCTGGCGATCCTCGGCAATGCCGCCCACAGCCTGCACCCGATTGCCGGGCAGGGCTTCAACCTGTCCCTGCGCGATGCCGTTGCCCTGGCCGAAGCCTTGCTGGCCGGGCCGCAAGTGCCGGGTGACCTGGCGACCTTGCAGGGCTATCGCGAGCGTCAGCGCCTGGATCAGAAATTGACCGTGGGCTTCTCCGACCAGGTCACGCGCCTGTTTGGCAGCGCCCAGCCGCTGGTCGCCCTGGGCCGCAACATGGGCCTGCTCGGCCTCGACTTGCTGCCGCCGGCCAAACGCTGGTTCGCCCGTCAGGCCATGGGCCTGGGCACGCGTCCCGATGCGTAAGTGGTTGATCGAGCGCCTGGGTAAGGCGCGGCTGTTGCGTTGGATCATGACCCTGTACCCGCCCTACCTGGGTGCGGGGGTGAGCGTGCAGCAGATGAGCGCCGATTTTCGTCACGTCAAAGTGCGCATGGGCCTGGGCTGGTACAACCGCAACTACGTCGGCACGCAGTTCGGCGGCAGCCTGTATTCGATGGTCGATCCGTTCTACATGTTGATGCTCATGGAGAACCTGGGCCGCGACTACATCGTCTGGGACAAGGCCGCGAGCATCGATTTCATCTCTCCGGGCAAAGGCCCGGTGTTTGCCGAGTTTTCCATCGACGACGCCTTGCTGGACGAGATCCGCCGGCAGACCGAAGGGGGCGAGAAGTACTTGCCCCACCTCAAGGTGCAGATCTATGACGGCGCCGGCACCCTGGTGGCGCGCGTCGATAAAACCCTTTACGTGCGGCGCAAGCCGCCAGCGAGACAGGCTTAAACCATGGACATGCGCGCAGATGTGCTGATTGTCGGGGCCGGAATGGTCGGAAGCGCCCTGGCGCTGGCGTTGCAGGGCAGTGGCCTGCAAGTGCTGCTGCTGGACGGCAGCCCGCTGAGCGTCAAACCCTTCGACCGTGACGCGGCCTTTGAACCCCGTGTGAGCGCGTTGTCGGCGGCCAGCCAGCGCATCCTCGAACGCCTTGGCGTGTGGGACGGCATTGTCGAGCGCCGCGCCAGCCCTTACGGCGAGATGCAGGTGTGGGACGGCAGCGGCACCGGGCAGATCCATTTTTCGGCGGCCAGTGTGCATGCCGAAGTGTTGGGGCATATCGTCGAAAACCGTGTGGTCCAGGATGCCTTGCTCGACCGTTTGCACGACTGCGACCTGGGCCTGTTGGCCAATGCGCGCCTGGAGCAGATGCGCCGCTCCGGCGATGACTGGCTGCTGACCCTGGCCGACGGCCGCACCTTGCGCGCGCCGCTGGTGGTGGCGGCCGACGGCGCCAACTCCGCCGTGCGCCGCCTCACCGGCACCGCGACCCGCGAATGGGATTACCTGCACAACGCCATCGTCACCAGCGTGCGCAGCAGCCAGCCGCACCAGCGCACGGCCTGGCAACGCTTTACCGACACCGGGCCACTGGCGTTTTTACCGCTGGTGCGTGATGGGCAGGAGGACTGGTGTTCAATCGTCTGGTCGACCACGCCGGCTGAATCCGAACGCCTGATGGCATTGGATGATGAAAGCTTCTGCCGCGAACTGGAGCGCGCCTTTGAAGGCCGCCTGGGCACGGTGATCAGCGCCGACCCGCGTGTCTGCGTGCCCTTGCGCCAGCGCCACGCCAAACGCTACGTGGCCGAAGGCCTGGCGTTGATTGGCGACGCGGCCCACGTGATCCACCCGTTGGCGGGGCAGGGCGTGAACCTGGGCTTCCTCGACGCGGCGACACTGGCCGAAGTGCTGTTGTCGGCCACCGAACGCGGCCAGCGCCTGGCGGATTTAAAAGTGCTGAGTCGCTACGAACGCCGGCGCATGCCGCACAACCTGGCCCTGATGGCGGCGATGGAGGGTTTTGAGCGCTTGTTCCAGGCCGACCAACTGCCGCTGCGCTGGTTGCGCAATGCCGGGCTCAAGATGGTCGACCAGATGCCCGAAGCCAAGGCCGTGTTCGTACGCCAAGCCCTCGGCCTGACCGGCGACCTCCCAGACCTGGCCAAACCCTGACTTGAAAATGCGATCCCCTGTGGGAGCTGGCTTGCCTGCGAAGAGGCCATCAGCCCCACCGCAAAACTTTTCCCATGCAACATCTGGTAACGCCTCCACCAAGCGCCAGCAAATGTGAGTCCTTATCATTTGCCCTCTTTTTGCAAATGAGAGACCGCCCCCATGTTGGCACCCAAGCGCCTCCTGACTGCCCTGGCACTCACCCTGATCGGCAGCACCACCGTGCAGGCAGCCGACGAAGTGGTGGTCTACTCCTCGCGCATCGACGAACTGATCAAGCCGGTGTTCGACGCCTACACCCAAAAGACCGGCGTGCAGGTGAAGTTCATCACCGACAAGGAAGCCCCGCTGATGCAGCGCATCAAGGCCGAGGGCGAAAACGCCACCGCCGACCTGCTGCTCACCGTCGATGCCGGCAACCTCTGGCAGGCCGAGCAAATGGGCATCCTGCAACCGTTCACCTCGCCGGTGATCGACAAGAATATTCCCCTGCAATACCGCTCCTCCAACCACGCCTGGACTGGCCTGAGCCTGCGCGCGCGGACCATCGCCTATTCCACCGACCGGGTGAAGCCGGGTGACCTGACCACCTACGAAGCCCTGGCCGACAAACAGTGGGAAGGTCGCCTGTGCCTGCGCACGGCGAAGAAGGTCTACAACCAGTCGCTGACCGCCACCCTGATCGAAACCCATGGCGCGGCCAAGACCGAAGAAATCGTCAAGGGTTGGGTCAACAACCTGTCCACCGACGTATTCTCCGATGACATCGCGGTGCTCGAAGCGATCAACGCCGGGCAATGCGACGTGGGTATCGTCAACACCTACTACTACGGGCGCCTGCACAAGCAGAACCCGAAGCTGGCGGTGAAGCTGTTCTGGCCCAACCAGGGCGACCGTGGCGTGCATGTGAACCTGTCGGGCATCGGCCTGACCCAACACGCACCGCACCCGGAAGCCGCCAAGGCGCTGGTGGAGTGGATGACCACGCCTGAGGCGCAGAAGATCTTTGCCGACGTGAACCAGGAGTTCCCGGCCAACCCGGCGGTACCGCCGTCGGCCGAAGTGGCGAGCTGGGGCAAGTTCGTCGCGGACACCTTGCCAGTGGAAGTGGCGGGCAAGCGCCAGGCTGAGGCGATTCGCCTGATGGATCGCGCTGGCTGGAACTGATACAAATCCAGAGAACACAGCAGTTCAAATGTGGGAGCTGGCTTGTGTGGGAGCTGGCTTGCCTGCGATAGCATCAACTCGGTATCTCAGACACACCGAGTCGTCTGCATCGCGGGCAAGCCCGGCTCCCACACAAGCCAGCTCCCACATTGGTTAGCGTCGACTTCAAAATATTCATTCACTGAGAACTGACTTTGGCCCACCCCGCCCAACGCCGCTGGTACCTGCCGGTCTTCACCGTCGCCGCCCTGGTGCTGCTGCCGCTGAGCGTGCTGTTGCTGTCCTGGCAAAGCATCGATGCGCAAATCTGGTCCCACCTCTGGGAAACCCAGATGCCGCGCCTGCTGGGCAACACCCTGACCCTGGTGCTCGGCGTTGGTGTCGGTGTGACCGTGCTCGGCGTCAGCCTGGCGTGGCTCACCAGCCTGTGCGAGTTCCCCGGGCGGCGCTGGCTGGATTGGGCACTGATGCTGCCCTTCGCGATTCCGGCTTATGTGCTGGCCTTTGTGTTTGTCGGCCTGCTGGACTTCGCCGGCCCGGTGCAAACCCTCTTGCGCGAGTGGTTCGGCAGCGGCCTGCGCCTGCCGCGTGTGCGGTCCACCAGCGGTGTGATCATCGTCTTGGTGCTGGTGTTCTATCCCTACGTGTACCTGCTGGCGCGCACCGCGTTCCTCGCCCAGGGCAAAGGGCTGATGGAGGCCGCGCGGGTGTTGGGGCAGTCGCCTTGGCAAGCGTTCTGGCGCGTCGCCCTGCCCATGGCGCGTCCGGCGATCGGGGCGGGTGTGGCGTTGGCGCTGATGGAGACCCTGGCGGATTTCGGCGCGGTCTCGGTGTTTAACTTCGACACCTTCACCACCGCCATTTATAAAACCTGGTACGGCTTTTTCAGCCTGTCGAGTGCGGCGCAGTTGGCCAGCCTGTTGCTGCTGGTGGTGATGCTGGTGCTGTACGGCGAGCGCCGTGCCAGGGGCGCGAGCCGGCCCAGTAACGAGCGGCCACGGGGCAAGGCGCTGTACCACCTGCGCGGGTTCAAGGCCGCAGCGGCGAGCAGTTGGTGTGGGTTGGTGTTTGCCTGCGCGTTTGTCATCCCGATGCTGCAACTGGTCGCCTGGTTCTGGCAGCGCGGCCGTTTCGACCTGGATGAGCGCTATTCGGGCCTGATCGTCCATACCCTTTACCTGGGCGGCATCGCGGCGTTGATCACGGTCTGCGTGGCGCTGGTGCTGGCGTTCGCCAACCGCCTGGCGCCGACCCGGGCGATCCGCTCCGGCATTAGCCTGGCCAACGTCGGCTACGCTTTGCCGGGTTCGGTGCTGGCGGTGTCGATCATGTTGGCGTTCAGCTACCTGGACCGCGAACTGGTGGTGCCGCTGTCCGGCTGGTTGGGCGGTGCGGGCAAGCCATTGCTGCTGGGCAGCCTGTCGGCGCTGGTGCTGGCGTATCTGGTGCGCTTTTTGGCGGTGGCCTATGGACCACTGGAAAACAGCCTGGCGCGCATCCGCCCGTCGTTGCCGGAGGCTGCCCGCAGCCTTGGGGTGAGTGGGCCGCGACTGTTTTGCAAAGTGTATCTGCCGTTATTGCTGCCAGGGACGCTGAGCGCGGCGTTGCTGGTGTTCGTCGACGTGCTCAAGGAAATGCCCGCGACCTTGCTGATGCGCCCGTTTGGCTGGGACACCCTGGCGGTGCGGATCTTTGAAATGACCAGTGAGGGCGAGTGGGCGCGGGCGTCATTGCCGGCGCTGACGCTGGTGTTGGTCGGCCTGCTGCCGGTGATCGGCTTGATTCGGCGCTCTGCTCGACAAATCGCTTAGGTGCCAGGCCCACGGCTTGCGGCTACAATGCGCGGCATTCGGTGCGCTCCGCCTTTCTGGTTGGGTTGCTGTATGTCGCTACAGGCCTTGTAAAACGGGGCATTCAGCGCGCATGGCAACGCTGCGCACCTTCGCCAAGCCCGGAAGGAGAAACCCATGGGACAGCGTACGCCTCTGTATGACCTGCATCTCGCCCTCGGCGCGAAAATGGTCGATTTTGGCGGTTGGGATATGCCTCTGCACTACGGCTCGCAAGTTGAAGAACACCATCAGGTGCGACGCGACTGCGGGGTGTTCGATGTATCTCATATGACCGTAATCGATGTCACCGGTCCCCAGGCCAAGGAATGGCTCCAGCACCTGCTGGCCAATGATGTCGAGCGCCTGCATGGCTGCGGCCGTGCGTTGTACAGCGCCATGCTCAACGACAAGGGCGGCGTGGTGGACGACATGATCGTCTACCGTACCGACGCGGGTTACCGGCTGGTGGTCAACGCCGCCACCCGCGACCAGGATATGGCCTGGATGCAGGCGCAACTGGGCAGCTTCCACGTGCAACTGCATGAGCGGCCTGAGTTGGCCATGCTCGCCATTCAAGGCCCCCACGCCCGGCAGAAGATCGCCGAGCTGGTCACCCAGTCCCGCAGCGCCCTGATTCACCAACTCAAGCCTTTCGAAGGCCTGGCCGATGGCGATTGGTTTATCGCCCGCACCGGTTATACCGGCGAAGACGGCCTGGAGATTGTGTTGCCTGCCGATCAGGCCCCGGGTTTTTTCAACGACCTGGTGGGCGCCGGCATTTCCCCCATCGGCCTCGGTGCCCGCGATACCCTGCGCCTTGAAGCCGGTATGAACCTGTACGGCCAGGACATCCACCAGGACGTTTCCCCGCTCGCCGCCAACATGGCCTGGAGCATTGCCTGGGAGCCTGCCGGGCGCAATTTCATCGGCCGCGCCGCGCTGGAAACCGAATTGGCGGCCGGTGTGCAGTTCAAATTGGTCGGGCTGGTGCTGGAAGAACGCGGGGTTTTACGCGCTCACCAGGTGGTTCGTATCGCCAATGTTGGCGAAGGAGAGATCACCAGTGGTAGTTTCTCTCCTACGTTGAGCAAATCCATTGCCTTGGCGCGAGTACCGACGGCGACGGCCGATCGGGCCGAAGTGGAAATCCGCGGCAAGTGGTATCCGGTTCGAGTGGTCAAGCCGACCTTCGTGCGCCATGGCAAAACCTTGATCTAACCTATTTCCGGCAGGCCGAAGGCCGCTGACATTACTTCTTGAGGACACAGACTATGAGCGATATCCCTGCCGACCTGCGTTTTGCCGAAAGTCACGAATGGGCCCGACTGGAAGCTGACGGCACCGTGACCGTCGGTATCTCCGACCATGCCCAGGAAGCGTTGGGTGATGTGGTGTTTGTCGAGTTGACCGAAGTGGGCAACGTGTTTGCCGCAGCTGATCAGGCGGGTGTGGTTGAGTCGGTGAAAGCCGCTTCGGATATCTACTCGCCAATTGCTGGCGAAGTGATTGCGGTGAACGAGGCCCTGAGCGGCGAGCCTGAGCTGTTGAACTCCGACCCGTATGGCGCCTGGATCTTCAAGCTCAAGCCAAGCAACCCGGCTGACCTGGATAAACTGCTGGATGCTGCTGGCTACAAAGCCGCTATCGGCGAGTAAACGCAAAGAGTTGCAACAATACAAATCAGTGTGGGAGCTGGCTTGTCGGGTCGCCGCATCGCTGCGATGCAGACACCTCGGTGGTTCAGTCACACCATGGTGATGCTATCGCAGGCAAGCCAGCTCCCACATTTGATTGGGGTGAGCCAGGTTTTTCAGCTCGCTTTCAATACGGCTTTCACTGCCGCCACCGACCGCTCCACATCCGCCTCTGTCATCGCCGTAAACATCGGCAACGACACGATCAAGCGCCCAACCTTTTCCGCCACCGGGAACATGCCTTCGTTGAATCCCTGTGCCCGATAAAGGCTGAGCAGGTGGATCGGCGGGTAGTGATAGCCAATGCCAACGCCGTGGGCCTGCATCTGCTCCATGAACGTGGCCCGCGCCGGCAGGCCGTCCTGACGTTCCGGCAGCACCAGTTGGAACAGGTGCCAGTTGCTGTTTTCGAAATCCGCCGGTGGCAGTTGCGCGCCGTATGTCTCTTCAAAGTCGCTGCCGAAGCATTTGAAATAGTGCCGCGCCAGGTTCTGGCGATGGGCGGTGATCTTCTCGATATGGGCAAACTGCCCCAGGCCGATGGCCGCCGCGATATCGGTCATGTTGAACTTGCCGCCCAACACATCCACATCCAGGCCGTCGAAGCCGGTGCGGGTTACGCCTTGCAGGCGGTACTTCTCCGCGAGGCGCGCTTCTTCGGCATTGTTCAGCACCAAGCAGCCGCCCTCGGAAGAGGTGATGTTCTTGTTCGCCTGGAAGCTGAACGACACGAAGTCCCCGGTGGCGCCGATGCGTTCGCCATCCCAGCTGGAACCCAAGGCCTGGGCGGCGTCTTCGATGATGCGCAGGTTGTACTTGTGGGCCAGCGCGTAAAGCATCGGCATATCCAGCGGCAAACCAGCCAGGTAAACCGGGATGATCGCCTTGGTGCGCGGGGTGATCGCGGCTTCGACTTGGGCCAGGTCGATATTGCGGGTAACCGGGTCGATATCGGCGAACACCGGCGTAGCACCCACTTCCAGGATTACGTTGGCCGTGGCGACCCAGGATATCGGCGTGGTGATGACTTCATCACCCGGGCCGACCCCGGCGATGCGCAGGGCAATCTCCATGGTGCAGGTGCCCGAGTTGAACGTGCGCACCGGCCGGCCGCCGAAATATTCCGACAGCTGGGCTTCGAATGCCTGCACTTTTGGCCCGCTGGTGATCCAGCCCGAGCGCAGTACATCGCCGACTGCCGAGATAGTGGCTTCGTCGATGGTGGGTTTGGAAAACGGCAGGAAGGGCTGTTGGCTCATGACGACGAAGGCATCCGTTTCAGATTGGCGATGAGAAAAGGCTTATCAGAACCGGCATGGTTGCACGGCTCGACTGAATATAGCCTGTCGCCCGTGAATGAATCGTCATGATGACGGCGAAAATGCCGCTTTATGAGCGGCATTCCTTGTGGCAAATCAGAAAGACAGACGCGCCTCCAGAAACACATTTTGCTCCTTGAGTTTGCCTTTGAGCTGTTCGTCCCGGGCATTTATTCGGTTGGCGAAGGTGTTGTAGCCGGTTTCTACATCGCCCATGGCGACGTATCGGTATCCGGCGCCCAGGGTGAGTTGTTCGGTGGCCTTGGCTTCCAGGCCCATGCCCACACTGTAGGCGAAATTATGCTGGCGGTTATTGGCGAAACGGCGGGTATCAACGGTTTGGTAGCCCTCGGCTTCAACCCGTGCAACCCCCATCCCAGCCATACCGTAAAACGACAGCCAATGGTTGATCGGGATGTCTTTGTAGCCATTGAGCATCAAGCGCTGGCTGTTGACCTGCAGGTTGTTGACGTTGGCATTGAAGGGCGCCCAGTAGGATTTGAACGCAGAGCTGTTTGGCATCGTGTATTCCCCTTCCACGCGCCAGCCATCGGTAAAGGCATAACCCACTGCAAACGAGGCGACGAGTGACTTGGTGGTATCGGGGGCTTGCACTCGCTCGGTGACGCGGGGGCTGGTCAGCAACGCACTAGAGAGGTTTTGGCGAGCGTTATTGAGTTTTGCCGACCCGTACCAGCTTTCTGCTTGAGCGTGGGGGGTTGTGAATGCAACGAGAAGTATCGCGTAGACAAGCTTGTGCATGGGCGGTGATTCGCTTTGTATAAAAGGAATCCATAGCTTGTGAGCTGGCCCACGCCTTTCACGACAGGACCTATCTCGATCAATTGGGGAAAAGCAGAACGTATGTGTAGTTATCAGCACTGATGGCTGTAGGAACGAATACAAAAATGCCGCTTAAGAGCGGCATTTTTTATGGGCCGAGGGTTACTCGGTGACGGCGTTTTTCGCCAGGATGGCGTTGGCCAACTCCATGTCCGTGGCCTGCAGGCCAGGGTTGTCGGCGCGGACTTTCTGCATTGCGGCCTCCAGGTACGGACCGCGGATGCCGCCGTCGCTGGCAACAAAGCTGCCCGCGTCATCTTGCGCAGCGACCACCAGCTTGTGGTCCTTGAAGGTCAGGTACGTCGAGCCGGTAGTGGCGCCCGACGAGATGACATTGCGCCAGAAACTGTCGGCCATGGCTGAACCGACAGGGAGGGAAAGCACAGCGAGGGTTGCGACAGCATATTTGAGACGCATGATGGGTGACTCCGGGTGGTTATCTGTACTTTATGATTGTAGTCAGGCCTCCCGAGTTCCATCAGTGACTAAACAGTTTCAACCTTCAAAATCACCCCGTCCTGGCCAATCACCCGGACTTGAGCGCCCGCAGGGCTGTCAGGACCGGTCACCATCCACACACCATCGCCGACTTTGACCTTGCCCCGGCCATCGATAATCGGCTGATGCACCACGAAGATGCGCCCAACCAGCTCCGACCCCCGTTCATTCAGCCCGGGCTGGTCGCTGGGCTTGGCGCTGCTGCGCAGGCGTTTCCACCAGGCCACTGCTGTCAGTAACGACAGCACCGCAAACAGCAGCAGTTGCCATTCCAGCCCCAGGGACGGCACCAGAAACTTGATCACACCCACGGCAGCCGCGGCGATACCCATCCACAACAGGTAACCGCCGGCACCGAAGACCTCAAGAATCAGCAGCACCGTGCCCAGCGCCAGCCAATCCCAAAACGACAGATGCTGCAGGAAATCCCACATGGTGGTCGCCTCAGCCTTTCTTGCTGTCGAAGGTCGCCTTGACGATCTCGCCGATACCGCCGACCGCGCCGATCACCTGGCTGGCTTCCAGCGGCATCAGGATCACCTTGCTGTTGTTGGCCGAGGCCAGTTTGCCGAGGGCGTCGATGTATTTTTGCGCGACGAAATAGTTGACCGCCTGCACGTTGCCCGAGGCGATCGCTTCCGACACCACTTGTGTCGCGCGCGCTTCGGCTTCGGCCTGACGCTCACGGGCTTCGGACTCGAGGAACGCTGCCTGGCGGCTACCTTCGGCCTCGAGGATCTGCGCCTGCTTCTTGCCTTCGGCTGTCAGGATCGCCGACGCCCGCAGGCCTTCGGCTTCAAGGATCTGTGCACGCTTGATCCGCTCGGCCTTCATCTGGCCGGACATGGCGGCCATCAGGTCCGCTGGCGGGCTGATGTCCTTGATCTCGATCCGGGTGATCTTGATGCCCCATGGCGCGGTAGCTTCATCGACGGTACGCAGCAGTTTCTCGTTGATACCGTCACGCTGGCTGAGCATCGCATCCAGCTCCATGGAGCCGAGCACGGTACGGATGTTGGTTTGCAGCAGGTTGCGAATGGCGTGTTCGAGGTTGTTGACCTCGTAGGCAGCCTGGGCGGTATTGACCACCTGGAAGAAGCACACGGCGTCGATCTGCACGGTAGCGTTGTCGGCGGTGATGACTTCCTGTGGCGGGATATCCAGCACGCTTTCCATCACGTTGATCTTGCGACCGATGCGGTCCATGACCGGAATGATGATGTTCAGGCCGGGCTTGAGGGTGTTGGTGTAGCGGCCGAAACGCTCGACCGTCCATTGGTAGCCCTGGGGCACCACCTTGAAGCCCATGATGAGCAAGGCCACGGCCAAGCCCACGAAAATAAGCAGTACGGTTCCGATCTGCATAGCGATTCCCTATCCGATGTTGTCAGTGAGCGGAGTGTAACGGTGTTGCCACTGATAAGAACGGTTTCACGCCGCAACAATACAAAGGATGTGTTTCTGAATCCCCGGGCGTGACCCGCAGCACTTCGGCCAGGGTTGTCAGGCCGGCGCTGGCCTTTTCCGTGGCGGCCATGCGCAGGCTGCACATGCCTTGGGCTATCGCGCTCTGGCGCAGGGCCTGCACGTCGGTGCCGGGGGTGATCAACGCCTTGAGGCTTTCGTCCAGCACCATGATTTCATAGACGCCGGCACGGCCCCGGTAACCGCTGTTTCGACATTCCCCGCAGCCAACGGCCTCATGGGCGTCTTCGCGCATTCGTTTGCAGTGGGTGCACAACAGTCGCACCAAGCGTTGCGCCATCACCCCTATAAGGGTAGCCCTGATCAAATAATGAGCAATCCCCAGCTCCTGTAGGCGGGCGACCGCGCTGGGGGCGTCGTTGGTGTGCAGGGTGGCCAGCACCAAGTGCCCGGTCAGCGCCGCCTGGATCGCCATTTCTGCGGTTTCCTGATCACGGATTTCGCCGATCATGATGATGTCCGGGTCCTGGCGCAGCAGTGCGCGGATGCCGCTGGCGAAGGTCAGGTCGATATTGTGCTGGACCTGCATCTGGTTGAACGCCGGTTCGACCATCTCGATAGGGTCTTCCACCGTGCACAGGTTGACCTCGCGGGTCGCCAGTTGCTTGAGCGTGGTGTAGAGCGTGCTGGTCTTGCCGGAACCGGTCGGGCCGGTGACCAGGATGATGCCATGGGCCTGGCGCGTCATGGTGTGCCAGCGCCGTTGGTCCTCGGCGGATAAGCCCAATTGGTCGAAATCCTTGAGCAGCACCTGCGGGTCGAAAACGCGCATCACCAGTTTTTCGCCAAACGCGGTGGGCAGGGTTGAAAGGCGTAATTCCACTTCGCTGCCTGTTGGGCTTTTGGTCTTGACCCGACCGTCCTGGGGTTTGCGTTGCTCCGCCACGTTCATCCGGCCCAGGCTTTTCAGGCGGCTGACGACCGCCACCGTCACCTGGTGCGGAAATTGATAGACGTCGTGCAGCAGCCCATCGATGCGAAAGCGCACGCGGCCCTGTTCTCGGCCCGGTTCTATATGGATATCGCTGGCGCGCTGGGCAAAGGCGTACTGCAACAGCCAGTCGACGATATTGACGATATGGGCGTCGTTGGCGTCGGGCTCCTGGTCGCTGGCGTTGAGGTTGAGCAGCTCGAAAGGGCCCGGTGCCGTCATCTTTTGATCGGCACCGCTGACGGACTTCGCCAGCCGGTAAAACTCGCCGATGCAGCGCTGGATGTCCTGGGGATTGGCCACCACGCGTTTGATCGAGCGCTTGAGGACCTGGGCCAACCCCGCTTCCCAACTGGTGACGAACGGCTGGGCACTGGCGATGGTGACGGTGTGCGCATCCACCGCCACGGCAAGAATGGCGTGGCGTTGGGCGAAGGCGTGGGACATCAAGGGGACGACGGCGGCGACGTCGATCTTCAGCGGGTCGATACGCCAATACGGTTGCCCGGCATGGCCGGCCAGCCACTGGGTCAGACTCTCCAGCGATGGCCCCAGGGCGGCGATGCTTTCCAGGGGATGCAGGGTGTTGCTGGTCGCAAGCGCAGACAGGCGCTTTGCCATGTCGGCAGTCACCAGCCCCGCGTCGATCAAGGGCGGCAACAACGGCAGCAATTCCAAGCGTTGATCAGCAGGCATCAAGGGTTTCCTGGGAGGTGGTGGGCGTAATTCGAGGCTAGCCAGCCCCGGCAAATCTGCCTCCCAGGGTGTATTGCAGATTTTTACTGAGCCGCCGCCACCAGCGCCGCAGCCCGCACGGCATCAGCCGGCCACAGTTCCAGCGAACACACGCTGATCAGGTTTCGAATCTTTTCACCGATCACCTGGGCACGGTGCCAGCTCAGGCCGTCCAGGGTGATGTCGATCGTCAGCAGGTCGTGTTCGCGGTTCACCGTCACCTGTTGTGGTGTGAGGAATTGCAGGGCGAAATAGTTGAGCACCCGGCACAGCACATCCGGTTCCGCTTCGGCGACGATTTGGTAATGCGCCTGGCAGTGGGCGCTGTTGACGGCCCACACATCGGCGCGGGTAACAGAGTGGCTGGTTTCGACGGCGTGCATGGGAATTCTCCAGATTCGACTGGAGAAATTTTTACATTCGACAACGGAGATTTCTTATCTAAGATGAGCCGATATTTCGATATTTCGAATCATTCAATTCAAGATTAGCGCCATAGAAGGTATTTATATGCACAGTGAGCTGGACGCCTACGACCGTCGCATCCTGGCCTTGCTGCAAGAGGATGCCTCGCTCTCCAGCGCGCAGATTGCCGAACAGGTCGGCCTGTCCCAGTCGCCGTGCTGGCGGCGCATCCAGCGGCTCAAGGAGGAGGGCGTGATTCGCGCGCAGGTGACATTGCTGGATCGGAAAAAGATCGGCCTTAACACGCAGATCTTCGCCGAGGTCAAACTCAACGCCCACGGGCGCTCCAACTTCACCGAATTCACCGACGCGATTCGCGGGTTTCCAGAAGTCTTGGAGTGTTATGTGCTGATGGGGGCGGTGGATTTTCTGCTGCGCATCGTTACGGCGGATATCGAGGCGTACGAGCGGTTTTTCTTTGAGAAGTTGTCGATGGTGCCGGGGATTCAGGAGGTCAATTCGATAGTGGCGTTGTCGGAGATCAAGTCCACGACCAGCTTGCCGGTGTTGCGCTGACTGGGCTGGCCTCATCGCGGGCAAGCCCGCTCCCACACTGACTGTATTCACAAATAGAAATCTGTGAACCCAGTCCCATGTGGGAGCGGGCTTGCCCGCGATAGCGTCCTTACAGACGCAGCAGAGTCTTCCACGCCCGGTTCTGATACACCGCAATCGCCTGATGCATGCGCGCATCCAGCGACTCATCGGTGATCGGCTGGTTGGCCAGTTGTGCCAGCTTGTTCAGCTCGCCGTACAAACGGTCCATTTCCGGGATGTCCACCACATGACGGGCATGGTGCAGCCACGCCTGGATGCGTTCGATGCGCGGCAGTTGCTCGGCGAGGTCTTCCGGTTGTTGCTGGTAGCGCGGCAGTTGCAGGGCGACGGCGTCGTCGGCCAGCAGGCGCGGCAGCCAGTTGGTGATTTGCGCTGCGCCCTGGCGGTTGCCGCGCACGTTACGCTCGGCGGTCCAGGTGCGGGCCAGCAGCCAGCGCGAGGTGTTCAGTGAGAACAGGCCCCAGCGCACGTCGTCCAATTCTTCAACGAATTGCTCAGGTGCGGCTTTGCGGATGTCTTCGTCGTCATCACCGGCTTGTACCAGTGGGCGCCAGTCTTCCAGCAGGGCATCCAGTGCGCTGCGCAGTTCGCTGGTGGATTGGCGCGGTGCGGCCTGGCCGAGGCTGCCGATCAGGGCGCGCAGTTCGCCGAGGTTCTCGACCCAGTCTTGCAGCAGGCGCCAGTGGCCATTGAAACGGTATTGCTCGGCCAGGCGCTGGCTGCTGCCGAGCAGGTGCCACATGATTGCGGCGAACGCGTCGTCCAGCGGCATTTCGGCGTGGATCTGCGGCGCCGGCAGGCTCAGGGAGTAGCTGCTGGCGTCATACAGGCGGTAGCCGCGCTCGGCCTTGCTGATGTCACACGGCATCAGCGCCAGGGTCGCGGCCAGTTCGGCAGCCAGTTCCAGCAGGGCGGCCGGTTCACCTTCGCGCAGTTCCAGTTCCAGCTCGCAGATTTCTTCTTTCTGCTTGCCGACGACAACGTGGCCCAGGTCCAGGGCGGCTTCGATGACGACTTTGGCCTTGCCACGGCCCCAGGCGATTTCGGCGCGTTCACGCACGAAGTCGGTGGTGAAGATCGGCTTGAGGGTCTTTTTGTCCAGCTCGGCCAGTTGCTCGGGCCAGCATTCGCCGTCGAGTTTCTTCACGTCCAGCTTGGCTTTGGGCAGGTCCCAGTTGTACTCGTTGCGTTCCGACAAGCCGGCGACGCTCTGGCCACGGGTCTTGAGGGTCTGGATGATCTCGTCACCGTCCTTGCGCAGGCGCAGGGCGACTTTGGCCTGGGCCAGGTCGCGCTCGGGGGTGTCGAAATACTGGTTCATCAACTCACGGCGTTCCCAGCCACTTTTGTTGCGTTTTTTCAGTAGCGGGTGCTCACGCAGCGCGGCGAGGGTTTCGCGGCTGACGCGGAGCTTGATTTCGGTTTCTTTCTGCATGGCCGGAAAATCCAGGATCGGGAGCGCAGCCGGGAAAAAGAGTGGCTGCCAAGGCCGTGCAGTGTACAGGACTGAGCCCGGCAACGCGCCGCAACGGTTTATTGTGTCGTGCAGATGGCTCTATAGTGGGCTTCATCCGGGAAGTTGAGAGACCGCGCATGCCATTACCCATCATGAAAGAGCAGTTCGCCGCGTTGATTGCCGCGCCGTCGGTCAGTTGCACCCAAGCGTCTCTCGACCAGACCAACCGCCCGGTGATCGATTTGCTCGCCAGTTGGCTGGGGGACCTGGGTTTCGCCATCGACATCCAGCAGGTCAGCCCCGGCAAGTTCAACCTGCTCGCCAGCTTTGGCAGCGGCCCCGGCGGCCTGGTGCTGGCGGGGCATAGCGATACCGTGCCTTACGACGCGGCGCTGTGGAAGACCGATCCGCTCAAGCTGACGGAAGTTGACGGCCGCTGGGTAGGATTGGGCAGTTGCGACATGAAGGGCTTTTTCGCGCTGGCGATTGAAGCCGTGCTGCCGCTGCTGGATCAGCCGTTCAAGCAACCGTTGCTGATCCTCGCCACCTGCGATGAAGAAAGCTCCATGTCCGGCGCCCGCGCGCTGGCCGAAGCGGGGCGCCCGCTAGGCCGTGCGGCGGTGATCGGCGAGCCCACCGGCCTCAAGCCGATCCGCCTGCATAAAGGCGTGATGATGGAGCGCATCGACATCCTCGGCCGCAGCGGCCATTCGTCGGACCCGAGCCTGGGCCACAGCGCCCTGGAAGCCATGCACGATGCCATCAGCGAACTGCGCGGCTTGCGCCAGGTGTGGCAAGGCCAGTACCGCAACCCGCAATTCAGCGTGCCGCAGCCAACGATGAACTTCGGCTGTATCCACGGTGGCGACAACCCTAACCGCATCTGCGGCCAGTGCTCCCTGGAGTTCGATCTGCGCCCGCTGCCGGGCATGGACCCCGAGGTGTTGCGCGCCGCCATCCGCCAGAAGCTCGAACCCCTGGCCGAGCGCCATCAGGTGCAGATCGACTACGCGCCGCTGTTCCCCGAAGTGCCGCCGTTCGAGCAGCCTGAAGACGCCGAACTGGTGCGGGTTGCGGAACGTTTGACCGGTCATCGTGCCGAAGCAGTAGCGTTCGGCACCGAAGCGCCTTATCTTCAGCGCCTTGGTTGTGAAACCCTGGTGCTCGGCCCTGGCGATATCGCCTGCGCCCACCAACCAGGCGAGTACCTCGAAATGTCACGCTTGACGCCTACAGTGCGTCTATTGCGGGAACTGATCGAACACTACTGCCTGAAACCCGCATAAATTAACCCCTGCCTGTTCGTACATATTGAGGAGAGTGAGCGTGTCGCCAAGCCTGTTCCGACGATAACCATCAGCCCGCTGTGCGCTTTCACGATTGATCCTTTTTCGGCTGCTTTTTATTACAGGCCCAGGTGTTATGCCCGACTACGTTAATTGGCTTCGTCACGCTTCTCCTTACATCAACGCCCACCGCGACTGCACTTTTGTGGTCATGTTGCCCGGCGACGGCGTGGAACATCCCAACTTCGGCAATATCGTCCACGACCTGGTGCTGTTGCACAGCCTGGGCGTGCGGCTGGTGCTGGTGCACGGTTCGCGCCCGCAGATCGAAACCCGTCTTGAAGCCCGTGGCCTGACCCCGGCTTACCACGAAGGTCTGCGCATCACCGATGCGGCGACGCTGGAGTGTGTGATCGACGCGGTCGGCCACCTGCGGATCGCCATCGAAGCACGCTTGTCGATGGACATGGCGTCCTCGCCGATGCAGGGCTCGCGCCTGCGCGTGGCCAGCGGCAACCTGGTGACCGCGCGGCCGATAGGCGTGCTGGAAGGCGTGGACTACCACCACACCGGCGAAGTGCGCCGGGTTGACCGCAAGGGTATCGGCCGCCTGCTGGACGAGCGCTCCATTGTGCTGTTGTCGCCGCTGGGTTATTCGCCCACCGGTGAAATCTTCAACCTGGCTTGCGAAGACGTCGCCACCCGCGCCGCCATCGACCTGGGCGCCGACAAGCTGCTGCTGTTTGGCGCGGACAAGGGCCTGATCGATGAAAACGGTCGCCTGGTGCGTGAGTTGCGCCCGCAACAAGTGCCGGCGCATCTGCAACGCCTGGGCAACAACTACCAGGCCGAACTGCTCGATGCCGCCGCCGAAGCGTGCCGTGGCGGGGTAGGGCGCAGCCATATCGTCAGCTACGCCGAAGATGGCGCGCTGCTCACTGAATTGTTCACCCGCGACGGCGGCGGCACGCTGGTGGCCCAGGAGCAATTCGAGCAGGTGCGTGAAGCGGCGATTGAAGACGTCGGCGGCTTGCTGGATTTGATCAGCCCGCTGGAAGAGCAGGGCATTCTGGTGCGCCGTTCGCGGGAAGTGCTGGAGCGCGAGATCGAGCAGTTCAGCGTGGTCGAGCGTGAAGGCATGATCATCGCCTGCGCGGCGCTGTATCAGATCGCCGATTCGGACGCTGGCGAGCTGGCATGCCTGGCGGTGAACCCGGAATACCGTCACGGCGCACGCGGCGATGTATTGCTGGAGCGCATCGAGACCCGTGCACGGGCGCAAGGCTTGAAGACTTTGTTCGTGCTGACGACGCGCACTGCGCACTGGTTCCGTGAGCGTGGTTTTGTGCCGAGCAGCGTAGACCGCCTGCCGTCGGCGCGGGCGTCGTTGTACAACTACCAGCGTAATTCGAAGATCTTCGAAAAGGCCCTCTGAGCAAGCCCGGGCCTGGCTTCTGTGGGAGCTGGCTTGCCTGCGATGGCATCACCTCGGTTTTGCTGAAAGACCGAGTTGTCAGCATCGCAGGCAAGCCAGCTCCCACATTTGAACTTCATCACATCCCAATCGCCTTCGCCGTGCAGCCTTTAAAACAGGCATCGGTTTGCTGCGCCTCGGCATCCGGGGTGCGTCAATGTGGCTGCCGTTACACACCACCCCTGCTTCAGAAGTATTGATCTGCGCCGATAAGTTAAACGCGACGACGGGTAGATTGCGTCCAGCGGTTACAACTCGCCGTCTCGGTAGCTGAAACCGCAAAATAAAATATAAGCGATACAAAAACTGTAACAAATTGACGGGAGGATGCGCGTTTGGCCATGATGGCGTCGCCTTTTCGAACGTGGGTGACGTATGAAACCCTACGGCCACACTAGGCGATCTAAAAAAGCGCGAACAAATACCCTTTAGGAATTAGCTTACGGAGTGGGGCGTCTACCCTGACCCATCCGTGCCATGCAAAGGCTTATTCCCAAATCGTATGAAAAAGGATGAAACAATTCTTTTTGGGTGTATGAAAAACTCATTACCCTGCAGGGACCAAATCTAACTGCTGTTAGACGAAGGTAGTAGACACACAAGGTTACGATTGACTTGTCAGTCACTATCCGGTGCTAATCGCGCATCTGTGGATCGAGGGCGTCAGACCCGAGACCAAAGAAATACAAAAATTAGAAATGAGAGGAGCGGTACATGAATAAGTCCACCTTGGCTTTGGCTGTAGCTTTGGGCGCAATCGCCCAGCAAGCAGGCGCTGCCGGTTTCATCGAAGACAGCAAGGCGAGCGTGACTGCGCGCAACTTCTACATCAACCAAGACAACCGTGACGGCACCGCCAAGCCGAACAAGCAAGAAGAGTGGGGCCAAGGCTTCATCTTCAACTTCGCTTCCGGCTACACCCAAGGCACCGTTGGTTTTGGTGTTGACGCCATTGGCCTGTACGGCGTGCGTCTGGACTCCGGTAAAGGCACTGCCTACAACAACAATAGCGCCAACAAGGGCGGTATTGTGTTCCCAAGCGACAGCGACGGTCGTGCGGTGAATGATTTCGGCAGCATCGGCCTGACCGGCAAGGTCAAGATCTCCAAGACTGAATTGAAGCTGGGCACCCTGCAGCCAAAACTGCCGGTTGTGACCTCCAACGACGGTCGTCTGCTGCCACAAACCTTTGAAGGTGGCCAGATCACCTCCAACGACATCGACAACCTGACCCTGGTTGGCGGTAAGTTGGAACACGCCAAAGGCCGTAACTCGTCGAACAACGACTCGCTGACCATCGCTGGCTCCAACGGCGCTACCCGCACCGCTACCGCCAACGCCCGCAGCAACGAGTTCTACTACGCCGGTGGTGACTACAAGATCACCAAGGACCTGACTGCCCAGTACTACTACGGCAACCTGTCCGACTTCTACAAGCAGCACTTCCTGGGCCTGACTCACAACTGGGCATTGCCAGTGGGCGTGATCAAGACCGACCTGCGTTACTTCAACAGTGACTCTGACGGCAAGAACGCTACCCAAGAAGGCCGCATTGCGGGCTACAAGGCTTCTGGCTATCAGAACAACAACGAAGTAGACAACCGCACCTGGAGCGCCAAGTTCACCTACGCCCTGCAAGGCCACGCGATCAGCGCCGGCTACCAGCGCGTAAACGGCACGAGCGACTTCCCGTTCCTCAACCAGGGTGACGGTGCTTCTTCGTACCTGATCACCGACGTGCAGATCGGCAAGTTCCAACGCGCCGGCGAGCGCACCTGGTTGGCCCAGTACGCCTACGACTTCGCAGCTATCGGCTTGCCAGGTCTGACCACTTCCGTCATGTACCTCAAGGGCGACAACATCGCTGCTGCCACTGGCGAGAAAAGCGAGTGGGAGCGTGACTTCAACCTGGGCTACGTAGTCCCGGAAGGCACTTTCAAAGGCCTGGGCGTTGCCTGGAAAAACGCTTCGCTGCGTTCCGAAGTGGCTAACCAGCGTAACCAGGACGAAAACCGTCTGATCGTCAGCTACACCCTGCCGATCCTGTAAGACTGTTGTTAAACCTTGCCCGGCGCGATGCCGGGCAAGGTGTCTTGCATTTCAAGTCGGGCTAAACCCCCGCAAGCCCTTCCTGAACCCCTCTTTGTACAGCGTCTCAAGGCCTTCTCGAACCTTGAAGCGGATGGTGCTCCTCGTCCGTTGTGGCGTCCAATGAACAGATTTTTAATATTCCTTTATCGTCTAGATAAATCGATATTTATTCTTTTTAAATAATCTGCAACCCATGCACAGTAGGCTCCATAAGCACTCACCAGGAGCCACACCATGAGCCTAAGACTGGGCGACATCGCCCCCGACTTTGAACAGGATTCCAGCGCCGGCAAGATTCGTTTCCACGAATGGCTGGGCGATAGCTGGGGCGTGCTGTTTTCCCATCCGGCGGATTTCACTCCGGTGTGCACCACTGAGCTGGGCTTCACCGCCAAGCTCAAGGACGAGTTCGCCAAGCGCGGCGTCAAGGCCATCGCCCTGTCCGTCGACCCGGTAGATTCGCACCACAAGTGGATCGAAGACATCAACGAAACCCAGAACACCGTCGTCAACTTCCCGATCCTGGCCGATGCCGATCGCAAAGTGTCGGACCTCTACGACCTGATCCACCCGAACGCCAGTGACACCCTCACCGTGCGCTCGCTGTTCGTGATCGATCCGAACAAGAAGATTCGCCTGACCATCACCTACCCGGCGAGTACTGGGCGTAACTTCCATGAAATCCTGCGGGTCATCGACTCGCTGCAGCTGACCGACAACTACAAAGTTGCCACGCCGGCCAACTGGCAGGATGGTGATGAAGTGGTGATCGTGCCGTCGCTCAAGGATGAGGACGAGATCAAGAAGCGCTTTCCGAAGGGGTATCGTGCGGTGAAGCCGTACCTGCGCCTGACCCCTCAGCCTAATCGTTGATGCTGATATCGCCATCGCGGGCAAGCCCGCTCCCACAGGGGAATGCGGTCACCTGTGGGAGCTGGCTTGCCTGCGATAGCGCCATCACAGACACCCCATCCATCAAGCAGCACCCGTCTCACAATGCAGGGGTTTTCAGGCCGTTTTCACGGCCTTTTTTTTCGCCCGGCGTTTCATAAAGCCCATATGCATTTAAAGAATAAACACATGAAAAAATAAGATTTAAAGATATATAAATCTGCTGATATGGTCTGTCCCATCTTGGCGCCATCGCCACACAGCGAACCGCCGGCACTTGCTCAAGGAATTCCTGCATGTTGGTCGTAACACTTGGAGGCAGTCCCAGCCAGCGTTCCCGCTCCGGGGTCTTGCTGGAAAAAACCCGTCAGTGGCTACAAGACAAAGGCGTGGAAGTGGTGAGTTACCAGATACGGGACTTCCCGGCTGAAGACTTGCTGCACGCCCGCTTCGACAGCCCCAAGGTCATCGACCTGTTGCAGCAAGTCGCCAACGCCGATGGCCTGGTGATCGCCACGCCGGTGTACAAGGCGTCGTTCTCCGGCGCATTGAAGACCGTACTCGACCTGCTGCCCGAGCGCGCCCTGGCCCACAAGATCGTCTTGCCAATGGCCACCGGCGGCAGCATCGCCCACATGCTCGCGGTGGACTACGCCTTGAAGCCGGTGCTGTCGGCGCTCAAGGCCCAGGAATTGCTCCACGGCATCTTTGCCGAAGACAGCCAGATCGCCTACGCCGAAGGCAGCGCCCAGGCGCAGTTGGTGCCGGTGCTCGAACACCGTTTGCACGAGGCCCTGGAAACGCTTTACGGCGCCATGGCCCGCCGCCCGAAACCGCTGGACCCCCATGTGTTGAATGAACGTTTGTTGAGTGCTCGCTGGAGCATTTAAGCCACATCGAAACCTGGAAGTACTCACCTTACTCAGCCGCCAACGGCCAAGCAGGTGCAGCCAACCCCCTAAACGCATAATTTGGAGAGAGCGCCATGCGCACTGTCATCTTGCGTCGTGGTCTGGTCGCACTGTTTGCTGCGGCTGTGTCCTTCGGCGCCATTGTTCAAGCCCAAGCCGCCGAAACCCTGCGGATCGGTTACCAGAAATACGGCACGCTGGTGCTGCTCAAGGCCAAGGGCACGCTGGAGAAGCGCCTCGCTGCGCAGGGCGTGAACGTGCAATGGACCGAGTTCCCAGGCGGCCCGCAATTGCTCGAAGGCCTCAACGTCGGCTCCATCGACTTTGGCGTCACCGGCGAAACCCCACCGGTGTTTGCCCAGGCGGCTGGCGCCGATCTGCTCTACGTCGCCTACGAGCCGCCTGCGCCGACCAGCGAAGCGATCCTGGTGCCGAAAGACTCGCCGATCAAATCGGTGGCCGAGCTCAAGGGCAAGAAAATCGTGCTCAACAAAGGCTCCAACGTGCACTACCTGCTGGTACGTGCGCTGGAAGATGCCGGCCTCAAATACACCGACGTGCAGACCGTCTTCCTGCCGCCCGCCGATGCCCGCGCCGCGTTCGAACGTGGCAGCGTGGACGCCTGGGTGATCTGGGACCCGTACCAGGCCGCCGCCGAGAAGCAACTGCAAGCGCGCACCCTGCGTGATGGCACCGGCATCGCTGACAACCATCAGTTCTACCTGGCCACCAAGCCCTACGCGGAAAAACACCCGGAAGTGGTCAAGGCCCTGATCGAAGAAGTGCGCGCCGTGGGCGAATGGTCCAAGGCCAACCCGCAGGAAGTCACCGATCAAGTCGCACCGCTGCTCGGCCTGCCCGCTGACATCACCCTGACCTCGGTGAAACGCCAGGGCTACGGCGCGCTGTTCCTGACCCCGGCCGTGGTCGCCGCCCAGCAGAAAATCGCCGACACCTTCTACCAACTCAAATTGATCCCGAAACCCTTGAGCATCAAGGACGTGATCTGGACGCCACCCGCCGCCGTTGCCAAAGCGCCGTAATCCGACTACTTCAGGAGACAACTCCATGAGCCTCAATATTTTCTGGTTCCTGCCTACCCACGGCGACGGCCATTACCTTGGCACCGCCGAAGGCGCTCGCGCCGTTGATCACGGTTATTTGCAGCAAGTGGCCCAGGCCGCTGATCGCCTGGGCTTCGGCGGGGTGCTGATCCCCACCGGACGTTCCTGCGAAGATTCGTGGCTGGTGGCTGCGTCGCTGATCCCGGTGACCCAGCGCTTGAAATTCCTGGTCGCCCTGCGCCCCGGGATCATTTCCCCGACGGTGGCCGCGCGTCAGGCCGCGACCCTCGACCGTCTGTCTGGCGGGCGTGCGTTGTTCAACCTGGTCACCGGCGGTGACCCGGAAGAACTGGCGGGCGATGGCTTGTTCCTCAGCCACGAAGAGCGTTATCAGGCCTCGGTGGAATTCACCCGCATCTGGCGCCGCGTGCTGGAAGGCGAAACCGTGGATTACGACGGCGAGCACATCAGCGTCAAAGGCGCCAAGTTGCTCTATCCACCGATCCAGCAACCGCGTCCGCCGCTGTACTTCGGTGGCTCCTCCGAAGCGGCCCAGGATCTTGCGGCTGAACAGGTGGAAATGGTGCTGACCTGGGGCGAGCCGCCAGCGGCCGTCGCAGAAAAAATCGCCCAGGTACGGGCCAAGGCCGAGAACCTCGGACGCACCCTGCGTTTCGGTATCCGCTTGCATGTGATCGTGCGCGAAACCAACGAAGAGGCGTGGCAAGCCGCCGACAAACTGATCTCCCACGTGGACGACGACACCATCGCCCGTGCCCAGGCCTCGCTGTCACGCTTTGACTCGGTGGGCCAGCAGCGTATGGCGGCCTTGCACGGCGGCAGCCGCGACAACCTCGAAGTCAGCCCCAACCTGTGGGCCGGCGTCGGCCTGGTGCGTGGCGGTGCCGGCACGGCGCTGGTGGGCGATGGCCCAACCGTAGCAGCGCGGGTAAATGAATACGCGGCGCTGGGTATCGACACTTTTATCTTCTCCGGTTATCCGCACCTGGAAGAGTCGTATCGCGTCGCCGAGTTGCTGTTCCCCCACTTGGATATCGAACGTCCCGAGCTGCCCAAGGGCGCCGGGTATGTGAGCCCGTTCGGCGAAATGGTCGCCAACGACATCCTTCCCAAAGCTGCGTCGGCGAGCTGAGGCAGCCCATGAACTATGAAAAATTAAGCCATCGCGTGGCGCCTTGGGTGCTGCCGATTCTGTTGCTGGCGATATGGCAGTTGTCGGTGTCTGCCGGTTGGTTGTCCACACGCATTTTGCCGGCGCCGAGTGCGGTGATTGCCGCTGGCGTCCACTTGGTGGCCAGCGGCGAGATCTGGACGCACCTGGCCATCAGTGGCTGGCGCGCGGGCCTGGGTTTTGTGATCGGTGGCAGCATCGGCCTGGCCCTGGGCTTTATCACCGGCCTGTCGAAGTGGGGCGAGCGCCTGCTGGACAGCTCGGTGCAGATGATCCGCAACGTGCCGCACCTGGCGCTGATTCCGCTGGTGATCCTGTGGTTCGGCATTGATGAGACGGCGAAGATTTTCCTCGTCGCTCTGGGCACGCTGTTCCCGATCTACCTCAACACCTACCACGGCATCCGCAACGTCGACCCGGCGTTGGTGGAGATGTCGCGCAGCTACGGCTTGTCTGGCTTCAGCCTGTTCCGCCAGGTGATCCTGCCGGGTGCGCTGCCGTCGATCCTGGTGGGCGTGCGCTTTGCCCTGGGCTTTATGTGGCTGACGCTGATCGTGGCGGAAACCATTTCGGCCAGTTCCGGTATCGGTTACCTGGCGATGAACGCCCGGGAATTCCTGCAAACCGACGTGGTGGTGCTGGCGATTGTCATGTACGCCATCCTCGGCAAGCTCGCCGACCTCGCCGCCCGCGGCCTGGAGCGTGTGTGGCTGCGCTGGCATCCGGCGTATCAAGTGAATAAAGGAGGTGCGGCATGACCGCTCAACAACCTCCGCGCCTGCTCAAGGGCATCCCGTTGGCGGTGCGCAAACTGCGCAAGGCCTTTGGTGCGCGGGAAGTGCTCAAAGAAATTGATCTGCATATTCCGGCGGGCCAGTTCGTGGCCGTGGTCGGTCGTAGCGGGTGCGGCAAAAGTACCTTGCTGCGCCTGCTCGCCGGGTTGGACAAAGCCAGCGGCGGCGAGCTGCTGGCCGGCTCCGCGCCGTTGAGCGAAGCGCTTGAAGACACGCGGTTGATGTTCCAGGAAGCGCGCCTGCTGCCGTGGAAAAAAATCATCGACAACGTCGGCCTGGGCCTCAAGGGCAACTGGCGGCCGAAGGCCTTGGAAGCCCTGGAAGCCGTCGGCCTGGCCGAGCGTGCCGATGAATGGCCGGCGGCCTTGTCCGGTGGCCAGAAGCAGCGTGTGGCCCTGGCCCGCGCCTTGATTCACCAGCCGCGCCTGCTGTTGCTCGATGAACCGTTGGGCGCACTGGATGCCTTGACCCGTATCGAGATGCAGCAACTGATCGAAAACCTGTGGCTCAAGCACGGTTTCACCGTGTTGCTGGTGACCCACGACGTCAGCGAAGCCGTGGCCATTGCCGACCGGGTGATCCTGATCGAAGACGGCGAAATCGGCCTCGACCTGCTGGTTGACCTGCCACGTCCAAGGGCCCGTGGCTCGTACCGCCTGGCGGCGCTGGAAGCCGAAGTGCTCAACCGTGTGCTGTCGCTGCCCGGCACGCCACCGGAACCCGAACCTGTTTCACCGCTGCCGACGCAATTGCGTTGGGCTCAATAACTCACGCGTCCCACGAAGAGAGAACGACATGACTATTAAAGCGATCAACGTGCGTAACCAGTTCAAAGGCACCATCAAGGAAATCGTCGAAGGCGACGTGCTGTCGGAAATCGATGTGCAGACGGCGTCTGGCATCGTGACTTCTGTGATCACCACTCGCTCGGTCAAAGAGCTGGAACTGGTGATTGGCAGTGAGGTGATTGCGTTTGTGAAATCCACTGAGGTGTCGATTGCCAAGTTGTGATTGGCGGCGCACTTGAGGCCGTCATCGCGGGCAAGCCCGCTCCCACATTTTGATGTGTGAATACAGTCAAATGTGGGAGCTGGCTTGCCTGCGATGAGGCCAGCCCAGGTTCAACGCTTAGGCAGATAAGCCGGCAAATACAGCCCCACGTAAGCATCAAACACCCGCATCCCTTCCTCCGCCATGCGCGGGGTAATCAGCCCATGCTGATGCACCGAGCGCGCATACACGCGGTCGCTCAGCTCCAGCGCCAGCGCAAACACATCCACATCGCTTGGCAGTGTCGGCACGTCAAAGTGGCGGTTGAACACGGTCAGCATCAGGTCGCCTAATTCCAGATCATGCTGACGATCCGCCTGGGTCACTTCTGTCAGCCCATGCTGCGCCAGGATCAACTGGCGTGCGGCGGCGTCGTGGTCATAGATGGTCAGCATGCGCTGTTCAACGATGTAGGACAGGTCCCGCCAATGCTTGAGTGAAGCATGGTCGATGGGCGCCTGAATCGCCGCGCGGAAGGCGGCGTGGACATCCGCCGTCAACGCCTCCAACAGCGCCGGCACGCTGGCGAAAAAGTGATACACCGACGACGGCGGAATCTGCGCGCGCTCGGCCACGCTGTAGATCGACAAACTGGCCACGCCTTCGGCGGCCAGCAAGGTGCGGGCGGCGTCGAGGATCGCGTCGATCCGTGCCTGGCTGCGGGCGCGGGGTTTGCGAGGGGCGGCGGGGCGGGTGGTCATGGATGTCTCCTACAAGGCAGGGGGCATTGTATGAGCAGGAATGGGCGTTGTCTTCAAGGCCGCCATCGCAGGCAAGCCAGCTCCCACAGTGGACTGCATTTCAACGTTGGAACTCGGTCAACTGTGGGAGCTGGCTTGCCTGCGATGAAGTCACCTCGGTCTACCTGAAGAAACCCATAAAAAAACGCCCCAGACCAAAAGCCTGCGGCGTTCTTTTAATGCAACCACCGTTTAGACGGTATGCAGGTACCAGTTGTACTCAAGGTCGGAGATGGAGTGTTCAAACTCTTCCAGCTCACTTTCCTTACAGGCGACGAAGATATCGATGTACTTAGGATCGATGTACTTGGCCATCACCTCGCTGTCATCCAACTCGCGCAATGCATCGCGCAGGTTGTTCGGCAGGCTTTGTTCGTTCTGCTCGTAGCTGTTGCCTTCCACCGGTGCGCCTGGCTCGATCTGGTTGGTCAGGCCGTGGTGCACGCCTGCCAGGACCGAAGCCATCAGCAGGTAAGGGTTGGCGTCGGCGCCGGCGACACGGTGTTCGATACGTACGGCGTCGGACGAGCCGGTCGGTACGCGAATCGCCACGGTGCGGTTGTCCAGGCCCCAGCACGGCGAGTTCGGCACGTAGAACTGTGCGCCGAAACGACGGTAGGAGTTGACGTTGGGGCACAGGAACGCCATTTGGGCGGGTAGGGTCTCCAGCACACCGCCGATTGCGTGGCGCAATGCGGCGTTCTGCTCGGGATCCTCGCTGGCAAAGATGTTCTTGCCGTCCTTGTCCAGAATGGAGATGTGTACGTGCAAACCGTTGCCTGCCTGGCCTGGGTAAGGCTTGGCCATGAAGGTGGTGTCCATCTCATGGTCGTAGGCGATGTTCTTGATCAGGCGCTTGAGCAGTACCGCGTAGTCGCAGGCCTTGATCGGGTCGGCGACGTGGTGCAGGTTCACTTCGAACTGCGCCGGCGCACTTTCCTTGACAATGGCGTCGGCCGGGATGCCTTGCTCCTTGGCACCTTCCAGGATGTCCTGGAGGCAATCGACATATTCGTCGAGGTCGTCGATCAGGTAGACCTGTGTCGAGTGCGGGCGTTTGCCGGAGATCGGCGAGCGGGGCGGTTGTGGGCGGCCGTTCACGTTCTCCTGGTCGATCAGGTAGAACTCAAGCTCGAAGGCGGCGCAGATGGTCAGACCGAGGTCGTCAAATTTGCTTACAACTTGGCGGAGCACTTCGCGCGGATCGGCGAAGAAAGGTTCACCTTCAAGTTCGTGCATGGTCATCAGCAGTTGCGCGGTTGGGCGCTTTTGCCAGGGTTCATTGCACAGGGTGTCAGGGATCGGATAACAGATTCGGTCAGCATCACCGATGTCCAGACCCAGGCCGGTGCTTTCCACCGTCGAGCCGTTGATATCCAGGGCAAATAAAGAGGCAGGCAGGTTAATGCCCTTCTCGTAAACCTTGTGGAGGCTGGTGCGTTCGATGCGCTTGCCGCGCACCACACCATTCATATCCGCAATTAGAAGGTCTACGTACAGAACCTCAGGATGATCCTTAAGGAACGCGTTCGCTTCGTTAAGCTGAACGGCACGCGGGGGTACCGACATGATGCAACACCTTTGTTGTTAAAAATATCAATCATTGATCTTTTCTGGTTTCAGTCAACCCGAACGGCATGCCGAAGTCAAGCGAGGCCTTTTTTGCCCTAAAAAAGCGCCACGAGGGCTTTTTTGCGGCGTTTTGGGGCGGTTTTATCGGTTTGAAGCGAGTAGGACTCGCGGGCTTGAGCGGGCCGTGTTGTATTTTTTACGGGGGTGTTGTGTAAAAAAATGAACAAGGCTAAGCTCGATTCAAACCCATAACAGCAATAATACCGGGGTGCTTCATGTCTCGCCTGCCGTTAATCGGCGTCACCGCCTGCTCCAAACAGGTCGGTCTGCATGCTTATCACATCAGTGGCGACAAATACGTCCGTGCAGTGGCCACCGCTGCCAAGGGCTTGCCATTGATCATTCCGTCCCTTGGGGATTTGCTCGAACCGGCCAATATTCTTGACGGTCTGGACGGCATTCTATTTACCGGCTCCCCCTCCAATATCGAACCCTTTCACTACGACGGTCCGGCCAGCGCGCCCGGGACCGCTCATGATTCTGCACGGGACCAAACCACGCTGCCGTTGCTGCGTGCCGCGATTGCGGCGGGCGTGCCGGTGCTGGGCATCTGCCGGGGTTTCCAGGAGATGAACGTGGCCTTTGGCGGCAGCCTGCACCAGAAGGTTCATGAAGTGCCGGGCATGATGGACCACCGCGAAGACGACACCCAGCCGCTGGCGGTCCAGTACGGCCCGGCGCACGCCGTGGCGATCGCACCGAATGGCGTATTGGCCAGCCTGGGCTTGCCGCCGACGATTCAGGTCAACTCGATCCACAGCCAGGGCGTTGACCGCCTGGCGCCCGGTTTGCAGGTCGAAGCCACCGCGCCGGATGGCTTGGTCGAAGCTTTTTCTGTTACAGCGGGCAAGGCTTTTGCTTTAGGAGTGCAATGGCACCCCGAATGGCAGGTAAGCTCTAACCCGCACTATCTCGCGATCTTCCAGGCATTTGGCACCGCCTGTCGAAAGCGGGCGATGCAACGCGACGCGGATGCTGCGTCAACCAACGCCTGACCTTTAATGGATGTCAGGAAACCCAGCCCAGAGGCATTTATGAGTAACAACCTCGACCAGCTCACCGATTGGTTGAAAGACCACAAGATCACAGAAGTCGAATGCATGATTGGCGACCTCACGGGCATCACCCGGGGCAAGATCTCGCCGACCAACAAGTTCATCGCCGAAAAAGGCATGCGCCTGCCCGAGAGCGTTCTGTTGCAGACCGTGACCGGCGACTATGTCGAAGACGACATCTATTACGAATTGCTCGACCCGGCCGACATCGACATGATCTGCCGCCCCGACCAGAACGCGGTGTACCTGGTGCCGTGGGCCATCGAGCCGACCGCCCAGGTGATCCACGACACCTACGACAAGCAAGGCAACCCCATCGAGCTGTCGCCGCGCAACGTGCTCAAGAAAGTCCTCCAGCTCTACGCCGACAGAGGCTGGCAGCCCATCGTGGCGCCGGAGATGGAGTTCTACCTGACCAAGCGCTGCGAAGACCCGGATTTCCCGCTGCAACCGCCGATCGGCCGTTCCGGGCGCCCGGAGACCGGTCGCCAGTCCTTCTCTATAGAAGCGGCGAACGAGTTCGACCCGTTGTTCGAAGATGTCTACGACTGGTGCGAATTGCAGGAGCTGGACCTCGACACCCTGATCCACGAAGACGGCACCGCGCAGATGGAAATCAACTTCCGTCACGGCGATGCACTGTCCCTGGCCGACCAGATCCTGGTGTTCAAGCGCACCATGCGTGAAGCCGCACTCAAGCACAACGTGGCCGCCACCTTCATGGCCAAGCCGATGACCGGCGAGCCCGGCAGCGCGATGCACCTGCACCAGAGCATCATCGACATCGCCACCGGCAAGAACGTCTTCTCCAATGAAGACGGGACCATGAGCCAGCTGTTCCTCAACCACATTGGCGGCCTGCAGAAATTCATCCCGGAATTGCTGCCGCTGTTCGCCCCCAACGTGAACTCGTTCCGCCGCTTCCTGCCCGACACCTCGGCGCCGGTCAACGTGGAATGGGGCGAAGAAAACCGCACCGTCGGCCTGCGCGTACCGGATGCCGGCCCGCAGAACCGTCGTGTGGAAAACCGCCTGCCGGGCGCCGACGCCAACCCGTACCTGGCGATTGCCGCCAGCTTGTTGTGCGGCTACATCGGCATGGTCGAAGGCCATAACCCGAGCGCACCGGTAGTCGGCCGTGGTTACGAGCGACGCAACCTGCGCCTGCCGTTGACCATCGAAGACGCCTTGGAGCGCATGGAAAACAGCAAGACCATTGAGAAATACCTGGGTCAGAAATTCATCACAGGCTACGTCGCGGTCAAGCGGGCCGAGCATGAAAACTTCAAGCGCGTGATCAGTTCGTGGGAGCGGGAATTCCTGCTCTTCGCCGTCTGATGCGCCGGGCGCGCCCTTTGAACGGCGCGCCCTTCACTGAAAAGTCTAGGAGATTGGTATGTCCAGCAACAACCCGCAAACCCGTGAATGGCAAGCCTTGAGCAGTGAGCACCACCTGGCGCCGTTCAGCGACTTCAAGCAATTGAAAGAGAAAGGCCCGCGCATCATTACCAAAGCCCACGGCGTTTACCTGTGGGACAGCGAAGGCAACAAGATCCTCGACGGCATGGCCGGCCTGTGGTGCGTGGCGATCGGTTACGGTCGCGATGAACTGGCTGACGCCGCCGCCAAACAAATGAAAGAACTGCCGTACTACAACCTGTTCTTCCAGACCGCTCACCCGCCGGTGCTGGAATTGGCCAAGGCCATTTCCGACATCGCGCCTGCCGGCATGAACCACGTGTTCTTCACCGGTTCCGGCTCCGAAGGCAACGACACCATGTTGCGTATGGTCCGCCACTACTGGGCGATCAAAGGCCAGCCGAACAAGAAAACCATCATCAGCCGCAAGAATGGCTACCACGGCAGCACCGTGGCCGGCGCCAGCCTGGGCGGTATGACTTATATGCATGAACAAGGCGACTTGCCGATCCCAGGCATCAGCCACATCGCCCAGCCGTACTGGTTTGGCGAAGGCGGCGACATGAGCCCGGAAGAATTCGGCGTGTGGGCCGCCAACCAGCTGGAAGAGAAAATTCTGGAGCTGGGCGTGGACAACGTCGGTGCCTTTATTGCCGAGCCGATCCAGGGCGCCGGTGGCGTGATCGTGCCGCCCGCCACCTACTGGCCGCGCATCAAGGAAATCCTCGCCAAGTACGACATCCTGTTTGTGGCGGACGAAGTGATCTGCGGTTTCGGCCGTACCGGTGAGTGGTTCGGTAGCGATTTCTACGACCTCAAGCCCGACATGATGACCATCGCCAAGGGCCTGACCTCGGGCTACATCCCCATGGGCGGCCTGATCGTGCGCGATGAGGTGGTGGCCGTGCTCAATGAAGGCGGCGATTTCAACCACGGCTTCACTTATTCCGGTCACCCGGTGGCCGCAGCGGTGGCCCTGGAAAACATCCGCATCATGCGTGATGAAAAAATCGTTAAGCGCGTGCACGACGAAACGGCACCGTATTTGCAGAAACGTCTGAGGGAACTGGCGGATCACCCGTTGGTGGGTGAAGTGCGCGGTGTGGGCATGTTGGGCGCAATCGAGCTGGTGCAGGACAAGGCCACGCGCAAGCGCTACGAAGGCCGCGGCGCTGGCATGATCTGCCGCACGTTCTGCTTCGAAAATGGCCTGATCATGCGCGCCGTCGGCGACACCATGATCATTTCGCCACCGCTGGTGATCAGCAAGGCGGAAATCGACGAGTTGGTCACCAAGGCTCGCCAGTGCCTGGACCTGACTTTGGCGGCATTGCAGGGCTAAGTGCTAGGCTCAGGAGGCGCTGCTTCCGGGCAGTTATAAATGTAGGGGCTTTGGTTGAAAGCCGGCCCCTGAACTTGCCAGACTGTCGCCCTGTTTTGTTGCCCTTTAGACGGGCCGCAGAACTTAGTAAGAATGTGGCCCAAAAAAGAAAAATTGGAGCATCACCAAATGAAGGCATTAGGTTTGAAGAACGCTGGCAAGACCCTCCTCGCCTTGTCCCTGATGGGCGCAATGGCGGGCGCGGCCCAGGCCGACGATAAAGTGCTGCACGTCTATAACTGGTCCGACTACATTGCACCGGACACCATTGCCAACTTTGAAAAAGAGTCGGGCATCAAAGTGGTGTACGACGTTTTTGACAGCAACGAAACCCTGGAAGCCAAGTTGCTGGCAGGCAAGTCCGGCTACGACATCGTCGTGCCGTCGAACAACTTCCTCGCCAAGCAGATCAAGGCCGGTGTCTACCAGGAGCTGGACAAGTCCAAGCTGTCCAACTACGACAACCTGAACAAATCCCTGCTCAAAGCCGTGTCGGTCAGCGATCCGGACAACAAGCACGCCTTCCCGTACATGTGGGGTTCGATCGGTATCGGCTACAACCCGGAGAAGGTCAAGGCTGCGCTGGGCGTGGACAAGATCGACTCGTGGGACGTGCTGCTCAAGCCTGAGAACATCGCCAAGCTGAAAAGCTGCGGCGTGAGCTTCCTCGATTCGCCAACCGAAATGTTGCCAATCGCCCTGCATTACCTCGGTCTGCCGACCGACAGCCAGAAGAAGCCGGACCTCAAGCAAGCCGAGGACCTGTTCCTCAAGATCCGTCCTTCGATCGGCTACTTCCACTCGTCCAAGTACATCTCCGATCTGGCCAACGGCAACATCTGCGTCGCCGTGGGTTACTCGGGTGACATCCAACAGGCCAAGTCCCGCGCGGCTGAAGCCGGTGGCAAGGTCAAGGTGGCCTACGACATTCCGAAAGAAGGCGCTGGCAGCTTCTTCGACATGGTCGCCATCCCTAAAGATGCCGAAAACGTCGACGCCGCCTACAAGTTCATGAACTACCTGCTCAAGCCGGAAGTCATGGCTTCGATCACCAACAGCGTGCGTTTCCCGAACGGTAACGAGAAAGCCACCGCGCTGGTCGACAAAGACATCACCAGCGACCCGGGCATCTATCCGTCGGCAGAGGTGCAAGCCAAGCTCTACGCGATTGCTGACTTGCCAGCCGCTACTCAGCGTGACATGACGCGCAGCTGGACCAAGATCAAGTCGGGTAAATAACCCGTAGGACCTGTAGGAGCGAGGTTGTGTGGGAGCGGGCTTGCTCGCGAAGACGGTGTGTCAGCCAGCGAATGTATCAACTGATACACCGCCTTCGCGAGCAAGCCCGCTCCCACATAAAGCCGCTCCCACACATTAAATGACAGAAAGTTTTGCCGGATCGGTTTATCGAGGGTAAGTTGCGCGCCGGTTTTGTTGCCGGGCAACAACTTCAAGGCCCAACTATTTAAGAGGACCTCCACTTGCCAATTTCTTTATTTCGCCAAGCCATGCTGGTGGGTGCAGGTATCACGCTGACGTTGAGCGTGCAGGCCGCACCGACGGTGCATATTTATAACTGGTCGGACTACATCGGCACCGACACCCTGGCCAACTTTGAAAAGGCCAGCGGCATCAAGCCCGTGTATGACGTGTTTGATTCCAACGAAACCCTGGAAGGCAAGTTGCTGGCCGGGCGCACCGGTTATGACGTGGTGGTGCCGTCCAACCACTTCCTGGGCAAGCAGATCAAGGCGGGCGCGTTCCAGAAGATCGACAAGGCGCAGTTGAGCAACTACTCCAACCTCGACCCGGCACTGCTCAAGCGCCTGGAAAAGAACGACCCGGGCAACCAGTACGCCGTGCCGTACCTGTGGGGCACCAATGGCATTGGTTACAACGTCGATAAAGTGAAGGAAGTGCTGGGCGTCGACAAGATCGACTCCTGGGCCGTGCTGTTCGAGCCGGAGAACATGAAGAAGCTGGCCACCTGCGGTGTGTCGTTCATGGATTCGGCGGATGAAATGCTGCCGGCGGTGCTCAACTACATGGGCCTGGACCCAAACAGCACCAACCCGGACGACTACAAGAAGGCCGAAGAAAAGCTGCTGAAAGTGCGGCCCTACGTGACCTATTTCCATTCTTCGAAATACATCTCCGACCTGGCCAACGGCAATATCTGCGTGGCCGCCGGGTTCTCCGGCGATGTGTTCCAGGCCAAGGCCCGCGCGGCCGAGGCGGGCAAGGGCGTGAACATCGCCTACGCGATTCCGAAAGAAGGCGGCAACCTGTGGTTTGACGTGCTGGCGATCCCCAAGGATGCCACCAACGTCAAGCAAGCCCACGCCTTCATCAACTATTTGCTGCAACCTGAGGTGATCGCTCAGGTCAGTGATTACGTCGGTTATGCCAACCCTAATCCAGGGGCGGACAAACTGATGAAGCAATCGATACGCACCGACGAAGCGGTTTACCCACCGCAGGCGGTTCTCGACCGGACTTTCGTCAACTTCGAGCTACCCCCGAAAGTGCAGCGTTTAATGACCCGTAGCTGGACCAAGGTCAAGACGGGCAAGTAAAGCCCAAACTATCCAAAGTTCGCCTGCTTCGGGCGAACAGACATTTTTGTTGGGAGTTTCGTAAATGGCAGTTGCCTCCGGCGCCTATAAGAAAGCCCTCGAGGGCGACCAGACACCTAAGAAGGTGCTGGTCAAAATCGACCGGGTCACGAAGAAGTTCGACGAGACGATTGCCGTGGACGATGTGTCCCTGGAAATCAAGAAAGGCGAGATCTTCGCCTTGCTCGGCGGTTCGGGTTCGGGCAAATCCACTTTGCTGCGCATGCTCGCAGGTTTTGAGCGCCCGACCGAGGGCCGCATCTACCTCGACGGCGTGGACATCACCGATATGCCGCCCTACGAGCGGCCGATCAACATGATGTTCCAGTCCTACGCCTTGTTCCCGCACATGACCGTGGCGCAGAACATCGCCTTCGGCCTGCAACAGGACAAGATCCCCAAGGCCGAGGTCGATGCCCGCGTGGCCGAGATGCTCAAGCTGGTGCAGATGAGCCAGTACGCCAAGCGCAAGCCGCACCAGTTGTCTGGCGGCCAGCGTCAGCGTGTGGCCCTGGCCCGCTCCCTGGCCAAGCGCCCGAAACTGCTGCTGCTCGATGAGCCGATGGGCGCCCTCGACAAGAAGCTGCGCTCGCAGATGCAACTGGAGCTGGTGGAGATCATCGAACGCGTCGGCGTGACCTGCGTGATGGTGACCCACGACCAGGAAGAGGCCATGACCATGGCCGAGCGCATCGCGATCATGCACCTGGGCTGGATCGCCCAGATCGGCAGCCCGATCGACATCTACGAGACGCCAACCAGCCGCCTGGTGTGCGAGTTCATCGGCAACGTCAACATCTTCGACACCCAGGTGGTGGACGACGCCGAAGGCCACGCGGTGCTCAAGTGCCCGGACCTGGACCGCGACATCTACGTGGGCTACGGCATCGCCACGGCGGTGGAAGACAAGTCGGTGACCTACGCCATCCGCCCGGAAAAGCTGCTGGTCACCACCGAAATGCCGACCTGCGAGCACAACTGGTCCAGCGGCAAGGTGCATGACATTGCTTACTTGGGTGGCCACTCGGTGTTCTACGTGGAGCTGCCGAGCGGCAAGCTGGTGCAGTCCTTTGTCGCCAACGCCGAACGCCGTGGCCAGCGCCCAACCTGGGGCGACCAGGTGTACGTGTGGTGGGAAGACGACAGCGGCGTGGTACTGCGCTCATGAACACAAAAAAACTCAAGCGGCGCTTGCAGCGCATCGTCCCCAGCGGCAAGCAGGTGGTCATCGGGATTCCCTTCCTGTGGCTGTTCCTGTTCTTCGCCTTGCCGTTTTTCATCGTCCTGAAAATCAGCTTTGCCGAAGCCGACGTAGCGATCCCGCCGTACACCGAGATCTACACCTACGTTGAGCAGAAGCTGCAAGTGGTGCTGAACCTGGCGAACTACAGCTTGCTGGCGGGCGACGAGCTGTACATCGCGGCCTACCTGGGCTCGCTGAAAATGGCGTTCTTCAGCACGCTGTTGTGCCTGCTGATCGGCTACCCGATGGCCTACGCCATTGCCACGGCGCGCAAAGAGATGCAGACCGTGCTGGTGCTGCTGATCATGATGCCGACCTGGACCGCGATCCTGATCCGCGTGTATGCGTGGATGGGCATCCTCAGCAACAACGGTTTGCTCAACGGTTTCCTGATGTCCATGGGGTTGATCAACGAGCCGCTGCAGATCCTCAACACCAACATCGCGGTGTATATCGGCGTGGTCTATTCGTACCTGCCGTTCATGATCCTGCCGCTGTACGCCAACCTGGTGAAACACGATCAAAGCCTGCTGGAAGCCGCCTCCGACCTGGGTTCGAGCACCTTCAACAGCTTCTGGAAAATCACCGTGCCGCTGTCCAAGAACGGCATCATCGCCGGCTGCATGCTGGTGTTTATCCCGGTGGTGGGCGAGTTCGTGATCCCGGAACTACTGGGCGGCCCGGAAACCCTGATGATCGGTAAAGTGTTGTGGCAAGAATTCTTCAACAACCGTGACTGGCCGGTGGCCTCTGCCCTGGCGGTGGTGATGCTGGCGATCCTGATTGTGCCGATCATCCTGTTCAACCGCAGCCAAGCCAAAGAGATGGAGGGCAAGATATGAAGCGCGTCAGTTTCTCAAGCTTCATGCTGGTGGCGGGGTTGGTGTTCATCTACCTGCCGATGCTGATCCTGGTGATCTACTCGTTCAACGAATCCAAGCTGGTGACGGTGTGGGGCGGTTGGTCGATCAAGTGGTACGTGGGCCTGCTGGACAACACCCAGTTGATGGGCTCGGTGATGCGCTCCCTGGAAATCGCCTGCTACACGGCGGTGGCAGCGGTGGCGCTGGGTACGTTGGCGGCGTTTGTGCTGACGCGTATCAGCCAGTTCAAGGGCCGCACGCTGTTCGGCGGCCTGGTGACGGCGCCGTTGGTGATGCCCGAAGTGATCACCGGTCTGTCGCTGTTGCTGCTGTTCGTGGCGATGGCGCAGATGATCGGCTGGCCGCAAGAGCGTGGCATCGTCACTATCTGGATCGCCCACACCACGTTCTGCGCGGCGTATGTGGCGGTGGTGGTGTCGGCGCGTTTGCGTGAGCTGGACCTGTCGATCGAAGAAGCGGCGATGGACCTCGGTGCGCGGCCGTGGAAGGTGTTCTTCCTGATCACCATCCCGATGATCGCGCCGTCGTTGGCGGCGGGCGGCATGATGTCGTTTGCGCTGTCCCTCGATGACCTGGTACTCGCCAGCTTCGTGTCGGGGCCGGGTTCGACCACCTTGCCGATGGAAGTATTCTCGGCGGTGCGCCTGGGGGTTAAGCCCGAGATCAACGCCGTGGCCAGCTTGATTCTGTTGGCGGTGTCGTTGGTGACCTTCCTGGTGTGGTTCTTCAGCCGTCGTGCCGAAGAGAAGCGCAAGAAAGCGATCCAGCAAGCGATTGAAGAAGCGGCGGCAGATGGCTGGCAACAGCCGGACAAGCGCCGGGCGCCTGCGCCGGTCTAATCAGGTCTACCTGAAGAAACCGGATAAAAATGTGGGAGCTGGCTTGCCTGCGATAGCGGTGTATCAGTAAAAAATTCAGTAACTGATAGACCGCTATCGCAGGCAAGCCAGCTCCCACAGGGTTTTTTTGGTGTTGATAAGGTTGTGTTTTAGGCAGCCCAAGGCGATTTGCGAATCACCTCCACAAAATTCATCGGCCTGAACCCAGGCTCCTGATCCACCAATACATCCGTCTTCACATTCCCAAACGTAGTCTGCGGACGATGGCGCAAGCCGTCGGCAAACGCGCAGATGATGCACTCCTTGAACCCTTCACCCCGTGGATGCGCATGCACCACCGCTTCGCGCTGCACGCTGGAAAACGCTGCGTAGTCCATGCCCAGCACGTCCATCTCGACGCCCGCCGTCACCAAGGCCACGGTCGGGCGCAGATGCTGCGGCACGCCCGGCGTAGTGTGCAGGGCGATGGACAGCCACACCTGTTCGATATCGTCATCGCTCAGCCCGTAAGGCTTGAGGAAGGCCGCCGCCGCATTGGCGCCGTCCACTTCAAAACGCTCGTTGTCACTGCGATGCCCGGCGACCAGGCCGAGGTCGTGGAACATCGCGCCGACGTAGAGCAACTCGGGGTTGTAGGCCAGTTGCTTGCGCTCACCGCTCAACGCGCCGAACAGGAATACCCGACGGGAGTGGTGGTAGAGCAGGTCGGACTCGACGTCGCGGATGTATTCGGTGGTGGCCTTGGCGAGGGCGCTGTCGGGGATCTGGATGCCGGCGATGGTGGTCATGGTGGTTCTCCTGTGGAAGGATTCCAGTCTGGTCGCGCATCCGTGGCGGGGCCATCGCCGTGAGGGCGTGATCCCGGCCAATGTGGTTGTACATCGCGCCAAGGGTGTACACCGTCCAATGTGGGAGCTGGCTTGCCTGCGATAGCATCACCTCGGTATACCTGATGCACCGAGGTGTCTGCATCGCAGGCAAGCCAGCTCCCACAGGGGTTTTGTGTTTTTCCAGTTAGAGAAGGTGTGCCTTTTCATGAGCAAAACCATCGCCATCCTGATCTTCCCCGGCGTCCAGTCGCTGGATGTCACCGGGCCCATGGATGTGTTCTGCGAAGCCAACCGCTTCCTGTCTACCCAAGACCATTACCAGCTGGAAGTCATCGGCCTCGCTCACGGCACCATGCCCGCTTCCAACGGCCTGTCATTGCAAGCCCATCGGCATTACAGCGAAGCCCTGCAAGCCTACGACCTGCTGCTGGTCGCCGGTGGCCCGCAGTTGCCCTTCGAAGACTTTGGCGCGCCGTTCGACGACTGGCTGCGCGGCGCCAGCGAAAGGGCCCGGCGCTTCGGCTCCATCTGCAACGGCGCCTTCATGCTCGCCCGCGCCGGCTTGCTGGACGGCAAAACCGTCACCACCCACTGGAACGATGCCGCCGACCTGGCGCGCCTGTGCCCTACGGCCCAGGTCGAGGCCGACCGGCTCTACGTGCAGGACGGCAACCTCTACACCTCGGCGGGGGTCACGGCGGGTATCGATTTGTCCCTGTATCTGCTGGCCCAGGACCATGGCCCGGAAGTCGCGCTGAGCGTGGCCAAGCGCCTGGTGGTGTTTACCCAGCGCGCGGGCGGGCAGTCGCAGTTCAGCCCGTTTCTGACGCCCCACGCCGAAACCACCTCGGCGGTGGCGCTGGTGCAGTTGTATGTGTTGGCGAACCTGACCGGGGATTTGACCATCGCCGACCTGGCCAAGGCGGCCAATATGAGCGCGCGCAATTTCTCCCGGGTGTTTGCCCGCGAGGCGCGCATCACCCCGGCAGAATTTGTGGAGCGGGCGCGGGTGGATGCGGCGCGGGTGATGCTTGAAAGCAGCCATGCACCGCTCAAGACGGTGGCCTATCAGTGCGGTTTTCGCGATGCCCAGCATATGCGCAGTGTGTTCAACCGCCGGCTTGGGGTGACGCCGCAGCAGTTCCGGCTCAATTTTGCCGCACCGGTCTGAAGCTCCACGCGGTCAAAAATGTGGGAGCTGGCTTGCCTGCGATAGCGGTGTGTCAGATACACCGCCATCGCAGGCAAGCCAGCTCCCACACTGATTGGGTTTGCAGATGATTATCGGGCGGGCAGCAGTTTCAAGGTGCCACGGGTATTGGCGGTGATTTCTTCATCGGTGAAGTGTGCCTGTTCGTAACCGCCCTCGATATACGTCTCCGCCTGGTCCCCATAATGCCGGTCAAACGGCACACCGCTTTGCCCCACCGGGTTGATGGTCAGGGCGTGGGCCACGTCGGCAAAGTCGATCAGACGGCGGGTGGATGGCCCGTAGGTCACCGGCCAGGGCGCCGGGCCGATGTTCGCCGATTGGTTGTTCGGCACCTCGTGGCTGCCCGGTGCCGGGAACGGGCCGACGTTGAACACGAGGTCCAATGGCTTCTGCATGCCCAATGGATGGCCGTGGGTCAGGGTGTGGGCCTTGCCCCATTGCCACTGGCTTGGGTCATCGCCGAAGGTGCTCTTGAGGTGGGCGAGGCTGTTGTCCCAGGCGCGCTTGACGGTCTCGGCGCGCTGGCCGTTCCACCACGGTGAGTCCGGCGCTGCCGCCAGGCGTGGCAGCGCGGCATCGATTACGCGGGTGCTGAGCAGGGTCTTGAACATGCCGTCGCCGAGCTTGGGGTGGAACGCCGCGTCGGCGAGGTTGAACAGGAACTGGTTGAACAGCGTGGCGCTGGTGGAATCCAGCGGGTAGTCGCCTTTCCAACTGGCCAGTTGCTCGACCAGCTGCAATTGCGCCGGGTCCTTGACCACCTCGCGCAGCACCGGCAACAGCGGTGCCAGCAGGCGTGGGCCAAAGGCCGTGGTGGTGCCCAGTTGCAGGGCCTGGCTGTTATTTACATCCCACTTCACGCTGTTGTCGCTCAACTGCGCATTCAACTGCTGGCCGCGGTCGGCCAGGTTGTAATAACCGGGGATCTCCAGGCCGATGGGCGACACCGGCTGCGCGTTCGCCGACACCACATAACCGCGCGCCGGGTTCTCTTCCTGCGGGTTGGCGCTGAACGGGTAGAAACCCAGCTTGTCGGCCTGGGCCGTGCTGCCATCAAGGATAAACCCGGCGTTGACCCCGGCCGGGCGGATCGGCAACTGCGCCGCCGCCCACCAGCCGATGTCGCCCTTGGCGTTGGCCCACACGATGTTCAAACCCGGCGCCGAGACCTTGGCTGCCGCCGCGCGCGCCTTGGCCAGGGTGTCGGCGCGGTTGAGCTGGTAGAAACCTTCGAGGATCGGGTTCTGCGTGTCGAGGAACGCCCACCACATGGCAATCGGCGTCTTGCCGGCGTTGTCGCCGAGCACGTCATTGATGATCGGGCCGTGGGGCGATTGGCGCAGGGTGAGGCTGACCGGGGCCTGGCCCTTGACCTTGATCTGTTGCTCAGTGCGGGTCATGTCGACCCAGGCGTCGTGATACCAGACCTGGTTGGGATTGTCCGGGTTGACCTTTTCGGCGATCAGGTCGAGGTCATCGTTCTGGAACATGGTCAGACTCCAGCCAAAGTCCAGGTTGTGCCCCAGGAACGCCACCGGCACCAACGCGTTGTGATAGCCATACAACTCAAAGCCTGGCGCCGATAGCTGCGCCTCGTACCACACCGACGGCACCGAAAAGCGGATATGCGGATCGCCCGCCAGCAGCGGCTTGCCACTTTTGGTGCGATTGCCGCTGATGGCCCAGGCGTTGCTGCCCTCGAACTGCGGCAGGCCGTTGTCGGCCAGCGCTTGTTCGCTCAGGGATGCGAGGGCGCCGAGGGTCTGCCAATCGCTGGCGGCGAGGTTGAGCGCGCCCTTGGGTTGCCAGTCGAGGTCGAAGACTTTGAGGTAGTCGCTGCCCAGTTGGTCGCGTACGTAAGTCAGCAAGGGTTCGGTACGAAAGGCAGCGGCAAAGCTGTAGGCCATGTACCCGGCGACGCTGATGGTGTCTTCGGCGGTAAACGGCCGCTTGGGGATGCCCAGCACGTCGAACTCCACCGGGCTGGCGTGGCTGTCCTGATATTGATTGATCCCATCCAGATAGGCCTGCAGGGCCTTCCAGTGCGCGGATTCATGGTCCAGCTGCGCGACGTAAGTGGCGGCGCGGTCGCGAATGCGCAGGCTGCGGAACAGCTTGTCAGTCTCCAGTACCTTGGGTCCGAGCACTTCGGCCAGCTCGCCACGGGCCAGGCGCCGCATGATTTCCATCTGGAACAGGCGGTCCTGGGCATGCACGAAGCCCAGGGCGCGATACAGGTCGGTCTCGTTTTCGGCGCGGATATGCGGCACGCCACGGTCGTCATAGCGCACCGTGACCGAACCTTGCAGGTTGGCCAGCGTCACCGTGCCCTGGCGGGTCGGCTGCTTGCTGTAGAGGTACACGCCGGCGCCAACGGCGACCAACACCAGCAGAACCGCGAGAACCTGCAAGACGCGCTTCATGAACTTTCCTTAGCCAGAATGGGTAACGGACTACTGCTCTTTAGGCCACGAACAATAGCAGCCCACCGCCAGGGTGTGCGTGGCATTCACCTCGCGGCCGTCTTCCAGCGCCTGCAGGATCGGCTCGATAAAACTGTTGCTGGAATTGCACGTCAGCCCCTCGCTGTAAGGCCCGAAATACGCGAGTTTGCCCGTGCGATCCCAGATCCCCACGGCGGGGCTGGCCGGCACTTGATCGGCGCCGGGCAGGGCGGTGAGGATTTTCATCTGGCGCAGGTTGTCGGGCAATTGGCCGTGGCTGCCGGTTTTTTGCAGGGCGTAGAACTCGACGCCCTGGGGCGCGTAGTGCTCGATCAACTCGCCGAGGTGTTGCTGGTTGCCGACGTTGCACGGGCAGGCCGGGTCCCAGAAGTGCACCAGGCGGATCGGGCCGGGGCCGGCGAGGTCGGCGGGCAGCTTCAACGGGTCACCGGAAAACACCGCCGTGTGTTCGCTGAAGGCGCGCAGGTAGCGGCCCTGGAACCAATCATACGCCGCCCACAGCACGCCGGCGCAGAGGACCAGGAGCAGGCTGGCGAACAGGGCGGAACGGTAGGGCGGTCGCATTCAGATGTATCCTCGAAGGTCGCGTAGCTTGCCATGCTTGTCCTGACAGATGAATATCGCAGCTCGATATTCATCCGCGCCGTAGTCTGGAAGCCTTTATGCCCGTCACCTTTGACCCCGATCATCTGCGCGAAAGCTTGCGGCTCTTGGTTGACGCTCAACCGCTCTCTGTGGAAGCACGGGTCTACCAGCGTTTCTACGGGCTTGATCAGGCCGTGAGTCGCCTGGGGCGTTTCGAGGTGGCGGGGTTTCAGGTGGTTGCGCAAGTGTGGTGGCCGGCTGCGCCGGTGGCGACGATGTTCATGTACCACGGTTTTTACGACCACATGGGGCTGTATCGCCATGTGGTGAAGTGGGCGCTGGACCAGGGCTTTGTGGTGATCGCCTGCGACCTGCCGGGACACGGCCTGTCCAGCGGCGTGCGCGCCAGCATCGACGATTTTGCGGTGTACCAGCAGGTCGTGCAGGCGCTGTTTGCCGAGGCGAAAGCGCTGCAACTGCCGCAACCCTGGCACCTGTTCGGGCAAAGCACCGGTGGCGCGGTGGTGGTGGATCATCTGCTCAACCATGGCGCTGACAGTCCGGCCCAGGGCAAGACGTTCCTGCTGTCGCCACTGGTGCGGCCACGGGCGTGGGGTTGGTCGCAACTCAGCTATTACCTGCTGCGCCCGTTCGTCAAAGGCATCGCGCGGCGGTTCAGCGATAACACCCACGACCCGGCATTCAGGCCGTTCCTCGAAGCCGACCCGTTGCAGCCCCGCCAGTTGCCCACCGCCTGGGTCGGCGCCTTGGCGCGCTGGATCAAACGCATCGAAGCCGCACCACGCAGCCCACGGCGGCCGGTGATCGTGCAAGGCGAGGAAGATATGACGGTGGACTGGCAGCACAATTTGCAGGTGCTGCGGGGCAAGTTTGATCAGCCCGAGGTGTTGATGCTGGCGCGGGGTAGGCATCATTTGGCGAATGAGATTTCGGAGATTCGCGAGGAATACTTCAAGTACCTCACCGACCACCTGAAGTAACTCGGTCAAAAAATGTGGGAGCTGGCTTGCCTGCGATGGCGGTCTATCAGTTACTGATTTGTTTACTGATACACCGCCATCGCAGGCAAGCCAGCTCCCACAGATTTTTACTGTGTCAGGCTTGAAGTACTTTGGCCGACTGCCAAGCCCGCTCGGATCGCTGCCAGCGCCGCCTGGTAATACGCCTTCCCCTCCGCCGACTCCGCAAACGTGGCGAATTCTTCCAACTCCGGGTCCGACAAATCCCGATAGACATACAGCAACGTATTGTTCAGATCATTGCCAATCTGCTGCATCAGCCGCTCACGCTGGCCATTCAACATGCCTTGCGCCTGACCGCCGCCGAGCAGGCCGGGAATCATCTGGCTGAGGCTGTCGGCCGCCACGCCGGCAATCGCCAGGCTCACTTCCGCCCCGGCTTCACGTGCAGGCAACGCTTGCGCCAAATGACCAATGATCAGGCTACGCGTCGCGTCGGCTTCGATTTTCGGCAGGCCCTGGGCGTTTTTCGCCAACTGGTCGCGGCGCGTGGCCAGCAACTCGGCGGCGACGATCTTGCGGCCCAACGGCGATTGGAAAAAGGCCAGGGCCGGTGCCGGGTCCGCCAGGTTCTTGCGCAATTGCGCTTCGGCACGCTGGTCCATCGCCTGGGCGGCAAAGCGTTTATTGCTGTTGTCCACCAGCGCCTGGTACACCGCCGGCGGCAAGCTATTGCGGTAGCGTTGTTGGGCGGCGCTGAGGGCGTCGTTGAAATGCGCACGTTGTTCGGCCCAGCCGGCGACCTTGTACAACTGGTCATGGCCGTCTGCCCAGGCGGGCAAAACGCAGAACATCAGCAAGGATAAAAACAAACGACGCATTAGGGACTCCTGTCAGTCGGCCACTATTGTCCGTGTCGGGCGTAGGATTTGTCGAGAAGTCCTATCGGTCACCTGACTAAAGTGTATTCAGACGCTCGGCGGCTCTGTCGGATTCACAGGCGTATGGATACTATGCGCGCCATGCAAATACCCTTCGATCACCCGCTGTTGCAACGTATTGTCGACGACCTCGCCGAAAAGGGCTGGTCGCGTCAGGACGGCTTCCTGCCCCAGGCTCTGACCCTGGAACTGGCGGCTGAGTGCCGTAAACGTGCAGCCGAAGGTGAATTGGCTCCGGCGGCGGTAGGGCGCGGGCCGGCCCAGGAGATTCGCGAGGGCATTCGCGGTGACCATATCCAGTGGCTGGAAGAGGGCGACGCGGCCGTCTGCGGCACTTACATGGGCCTGATGGACAGCCTGCGCCTGGCGATGAACCGCGGACTGTTCCTCGGCCTGGAAGACTTCGAAAGCCACTTCGCGATGTACCCACCGGGGGCGTTTTACCTCAAGCACCTCGACCGTTTCCGCGACGATGACCGGCGCATGGTCTCGGCGGTGATCTACTTGAACGACGCCTGGCTGCCCGAGCATGGCGGCCAGTTGCGCATGTACCTCAAGGACGCCGTCGAATACGACGTGGTGCCCACCGGTGGTTGCCTGGTGGTGTTCCTGTCCGGCGAAGTGCCCCACGAAGTCATGCCCGCCACGCGCGAACGCCTGTCCCTCACCGGCTGGTTTCGCCGGCGCGGCAACGAGCCGTTTTGACCATGGAAAAGATTCTGATCAGCCGCTGTTTGCTCGGGCACAAGGTGCGCTACGACGGTGGTGCCAGCGGGCCGTTCGATCAACTGGCGGCGTGGCAGGTCGAAGGGCGGGTGGTTGCGATCTGCCCGGAAGTGTCTGGTGGTTTGCCGACACCGCGTCCGCCTGCGGAGATTCCCGGCGGGCAGGGCGTGGCGGTGTGGGAGGGGCGTGCGCAGGTGTTGACGGCCGAGGGCGAGGACTTCAGCGCGGCCTTTCTTGACGGTGCACGGCAGGCGTTGGCGTTGGTGCAGCGTCACGGTATCCGCATTGCTGTGCTGAAGGCGAATAGCCCGTCTTGTGGGAACTTGCTGACGTACGATGGCACGTTTAGTGGCGTGAAAGTCAGCGGCGAAGGCGTGACGACGGCGCTGCTCAGACAGCATGGGGTGCAGGTATTCAGTGAGCTGGAGTTGCCCGAAGCGGCAGCGGCCTTGGCCCATCTCTCAGAAAATGTGTAGTTCAATGTGGGAGCTGGCTTGCCTGCGATAGCGGTGCATCAGTCCCACATCAGTTACTGACCCACCGCAATCGCAGGCAAGCCAGCTCCCACATTTAAAATCACTCGGCTTTGGGTGCGGGCTCGGTCTCAAGCCACTTCTGCGCCAACGCCTTCAACCGCCCATCCTCCTTCACCCGCTGCAACGCCTTGTCCAAGCTCGCCTTGAACGCCGGGTTGCCCTTCTGGAACGGTATCGCCAGCTCCGGCTTCTCGTTGTACGCCTCACTGAAATCGAACCGATCCTGCAACAGGGCAGTCATAGCGATATGGTTGATGGCCACGTCGTACTTGCCGGTTTCCACCCCCGGCAGCAGATCGGCGTCGTCGGTGGTGATAAACGAGGGGCGTACGTCCATCTCCTTGGCCAGTTGCTCACCCAGTTCCACTTCAAACCCGGTGAGTTTGTCGCCTTCCTTGAAGTTGAACGGCGGGGTGTTGGCTTCAAGGGCGATACGCAGTTCGCCACGGTCAAATACGTCATCGACCAGTTCGGCGTGAGCCAAGGGGCTCATCAGGGGCAGCACAAGTAACAGGCCAGGCGAAAAGCGCATGGTCACTCCTAGAGAATTTTTATGTGCGAGGCGCCGTTCAGCATCGCTTTGCTATGGTGTTGAGTGCCTTGGACAGCAATTTGTCGCGAAGTTGTCATAACCCTACAGATTTCACCGAAAAACTGGAGAAGCGAATGAAAGCCCTTTTGTCCCGTGCAACGATTGCCAGCCTGCTGCTGGGCGCCTCGATGATGGCCAGCGCCGCAGACCTGCCGCGTACCCCTGCACCTGCAGGTGCCGAAGTGTTTATCGTCTCGCCTAAAGACGGCGCGACCGTCGACAAGACCTTCACCGTCAAATTCGGCGTCAAGGGGCTGGACCTGGAGCCCATTGACAAGCAAGTGCATGGCGCTGGTCACCATCACCTGCTGGTAGATCGCGATGTGCAGTCGCTCAAGGCTGATGAGCCGATTCCGGCCGATGCCACCTCGATCCACTTCGGCAAGGCCCAAACCGAAACCGAACTGACCCTCACCCCAGGCAAGCACACCCTGCAACTGGTGGCTGGCGATAACGTGCACCGCCAGTTCGAGCCTACTGTAGCCTCGAAAGTGATCACGGTTAACGTTAAGTAAGATTTGTTCAGATGCAAAAAAAGGGAGCCCCGAGGGGCTCCCTTTTTTATGGTGCCGTTGAAACCTTAGAACAACACGCGGCTACGAATCGTGCCTTTGATGTGCTGCAGCTTCTCTTGCGCCAGGTCCGAGTATTCGGCGTCGACGTCGATTACCACGTAGCCGACCTTCTCGTTGGTCTGCAGGAACTGACCGGAGATGTTGATGCCGTTTTCCGCGAAGACCTTGTTGATCTCCATCATCACGCCAGGGATGTTCTGGTGGATGTGCAGCAGACGGTGCTTGCCAGGGTGAGCCGGCAGGGCCACTTCCGGGAAGTTCACCGACGATACCGAGGTACCGTTGTCGCTGTACTTGACCAGCTTCTCCGACACTTCCAGGCCGATGTTGGCTTGGGCTTCGGCAGTGGAACCGCCGATGTGCGGGGTCAGGATCACGTTGTCCAGGCCACGCAGCGGGCTTTCGAAGATGTCGTCGTTGGAGCGTGGCTCCACCGGGAACACGTCGATTGCCGCGCCGATCAGGTGCTTGTCCTTGATCGCGTCGGCCAGGGCGTCCAGCTCGACCACGGTGCCGCGTGCAGCGTTGATCAGGATGCCGCCTTTCTTGATGGCGCGGATTTCCTTCTCGCCGATCATCCACTGGGTCTCAGCGGTTTCCGGGACGTGCAGGGTGACGATGTCGGACATGCCCAACAGCTCGGTCAGGCTGGCCACTTGCGTGGCGTTGCCCAATGGCAGCTTGGTCAGGGTGTCGTAGAAGAACACCTGCATGCCCAGGCCTTCAGCCAGGACCGACAACTGAGTGCCGATCGAGCCGTAACCGACGATACCCAGCTTCTTGCCGCGGATTTCGAAGGAGTTGGCTGCGCTTTTGATCCAGCCGCCACGGTGGCAGGAAGCGTTCTTCTCAGGAATGCCGCGCAACAGCAGGATCGCCTCGGCCAGCACCAGCTCCGCAACGGAACGGGTGTTGGAGTACGGTGCGTTGAACACCGCGATGCCGCGCTCGCGCGCTGCGTTGAGGTCGACCTGGTTGGTGCCGATGCAGAAACAGCCGACTGCCACGAGTTTCTTGGCGTGATCGAAGATCTCTTCGGTCAGCTGAGTGCGGGAGCGAATGCCGATGAAGTGCGCGTCGGCGATCTTTTCCTTGAGTTGGGCTTCCGGCAGAGAACTGGTGATGTACTCAATGCTGGTGTACCCGGCGGCTTTCAGAACGTCGACAGCCGATGGGTGGACGCCTTCCAGAAGAAGGAACTTGATCTTGCTCTTATCGAGAGAAGTCTTGCTCATCTGCGTAAACCTGTATCCCGGAGAAAAATGGCAGGGAATCGGATCGCGTAAGCTGACCCGGACGGCAGGAAAGCCGTCACCGCAGAAACGCCCTTGGGCTCTGTCCTGCGGGGGCGGTATGCTAGCATACGCGCCCCGCTAAACACCTATTCCTGCGACGTGAAGCGTTCTCAGGATGACCATGAATTGTTCGAGAGTTCTGTCGATGACCCATCCTGCCCTGATTGATGAGCTGAAGACCCTGGTTGAGCCTGGCAAAGTGCTGACCGATGCAGACTCCCTGGAGGCTTACGGCAAGGATTGGACCAAGCACTTCGCACCCGCGCCGACCGCCATCGTCTTCCCCAAGACCATCGAGCAGGTCCAGGCCATTGTGCGTTGGGCCAATGAGCACAAGGTGGCACTGGTGCCATCCGGTGGCCGTACCGGCCTGTCCGCCGCCGCCGTGGCCGCTAATGGCGAAGTGGTCGTGTCGTTCGACTATATGAACCAGATCCTCGACGTGAACCTCACCGACCGCACCGCCGTGTGCCAGCCGGGCGTGGTCACCAAGCAATTGCAGAACGTCGCCGAAGAAAACGGCCTGTACTACCCGGTGGACTTCGCGTCGTCCGGTTCCAGCCAGATTGGCGGCAATATCGGCACCAATGCCGGCGGGATCAAGGTGATTCGCTACGGCATGACCCGCAACTGGGTGGCCGGCATGAAGGTCGTCACCGGCAAGGGCGACGTGCTGGAGCTGAACCGCGACCTGATCAAGAACGCCACCGGCTACGACATGCGCCAGCTGTTTATCGGCGCGGAAGGCACCCTGGGTTTTGTGGTGGAAGCCACCATGCGCCTGGACCGGGCGCCGAAAAACCTCACCGCGATGGTGCTCGGCACCACCGACTTCGACTCGATCATGCCGGTGCTGCACGCGTTCCAGAACAAACTCGACCTGACCGCCTTTGAGTTCTTCTCCGACAAGGCTCTGGCCAAAGTCCTCGGCCGTGGCGACGTGCCGGCGCCGTTCGAAACCGAGTGCCCGTTCTACGCCCTGCTGGAATTCGAAGCCACCACCGAAGAAGTCGCCAACCATGCGCTGGAAACCTTCGAGCATTGCGTGGAGCAGGGCTGGGTGCTGGACGGCGTGATGAGCCAGAGCGAAACCCAGCTGCACAACCTGTGGAAACTGCGCGAGTACATCTCCGAGACCATTTCCCACTGGACCCCGTACAAGAACGACATCTCGGTCACCGTGTCGAAAGTGCCGGCGTTTTTGAAGGAAATCGACGCGATCGTCGGCGAACACTACCCGGACTTCGAAATCGTCTGGTTTGGCCACATCGGCGACGGCAACCTGCACCTGAACATCCTCAAGCCAGAAAACCTGAGCAAGGACGAGTTCTTCGCCAAGTGCGCCACCGTGAACAAGTGGGTGTTTGAAACCGTCGAGAAGTACAACGGTTCGATCTCCGCCGAACACGGCGTGGGCATGACCAAGCGCGATTACCTGACCTACAGCCGTTCGCCGGTGGAAATCGAGTACATGAAAGCCGTCAAAGCCGTGTTCGACCCGAACGGGATCATGAACCCTGGCAAGATCTTCGCTGTTTAATCGCCCCTGAAGGAGTCGTTCCATGAGCTACCAGCACAAGTATGTCGACGGCACCAACATCCACTTTCCGGTGGGCAAAGTGGTGTGCATCGGGCGTAACTACGCCGAACATGCCAAGGAACTGGACAACCCGGTGCCCACCGAACCGTTGCTGTTCATCAAGCCAGGCAGCTGCGTGGTGGCACTGGAGGGCGGTTTTGCCATCCCTACCGAGCGCGGTTCGGTGCATTACGAAGCGGAAATCGCGGTCCTGATCGGCAAGCCGTTGTCGACCAAGCCGAGCCGTGAAGAAGTGCTGGATGCCATCTCCGGCTTCGCCCCGGCGCTGGACCTGACCCTGCGCGACAAGCAAGCCGAGCTGAAAGCCAAGGGCCTGCCGTGGGAAATCGCCAAGTCCTTCGACGGCGCGGCAGTAATCGCACCGTTCGTGGTCAGCAGCACCTTCCCGGACGTGACCGACATCGGCATTCGCCTGACCATCAATGGCGAAGTGCGCCAGGACGGCAACAGCGCGATCATGCTTAACCCGATCGTGCCGATGATCCAGTACATGGCCGGCTGCTTCTCGCTGCAAGCGGGCGACGTGATCCTCACCGGCACCCCGGCCGGCGTGGGCCCGCTGAATGTGGGCGATGAGCTGGTGTTGGAGTTGTCGGGCGTTAACCGCTTCGAAAGCAGCGTTCGCTGACCCAAGACCTGTGAGGTCAAAATGTGGGAGCGGGCTTGCCCGCGATGGCGGTCTATCAGTTACAGATATGTTGTCTGATCCACCGCTATCGCGGGCAAGCCCGCTCCCACCCAAGCCCATTCCCACATTGGTTTTGTGTGTGTCGGCAATTTCCGCGGCTTTGCATTTTTTTCACACCCCATCCGGATAATCCTCAGCCTCTTGCGCGCGGGCTTCCTGATCCTGTGCTATCACCTAACGCTGACTTTCCGGAATAAGCGCCCCATGGCCGTCACCCTGCCCAGCAGTACCTCCAAGCCGCGTTCCCGCTTTGCCCTGCGCTGGTATTCCTGGCTGCTATTGGCTGGCGTGATTTCCTACGGCGTGGCCTGGGCCATGCACTGGGACGATCGCGGTGTGCTGTGGGTGCTGGAGCGCTTTGAAACCCCCGCCGAACGCCAACAAAGCGTGTGGCTGCCGGACTATCACGCGGTGATCGATGGCAAGCTGTTGCCGGGGATGGAGAAGGATGAGGCTTCGGACGTCTCTTACAATCCGCAGACCAAAACCCTGTTTTCCGTCATGGGCAAGAACCCGTTTCTCGTCGAGTTGAGCCTGCAAGGCGACGTGCTGCGCAAAATGCCGTTGAACGGCTGGAGCAACCCGGAGGGCGTGACCGTCCTGGAAAACGGCCTGATCGCCGTGGTCGATGAGCGCGAACACAGCCTGACCATCGTCAAGCTCGATGCCAGCACCACCCAACTGAACAAGGCCGACTTCCCGAGCTATGACCTGGGCCCGTCGAAAAACCAGAACAAAGCCTTTGAAGGCATCACCTGGGACAAGCGCAACCAACAGATCGTGCTCGGCGAAGAACGCCCACCGGCGCTGTTCACCTGGAAAAGCGACGGCAGCCAGACCCTGGCAGGTGACAAACAAAAGCTGACCAGCACCGAATTGGACATGCGCAACCTGTCGGCCCTGGCGGTGGACCCACGCACCGGGCACCTGCTGGTGCTGTCGGCCGATTCCCATCTGCTGCTGGAACTGGATGAAAAGGGCGAGCAAGTCAGCTTCATGACCCTGCTGGGTGGTTTCAACGGGCTCAAGGACACCATTCCTCGGGCGGAAGGCGTGACGATGGATGAGGATGGCAACTTGTACATGGTCAGTGAGCCGAATCTGTTCTATCGCTTCGAAAAACAGAAATAGCACACCGGTTACGTCGGATAGTTCTCTAAGAACGGCGTTCTCCAGACAATAGAGCGTGTTTAAGTTTAAATTCAGACGGGCGTGATATTCATGCGCCACTTTTGACTTTGAGCACGCCCGATGCGCCGACTTGTCCGCCCCAAACCTATTCTTTTCATGCTTGTGCTGATCGCCCTGGTCAGCGCCGGGGTGGTTGCGCAACACTTTCGCCTGTTCGAGCGCGCCTGGTTCAACCTCCAGGCGTGGCGCCAGCCGGTCGGCGAGGCCTCCATTGGCCTGGCCGATTACCGCGTAGTGCTTGAAGCCCAGGTCATCGAAGGCCTCGACAGCGATGTGTCGGCTCTGACCTTCGACCCGGTGCGCAAAAGCCTGTTTACCGTCACCAATAAAAACCCCGAGCTGATCGAGTTGTCACTGGACGGCAAGATCCTGCGGCGCATTGCCCTGGTGGGCTTTGGCGATGCCGAGGCGGTCGAGTTCATCAGCGAAGGCATCTATGTGATCAGCGATGAGCGCGAGCAGCGGCTGATCAAGGTGCACGTGGACGACGATACCCAATTCCTCGATGCTGCGGATGCGGAACAGATGACCTTGGGCTTGCATGTCGGCAGCAACAAGGGCTTTGAAGGCCTGGCCTATGACTCGGTGGGCAAGCGCCTGTTCGTGGCCAAGGAGCGTGACCCGATGCTGATCTACGAGATCCACGGGTTTCCCCACTTCAAACCGGAAAAAACCTACTCGGTGCACGTGGTCAACAACCCCAAGCGTGATGCCGGGTTGTTTGTGCGTGACCTGTCGAGCCTGCAATACGACGAGCGCAGCGGCCATCTGCTGGCGCTGTCGGATGAGTCGTTCCTGGTGCTGGAACTGGATATCGACGGTCGCCCGTTGAGCAGTTTGTCGCTGCTCAACGGGCGCCATGGCCTGAAAAAACGTGTGCCTCAGGCCGAAGGGATCGCCATGGACGATGACGGTACGTTGTACCTGACCAGTGAGCCGAACCTGTTCTACGTGTTCAAGAAGCCCTGATCAGAACATCCATTGCACACCCAGCGAGTAGCCGGTCTGGCTGCCTTCGCTGTGGCCCAGGCGGCCGTTGACCTCGGCAAATACCCCCAGTTGCGGGGTGATCGCCAATTGGCTGCCGACTTGCGCGCGACCAAAGCTCTTGTCGGCTGAACCCAGCTTGGCCGTGCGCACCTGGCCGTCGGCACGGGCGGTCAGTTGCAGGTCGTCCAGGCGGCCGTCGCCCAATTCCTTGACCCAGGCGATGTCGCCGTAAGGCATCAGGTTCAGGCCGTAGGGCAGAGCGACGGCGCCGCGCACACGCCAACCGAGGCTGGCTTCCAGGGAGTCGAAAGACTGTTCCTCATACGTCAGGGCCGTGCGCAGGTCCTGCTTTTCGCGGAACTTATCGATACGCGAGTGGCTGTAGTCCAGGCCCGCAAAAGGCCCGCTCTTGATGGCGCCGAAGTCAAAGTCATAGCCGCCCAGCACGCGTGCGCCCAGGGTCAGGGCGTCGGTGTCACCGGTCAGTTGCTGGTTGAGCAGGATCGGTCCGCCATTTGCCTGGATCAGCAGGTTGCGCTTGGACTCGAAGCGGCTGTGGCCGATGCTCAGGTCGCCGGCCAGCCAGCTCGGCCCACCATCGTTGAGCAGGGCGTAGGCCGCGGCTTGCCAGGTGTCGCTGTCGAGTTTGCCACGGTGCTCAAGTTTGTCGCGGCCATTGAGGTAGCTGAGGCTGGCGCCGATGTTCAGGCTCGGGGTCAGTTGATAGTCGCCCAGCGCATGCAGGCCCACGCGTCGCGCTTCGGGGTTGGGGGCGTTGTCGAAGCCGCTGTCCGGGTTGTATTCGCCGTCCACGCCGATCTCGCCATCAAAGCTGCCAACCTCGCGGCTGGCCGACTGCAAGGTCAGCCAGCGCCGGTCATGCAGGCGCACCATGGCTTGGTGCTGGCGTTGCAGGTTGTCCTGCATATTGCGTGCGACGGCGCCGCCCGAGGCGGTGGAGGCCATCAGGTCGGCGTTGGTCAACTCCAGCACCAGGCGGCTGAGCAGGCGCGAATAGTCGCGCAGGCGCTGGTCGATGCGCGCCTGGCCGAAGGCGTCGGTGAGCACGGCCTTGTTGTCTTCGGCGGGGTCGTGCCAGGTCGAGCCACCGGGGATCTTCGGATTGTCGGTCTGGGTGTAGCCGTCGAGGTCGCCCAGTTCCCAGTTGGTGGCTTCTATATAAAGGATCGGGATGTTCAGCGGCTCGAAGGGCTCGCCATCGCTGCAGCAGCCGGTGCCTTTGGGGTATTGCGGGTCCAGGCCTGGGTTGGTGAACAGCGGGATGTTCAACTCCTTGGCGATCTGGAAGGTGTGCTCGCGCAACGACGCCAAGGCCGGGTTGGCGGTGCTGTTCTGGCCAGCATGGGCGTACATCATGTCGCCGGTAATCAGGCTGTCGAGGTTGATCATTGCCAGCATGTTCGCGCGCTGGCTGGCGCTCAGCGAGTCGACGAAGGCCCGGGATCCGCGCAAGCCTTCCTCTTCGGCGCCAAAGCCGACGATCTGCAAGCCGTTTTCCAGTTGCAGGCCGCCAAGGTTCTTCGCCACTTCCGTCAGCACGCTGGCGCCGGAGCCGTTGTCGTCCAGGCCTTGCAGGGTCGGGCGGCCGAAGAAGGTGTCGAAGTGTGCGCCAATCACCACGTACTGCGGTTTGGTGCCGGCGGCGTAGGCCACCACGTTTTGCGACGCGCGACTGCCGCTGTTCCAGGTGAAGTCTTGGCGACTGATGCTGTAGGCCGTGCCCATCTGGCTCTGCATCCAATCGGCGGCTCCGGCGAAGTTGGCCGTGCCGCGATAACGGCCGGGGTAGTCGTTGATGAGTTTTTCCAGGGTGGTGTTGGCGTGCTCGCCGTAGTCGTAGGCCAGGAGGTGGGTCGGCAACAGGGCGCAGGCCGCGCTGATAGCAAGGGCTAGGGGCTTTATCACAAGGTCTTCCTTGAGGTGATGGGGATTTTCAAGCCGAGACCCTTTGCACAATGTGCGCCTCATTCCGTGGGCGATTGTGAATTGGCGCATTGTTAAACGGGCGAGTCGCCTGGCTGTAATTTGTAACGGATTTGATACCAGCGGCGGTGTTGAGTGTCGTGACTTGGCGCACGATTTTGGCGAGGGGTGCTGCGAAAAGTAGCGTTTTTGTTACACAGAACTTTTGGGCAATGGAAACAAATGTGGGAGCTGGCCTGTGTGGGAGCTGGCTTGCCTGCGATAGCATCACCTCGGTTCTACTGATACACCGAGTTGTTTGCATCGCAGGCAAGCCAGCTCCCACATAAGCCAGCTCCCACACTCCCAGCAAGGCAGTGAGCCTTAGGCCTTGAGGGTTTTCACACCTTCAGCAGTGCCCAGCAGCAACACGTCAGCCGGACGCGCAGCGAACAAACCGTTGGTGACCACGCCAACGATGGCATTGATCTGGGTTTCCAGCTCTACCGGGTTGGTGATCTGCATGTTGAACACGTCGAGGATGATGTTGCCGTTATCGGTCAACACGCCCTCGCGGTACACCGGGTCGCCGCCCAGTTTCACCAGCTCGCGGGCCACGTGGCTGCGGGCCATCGGGATCACTTCCACCGGCAGCGGGAAGGCACCGAGGACGGGCACCAGCTTGCTGGCGTCGGCGATGCAGATAAAGGTCTTGGCCACGGCCGCGACGATCTTCTCGCGGGTCAGGGCCGCGCCGCCGCCTTTGATCAGGTTCAGGTGCGCGTCGCTTTCATCGGCGCCGTCGACGTAGAACTCCAGGTCGCTCACGGTGTTGAGCTCATACACCGGAATGCCATGGCCCTTGAGGCGCGCGGCGGTGGCTTCGGAGCTGGCCACGGCGCCGTCGAATGCGCCCTTGTGCTGGGCCAGTGCATCGATGAAGCAGTTGGCGGTGGAGCCGGTGCCGACACCGACGATGCTTTTGTCGTCGAGTTTGGGAAGGATTAAATCGACGGCGGCCTGGGCCACTGCCTGTTTGAGTTGATCCTGGGTCATGCGGGCTCCGGAACGGGCGGGGAGTTATCGAGGGGCGCGAGTATAACCCAACAAAACCTCGGGATTCGTGTGGTCGCCCGGCCAAAAGCCGGGTTAGACTCCTTGGCCCTGCCAAACCGTGAAAGTAGATGCCCGCCGATGCTTGAACAGTACGTCAAAAAGATCCTCACCTCGCGCGTTTACGACGTTGCCGTAGAAACCCCCTTGCAGACCGCGCGCCAGCTCTCCGAGCGCCTGGGCAATACGGTCTGGCTCAAGCGCGAAGACTTGCAGCCGGTGTTCTCGTTCAAGATTCGCGGCGCCTATAACAAGCTGACCCAGCTCACGGCTGAAGAGCGTGCGCGCGGCGTGGTCACGGCCTCGGCGGGCAACCATGCCCAGGGCCTGGCCCTGGCGGCCAAGGTGCTGGGGGTGAAAGCCACCATCGTGATGCCCAAGACCACCCCGGAGATCAAGGTCGAAGGCGTGCGCTCCCGTGGTGGCAAAGTGGTGCTGCATGGCGATTCCTTCCCGGAAGCCCTGGCCTACTCGCTGAAACTGGTCGACGAAAAAGGCTACGTCTACATTCACCCCTACGATGATCCGCACACCATTGCCGGGCAGGGCACCGTGGCGATGGAGATCCTGCGCCAGCATCCGGGGCCGTTGGACGCGATTTTTGTCCCGGTGGGCGGCGGCGGGCTGATCGCCGGGATTGCGGCGTACGTGAAATACCTGCGCCCGGACATCAAGATCATCGGCGTCGAGCCGGACGACTCCAACTGCCTGCAAGTCGCCCTGGCGGCGGGTGAGCGCGTGGTGCTGCCGACGGTGGGGATCTTTGCCGACGGCGTGGCGGTGGCGCAGATCGGCCAGCACACGTTTGATATCTGCAAAGACTATGTCGACGAAGTGATCACCGTGAGCACCGATGAAATCTGTGCGGCGATCAAGGACATCTACGACGACACCCGTTCCATCACCGAGCCTGCGGGCGCGCTGGGCGTGGCGGGCATCAAGAAATACGTGGAAACCCGTGGCGTGACCGGGCAGACCCTGGTGGCCATCGACTCCGGCGCCAACGTCAACTTCGACCGCCTGCGCCACGTGGCCGAGCGCGCCGAGCTGGGTGAAGGCCGCGAAGCGATCATCGCCGTGACCATTCCCGAGAAGCCGGGCAGCTTCAAGGCGTTCTGCGAGGCCGTGGGCAAGCGCCAGATCACCGAATTCAACTACCGCTTCCACTCCGGCAGCGAGGCGCACATCTTTGTTGGCGTGCAGACCCACCCCGACACCGACCCACGCAGCGCGCTGATTGCCAGCCTGACCGAGCAGGGTTTCCCGGTGTTGGACCTGACCGAGAACGAACTGGCCAAGCTGCACATCCGCCATATGGTCGGCGGCCATGCGGCGCACGTCAGCAATGAAGTGGTGTTTCGCTTCGAATTCCCGGAGCGTCCGGGGGCCTTGTTCAACTTTCTTAACAAATTAGGCGGGCGCTGGAACATCTCGATGTTCCACTATCGCAACCACGGCGCAGCTGACGGCCGTGTGGTCGCTGGCCTACAAGTGCCGGCGAACGAGCGTCACCTGGTACCGGCAGCCCTCGAAGCCATCGGCTACCCGTACTGGGATGAAAGCGATAACCCGGCCTACAAACTGTTCCTCGGTTGAGCGACTACGCTGATTGGGGCGGCCTTTAAGGAATACGAGAGATGGAAACCCTGATCACCCTGAAAGTTATCCACATCGCGGCGACGGTGTTGCTGCTGCTCAGCGGCCTGGGCCTGGCGCTGCTGGCCTGGCGCAAACGCAGCGCCGGCCCGGCGGTCACCGTGCAGCGCCCGTGGGTGTTTGTGTGGTTGTTGATGGGGATTTGCGTGGTCAGCATGCCGTTTACCGGCTGGTGGCTGGTGCATTTGGTTGGCTGGCCGCTGGGGCAGACGTGGATTCTGGGTTCCAGCATTCTCTACACCGTGGCGGCGCTGGCCTGGTTCTGGCTGGTGGCGCGGCTTAACCGCCTGCGTAAAGGCGAGGGCGGTAGCCTGAATTTCACGTTGGTGCTGGCGGTGGTCAGCCTGGTGGGGTTTGTGGCGATTGCCGGGTTGATGGGCGCCAAGCCGGTTTAGGGCTCTGGACCGAGTCGTCTGCATCGCAGGCAAGCCAGCTCCCACATTTGACTGTGTTCACAAATCAAAATGTGGGAGCTGGCTTGCCTGCGATAGCGCACTTAGCTACGCAGCGTAATCACCGGCCACCCCCGCTTCTGCGCCTCAGCCCGCAAATTCGGGTCCGGGTCCACGGCCACTGCATGCGTCACCTGCTCCAACAACGGCAGGTCATTCATCGAATCGCTATAGAAATAACTGTCTTCCAGGCTGAACCCAGTCTCTGCCAACCAACGATTCAAACGCGTCACCTTGCCCTCGCGGAAGCACGGTACATCCGTGCTGCGCCCGGTGTAGCGGCCGTTTTCCATCTCGCACTCGGTGGCGATCAGGGTTTCCACGCCCAGGCGTGCGGCAATCGGCGCGGTGACGAAACGGTTGGTGGCGGTGATGATCACCAGCGTGTCACCGGCAGCGCGGTGCTTGGCCAGCAATTCCACGGCTTTTGGCAGCATCAGCGGCTCGACGCAGTCGCGCATGAAATCGCGGTGCCACTCGTCGAGTTGGGCCATCTCGGTGCGGCCGAGGATTTCCAGGCTGAAGTTCAGGTAGGCGGCGTTGTCCAGCTTGCCGGCCAGGTAATCCTGGTAGAACTCGTCGTTGCGGGCCTTGTAGGCGATCGGGTCGAGAATCCCGCGTTCACAGAGGTAATCGCCCCACGCGTGATCGCTGTCACCGCCGAGAAGGGTGTTGTCCAAGTCGAATAAAGCCAGGCGCATTGCAGTTACTCGCTGAAAAGTCTGTAAAAAGGCGTCCAGAATACGGTCTTTTCACAAGAGTGCACATAAGGTAAGAAGCCTCGTTGCCGCTGCAACAACCTTTGTGGAACAATGCGGCGACATGCGTTTGCGAGGTTGTTGCCGTGATCGACCCCGATGGTTTCCGTCCTAATGTCGGGATTATTCTTACGAATGATGCCGGACAGGTGCTATGGGCTCGCCGAATCAACCAAGATGCCTGGCAGTTTCCTCAAGGTGGAATCAACCCCGACGAAACCCCTGAAGACGCCTTGTACCGTGAGTTGAACGAAGAAGTCGGCCTTGAGCGCGAAGATGTACAGATTCTGGCCTGCACCCGTGGCTGGTTGCGTTATCGTTTACCGCAACGCCTGGTGCGTACCCACAGCCAACCGCTGTGTATCGGCCAGAAGCAGAAATGGTTTCTCCTGCGCCTGATCTCCAACGAGCAGCGGGTGCGGATGGATTTGACCGGTAAACCGGAGTTCGATGGCTGGCGCTGGGTCAGCTATTGGTACCCGTTGGGCCAGGTGGTGACATTCAAGCGCGAGGTTTATCGTCGCGCTCTCAAAGAGCTTGCCCCGCGCCTTTTAGCGCGCGACTGACGACGGAGTTCGACCCCGAGCCATGCTCAATACGCTGCGCAAGATCGTCCAGGAAGTTAACTCCGCCAAGGATCTCAAGGCGGCGTTGGGGATTATTGTGTTGCGCGTCAAGGAAGCCATGGGCAGCCAGGTCTGCTCGGTTTACCTGCTGGACCCCGAGACCAACCGTTTTGTGCTGATGGCCACCGAGGGCTTGAACAAGCGCTCCATCGGCAAGGTCAGCATGGCGCCCAATGAAGGTCTGGTGGGCCTGGTGGGGACGCGTGAAGAACCCCTGAACCTTGAAAACGCGGCCGATCACCCGCGTTACCGCTACTTTGCCGAAACCGGTGAAGAGCGTTACGCCTCGTTCCTCGGTGCGCCGATCATTCACCACCGCCGCGTTGTCGGCGTGTTGGTCATCCAGCAAAAAGAACGCCGCCAGTTCGACGAAGGTGAAGAAGCCTTCCTCGTGACCATGAGCGCGCAGCTCGCCGGCGTTATTGCCCACGCCGAGGCCACCGGTTCGATCCGCGGCCTGGGGCGCGAGGGCAAGGGCATCCAGGAAGCCAAGTTCGTCGGCGTACCCGGTTCCCCGGGCGCGGCGGTCGGTACGGCGGTGGTCATGTTGCCGCCGGCAGACCTGGATGTGGTGCCGGACAAGACCGTCAAAGACATCGACGCCGAAATCAAACTGTTCAAGACCGCCCTGGAAGGCGTGCGCGCCGACATGCGCAACCTGTCGAACAAGCTGGCCACCCAGTTGCGCCCCGAAGAGCGTGCGCTGTTCGACGTGTACCAGATGATGCTCGACGACGCGTCCCTGGGCAACGAAGTCAAGACTGTGATCAAGACTGGCCAGTGGGCCCAGGGCGCGTTGCGCCAGGTGGTTACCGATCACGTCAACCGCTTCGAAATGATGGACGACGACTACCTGCGCGAGCGCGCCTCGGATGTACGCGATCTCGGCCGCCGTCTGCTGGCCTACTTGCAGGAAGACCGCACCACCAACATGGTCTTCCCGGACAACACCATCCTGGTCAGTGAAGAGCTGACGGCCACGCAGCTGGGCGAAGTGCCGGAAGGCAAGCTGGTGGGCCTGGTCTCGGTATTGGGTTCGGGCAACTCCCACGTTGCGATCCTGGCCCGGGCCATGGGTATCCCGACGGTGATGGGCCTGGTGGACCTGCCGTACGCCAAGGTCGACGGCATCGACATGATCGTCGATGGCCATCGCGGCGAAGTCTTTACCAACCCCAGCGACGTACTGCGCAAGCAATACGCCGAAGTGGTGGAAGAAGAGAAACAACTGGCACTGGGCCTGGATTCATTGCGCGAATTGCCGTGCGTGACCACCGACGGCCATCGCGTGCCGCTGCTGGTCAACACCGGCCTGCTGGCCGATGTGGCCCGCGCGCAACAGCGCGGCGCCGAAGGGGTGGGGCTGTACCGCACCGAAGTGCCGTTCATGATCAACCAGCGTTTCCCGAGTGAGAAGGAGCAGCTGGCGATTTATCGCGAGCAACTGCAGGCCTTCCACCCGTTACCGGTGACCATGCGCAGCCTGGATATCGGCGGCGACAAGTCACTGTCGTATTTCCCGATCAAGGAAGACAACCCCTTCCTCGGCTGGCGCGGCATCCGCGTGACCCTCGACCACCCTGAAATTTTCCTCGTCCAAACCCGCGCCATGCTCAAGGCCAGCGAAGGCCTGAACAACCTGCGCATCCTGCTGCCGATGATCTCCGGTACCCATGAGCTGGAAGAGGCGCTGCACCTCATTCACCGCGCCTGGGGCGAAGTGCGCGACGAAGGCGCCGACGTGCCGATGCCGCCGATTGGCGTGATGATTGAAATTCCCGCAGCGGTGTACCAGGCCAAGGAATTGGCGCGCCAGGTGGACTTCCTCTCGGTGGGCTCCAACGACCTGACCCAATACCTGCTGGCCGTGGACCGTAACAACCCACGGGTGGCCGACCTCTACGACTACCTGCACCCGGCGGTGCTGCAAGCCCTGCAGCACGTGGTGCGCGACGCCCATGCCGAAGGCAAGCCGGTGAGCATCTGCGGTGAAATGGCCGGCGACCCGGCGGCGGCGGTGCTGTTGATGGCGATGGGGTTTGACAGCCTGTCGATGAACGCCACCAACTTGCCAAAGGTGAAGTGGATGCTGCGTCAGGTTGACCTGGGCATGGCCAAGGACCTGCTGGCGGAGTTGATGACCATCGACAACCCGCAAGTTATCCACAGCTCGTTGCAATTGGCGCTGAAGAATTTGGGGCTGACGCGGATGATAAACCCGGCTTCGGCGAAGACCCTCTAGACCGCTATCGCAGGCAAGCCAGCTCCCACATTTGAATGGGTTCACAAATCAAAATGTGGGAGCTGGCTTGTCGGGTCGCCGCATCGCTGCGATAGCGCCAGCCCAAACACCGCTAAATCCTCAGTTCTACCTCACCGAGCCGCCCACCATGTGGCCCAAAACTACGCTCCACCATCCGCCGCGTCCCGTCGGCATTCACAATCAACGCTGTACTCGCCCGCGTCCCATAACTGGGGCTGGCAATAAACACACTGGATAACAGACTCTCCGTCGCCAACCCCACCCCGGTATCCGGCAAGTCTGCAAACGGCGCCGTCAGCGGATCACTCAAAATCGCCAGCAACGCCTCCGGCTGCGGATCATCCAGCAGCGCACTCAGCGCCGCCTTGGCCTTGAGCAACTTGGGCCACGGTGTATCCAGCCCTGCGTTGGATAATCCATATACGCCGGCTTGCAACCGCGTCGGCTCGGTGTGATTGGCGTTGTAGTGCCACAACTCATCCCGCGTGCCCACCAGCAGGTTAAACCCGGCATATTCAATCGAACGGCCGTTAACGTCGGCTAAATAGTCGTCAATCGGCAGGGTTCCATTGAGAAAGCGCGCCACCAGCTCCCCACGGGACTTGCGTGCTGGCGGCTGGTGCGGGTCGCGGATGTTGGTCAGGGCGGCAAAGCGCCCATCGGCATTTACCCCCAGCCAGGTACCGCCGGCTTCCTGATCCCGGCCGGCGTAGACCTCGGGCGCATCCGGCCACTGGGCCAGCGGCAGGCTGGGGCGGGCGTAGAACTCGTCACGGTTGGCCGCGACGATCAGCGGCTGGGCATGCCCCGGCCGCCAGGCGAAAACAATCAGGCACATCAGGCGATCCCTTTTGTGTTTTTTGCCACTCTACGCACTCAAGCGCAGGCGTTCCATCGTCACCAGTTGGGTCGCATGCCTTCCATCCGTTAACATGCCGGACTTGTTTGGGGGGCTCCCATGGAATTTTTGCTGTATTTGGCGCTGGGCGCCTGTGCAGGCGTACTCGCCGGGCTGTTTGGCGTGGGCGGCGGCATCATCATCGTGCCGGTGCTGGTGTTCAGCTTTACCTTGCAGGGCTTCGACCCGCAGGTGCTGACGCACCTGGCCGTGGGCACGTCCCTGGCGACCATCATCTTTACCTCGATCAATGCCGTGCGTGAGCACCACCGGCGTGGCGCGGTGCGTTGGCCGATCTTTGTGTGGATGACCGTGGGCATCCTTATCGGTGCCGGTTTCGGCGCGCTGACCGCCGAGGCGATCTCCGGCCCGCACTTGCAGAAGGTCATCGGTGTGTTTGCCCTGGTGATCGCCCTGCAACTGGCCCTGGAGGTCAAGCCCAAGGCCAGCCGCACGGTGCCCGGCAAGCTCGGCTTGACCCTGGCCGGCACGGTGATCGGCTGGGCTTCGGCGATTTTCGGGATTGGCGGCGGTTCGCTGACCGTGCCGTTTTTGACCTGGCGCAGCGTGCCGATGCAACAGGCGGTAGCCACGTCCTCGGCGTGCGGCCTGCCGATCGCCCTGGCAAGTGCATTAAGTTTCATGATTCTGGGCTGGCATGACCCGCTGCTGCCCGCTCATAGTCTAGGGTTCGTGTATTTGCCGGCGCTGCTGGGCATTGCCCTGACCAGCATGGTGTTTGCCCGCTTCGGTGCGCGCTTGGCGCACAAGTTGTCGCCGCGTCTGCTCAAGCGGTTGTTCGCCGCTTTGCTGTTTTGCGTCGGTTTGAATTTTTTGCTGTAACGCAGGCTTAATCGCAGCCCGGCATGGTCCGGGCGCTATAACGAATGATTAACGAGGAGTCGCAATGCTGCCTTACCCGCAGATCGACCCGGTGGCCCTGGCCATCGGTCCGCTGAAAATCCACTGGTACGGGTTGATGTACCTGATCGGCATCGGCGGTGCCTGGTTCCTGGCTTCTCGGCGCCTGAACCGCTTCGACCCGACCTGGACCAAAGAAAAGCTCTCGGACCTGATTTTCTGGTTATCGATGGGGGTGATCGTCGGCGGGCGACTCGGTTATGTGTTGTTCTACGATCTGTCGGCGTACATCGCCAACCCGACGCTGATCTTCGAAGTATGGAAGGGCGGCATGGCGTTCCACGGTGGGTTTATCGGCGTGATGATCGCCGCCTGGTGGTTCGGCCGTCGCAACGGCAAGTCGTTCTTCCAGTTGATGGATTTCATCGCACCCATGGTGCCGATTGGCCTGGGCGCCGGGCGTATTGGTAACTTCATCAACGCCGAGCTGTGGGGCAAGCCAACCGACGTGCCATGGGCGATGGTGTTCCCACCGTTCAGCGACCCGGCGCAACTGCCGCGCCATCCGTCGCAGCTCTACCAGTTCGCGTTGGAAGGCGTCGCACTGTTCCTTATCCTCTACATCTTCTCGCGCAAGCCACGCCCAACCATGGCCGTGTCGGGCATGTTCGCGCTGTTCTACGGGATCTTCCGTTTCATCGTCGAATTCGTGCGCGTGCCAGATGCGCAATTGGGCTACCTGGCGTTCGGTTGGGTGACCATGGGTCAGATCCTCAGCCTGCCAATGATCCTCGGCGGCCTGGGCCTGCTGTGGTGGGCGTACAATCGCCCGCAACCGCTGAAGAACACCGCGCTTTAAATTCGAATGCCGAGACCCCGGGGGTCTCGGCTTCAAACGATACGGGTACTCAAATGAAGCAATATCTCGAACTACTGAACGACGTCGTGACCAATGGCCTGACCAAGGGCGATCGCACCGGCACCGGCACCAAGGCCGTGTTCGCCCGTCAGTATCGGCATAACTTGGCCGACGGCTTCCCGCTGTTGACCACCAAGAAGCTTCACTTCAAAAGCATCGCCAACGAACTGATCTGGATGTTGAGCGGCAACACCAACATCAAGTGGCTGAACGAAAACGGCGTGAAGATCTGGGACGAATGGGCCACCGAAGACGGCGACCTCGGCCCGGTGTACGGCGAGCAGTGGACCGCCTGGCCCACCAAGGACGGCGGCAAGATCAACCAGATCGACTACATGGTCGAGACGTTGAAGACCAACCCCAACAGCCGCCGCATCCTGTTCCACGGCTGGAACGTCGAGTACCTGCCCGACGAAACCAAGAGCCCCCAGGAAAACGCGCGGAACGGCAAGCAAGCGCTGCCGCCGTGCCACCTGCTGTACCAGGCTTTCGTGCACGACGGTCACCTGTCGATGCAGCTGTATATCCGCAGTTCCGACGTGTTCCTCGGCCTGCCGTACAACACTGCGGCGCTGGCGTTGCTCACCCATATGCTGGCCCAGCAGTGCGACCTGATCCCCCACGAGATCATCGTCACCACCGGCGACACCCATGCGTACAGCAACCATATGGAACAGATCCAGACCCAGCTGGCGCGTACGCCGAAGAAGCTGCCGGAGCTGGTGATCAAGCGTAAGCCTGCGTCGATCTATGACTACAAGTTCGAAGATTTCGAGATTGTGGGGTATGACGCGGATCCAAGCATCAAGGCTGACGTCGCCATCTAAAAGGCTGCCTCGGTCGTAAGCCATAAACTGTGGGAGCTGGCTTGCCTGCGATAGCGGTGTATCAGTGACAGATGTGCAAGCTGACACACCGCTATCGCAGGCAAGCCAGCTCCCACAGTTTGATTGGGTTTTCACCCCAGGTTAGTGGCCGTGGCTTCTGCCCACATGGGAAGGCTCGGCCTCACTGGCTGCCACACTGCCGCTGACCTCCAGCCGCTGCAAAATCCCGCACTGCTCCCCACCGCCGCAGCGCTGGCGCAAGTCCAGCAACTGCTCCTGTAACGCCAGCAACCCATCGATCCGCGCTTTCACATGGTGGATATGCTCGTCGATCAGCGCATTCACGCTTTCACACTGGTCCTGCGGGCTATCGCGCAGCCCCAGCAAGCTGCGGATTTCTTCCAGCGTCATGTCCAGACTGCGGCAGTTGCGGATAAAGACCAGCCGCTCGGTGTGCGCCTGGGTGTACACGCGGTAGTTGGCGTCAGTACGCGCCGGAGGTGGCAGCAGGCCTTCCTTCTCGTAGTAACGGATGGTTTCCACCGGGCAGTCGGTCAGTTTCGCCAGTTCGCCGATCTTCATCGCAGCAATCTCCAAATGGGTGCTTGACCCTATAGTGGCTACAGGGTCTTTACTTGGCAACAGGCACCTCTACGGACGCGACAGAATGAGCGATTCCATCCACACCCCGCACAAACACGACCACGACCATGATCACGGCGAGAAAAAACTCACGCCTGTGCATAACCACGCCCACGCGGGCGCCTGCTGTTCCGGCAGCCCGGCCCCGGCAAAGGTCACGATCAACGAAGCGCCCACTGCCGGCTCGCGCCTGAGCACGTTCCGCATCGAAGCCATGGACTGCCCCACCGAGCAGACGCTGATCCAGAACAAACTGGGCAAGCTCGCCGGTGTGCAGCAGCTGGAATTCAACCTGATCAACCGCATCCTCGGCGTCACCCATGACCTGCCGAGCACTGCACCGATCATCGACGCAATCAAGGCCATCGGCATGCAGGCCGATCCCATCGAAGAAGGCACCCCGGCTGCCGCGCCACCGGCCAAGAAGCACTGGTGGCCGCTGGCATTGTCCGGCGTCGGCGCGTTGGGTGCCGAAGTGCTGCACTTCACCAACGCCGCCCCGACCTGGGTGATTGCGCTGGTGGCGCTGGTGTCGATCCTCAGCGGCGGCCTCACCACCTATAAAAAGGGCTGGATTGCCCTGAAAAACCTCAACCTGAATATCAACGCGCTGATGAGCATCGCCGTCACCGGCGCGGTGTTGATTGGCCAGTGGCCGGAAGCGGCCATGGTGATGTTCCTGTTTACCGTTGCCGAGTTGATCGAAGCCAAGTCCCTGGACCGTGCGCGCAATGCCATCAGCGGCTTGATGCAGATGACCCCGGAACAGGCCACGGTGCAGCAGGCGGACGGTTCGTGGGTTGAACAAGAGGTCAAAAGCATTGAATTGGGCGCCATCGTGCGGGTAAAACCCGGCGAGCGCATCGGCTTGGACGGTGAAGTCACCGCCGGCCAATCCACCATCGACCAGGCGCCGATCACCGGTGAAAGCCTGCCGATTGAAAAGACCGTGGGCGATAAAGTCTTCGCCGGCACGATCAACCAGGCGGGTTCCCTCGAATACAAAGTCACCGCTGCGGCCAACAATTCCACCCTGGCGCGCATCATCCACGCTGTGGAGCAGGCCCAAGGCGCCCGCGCGCCGACCCAGCGTTTTGTCGACAGCTTCTCGAAGATCTACACCCCGGCGGTGTTCCTGTTTGCCCTCGGTGTGGCGCTGATTCCGCCACTGTTCATGGCCGGCGCGTGGTTCGACTGGATCTACCGCGCCCTCGTGCTGTTGGTGGTCGCCTGCCCGTGTGCGCTGGTGATCTCCACCCCGGTGACCATCGTCAGCGGCCTCGCGGCAGCGGCGCGCAAAGGCATCCTGATCAAGGGCGGCGTGTACCTGGAGGGCGGCTACAAGCTCGACTACCTGGCCCTCGACAAGACCGGCACCATCACCCACGGCAAGCCGGTGCAAACCGATTACCTGCCGTTGTTCCCCAACGTCGAAGACAGCGCACCGGCCCTGGCCGCCAGTTTGGCCGGGCGCTCCGACCACCCGGTGTCCCTGGCCATCGCCAACGCGGCTGTGGATAAAAACCTGCCAAGCCACTCTGTGGATAACTTCGCGGCCCTGGCCGGTCGTGGTGTGCGCGGCGATATCAACGGCGAAACCTACCACCTGGGCAACCACCGCCTGGTGGAAGACCTCGGCCTGTGCTCGCCGGCGCTGGAAGAAAAACTCTTCGCCCTGGAAAAACAAGGCAAGTCCGTGGTGCTGCTGCTCGACAAATCCGGCCCGCTGGCGCTGTTCGCCGTGGCCGACACGGTCAAGGACAGCAGCCGCGAAGCCATCCAGCAGCTGCATGAGCTGGGGATCAAGACCCTGATGCTCACCGGCGACAACACCCACACCGCCCAGGCGATTGGTGCCCAGGTCGGCATCGACCAGGCCCGTGGCGACCTGCTGCCCACCGACAAACTGCAAGCCATCGAAAGCCTCTACGGCCAAGGCCATCGCGTCGGCATGGTCGGCGACGGTATCAACGACGCCCCGGCCCTGGCCCGCGCCGAGATCGGTTTTGCCATGGCCGCCGCGGGTACCGACACGGCTATCGAGACCGCCGACGTGGCGCTGATGGACGATGATTTGCGCAAGATCCCGGCATTCATTCGGCTCTCCAGGCAAACGTCGAGTATCCTCAAGCAGAACATCGCCCTGGCGCTGGTGATCAAGGCGATCTTCCTCGCCGTCACCTTCCTGGGCATGGCCACCATGTGGATGGCGGTGTTCGCCGACATGGGCGTGAGCCTGCTGGTGGTGTTCAATGGCCTGCGCCTGCTGCGCAAATAGATGATGAGAGGGTGGTGTGCTGAGTGCTGAGCTAAAGGCGTTTTTCATGGTCGCGCGACTGGGCAGCATTACCCAGGCGGCGAAAAAACTCGGCCTCAGCCAGCCCACCGTCACCACGCAGATCCGCAACCTGGAAAGCCAGTACGGCGTCGAGCTGTTCTACCGCGGCGGGCGCCGCCTCACCGTCAGCGACGAAGGCGCGCGGCTGCTGCCGATGGTCAAGGCGCTGTTGCAGCAGGAAGCGGACATCGAGTTTTTCCTGCGCAACAACGGCCAGGTCCAGGGCGCCTTGCGCATCGCCGCGACGGCGCCGTATTACATCCTCGACCTGGTCAAAGCCTTTCGCGAACGCCTGCCGCAAGTGGAAGTGTCGGTGGAAATCGGCAACTCCCAGCAGGTGCTGGAAGCGCTGGACGACTACCGCGTGGATGTCGCCGCGTCCTCGCAACTGCTGGAAGACCCGCGCCTGGTCCGCCGCGTGCTCGGCACCGACCCGCTGGTGCTGGCCGTACATCGCGACCATCCCCTGGCCAAGCTCGACCATGTGCCCCTCAGCGCGCTGGCCGGGCACACCTTGTTGATGCGCGAAGCGGGTTCGACCACACGGCGGTTGACGGAAGCGATGTTGCACGGCGCCAACGTGAGCTACGGGCCGCTGCTGGAAATCGGCAGCCGCGAGTCGATCCGCGAGGCGGTGTTGCGCAATATCGGCATCAGCATCATTGCGCGCCAGGAAGTGCCCCATGACCCGCAGTTGCGCGTGCTGACCATCGAGAATGCGCCGCAGATCCCGGAGTATTTGTACTGCCTCAAGGAACGCAAAGGCGCGCGATTGCCGGCGGCGTTTCTGGGGTTGGCGCAGGAAATGTCGCCCCTCTGAAACTGGTTGGTGGCCTTCAGGCCGCTATCGCAGGCAAGCCAGCTCCCACAGGGTGATGTGTGAACCCGGTCAAATGTGGGAGCGGGCTTGCCCGCGATGAGGCCCGCCCAGACAACCCATCTCCCCAACCCCTACCCAAATCCACCAATACCACTATCACCACCTTTTGCCTTCCTGCCACACCAGCGACGCATTCCCTACCTAGCATGGCCTTCATCCGTTTGATGAGGTGCCTTGCATGAACACTGCCCTGACCCAACCCGGCGCACCGATGAAGGTGCGCAATGTGCAGAAACGCTTCGGCGCCTTCACGGCGCTGGACAACGTGTCCCTGGACGTCGCCGCCGGTGAGCTGGTGTGCCTGCTGGGCCCATCCGGCTGTGGCAAGACCACTTTGCTGCGCTGCATCGCCGGCCTGGAGCGTCAGGACAGCGGTGAACTTTACCTGGGCAACCGCGACGTTTCCCTGCTGCCGCCCCAGGCGCGGGACTACGGCATCTTGTTCCAGTCCTACGCGCTGTTTCCCAACCTGACCGTCGAAGCGAACATCGGCTACGGCCTCACCGGCAGTGGCCGCGACGAAGTGCGCCAGCGCGTCGGGCAGATGCTGGAACTGGTGGGCCTGCTGGGCAGCGAAAAGAAATACCCCGGCCAACTCTCCGGTGGCCAGCAACAACGTGTGGCGTTGGCCCGCGCCTTGGCGCCGGCCCCTTCGTTGTTGCTGCTGGATGAGCCAATGTCGGCCCTCGACGCCCGGGTGCGTGAGCATCTGTGCACCGAGCTGCGCCAACTGCAGCGGCGCCTGGGTATCACCACGCTGATGGTCACCCACAACCAGGACGAGGCCATGTTGATGGCCGACCGCATCGCTGTGATGAACAACGGCAAGGTCGAGCAATACGCCACGCCCCAGGAAATCTACGACCGCCCGGCCACGCCGTTTGTGGCGGAGTTTGTCGGCCAGGGCAATTGGCTGCCCTTCAGCCGCAACAGCGCCAGCCATGCTCAGGTCGGCGGGATGAATATGCGCCTGGCCGATGATGCCGGCGTGGCCAAGTCCGGGCGTTTGTTCTGCCGCCCGGAAGCCATCAGCGTCAACCCGCCGGTGCATGAAGAAAACCTGTTTCCGGCCAAGGTCCGCGAGATCACCTTTCTCGGCAATCGCTGCCGCATGAGCTTTGAATTGGAGCAACTGCCGGGTCATGCGCTGCTGGCCGAACTCGCGCCCGAAGCCATGCCACGCCTGGGCGCCCAGGACATCTGGGTGGCCCTGCCGCCGCGCAGCCTGCAGGTGTTTGCCTGAGATGGGCGCTGTCATGACCTTGCCGGCCGCGCGCCAGGCTTCCCGTGCCGAACTGGGCGACCGACTGTTTGTGGTCGGCGGCAAACTGCTCTGGCTGTGCTTGCTGGGCGTCGCCGTCTTGCTGCCATTGCTGGCGATCTTCTGGCGCGGTTTCAGCAGCGAGGCCGGGCAGGGCGGCGGTCTGGTCGCTGCTCAAGAATTAATCGCCAGCGCCAACTTCCACTGGCTGCTCGGCAATAGTCTGAAAGTTTCCCTCAGCGTCGCGGCAATTGTCGTACCGTTGGCCTACCTGTTTGCCTACGCGCTGCAACGCACGCTGATTCCCGGCAAGGCGATCTGGCGCGGCCTGTCGCTGCTGCCGTTGATGGCGCCGTCGATGCTGCCGGGGATTGCGCTGGTCTATTTGTTCGGCAACCAGGGCATGTTGCGCGGCTTGCTCTCGGACAATATCTACGGCTTCTGGGGGATTGTTCTGGGTGAGGTGATCTACACCTTCCCACACGCCCTGATGATCCTGCTGTCGGCGTTGTCCCTGGCGGATGCGCGCCTGTTCGACGCCGCCTCCAGCATGGGCGCCAGCCCGGCCCGGGCGTTTCGTAGCATTACCTGGCCGGCCACGCGCCAGGCCGTGTTCGCCGCGTTCTGCCTGGTGTTTACCCTGACCATCACCGACTTCGGCGTGCCCGTGGTGGTGGGCGGTGATTATCAAGTGCTGGCACTGGAAGCCTACAAGGCTGTGGTCGGCCAGCAACAGTTCGGTCGCGGCGCGTTGATCGGCATGGTGTTGCTGCTGCCGGCACTGTTCAGCTTTGGTGTGGATGCGTGGTTGCGCCGTCGCCACGGCGATGCCATGAGCGGCCGCGCGCAAGTGTTCCAGCCGGTGCCTTCACGCGTAAGAGACGCCTGCTACCTGGCCATCGTCCTGCTGATCTGCGCGGTCTTGCTGCTGGTGTTCGGCATGGCGGTGTACTCCTCGCTGGTAAAATTCTGGCCGTACAACCTGTCGCTGTCGCTGAACCACTACCAGTTTGAAGACACCGCCGGCGGCGGCTGGCTGGCCTATCGCAACAGCCTGACCATGGCCTTGTGCACCGCGTTGATCGGCAGCGTGCTGATCTTTACCGGCGCCTACCTGATGGAAAAGACCAAGGGCCAGAAGGGCCTCAACCTCGCGCTGCGCATGCTCAGCTTCGTGCCGATGGCCGTGCCGGGGTTGGTGCTGGGCCTGGGCTACGTGTTCTTTTTCAACCTCAACGGCAACCCGCTGCATGTGTTCTACGGGACCATGACCCTGCTGGTGGTGTGCACCATTGCGCACTACCTGACCACCGCACAGATGACCGCCACCACCGCGTTGCGCCAACTGGACGCCGAGTTCGAAGCCGCCGCGCTGTCCCTCAAGGCGCCGCTGTACCGCCACTATCTGAAAGTCACGGTGCCGATCTGCCTGCCGGCCTTGCTGGACATCGTGCGCTACCTGTTTGTGTCGGCGATGACCACGGTGTCCGCCGCAATCTTCCTCTACAGCCCCGACACCATCCTCGCCGCCGTCGCCGTGCTGAACATGGACGACGCCGGCAACGTGGGCGGTGCGGCGGCCATGTCGACCCTGATCCTGTTCACCTCGGCCGGCGTCTCGCTGCTGCTGGCGTGGGCTTCCCGTGGCGCCCTGCGTCGCTCCCAAGCCTGGCGCCAGACCGCGCCCGGCCAATAATCCCGATAGGAGGTGTTCCATGTTCAAGCCCCTGGCGCTGGTCGCTGCCGTACTGTCTGCATTCAGCCTGAATGCCTTCGCCAAGACCGACCTCACCGTGTACACGGCCCTCGAAGCCGAGCAGTTGAAGACCTACAAGCAAGCGTTCGAAAAGGCCAACCCGGACATCGAGATCAAGTGGGTGCGCGACTCCACCGGCATCATCACCGCCAAGCTGCTGGCCGAGAAAGACCGCCCGCAAGCCGATGCGGTCTGGGGCCTGGCGGCGTCCAGCCTGGCGATCCTCGACCAGCAAGGCATGCTGGACAACTACGCACCCAAGGACCTGGACAAGATCGGCAAAAACTACCGCGACCCGGCCAACCCACCGGCCTGGGTCGGCATGGACGTCTGGGCCGCGACCATCTGCTTCAACACCGTCGAAGCCGAGAAGCAAGGCCTGAGCAAACCCGTGAGCTGGCAGGACCTGACCAAGCCCGAGTACAAAGGCAAGATCGTCATGCCCAACCCGGCCTCGTCCGGTACCGGCTTCCTGGATGTGAGTGCGTGGTTGCAGACCTACGGCGAGAAGCAAGGCTGGCAGTACATGGACGACCTGCACCAGAACATCGGCCAATACGTTCACTCCGGCTCCAAGCCGTGCAAGCTGGCGGCGTCGGGTGAATTCCCGATCGGCATTTCCTTTGAATACCCGGCCGTGCAGCTAAAACGCCAGGGTGCGCCTCTGGACATCATCCTGCCCAAGGAGGGCCTGGGTTGGGACATCGAAGCCACGGCGATCATGAAGGGCACGACCCATGCGGACGCGGCCAAGAAGCTCGCCGACTTCTCTGCCAGCGCCGCTGCGATGGATTTGTACAAGGACAACTTTGCCGTCCTCGCCCAGCCGGGGATTGCCAAGCCGCAGACCGAATTGCCGGCGGACTACGAGCAGCGCTTGATCAAGAACGACTTTGCCTGGGCGTCGAAGAATCGCGACAGCATCCTGACTGAGTGGCGTAAGCGCTATGACGGGAAGTCGGAGAAGGTTGCTGGTCAGTAAGGTTTTCGTTAGGGCAGATGGCCCTATCGCAGGCAAGCCAGCTCCCACACTGGATCGGGTTCACACGGTCAACATGTGGGAGCTGGCTTGCCTGCGATAGCGGTCTCAAGTACAGGAACATCACTTCATGACACACCAAACCGACCTGCTGGTCATCGGCGCCGGCATCCTCGGCCTGTCCCATGCCTATGCCGCCGCCAAGCGCGGCCTCAAGGTCAAGGTCTTCGAACGCAGCGCCACACCACTGGGCGCCTCGGTGCGCAACTTCGGCCAGGCCCTGGTCACCGGCCAACCACCGGGCCCGATGCTTGACCTGGCCCGGCAAAGCCGCGAGATCTGGGGGCACTGGGCCCAGGTCGCCGGCCTGCAACTCAAGCGCAACGGTTCCTACCTGTTCGCCCGCACCGAGGCCGAAGAGCATCTGCTGGAAGCCTTCTGCGCCGGTCGCGCCAAGGAGCACGGCTACCACGTCGAGCTGCTGCAAGGCGCCGCGCTGAATGACCTGTACGCCGGCCAGTTCCGCCATCACCGCGCTGCGCTGCATGGCCGGGACGACCAGCAGCTGTATTCGCGTGAAGCGATCCCGGCGTTGATCCACTACCTGCGCAACGAGCTAAAGGTGGAGTTCCACTTTTCCACCCTGGTGCGCGACGTCGAACCCGGCCGGGTGCACACCACGGCGGGCAGCTTTCATGGCGAGCAGATCATCGTCTGCTCCGGGCATGACTACCAAACCCTGCTGGCCGACGCGATGGCAGAGCTCAACCCGAGCATCTGCCGCCTGCAAATGCTGCGCGCGCGGCCAGCGGCGAACTTGAACCTGCAACATGCGTTGCTCACCGGTTTGAGTTGCGTGCACTACGGCGCCTTCGCCGACCTGCCCGAAGCGGCTGCGGTGCAGGCGCAAATCCTGCGTGAAGCACCGCACTTGCATGAACACGGTATCCACCTGTTGATCAGTCCCACGCCCCATGGCGAACTGATCATCGGCGACTCCCACGACTACGGCAGCGATGCCTCGCCGTTCAATGCCGAGCAGGTGGATGATTGGATGATTGAGCTGGCGGAGCAGACCTTGGGGTGCAAGATTCAAGTGGTCGAACGCTGGCAGGGCGTGTACGGCTCACGTGGGCCGGGGCCGTTTTCGTTCCTGCGCGCGGCGCCGGGGGTGAATGCTGCGTTGATGCATACGGGTGTGGGCATGAGCGTCGGGCCGGCGCTGGCCGAGCGCAATATCAGTCTGTTGTGGGGGGCGGCGTGATGAGCCCGGAACAGGCGATTGGCGAGGTGTTCGGCTTGTATGAACAGCACGGCGCGGCAGATTACATCGGCGAGCCGGTATCGCAGATCGAGCACATGTCCCAGGCCGCGCAGTGGGCGATGGCCGAAGGCTTCGATGATGAAGTGGTGCTGGCGGCGTTCTTCCACGATATCGGCCATCTGTGCGGCCAAGGCGGCGCGAACATGGGCGGTTATGGCGTGGTCAGCCATGAGCGGCTGGGGGCGGATTACCTGCGCCGCGCAGGGTTCAGCGAGCGCCTGGCCAAGCTGGTGGAATACCACGTGCAGGCCAAGCGTTATCTGACGTTCAGCCAGCCGGATTACTACGCGCGCCTGAGCGAAGCCAGCCGCCGCACGTTGGGCTATCAAGGCGGTGTGATGAGCGCCGAAGAAGCCCATGCGTTCGAACAAGACCCGCTCTGCGCCGTCAGCCTGCGCATGCGTTATTGGGATGAGCAGGCCAAGGCAATGCACGTGCCGGTGCTCGACCTTGAACTGCTCAAGGCCAAGGCGCGGCAGGTGTTGGCGGCTTAGGTTTCGTCGAGGCGCTGGGCCAAGGCTTCGACCTGTTCCTGGCGCTCGGCCTGGCTGAGCTTGGCGTGGGGGTTGAGGGATGACCATTGCGGGTGGGCACGCGCCTTGTGCAGTGCGTCCGGCAGCTTGCCTTCGCGCCAGCTTTTGTCCTGGGGCGTGTCGACCTTGATGCTGTGCATCGCCGCATGCCCGCGCTGGTTCAATGCCTTGAGCAACTGGCGCTGGCGCAGGGCGAGCAGGCGCAGCACGCTGTCGTCGACGGTCAGCTCGCGTTGCCCTTTGATTTTGCCCAGCAACCGGCTGCCATAGCTGCGCGCGGTTTGCAGCGCGCCACCGGCAATCGCACCGGCCAGGGCGGCGGCGCCCAGCGTTAATCCACCGACCAACAAATCCACGCCCGCACCGGCCGCCGCCCCTGCGGCGATCCCACCACCGACGCGCACGCCCAGTTGTTTGAGGGTTTCCGGGTTGAACAGGTCATCGCCCCAGCGCCCGTCGAGCAGGGGCAAGTCGCTGGCGGCGGCGTCCTGCGGTCGGAAGCCGAAGAGTTTGAGCAGGGCTTCCACGCATTTCTGTTCACGTTGGCGCACGGCTTTGCGCAGGTCGCCGATGGCTTGTTGCTCATCTTCGGTGACCACACTGCGACGACAGGCGGCGCAGTCGATCAGCAATTCTGCGATCAGTCGCGCAGCACTTTGCTGGCGGGCCTGGCGCTGGGCCTCCTGATCAAGAATCAAGCGTTCCAACTGTGGCCGCGCGCTTTCCAGCAGCAGGGCGAGGCTTTCATACAGGCGCCGCTCGCCGTCTTCCGGTGGCGCGACGCTGTCGAAACGCACCAGCGCATGCAGGCCCAGGCGGGCCAGGGCTTCACGCCAGTCCGGCTCGCGGTGGTCGCTGCTGCTGACAAAGTTGAGCACCGGCAGCAACGGCTTGCCGCAACTGGCCAGCACTTGCAGCTCGTCGCGGTACTTGGCCAGCACCGGCTCGCGGGCGTCGATCACATACAGGCCGGCGTCCGAGGCCAGCAGTTGGCGCAGCACCTTGGCTTCCTGTTCGAACCGCTGGCGCGCTTCGCTGCCTTCCAGAAAGCGGGCCAGGCGCGCCGGGCCGTCGAGGCGTTCGCCCGGGCGATCCAGGCGTTCCAGGTAGTCGAGCAGGGCGATGGCATCTTCCAGGCCCGGCGTGTCGTACAGCTCCAGCAGCGCTTCGCCATCCACCGACAGGCGCGCACCTTCGACATGCCGCGTGGTGCTGGGGCGATGGGACACTTCGCCAAAGCCCACGTCGCGGGTCAGCGTGCGCAGCAGCGAGGTCTTGCCGACATTGGTGTGGCCGACCACGGCGAGTTTCAGCGGTTTAGTCATGCCCGGTCTCCAGCCAGTTCAGCGGCGCGCAGTCGGCGAAGGGCAGTTCCAGCTGTTGCAGCGCGGTGTGCCAGTCGCCCAGGCGCTCGGCATCCAGCGCCTGGCCGTGGGGTGCTTGCAGCAGCCACACGCGGGTTGCGCTGGCGCTGCGCGCAAGTTCGGCGATCAACGCGAGGCTGCCGCGATCCGGTGAGCGCCGTGGGTCGCAGGCGATGGCCAGGCGTGCGGGCGGGAAGCGCGTGAGTTGTTCCAGCAGTTTGTGCCGCGATTCGCGGCTGTCGAGGATGCCGGCGTCTTTGACGTTGGCCGGCAGCTTGGGCGGCCATGGGTGTTGATCGTCCAGTTCGATGGCCACGAGCAAGGCGCCGTCGCTTTGCAGTTCGCTGACGCCACTGCTGACGTGGTGCAGTTGGTCCGGGGCGGCGTCGCTCACGCCAAGGCGTTCGCTGCTGGGCATCAGGCGCTCACGCAGTTGGCTGTAGCCGGGCAGGTTGAGGTCCAGGCGCAGGGCGGCGCGCCCGCGTTTCCAGCGCCACAGGCACAGCAGGGCGAGGATCAGGCGCGGCAGCAGGCCGTACACCAGCAACACGCCGACCAGCCACGCGGCCCAGGCTTGGCGGGCGCTTTCGATGTTCAGCGCGGAATCGCCGCTGGCGCGGATCATCTCGACAGTGGGCACGTTGAAGCCGAGCAGGGCGGGCAGGCTGCCCAGGGCTTGGGTGGCGGCGACGAAGGTGTCGGCGCTGAGAATGGTGGTTTCCCACACGAAACCGTAGCGGCGGGTTGCGAGCAGCGTCAGCAGAATCACCAGCGCACTGAGCAATGCCAGCAGCCACAGGCCGTTGACCAGCACACCCACGGCCCAGCGATTGAGTTTCTGGCGTTGCAGCAGCAACAGCAGCGCCGGCGCCAGTTGCGCAGCCTTGGCGTCACGGGCGAGTTTTTCGCTGAGCCACAACCACAAGCGCCCGAGGCTGGCGCCGTGTTCGCCGGCAAACAGCAGGCCCAAGGCCCAGCTGATCAGCAGGATCAGGTTCAAGCCGAGCAGGCTGCCCAATGCCCAGAACACATTCACCGGCGCCAGGCCGTTGCCTAGCGCGGCGAAGGCGAGGCCCGCGCCGCTGAGTACGGCGACGACCGCCAGCAATACCAACGCCAAGCGTGCGCCTTGCAGCCAGCGGGTCAGGGCGACGGTCAGGCCATCGCGCTCGGCCAGGTGCAGGGCACGCTGCTGGATGCGCGTCGGCAGGTCGCCACCGGCCGCGCGGGCCAGGCGGTTGGCTTCCTGGTCTTCCAGGGGGCCGGCGTGTTCTTCACGCAGGCGTACTGTTTCCGTCAGCCAGAGTGTGTGCAGGGGAGTCACGCGCCGTCCTGTTGTGTTGGTGAGCCTGGAGCATAACCCCTGGCTCGTGGCTCTGGTATTCTCGTCGCCATGAAAAAAACTCTCCCTTTAAGCCTGATCGCAGCCCTCGGTGAAAACCGCGTGATCGGCATCGACAACAGCATGCCCTGGCATTTGCCGGGGGATTTCAAATATTTCAAGGCCACCACCCTCGGCAAGCCGATCATCATGGGGCGCAAGACCTGGGATTCCCTCGGTCGACCGTTGCCGGGGCGCTTGAACCTGGTGGTCAGCCGTCAGACCGATCTTGAGCTTGAAGGTGCCGAGGTTTTTCCGTCGCTGGAAGCGGCGGTTGAGCGCGCTGAAGAGTGGGCGTTGGCTCAGGGCGTGGATGAGCTGATGCTGATCGGCGGTGCGCAGTTGTATGCGCAGGGGCTGGAGCAGGCGGATCGCCTGTATTTGACGCGGGTGGGGTTGAGTCCGGAAGGGGATGCTTGGTTTCCAGCGTTTGATTTGAACCAGTGGAAGCTGGTGTCGAATGTTGAGAACCCGGCTGAAGGTGACAAGCCTGCTTACAACTTTGAAGTCTGGGAAAGAGCTTAAGAGCATCGCAGGCAAGCCAGCTCCCACAGTTGAATGTATTCACAAATCAAAATGTGGGAGCGGGCTTGCTCGCGAATGCGGTCTATCAGGCCTGCGCTAACTCAGCATGCTCATCCGCATCCAACAACGCCTTATCCGTCTGCCCCATGATCTGGCTGGTAATCGCCCCCGCCGTCATCGAACCGTTCACGTTCAGTGCCGTGCGGCCCATGTCGATCAGCGGCTCCACGGAAATCAGCAACGCCACCAGTGACACCGGCAAGCCCATCGTCGGCAGCACGATCAGCGCGGCAAACGTCGCGCCGCCGCCCACGCCGGCCACACCGGCCGAACTCAAGGTCACAATCGCCACCAGGGTCGCGATCCACAGCGGGTCCAGCGGGTTGATGCCGACGGTCGGCGCTACCATCACCGCCAACATCGCCGGATAAAGACCCGCGCAACCGTTCTGGCCGATGGTCGCGCCAAACGAGGCGGCGAAGCCGGCGATGGACTGCGGGATACCCAGGCGACGGGTCTGTGCCTCGATGCTCAACGGAATCGCCGCCGCGCTGGAGCGGCTGGTGAAGGCAAACGTCAGCACCGGCCACACCTTACGGAAGAAGCGCAGCGGGTTGATCCCGGCCAGGGACAGCAGCAGGCCGTGCACCACAAACATCAGGCCCAGGGCCAGGTACGACACCACGACGAAACTGCCGAGCTTGATGATGTCTTGCAGGTTGGAGCCGGCGACCACCTTGGTCATCAGCGCCAATACACCGTAGGGCGTGAGCTTCATCACCAGGCGCACCAGGCGCATCACCCAGGCTTGCAGGGTGTCGATGGCGTTGAGGACTTTCTGGCCTTTTTCCACGTCATCCTTGAGCAGTTGCAGTGCGGCAACCCCCAGGAACGCGGCGAAAATCACCACGCTGATGATCGATGTCGGCTTGGCCCGCGCCAGGTCGGCGAACGGGTTGGACGGCACGAACGACAGCAGCAGCTGCGGGATATTCAGGTCGGCGACCTTGCCCGCGTAATCGCTCTGGATCACTTGCAGGCGCGCCATTTCCTGGGTGCCGGCCACCAGACCTTCGGCGGTGAGGCCGAACAGGTTGGTCAGGCCGATACCGATCAGCGCCGCAATCGCGGTGGTGAACAGCAGGGTGCCGATGGTCAGGAAGCTGATCTTGCCCAGGGACGCTGCGTTATGCAGGCGGGCCACAGCGCTGAGGATCGAGGCAAATACCAGCGGGATCACGATCATTTGCAGCAATTGCACGTAGCCATTGCCGACCAGGTCGAACCAGCCGATGGACGCCTTGAGCACCGGGTTGCCGGCGCCGTAAATGGTATGAAGCGCCACACCAAACGCCACGCCCAAGGCCAGGGCGAACAGCACCTTCTTGGCGAGGCTCCAGTTGGTGCGGCGGGTTTGTGCCAGGCCCAGTAACAGGGCCACGAACACCAGTAAGTTGAGAATCAGGGGCAGATTCATTGAAGCTCCGTCAGAGGCTGCCAATCGCGTGAGCCTGCGATTGCGAACCGGAAAGCCTAACAGCTTGAAATATATTGATTTAATACCGATATGGAATGGTGACTGTCGTTTTTGGAATAAGCGTTTGACGCTCAGGCATATGCGGTTGGCGGGATCAGGACGCAAGCGGTCGCGCTCGGGCGGTAACTGTCACAGGGATTTGTTAGCGTCGAGGTTTTTCACTCAGGGAGAAAACGCATATGAAGCTCGCGTCGAGACTGTTTGCCGCCGCACTGTGCCTGGGCCTTGCCGGCCACGCCATGGCCGCCACCGAGTTGAAACACTGGCCCGCCCCGGCGGCCAAGCAACTAGACGAGATGATCGCCGCCAACGCCAACAAGGGCAACTTCGCGGTGTTCGACATGGACAACACCAGTTACCGCTACGACCTTGAAGAATCCCTGCTGCCCTACATGGAAAACAAGGGCCTGATCACCCGCGACAGCCTCGATCCGTCGCTCAAGCTGATGCCGTTCAAAGACACCGCCGAGCACAAAGAGAGCCTGTTCAGTTACTACTATCGCCTTTGCGAAGTGGACGACATGGTCTGCTACCCGTGGGTCGCCCAAGTGTTTTCCGGCTTCACCCTCAAGGAACTCAAGGTCCAGGTCGACGAGCTGATGGCGTCCGGCAAGCCGGTGCCGGTCAGCTATTTCGAAGGCGAGGTGGTGAAAAAGTCTGAAGTGCAGCCGCCGAAAATCTTCACCGGCCAGCAGGAGCTGTACAACAAACTGATGGAAAACGGCATCGACGTGTACGTGATGACCGCCGCCTCGGAAGAGCTGGTGCGCATGGTCGCGGCTGATCCGAAGTACGGCTACAACGTCAAACCCGAGAACGTCATCGGCGTGACTACCCTGCTCAAGGACCGCAAGACCGGCGAGCTGACCACTGCACGCAAACAGATCAGCGCCGGTAAATATGACGAGAAGGCCAACCTTGGCCTGGAACTTACGCCCTACCTGTGGACCCCGGCGACCTGGATGGCCGGCAAGCACGCGGCAATCCTTACCTACATCGACGAATGGAAAAAACCGGTGCTGGTGGGCGGCGACACGCCAACGAGCGATGGCTACATGCTGTTTCACGATGTGGACGTGGCCAAGGGTGGCGTGCACTTGTGGATCAATCGCAAGGACAAGTACATGACCCAGCTCAATGGCATGATCGCCAAGCACGCGGCGGCGCAGGCCAAGGAAGGGCTGGCGGTGACGGCGGACAAGAATTGGGTGATTGTGAAGCCTGAGGAGATTCAGTAACACCGAGTTGCCCTTATCGCAGGCAAGCCAGCTCCCACACTTGATCGGGTTCACACGGTCAAAATGTGGGAGCTGGCTTGCCTGCGATAGCTCCCTCAAGAACACCGCATAACCCACAGTAAAAAATAGATATCAATTGCGAACCAATCTCATCCTCTGCTAGCGTGCACACCTCCTGAACCTCTCGTTCATCTCAAGGTAGTGCCGTGCTCTCCTGGAATTCGCAGATCGCGCGCCTGTTCGCGGAGCAGAAGAAAGCCCTCGAAGCCTTCGTTACCCGCCGCACCGGCAGCGCCCAAGTGGCCGCCGACCTGACCCAGGAATCCTTCCTGCGCCTGGCGCGCCTGGACTCCGGCGAGAAGATCGACAACCTCCCAGCCTTTCTCTTCACCATCGCCAGCAACCTGGTGCGCGATCACCAGCGCCAGGCCATCCGCCGTGAGCGCCTGGACGCCGGCGAGCCCAGCGAAGAGCTGCCGTGCAGCAACCCTGGTGCCGACGAACAACTGGCCGCCTACCAACAGGAACAATTGATGCAGGACGCGATCCTGGCGTTGCCCGAAGCGACTCGGCAGATCTTCCTGCTCTATCATGTCGACGAACTTTCCTACCGCGAGATTGGCGAACGTCTGTCGATCACCCCGCGCAGTGTGGAATACCAATTGCGTCGCGCCTTGATTGAATGCCGCGCGTACATCAAGACGCGGCTTGCCTGCGATGCACAAGGACGTCGGACATGAGCGCCACACCCACTGCCGACGCGCTGTTTGAACAGGCGTCCGGCTGGTATTTCCGCCTACAGGCCGAGGACGTGACACCGGCTGAAATGGACGCCTTCGCCGCCTGGCTCGGGCAAGGCCAAGCCCAGGATGACGCCTGGCAGGAAGTGCAAGCGCTGCTCGGCGGCCTGCGTGAGCCGGCCCGGGTGATCCGCCGCGCCGAACAGGCCGCCTGGCGCAAACCACTGCGGCGTTGGGCGTGTGCCGCCGCGGTGTTGCTGGCGGTTGGGCTGACCGTGCAAAACACGCCCTGGCTCGACCGCCTGCGCGCGGACTACGCCACCGGCACCGGCGAGTCGCGCACGGTGGAATTGGCCGATGGCTCCCAGCTGCAACTCAACACCGACAGCGCGATTCAAGTGCGCATGAGCGGCGGTGAGCGTCAGATTCGTCTGCTGAGGGGCGAAGGTTTTTTCAGCGTGACCAAGGACCCGACGCGGCCGTTCGTGGTGCAGTCCGGTGATGGCTGGGTCAAGGTGGTCGGCACCCAGTTCAGCGTGGCGCGCCGCGATGCACAGACGCGGGTGCAAGTGGCCCAGGGCAAGGTGCAGGTCAGTGCGGGCAGCGGCACGCTGGTGTATCTGGAGCCGGGGCGGGCGGTGGAGTATCAGGGTCAGCACCTTGCCGAGGTTCACGGCTTCGACCCGGCCAGCGGTTTTGCCTGGCGCCAGCGGCAACTGGTGTTTCGTCAGCAGCCTTTGTCGGAAGTGGTCAGCGAGTTGAATCGCTACTGGCCTGGCAAGACGCTGGTGCTCGGTGATGCGCTGCGCAATCGCGTGGTCTCCGGCGTGTTTGAAATCGACAAGCCCGACGCGGTGATCAAGGCGCTGGAATACACCCTCAACCTGCGCGCCGAGCACTACACCCCGTATTTGCTGGTGTTGCGCGAAGGCAAAGCGTCCTGAGTGCAACTTTCTCAAAATATTTTCAGGGTTTTCCCACAGGGCATCGTCCTTGATCACTGAGGCGTAAATAGTAAGCACTCTCAAGTAGTGCGGCGCCGATCACCGACTTTTTTTGCACCGGGGAGCACCAACCATGGCACACCGATACGCCACACGGCCCTTGCTGGCACTGGCCATTTCCATGGCCAGCGGCATTGCGCCGCTGTACTTGCAGGCCGCTGAGACCACGCAGGCCCAGACTTACCGCTTCGATATTCCGGGGCAAAGCCTGGACGGCGCGTTGGCGGCGTTTTCGGCGGTGACGCGGATTCAGGTGTTGGTGTCCGGTGAGTTGACCCAAGGTGTGACATCCCCAGGTGTGCGCGGCAACTTGGGCCAACGCGAGGCCCTTGGCTTGCTGTTGGGCGGCACGGGGTTGAACGCGGCGTTTATCAATGCCGATACCGTGACCCTGGAAAAACCCGTGGCCAGCGGCGGAGCCCTTGAAGTCGGCGCCACCACCATCAGCGCCGAACGCCTCGGGGCTACCACTGAAGGTACGGGTTCCTACACCACCGGCGCGGTGACCCTGGGCAAGGGCGAGCAGAAACTCAAGGACATCCCGCAATCGGTCAGCGTCATGACCCGCAAGCAAATGGATGACCAGAACACCACCAAACTGTCCGAAGTGGTCAAGCGCACTCCCGGCCTGACCGCGACCAAATCCCCCGGTCCCGGCATGTTTATCTTCTCCCGGGGTTTCGAGATCGGCACCCTGCAATACGATGGCGTAGGCATCCCGCGTAACACCTACACGCTGGGCAGCTACCTCACCGAAAACATGGCGATCTACGACCGCGTCGAAACCCTGCGTGGCCCGGCCGCGTTGCTGCAAGGCGCCAACAGCCCCGGCGGCACCATGAACCTGGTGCGCAAACGCGGCCAGCAGGCGCCCACGGTGACCATCACCGCCAAGGCCGGTTCGTGGGACCACTACGGCACTCAAGTCGACGTCGGCGGCCCGATGAATGCCGAAGGCACCTTGCGCGGCCGCTTTGTGGCGGATTACGACACCACCGACTCCTTTGTCGACTACGCCGGCGGCTGGAATCAGACGGTCTACGCGGCGGTGGACTACGACTTCACGGCAGACACCACCGTCGGCGTCGGCATCAGCAACCAGAAAGGCCATTCGCGGCCCAACTTCATGTCGTTGCCGCGTTACGCTGACGGCAGCGACATCGGCCTGCCGCGCTCGACCTTTGTCGGCGCCAGCTGGAACCGCAACGTCAACAACCAGACCCAAGTCTTCGCTGACTTGGAGCATCGCTTCAACGATGACTGGAAGGTGAAGGCCGCGTTGGTGGCCATGGACGAGCACAACGACGCAACCTACCAGGCGACGTGGGATACCATCCCCAACGGCGGCGGCAGCGTGCGCTATATCGATTGGGTCACCGACTTCAACACCAAGAGCCGCGGCGCGGATGTGTACGTCGATGGCAAGTTCGACGGCCTGGGTTTCCAGCAGGAAATGATCCTGGGCGCCAACTATTCCAAGCTCACCACCGACGACCTGTGGGCGCGGGCGGCAACGCCGGGTGCGGATATCTTCAACATCGACCACAACCGTCCGCAGCGCGACAAATACCAACTGTTCAGGGACGGTTGGGGGTCCAAGAGCTGGTATGACGTTCGCCAGAAAGGCATCTATGGCACCTGGCGCGTGAAGCTGCTGGACCCGTTGACCCTGATCGTCGGCGCGCGCACCAGCTGGTATGACTTCTCCTACATCGGCCAGAGCGGTATCAAGGGGACTTATGGCGCGCCTGAAGCCAGCACTACCCAAACCAACGGCAAGGTCACGCCGTACACCGGCCTGGTCTATGAACTGAACGACCAATGGTCGGCCTACGCCAGCTACGCCGACGCGTTTGAACCACAGACCAACCAAACCACGTCCCACGCGATCCTCAAACCCATCGAAGGCAAGAACTATGAGCTGGGGATCAAGGGCGAATTGGCCGATGGCCGCCTCAACACCTCGTTTGCGATCTTCCGCTACGACCAGGAAAACCGCGCTGCCCAGGACCTGCAAGGGCCGCAAAACTGCAACGGTTGGTACTGCTCGGTGGCCTCGGGCAAAGTCCGCAGCCAGGGTTTTGAAGCCACGTTGAGCGGCGAAGTACTGCCGGGGTTGCAGCTCAATTCCAGCTACACCTACAACACCACCAAATTCCTCAAGGACGACGACTACGAAGGCAAGATCTTCAGCACCTGGACGCCCAAGCATTTGCTCAAGGTCTGGGGTGATTACCAGTTGCCGGGTGACTGGCAGAAATTCAGCGTCGGCGCCGGCGTGACCGCGCAAAGCAGCACCGAGGCCTACGACCGCACGTTCAGCGTGCCGGGCAACGCGCTGTGGGATTCGCGGGTGGCGTACAAGATCAACCAGGAATTCACCGTGGCGGCGAACTTGAACAATATGTTCGACAAGAAGTACTACATCCCGGCGTATAACGCGAATTGGGGCAGTAACTACTATGGTGACCCGCGTAATGTGATGTTCACCATGACCTACACCCCGCAGTTTTAAAGCCTTACAGCCAACCCCCAACCCCTGTGGGAGCGGGCTTGCCCGCGATGGCGGAGTGTCAGGCGATACATGTGTTGGCTGACCCACCGCTATCGCAGGCAAGCCAGCTCCCACAGTTTGATCCTCATTGTTGTTGGGGGTTGGGCCAGGCAAAAAAATGCCCCGCACTTGGCGGGGCATTTTTTATGGGCGGGGCTTACAGGCCGTCAAGCATCGCCTTGTTACGCACAGCACCCTTGTCGGCGCTGGTAGCCAGCAGGGCGTAGGCTTTCAGCGCGGTGGTGACTTTGCGCGGACGCTTCTCCACCGGCTTCCAACCCTTCTTGTCCTGCTCGACCCGGCGCGCGGCCAGTTCTTCATCGCTGACCAACAGGTTGATCGAACGGTTCGGAATGTCGATCAGCACCTTGTCGCCATCCTGCACCAGGCCAATCGCGCCACCGGCAGCGGCTTCTGGCGAAGCGTGGCCGATGGACAGGCCCGAGGTGCCGCCGGAGAAACGGCCGTCGGTCAGCAAGGCGCAGGCTTTGCCCAGGCCTTTGGACTTCAGGTACGACGTCGGGTAGAGCATCTCCTGCATACCCGGGCCGCCTTTCGGGCCTTCGTAGCGGATGATCACGATGTCGCCTTCTTTCACTTCGTCGGCGAGGATGCCGCGAACCGAGCTGTCCTGGCTTTCGTAGATCTTGGCGCGGCCTTCGAAGACGTGGATGGATTCATCCACACCGGCGGTTTTCACCACACAGCCGTCGAGGGCGATGTTGCCGTACAGCACGGCCAGGCCGCCTTCTTGCGAGTAGGCGTGCTCGACACTGCGGATGCAGCCGTTTTCACGGTCGTCGTCCAGGGTGTCCCAACGGGTCGACTGGCTGAACGCGGTTTGCGTCGGGATGCCGGCCGGGCCTGCCTTGAAGAAATGATGCACGGCTTCGTCGTCAGTCTGGGTGATGTCCCATTTGGCGATGCCTTCAGCGAGGGTCTTGCTGTGCACGGTTGGCAGGTCGGTGTGCAGCAGGCCGCCACGGGCCAGGGAGCCGAGGATCGAGAAGATCCCGCCGGCGCGGTGCACGTCTTCCATGTGGTACTTCTGGATGTTTGGCGCGACTTTGCACAGTTGCGGCACGTTGCGGGACAGGCGGTCGATGTCGCGCAGGTCGAAATCGATCTCGGCTTCCTGGGCCGCAGCCAGCAAGTGCAGGATGGTGTTGGTGGAACCGCCCATGGCGATATCCAGGGTCATGGCGTTTTCGAACGCCTTGAAGTTGGCGATGTTGCGCGGCAGCACCGACTCATCGTTGTCGTGGTAGTAACGCTTGCACAGCTCGACGATGGTGCGGCCAGCCTGCAGGAACAGCTGCTCGCGGTCGCTGTGGGTGGCGAGGGTGGAACCGTTGCCCGGCAAGGCCAGGCCCAGGGCTTCCACCAGGCAGTTCATCGAGTTGGCGGTGAACATGCCGGAGCACGAACCGCAGGTTGGGCATGCGCTGCGCTCGTATTCCGCGACTTTCTCGTCAGAAGCGCTGGAATCGGCGGCGATGACCATGGCGTCCACCAGGTCGAGGCCGTGGGAGGCCAGTTTGGTCTTGCCGGCTTCCATCGGGCCGCCGGAGACGAAGATCACCGGGATGTTCAGGCGCAGGGAGGCCATCAGCATGCCGGGGGTGATCTTGTCGCAGTTGGAGATGCAGACGATGGCGTCGGCGCAGTGGGCGTTGACCATGTACTCCACGGAGTCGGCGATGATCTCGCGGCTCGGCAGGGAATACAGCATGCCGTCATGGCCCATGGCGATGCCGTCGTCCACGGCGATAGTGTTGAATTCTTTCGCTACACCGCCAGCGCGTTCGATCTCGCGGGCGACCAGTTGGCCCAGGTCCTTGAGGTGGACGTGGCCCGGTACGAATTGGGTGAACGAGTTGGCAATCGCGATGATCGGCTTCTTGAAGTCGTCATCTTTCATCCCCGTGGCACGCCACAGTGCGCGGGCGCCGGCCATGTTGCGGCCGTGGGTGGATGTTTTCGAGCGGTAATCTGGCATGGAGCACTCCGGGCGGCTAATCGGTATCAAAGGGGAGTGAGCTTCTATTGACGTCTGGAACACCCGAAAAATGGCCGTGTGTCCGGAAGTTGCCGCAAACGTTACGGGATCGCCGTGCGCATTGGCCTTGAGCTCATAAACCCGCCGGGGGATGACTGGCGATGAATAGGGCCGATTCTACACCGCTGGCGGCTGGAGGGAACGGGGCATTACAGGGCCTGTGGCTTTGTTTAGACTGGCGGCCTTTTGCCCTCCCCCCCACTCCAAAGGAACTGGAATGCCCGGTCTCAATCGTTTTCTTGGGTTCTACCTGCTGATCGGCCTGGTCCAGGGAATCGCCTTCTATTATTCCGACCAGCTTTATCGCGTAAACGAAGCGCTGTTTTTTGTCACCTACACCCTGGTCCTGGTAGGCGGCACCACCTTGCAGTTGCTCGGGGAAAAAGCCCGACACTGGCGTTCGTTGTTGCCGACGCTGGTGTTCACCCTGCTGATGGGCGGCATGACGCTGTGGGTGTGTTATGGCGTCGAGCATATCGGCGACAAGCGTTGGGCGATCAACTCGTGGTTTATCAGCGTGGTGGTGCTGAGTTACGTCTGCGCCAGCTTCCTGTTCGCCTGGCCCTCGGCCAAAGGCCAGCGCTGGCGCTATGAAGACCTGTTCCAGCAAGCCTGGAACAGCGTGTTCATCGTGCTCTACGCGCTGATCCTGGTGGGGCTGTTCATGGCCTTGCTCAAACTGTGGAGCCGCCTGTTCCTGATGTTGGGCATCGAGTTTTTCGAGCGGCACTTCTGGAGTGAGTTGTTCCTGTGTTTCGCCCTGCCGCTGGTGTTCGCACTCGGCATGTACCTGGCGGCGCGCAGCGAAAAGGTTATCGGCCAGATGCGCAGCATGCTGCTCAGCGCCTGTGGTTTGTTGCTGCCGTTGATCGCGTTGATCAGTGTGCTGTTTACCTTGGCCCTGCCGTTCACCGGGCTCGGGCGGATCTGGGCCACGGGCTACTCCACGCCGATTCTGCTGGTGTTGGCCGGGGCGCAGTTGTTCCTGCTCAATGGCGTGTTCCAGGATGGCCGGCAGCCTCGGCCCTATCCCCAGTGGCTGACGCGCTTTATCGAGCTGAGCCTGTTGTGCCTGCCGGTCCTTGCGGCGCTGGCGTTTTATTCGAGCTGGCTGCGGGTCGAGCAATATGCCTTGTCGCCGCAGCGCTTCATCGCGTTGGCGGCGGCGTTGTTGTGCGGTTTGTACGGCCTGGCGGCGGTGTGGGCGGTGGTGCTGCGTTCGCCTGTGTGGCTGGGCAACTTGCGCGTGACCAACCCGGCACTGGCGTTGCTGTTTTGTGCGCTGGTGGTGTTGATCAACACGCCGCTGCTCAACCCGGTACAGATCAGTGTGAATGATCAGGTGCAACGCTTGCTCGACGGGCGCACCAAGGCCGAGGCCTTTGATGCGCACTACCTGCGTTTCGGCCTGGAGAAGGCCGGCGAAGAGGCTTACGCCAAGTTGCAGGACGATCTGGATAAAGAGCGCATTCTCGACGCGGATTCGCGCCGCGTCTTGCGTGAGCGGATGGACGACACGGCGCTGAGTTTCAGCGAGCAGTACGCCAAGGAACGCGCCCAGCGGCCCAAGGCCGAACTGGAATGGATCGGCCCCAAGCCCAAGGGCAGCGAGCAGTTTGCCGAGCTGAGCCTGGACACCGACTCACCGTGCGAGACCAACTGTGTGTTGTGGGCCGTGGACCTCGACCTGGATGGCCAGCCCGAAGTGCTGGCTATTCCGAACACCGGCTACCGCCACGACTTCAAGCCACCGCGCATCTTTGCCCTGGACGAGAAGGGCAAATGGGACGATCGCGGCCCGTTGGTCTGGACGCAACTGCCGGACGGTTATGTGGACACCGAGACGCTGATCCACGACATCCGCATAGGCCGGATCGAGCTGGTCAAGCCGCGTTATCGGCAATTGCAGACCAGTGACATGCTGCTCACGCCGGTAATGCGCGAGCCATAGTCTGCCGGTTGGTCAGCAGCCCCCAGAGGCTGAGCACGATCAAACTGAGGGCGATGGTCAGCAGCAGATGTTCGCCCGCCTGGGCCAGCGCCGCGCTGCTGACGGCGGCGGTGAGGAACATGATGCTGTTGCCCGCCGACGCCGCCGTGCCGGCGCTGCTGGAAAACAGCAGCATCGCCGCGGAAATGGCTGCGGGTCGCACCAAGGTCACGGCCAGCGCGCTGATCAGCATCGGGATCAGCAAGGTCACCGTGGTGATGGCGTGCAGGCTGACCATCAATGTCAGCAGTAACCCGGCGATGCTCAGCAAGCCGAGGCCGATGTTGATCTGCCGGGACAGCGTGATGCGCTTCTGCAAATACGACGCCGCGACGCCGCCGAGCAGGTAGGCCACGCCGTACACCATCAGCACCAGCGCGTATTGGTATTCGGAGAGCTTCAGCGTGTCCATGAAGATCAGCGGTGTCACGCTGATCAGCGCGAAGTAGCAGGCGAACACCAGCGCGGCGATCCACCAGTAGCGTAGGAAATCACGATTTTTGCCGACGGCTTTCAGTGTGCCGATGATGGAAACGGCGGCGCGCTGCGGGCTGGCGGCCTTCGACGGCAGGATGCAGGCCGCGTGGATCAACATGCCCAGCGCCATCAGGGCAAAGCCGTAGAAACTGCCTTGCCAGTCGAAGGTGGTTTGCAGCCAGGAGCCGATCAGCGGTGACAGCGCGACAAACGAGCCGCTCAAGGTCATGTAATACAGGCGCACGCGGGCGCGGTCCTGTTCGTCGAACAGGTCCTCCACCAGCGCGTGGCCCAAGACGAAAAACCCACAGCCCATGGCCTGCACGCTGCGAAACAGCAGGAAGCTCAGGTAATCCGGCGCCCAGGCGCAACCGATGGCGCCGAGGATCGACAGGCTGATGCAGCCGATCAGCACTTCCTTGCGCCCCCATTTGTCCGACAGCGGGCCGGCCACCAGTTGCGAGACTGCAAAGACCAGCGTGAACAGGCTGATGGACAGCGCGACGTCGGCGGTGGGCGTATCGAAGTGGGCAGACAGGGCGGGGAAGGAGGGCAGCAGGATATTGATCGGGAAGAAGCTGATCAGGGAGATGCAGGTGATGAGGATGAAGCGCGAGAGGGTGGGCCCAGACATTGTTTTTGTTTTCCGGAGTTGAACCAGAAACCGATACTAGTCTGCGGGAAATGGAATTCAACCAAATTCCTGACACACCACACACAAGTGTGGGAGCTGGCTTGCCTGCGATAGCGGTGTGTCTGATACACCGCTATCGCAGGCAAGCCAGCTCCCACATTGACCCTGCCAGCATTTTGAACTGTGCGCGACTTAGCTATTTGGCAGCAGGCGGCACGTAATGCTCTTGATGTAGCGCGTCTCGGCAATCGCCGGGTGCACCGGATGGTCCGGGCCCTGGCCGCCACGTTCCAGCATCTGGATATTGCGGTCCAAATGACGGGCGCTGGTCAGCAGGATGTTTTGCAGGTCGTCTTCCGGCAAGTGCATGGAGCACGAAGCGCTGACCAGGATGCCGTCCTTGCTCAGCAGGCGCATGGCTTGCTCGTTCAGGCGGCGGTAGGCGCCTTCGCCGTTCTTCATGTCTTTTTTGCGTTTGATGAAGGCCGGTGGGTCGGCGACGATCACGTCGAAGCGTTCTTCGCTGGCTTTCAGTTCTTTCAACGCTTCAAACACGTCGCCTTCGATGCAGGTCATCTTCTCGGCAACGCCGTTCAGTGCCGCGTTGCGCTCCACGCCGTCGAGGGCAAAGGCGGAGGCGTCGACGCAGAACACTTCACTGGCGCCAAAGGCCGCGGCTTGCACGCCCCAGCCGCCGATGTAGCTGTACAGGTCGAGCACGCGTTTGCCTTTGGCATACGGGGCCAGGCGGGCGCGGTTCATGCGGTGGTCGTAGAACCAGCCGGTTTTCTGGCCCTGGATCACCGGGGCTTCGAATTTCACGCCGTTTTCTTCCAGCGCCACCCACTCCGGCACCAGGCCGAACACGGTTTCGACGTAGCGGTTGAGGCCTTCGGCGTCGCGTGCGGCGGAGTCGTTCTTGAACAGGATGCCGCTCGGCTTGAGCACTTGGGTCAGTGCGGCGATCACGTCTGCTTTATGGGCTTCCATGGTCGCCGAAGCGATCTGCACCACGAGAATGTCGCCGAAACGGTCGACTACCAGGCCCGGCAACAGGTCGGAATCGCCGTAGACCAGGCGGTAGAACGGCTTGTCGAACAGGCGGTCACGCAGGGACAGGGCGACGTTGATGCGGTGCACCAGCAGCGACTTGTCCAGCGGCAACTTGATGTCGCGCGACAGCAGGCGCGCGCAGATCAGGTTGTTCGGGCTCATGGCCACGATGCCCAGGGTCTTGCCGCCGGCTGCTTCCAGGATAGCCTGGTCGCCTGCCTGGAAGCCGTGGAGTGGGGTGGCGGCCACGTCGATTTCGTTGCTGTAGACCCACAGGTGGCCGTTGCGCAAACGACGATCGGCGTTGGCTTTGAGACGCAGGCTTGGCAGGGACATGACGTCGCTCCGGAAAAAAGAGCGGGAGTATACCTGTTGCGGCGCGGTTCATGTGGGAGCTGGCTTGCCTGCGATGCAGACGGCGCGGTGTATCTGACGTACGGCGGTGAGGCTATCGCAGGCAAGCCAGCTCCCACATTTGATCCTATTTCAGTTCGGGTTTTTGAGGTGTCGGTCAGGTTCCCATAGAGGTTAGAATCCCCGCCTAGTCCAGAGTAAGTACTTATGTCCCAAGAGCTATCCGCCGAACAGATCCAACAGGCCCTGCAAGGCATCAGTGTGCCGCCCCAGCCGCAGATCATGGTGGATCTGCAGATGGAGCAGTACATGCCTGACCCGGATCTGGAAGTGATCGCCCGGCTGATCGCCCAGGACCCGGGCCTGTCCGGTGCACTGCTGAAGGTCGTCAACTCGTCGTACTTCGGCTTGAGCAACAAGATCGCCTCGATCCAGCGCGCAGTGAACCTGTTGGGCAGCCGTTCGGTCATCAACCTGATCAACGCGTTGTCGATCAAGGGCGAGATGAGCGATGACACCATCGTCACCCTCAACCGTTTCTGGGACACCGCCCAGGACGTGGCCATGACTTGCCTGACCCTGGCCAAGCGCACCGGCGCCCAGGCGGTGGACGAAGCCTACGCCCTGGGCCTGTTCCACGATTGCGGCGTGCCGCTGATGCTCAAGCGTTTTCCCAATTACATGGCGGTGCTCGAAGAGGCCTATGCCAGCGCCGGCCCGGACTGCCGCGTGGTGGACACCGAGAACAACGCGTTCAATACCAACCATGCGGTGGTGGGCTACTACACCGCCAAGTCCTGGCGCCTGCCGCAGCATGTGACCGACGCCATCGCCAACCATCACAACGCCTTGGCGATCTTCAGCGATGAGTCGTCGCGCAATTCCCAACTGAAAAACCTGCTGGCGATCCTGAAAATGGCCGAGCACATCTGCTCGTCCTACCGCGTGCTGGGCAACCAGACGGTGGACCATGAGTGGAATGCCATCAGCCACCTGGTGCTGGACTACGTGGGCCTGTCGGACTACGACTTCGAAAGCATGAAGTTGTCGATCCGCGAACTGGGCGCACACTGACCCTTCCGTTTACGAGGTACCTATGCCCGAGTTGCCCGAAGTCGAAACCACCCGGCGCGGTATTGCTCCGCACCTGGAAGGCCAACGCGTCAGCCGCGTGATCGTGCGCGAGCGGCGCCTGCGCTGGCCGATTCCGGAAGACCTCGATGTGCGCCTGTCCGGGCAGCGCATCGTGTTGGTGGAGCGGCGGGCCAAGTACCTGTTGATCAACGCCGAAGTGGGCACGCTGATCAGCCATTTGGGCATGTCGGGCAACCTGCGGCTGGTGGAGGTCGGGCTGCCAGCGCTCAAGCATGAGCATGTGGATATCGAACTCGAATCCGGCCTGGCCCTGCGCTACACCGACCCACGACGTTTTGGCGCGATGCTCTGGAGCCAGGACCCGCACAACCACGAACTGCTGATCCGCCTGGGGCCGGAGCCGTTGACCGACCTGTTTGATGGTGAGCGTTTGTTCAAACTGTCCCGTGGCCGTTCGATGGCGGTGAAGCCGTTCATCATGGACAACGCGGTGGTGGTGGGCGTGGGCAATATCTATGCGACCGAAGCGCTGTTTGCGGCGGGGATCGACCCGCGGCGTGAGGCGGGCGGTATTTCGCGGGCGCGTTATTTGAAGCTGGCGATTGAGATCAAGCGCATCCTGGCCGCCGCGATCGAGCGGGGCGGTACGACATTGCGCGACTTTATCGGTGGGGATGGGCAGCCGGGGTATTTCCAGCAGGAGCTGTTCGTTTATGGCCGGGGGAATGAGGCGTGCAAGGTTTGTGGGACTGAGTTGCGCAATGTGATGCTGGGGCAGCGGGCGAGTGTGTTTTGCCCTAGGTGCCAGAGCTGATTGCTGTGTGAGGGCTGATATCGCTATCGCAGGCAAGCCAGCTCCCACATTTTGACCGTGTGAACCCGATCAAGTGTGGGAGCTGGCTTGCCTGCGATGAGGCCCTTAAGCCTTGCCAGTAATCTTGCGGTACTTGTCCATCAACTGCTCTTCCGTCTCCGGATGCGCTTCATCCAACGGAATGCAATCCACTGGGCAGACCTGCTGGCACTGCGGTTCGTCATAGTGGCCGACACACTGCGTGCACAGGTTCGGGTCGATCACGTAGATCTCTTCACCTTGGGAAATGGCAGCGTTCGGGCACTCGGGTTCGCAGACGTCGCAATTGATGCAATCGTCGGTGATGATCAGGGACATGGAAACTCCTGCCAGGGCTGTCAGCCAGGGCATCTGAAAACTAATGCGCGCAATTGTGCCGCATTGGCGCCCGCAGTGCGAGCGGGCGCCGAGTGAGCGGTCTTACTTCTTGAAGCGCAACGTCAGCGCATCGGCCACGGCTGGGTGGACGAACTTGGTGATATCTCCGCCCAAAGCGGCGATTTCACGGACCAACGTCGAGGAAATGAACGAATAACGTTCCGACGGCGTGAGGAACAGGCTTTCCACGTCCGGCGCCAGTTGGCGGTTCATGTTGGCCAGCTGGAATTCGTATTCGAAGTCCGACACCGCGCGCAGGCCGCGCAGGAATACATTGGCGTTCTGCTCTTTGGCGAAGTGCGCAAGCAGCGTGGAAAAGCCCACCACTTCCACGTTGGGCAGGTGCTTGGTGACCTCGCGCGCCAGTTCCACGCGCTGTTCCAGGGGAAACAGCGGGTTTTTCTTGGGGCTGGCTGCGACCGCGATGATCACATGGTCGAACAAGCGCGAGGCGCGTTCGACCAGATCGCCATGGCCTTTGGTAATCGGGTCGAAGGTACCTGGGTACAACACTCGGTTCATCGCGTCGTCCTGGCGGAGTCCGTTGGGGAACCGGATGGTATCGCAGCCATCCCGGTCGGCCAAGTCGACTTATGTAGATAGACGCCGCGTATCTGCGGTTTTTTCACGCTGTTTTCAGACGTTCGGCCAACGCGGTCGCCAGTTGCGCGGTCAATCCGTACACCGACAATTGCGGGTTTGCCCCAATGCTGGTGGGGAATAGCGAGCCGTCGTGGATCGACAGGTTGCGCAATTGATGATGGCGCCCGAGGCTGTCGGCCACCGCATTTTTCGGGTCTTCGCCCATGGCGCAACCGCCCATCACATGGGCACTGCCCAGGCAGGTGCGGTGCAGTTCCAGGTTCAGGTCGTCGATCATTGCGCGGGCTTCGCCCAGGGTTTTCACGTAGCGCGCATCGTGGTGCAGCGGCTTGACCGACTTGGCGCCCGCCGCGAACTGGATCTCGGCCATGCTGTGGAAGGCCCGGCGCAAGCCGTCCCAGGCGTAGTCCGAGACCTGATAGTCGAGCACCGGCGTGCCGTCACCACGCAAATCCACGGTGCCACCGGGGCTGTCGGGGTGAAAACCGTCCCGCAGCAGCGCCAGCATGGCGTGGGTGTTGGGTAATTGGCTCATGTCCAGGGCGTTCTGTTCGCCGTAGCCGCCCAGCAGGGTGCTGGCCAACGCCGGATGTAGGGGCGGCGCTTCGAGCTTGTACGACATTTTGCCGGTGGTGCCGTCCTGCCATTGGAAATGGTCGGAGTAGATCGACTGCGGCGCGCCGTAGAACGGGTTGATCACTTCGTCGAACAGCCCCGCAGAGAAATTCACCAAGTGCAGAAAAGTGCGCTTGCCTACCCGCGAATGCGGGTCGGGGGCATCCGAGCGCATTAGCAGTGCCGGGCTGTTGATACCGCCGCCCGACAGCACATAGTGCTTGGCCTTCACCGTGATCTTGCGGCCGGTCGGCGCCACGCACAGGTCGTCCATGGCCACGCATTCCAGGCTGCTGATGGTGTCGCCGCTGAATTTCAGGCGTTCGGCGCGGGCCAGGTAGAGCAACTCGCCGCCAGCTTCCAGGGTGGATGGGATGGTGGTCACCAGCATCGACTGCTTGGCGTTGACCGGGCAACCCATGCCGCAATACCCCAGGTTGAAGCAGCCACGCACGTTGCGCGGGATGACATGCCAGCTGTAGCCGAGCTTTTCGCAGCCTTTGCGGATCACGTCGTTATTGGGGTTGGGCGGCATGGCCCACGGCGCGATGCCCAGGCGTTGCTCCATTTTTTTGAACCACGGCGCCATCTCGGCGCTGCTGTGGCCCTTCACCGCGTATTCGCTGGCCCAGTGGGAAAGGGTGGCGTCCGGCGTGCGAAAGCTCGACGTCCAGTTGATCAACGTGGTGCCGCCCACGGCCCGGCCTTGCAGGATGGTGATTGCGCCGTCCTTGCTCATGCGGCCGATGCCTTCCTGGTACAGGCTGGTGTAGGCCTCGTCTTCCAGCAGCTTGAAGTCGCTGCTGGTCTTGAGCGGGCCTTCTTCGATCAGCAGCACCTTGTAGCCGGCGGCGCTGAGGATCTCGGCGGTGGTACCGCCGCCGGCGCCGCTGCCGATGATGGCGACGTCGGCTTCCAGGGTCAGGTCGCTGTCGAGGGCGGCGCCGTTGTGGGTTTTCCAGCCACGGGCGAGGCCATCACGGAACAGATCGGGTACGGGCATAGGGATGCACTCTTGTTGTTATAGGTGTCGGTCGCTACGGAGTTGCAATCTAAATGTGGGAGCGGGCTTGCCCGCGATAGCGGTGGGTCAGCCACTACAACCTTCACTGATGTACCGCTATCGCAGGCAAGCCAGCTCCCACAGGTTTGATTGGGTTATCAAAGGCTAGATCTTGGGTGGCCCGGGGTAGCCGCAATGGGCCCAGGCCGCTGGCTGGAAGTACCACGCCATGATCACCAGCTTGAGCAACGAACCCTGGCCCATGCGCAGCAGGTTCAGGTAGCTGTTCTCCCAGCGATGCAGGAAGGTGCGGATCTGTTCGCTGCTGGCGTTTTCCCAGCTGCCCCAGATCCCGGTCAGCGGCCCACGGGTGATGCCCATGCCCAGCACGTCAAACAGTTGCTGGGTGAGCTTGAACATCTCCGGCGACAGGCGTTGCAGGCTGAAATCGAGCTTTTTCAGGGTGTCCTCGACTCCGCTGGCGACGGCCTCGGCGCTGGCCACGCCCTCCAGCAGCACCGGGATCACGGCGCGCAGGAACGGCAGGTCGCTGCTGCGCAACATCACAAAGCCGCTGGCCGGCGTGCTGCTGGAGCAGCCGCTGAGGCTGGCGCCAAGCCCGGCGGTGGCCAGGAAGGCGCTGGCGCACAGGCCGATTTTCAAGACGCCGCGCCGTGACAGCGCGGGTGTTTCAGTCAGGCTGGGGTTCATTTTTATTGTTATCCCGAGAGTGGTGTTATCAGCGGATAAACAGCTTCTGGATCAACGTCTGGATCGCCTTGCCATAAGGCGGGTAGATCAACTTCGCGGCGTTCAGGCGCTGTTTCACCAGCACACCCTTGGCTTTGCTGAACGTGAGGAAACCTTCGTGGCCGTGGTAGTGGCCCATGCCCGAGGGGCCGATGCCGCCAAACGGCATGTCGTCCTGGGCTACGTGCAGCAGGGTGTCGTTCAGGCACACACCGCCGGAATGGGTCTCGTGGAGTACGCGGTTCTGTTCGCCCTTGTTGTAGCCGAAGTAATACAGGGCCAGCGGGCGAGGGCGCTGGTTGATGTAGGCAAACGCCTGGTCAAGGCCGCGATACGGCACGATCGGCAGCAGCGGGCCGAAGATTTCGTCCTGCATCACCGTCATGTCATCGCTGACATTCAGCAGCAGGCTGTGGGCCATGCGCCGTGCCTGGCCCTGATCAAACAGCGGGATCAGGGTGGCGCCTTTGTCTGTGGCGTCCTTGGCGTAGGCATTGAGCCGCGCCAATTGCCGTTCGTTGATGATGGCGGTGTAGTCCGGGTTGTCGGCCAGGGTCGGGTAAAACCCGCGAATCGCTTGGGTGTAGGCCTCGACGAAGCCTTCCACGCGATCTTCTGGCACCAGCACGTAGTCCGGCGCCACGCAGGTTTGCCCGGCGTTCAAGGCCTTGCCGAAGGCGATGCGTTCGGCGGCGTCCTTGAGCGGCACATCGGCGGAGACAATGGCCGGCGACTTGCCGCCCAGTTCCAGGGTGACCGGCGTGAGGTGTTCGGCGGCCGCGCGCATCACATGCTTGCCGATGCTGGTGGCGCCGGTGAACAGCAGGTGGTCGAAGCGCAGCCTGGAAAACGCGATACCCATATCGGCCTCGCCGAGCACCACGCACACCAGGTCTTCGGGGAAGATCTTCGCCAGCAATGTCTTGAGCAACTCGCCGGTGGCGGGCGTGGATTCGCTGAGCTTGAGCATCACCCGGTTGCCCGCCGCCAACGCCCCGACCAGCGGGCCAATGGCCAGGTACAGCGGGTAGTTCCACGGCACGATCACCCCGACCACGCCCAGCGGTTGGTAGATGACTTTGGCGGACGCGGGCTGGAAGGCAATGCCTACAGCGCGGCGCGAAGGTTTCATCCAGCCTTTGAGGTGTTTGCTGGCGTAATGAATGCCATGCAGGCTGGGCATCAGTTCGGCGAACAGGGTTTCGTCGGCACTGCGGTGGCTGAAGTCCTGGCTGATGGCGTTGATCAACGCCTGGCGTTCGTCGCTGAGCAGATCACGCAGGGCCTTGAGCCATTGCTGGCGTTGGCCGGCTGGCGGCATCGGGTTGGCCGCGTAGGCGCGTTGTTGGGCGTCGAACAGGTCCTGGAGGTGTTCCAGCGCCTGGGAATCTTGCAGGTAGGCAACGTTGGCAGACATGGCGCAGTTCCCGGTTGTTATTGGTCTGCCTGGATTTTTAGAGTCATTGCTCTAAATTGTCAAATAACATTGCAGCAACATGCAGTTTTATCCGGGCCGGGATAGGCCGTAAGATGCCCCATCACGTGTATAGAAGCTGATTCCCCTATGGCACCACGAGTAAAGACCAGCGAGCGCATTGTGCAAACCAGCCTGGAGCTTTTTAACCAGCAGGGCGAGCGCAGTATCAGCACCAACCATATTGCTGCCCATATGGAAATTTCCCCGGGCAACCTGTACTACCACTTCCCCAACAAGCAGGCGATCATCGCCGTGCTGTTTCGCGAATACGAAGCCCTGGTGGACAGTTTCCTGCGCCCACCCGAGGGGCGCGCCGCCACCGTCCAGGACAAGCGCTTCTACTTGCAGGCCTTGCTGGCGGGCATGTGGCGCTATCGTTTCCTGCACCGCGACCTTGAACACCTGCTGGAAAGCGACCCGGAACTGGCCACCGGCTACCGGCGTTTTTCCCAGCGCTGCCTGATCCAGGGCAATGCGATCTACCGGGGGTTTGTCGACGCCGGCATCCTCAATATGGACCCGATCCAGACCGAAGCCCTGACCCTTAACGCGTGGATCATTCTCACGTCGTGGGTGCGCTTCCTGTGCACCACCAATGAAAACTCCGCCCACCTGAGCGCCGAGGCGATCAAGCGCGGGGTGTATCAGGTGCTGGTGTTGGAGGCCGGGTTTGTCACGCCCGAGGCCAAGGACGCGGTCGACGCGTTGTTCAAAGAGTTTTACGTGCCGTTGAATCAGGCACTGGAAGAAGTGAAGTAGGACCTTTCCCGAATTTGTCCACAGGAGTCCGTCATGCCGCTTGCCCAACTGATCCGACCCCAGCAACTGGCCGAGCGCCAGCAGTCGCCCGGGCTGGTGATCCTCGATTGCCGATTTGCCCTTGAAGACCCGGATTACGGGCGTTGCAGCTATGCCGAAGGGCATATCGAGGGTGCGCAATACGCCGACCTGGAGCGCCATCTCAGTGGCCCGGTGACCAAGGGTGTGACCGGTCGTCACCCGTTGCCAGTCGCGGAGACGCTGGCGCAGCAACTGCGGGCGTGGGGCATTCATGCCGACACCGACGTGGCGCTGTATGACGACGGCCCCGGCGCGTTTGCCGCCCGGGCGTGGTGGTTGCTGGCGTGGTTGGGCAAGCGTGACGGTGTGTTTATCCTCGATGGCGGCCTCAAGGCCTGGCACTCGGCGGGTTTGCCGTTGAGCCTAGATGCGCCAGTGATCGAGCCAGGGACTTTCGCCGGCACGCCGGATAACCACTTGTTGCTGGACGCTGAGCACCTGCAAAAGCGCCTGGGCCAGCCGGGCCTGACTTTGCTCGATGCCCGCGCCCAGCCGCGTTTTCGCGGTGAGGTGGAGCCGATCGACCCGGTCGCCGGGCATATTCCGGGGGCGCAGTGTGCGGCGTTCAGTGAAAACCTGGGCAGTGATGGGCGCTTCTTGCCGGTTGAGCAGCTTAAGCAGCGTTTTGCGGATCAGTTGAACGGCCGTTCACCGGATGAGTTGGTGGCGTATTGCGGTTCGGGGGTGACGGCGTGTCATAACCTGTTCGCCTTGAGCCTGGCGGGGTACCCGTTGGGTAAGTTGTATGCGGGGTCTTGGAGTGAGTGGATTACTGATCCCCAGCGGGCGATTGCCACTGGTGACTGAGTTTTTCGACCTGCAAACACGGTCGAAATGTGGGAGCTGGCTTGCCTGCGATAGCTTTGTGACTGACACACCGCTATCGCAGGCAAGCCAGCTCCCACATTTTTAACCGTGTTGTGCCAGTAGCCATTGGGGGATGCGGCGTTCGAGGTAGTAGCTTGGACGCTTGAGCGAGCCGTCGACAAATCCGACATGCCCGCCTTTGGCCGTCAATTCAAACTCCGTGCAATCCGACAACTCACCGGCCTCCGGCAAGCTATGGGCAAACACAAACGGATCATCCGCCGCATGAATGATCAGCGTCGGCGTTCGAATCTCACCCAGGTAATAGCGACTCGACGCGCGGCGATAGTAATCCTCGGCACTGAGGAACCCATGCAACGGCGCGGTCACCCGCCCATCGAAATCCCAGAATGTGCGCATCTTCTCCAGTGAACCCAAGGCCTCCAGGGTTTTCAGCCCGTCCGCGCGGCCGTCCTGCAAGAACCGGCGCTGCTTGACGCGGATGTACGCGAGCATTTCACGCATGAAGTGCTTCTGATAGACCCGCGAAAAGCCCAGGCCGATACGATCCGCGCATTGATCCAGGCGAAACGGCACCGACACCGCCGCCGCACCCTGCAAGCCCGATGCCCCGCCGGTTTCACCCAGGTGCTTGAGCAGCACATTGCCCCCCAGCGAATAACCCACCGCATACAGCGGCGCCAACGGTCGTTTGGCGCGCAGATGGGCAATCGCCGCTGCCAGGTCTTCGCTGGCGCCGGAGTGATAGCTGCGCGCCAACAGATTCGGCTCCCCCGAACAGCCACGCCAGTTCAGCGCTGCGCTGGCCCAACCTTGGCCGGCGAGGGCTTTTTGCAGGCCGGCCACGTAGGGCGAGTTGGATGAACCGGTCAGCCCGTGCAACACCAGCACCAACGGCGCTTGCGCGTCGTGGGGGCCATGCCAGTCGAGGTCGAGGAAGTCACCGTCGTCCAGCCACAGGCGTTCGCGTTGGCGTTCGATGTGGGTGGTGGGGCGCCACAGCGGCCCCCACAGCGTTTGCAGGTGGGGGTTGCCGAGGCCGAAGGCGGGTTTGAATGTTTCAGCACAAGGCTTCATGAAGCTCTCTACGGTCACTCGACCAAACGGTGCCACAACGCGTAATACACCCGACCGGACTTCTGTTCCCGGTGCAGGCGCCAGGCACCCGGCAGGCCGAGGGTGGAAGGCGCGGTCTCGCTTTCAGTGTAGATCCACGCATCCGGCGCCAGCCATTGGCGTTCTTCCAGCAGCGCACACACGGTCGGCAGCAGGTTCTGGTTGAACGGCGGGTCGAGGAACACCACGTCGTACTCGCTGGCCGGCTGGGTTTCCAGGTAGCGCAGGGCATCGGCGGTTTGCACCTGGCCGTTGGTGCAGCGCAGGGTGCCCAAGTGTTCCTTGAGGCTGGACACCGCGACGTTGCTTGCATCCAGCGCCTGGGCCTGGGCCGCGCCACGGGACAGCGCCTCCAGGAACAGCGCGCCGCTGCCCGCGAACGGGTCCAGCACCTTGGCGCCGCCGATGTACGGCGCGAGCCAGTTGAACAGGGTTTCACGCACGCGGTCGGGCGTGGGGCGCAGGCCCACGACGTCGGGGAAGCTCAGCTTGCGGCTGCCCCATTCACCGCCAATGATGCGCAGTTGGCCCACACCGTTATGCACGTTGTGGACGGGTTTTTTCGGGCGAGATGAACTGGCCATTAATGCTCCGGGACCCCGAGCGGCTGCTCGGCGGGTTTATCAGTAGGGGGCGGTAGTGGCTTTTGCGCAGTGGTCGGGCCGGCGGTCACGATGACCATCTTGTCGGCGCTCAAGTGTTTGTTCATTGCAGCCTTGACCTGCTCTACGGTCAGGGCCTGGGATTGTTTCATGAAATCTTCCAGATAGCTCAGCGGCAGGTTGTAGAAACCCATCGCGCCCAGCTGCCCGACGATATCGGCGTTGCTCGCGGTAGACAGCGGGAAGCTGCCGGCCAGCTCGCGCTTGGCATCATCCAGTTCCTTTTGGGTTGGGCCGGTCTTCAAGTAGTCCGCCACTACATCCTCAACCAGGCGCAGGGTGCCGCCGCTCATTTCGGCGCGGGTCTGCAGGTTGATCATGAACGGGCCGCGCACCTGCATCGGTGAGAAACCGGAGTAGACGCCGTAGGTCAGGCCGCGCTTCTCGCGCACTTCACTCATCAAGCGCGTGCCGAAGCCACCGCCGCCGAGGATCTGGTTGCCCAGGGACAAGGCCGCGTAGTCCGGGTCGGCGCGGTCGATGCCGAGTTGGGCGAACAGCAAGTGCGTCTGCTTGGACGGAAACTCGATATGGCTCAGGCCGGCTTTAGGCTCGGTGGGCTGGGCGATTTTTGCCATTGCCGGGCCTTTGGGCAGCGATGCCGACACCTTGGCCGTCATGGCTTCGGCTTCGGCGCGGGTCAGGTCGCCGACCACCGCAATCACCGCATTGCCAGCGGCATAGGCCTTGGCGTGGAAGCCCTGCAACTGCGCGAGGCTGATCTTCGGCACGCTTTCCGGTGTGCCTTCGCTTGGGTGCGCGTAAGGGTGGTCACCGTACAGGCGCTTGAACAGCTCCAGGCTGGCCAGCTTGGCCGGGTTCTGCTTCTGGTATTCGAAGCCGGCGAGGATCTGGTTCTTGATACGTGCCAGGGAGTCGGCCGGGAAGGTCGGCTTGCCGATCACGTCGTCAAACAGCGACAGGGCCGCGTCGCGCTTGTCGCCGGCGCTCAGGCTGCGCAGGGACACCAGCGCCATGTCGCGGTAGGCGCCATTGCCAAAGTCGGCGCCCAGGCCTTCGAAGTCGCGGGCGATCTGGCTCACATCCTTGCCCGGCACGCCTTCGTTGAGCATGGCGTTGGTCATCAGCGCCAGGCCCGGCACGGCGCCGTCCTGGCTGCTGCCGGCGGCGAACAGGATGCGCAGGTCGAACATCGGCAGTTCATGGGCTTCGACGAACAGCACCTTGGCGCCTTCGGCGGTGGTCCAGGTTTGCACGTCGAGCTTGCGGTTGGTTGGCGCCTTGCCATCCAGTTCCGCCAAGGATTGCAGGGTGCTGGCCGATTGGGCCTTTTCCAGCGCCGGGCTGGCGATGGATTCGCTCGGGCGCAGGAAATACACGGCGCCGGCGGCGAGCAGGGTGACGGCGATCAGGCCGGGGAAGATCAGGCGGCTGCTTTTGCGATCACTCATGAGCGGTCTCCTCAGGCAGGACATGGGCGACGCTGAGGCGTTCGCGGGTGAAGTAGGTGCGCGCGGCTTTCTGGATATCTTCCGGGGTCACGCTTTGCAGGTCGGCAAGCTCCGTGTCCATCAGCTTCCAGGACAGGCCGACGGTTTCCAGCGAGCCGATGGCCGTGGCCTGGCTGGTGATGGAATCACGCTGGTAGACCAGGCCGGCGATGACCTGGGCGCGGATACGTTCCAGCTCGGCGGCGGTGGGTGGCTTGGCCTTGAGTTCATCCAGCAGGCGCCACAGGCCGGCTTCGGCTTGGGCGATGGTCTTTTTCTTCTGCTGGTTCGGCGTGGCCGAGAGGGTGAACAAGGTGTCGCCACGGGTGTAGGCGTCGTAGTTGGTAGAGGCGGCAGAAACCAGCTCTTCACCGCGCTCCAACTGCTCGGAGATACGTGCGCTGTAGCCGCCATCCAGCAGGGCGGAGATCAGGCGCAGGGCCTGCACCGAACGTTTGTCTTCGGCGGTGACCAGGCCGGGCACGTTGAAACCGAGGATCACGCTGGGCAGTTGGGTCTGCACTTTCATGGTCAGCAGGCGTTCGCCGGGCTCGGCCAGCTCCATCGGCACCTTGGCCGGCGGCACGTCACGCTTGGGGATCGGGCCGAAGTAGCGCTGGGCCAGGGTCTTCACCTCGTCCGGGGTGACGTCGCCGACCACCACCAGGGTGGCGTTGTTCGGCACGTACCAGGCTTGGTACCAGTGGCGCAGCTCTTCGACCTTCATGCGCTCCAGGTCAGCCATCCAGCCGATGGTCGGCGTGTGGTAGCCGCTGGCGGGGAAGGCCATGGCCTTGAAGCGCTCGAAGGCCTTGGACATCGGGTTGTCGTCGGTGCGCAGGCGGCGTTCTTCTTTGATGACCTCGATCTCGCGGCTGAACTCGTCAGCCGGCAAGCGCAGGCTGGCCATGCGGTCGGCTTCGAGTTCGAAGGCGACGCCCAGGCGATCACGGGCCAGCACTTGGTAATAAGCGGTGTAGTCGTCGCTGGTAAAGGCGTTCTCTTCGGCGCCGAGGTCGCGCAGGATCAACGAGGCTTCGCCGGGGCCGACCTTGGCGCTGCCCTTGAACATCATGTGCTCCAGGGCGTGGGACAAACCGGTCTGGCCCGGGGTTTCGTAGCTTGAACCGACCTTGTACCAGACCTGCGAAACCACCACTGGCGCGCGATGGTCTTCGCGTACGACGACCTTGAGGCCGTTATCCAGGGTGAATTCATGGGTGGGTTGTGGATCGGCAGCCAAGGCTGAAAGAGGCAGACAAACTGTGCTGAACAGCAGGCCTGCGGCGCGGCGGGCTAGAGCATTCATTCGTTTTTAAACCTGTTGGGCTGCCCGCTTGGTCTTAGCGTCGGCGGGCGAGGAGGTGCTAGGATACTGGTCGGATTTACGGACGGCCACTGCGGCAGTCCTGTTAAGGCCCGATTTAGGCCTTACAAGATGTTGCGCATGAACGAGCTGGCTAAAAAACAGTCTGTTACGCATCGAATTTTATTTACCGACGCGCCTACTGGCGCGTCGCTACCTTGAGATAGCCGTCTCCATGTTTGGTTCCAACGACGACAAGAAGACCCCAGCTGCGGCTGGCGAGAAGAAAGGCCTGTTCGGATGGCTGCGCAAAAAGCCGCAGGAAACCGTCGACGAACAGCCACAGGTTCAGCCTGAGCCGATCCCAGAGCCAATAGTAGAAGCCGAACCGGTTGCCGAAACCCCGGCCCCCGTGGTGTTGCCGATGGCCGAGCCAGTGTTGCAGCCGGTGGTCGAGGCTGTGCCGGAGCCAGAGCCAGAGCCAGAGCACAAGCCATGGCCCGAGCTGCCAGTGGCCGAAGAGCCCGTGGCGCTGGTTGAAGATGTACAAGCTGAACACATCGCACCACCGATCCCTGCCGTGGTTGAACCGGTGGCCGTGGTGGTTGAAGCCGCGCCAGTCGTCGAAACAGCCGTTCCTGCTGTGGTCGAGCCAGAACCCGTTGCCGTAGAAACCAGCAAGACCGGGTTCTTCGCCCGCCTCAAGCAAGGCCTGAGCAAGACCAGCGCCAGCATCGGCGAAGGCATGGCCAGCCTGTTCCTCGGCAAAAAGGTCATTGATGACGAGCTGCTGGAAGACATCGAAACCCGTCTGCTCACTGCCGACGTGGGCGTCGAAGCCACTGCCGTGATCATCCAGAGCCTGACGCAAAAGGTCGCGCGCAAGCAGCTGACCGACGCCGACGCCCTGTACAAATCCCTGCAAGCCGAGCTGGCCGCCATGCTCAAGCCGGTGGAAGCACCGCTGGTGATCACCCCGAACAAGCCGTTCGTGATCCTGGTCGTTGGCGTCAACGGCGCCGGCAAGACCACCACCATCGGCAAGCTGGCCAAGAAGCTGCAACTGGAAGGCAAGAAAGTCATGCTGGCGGCGGGCGACACCTTCCGCGCCGCAGCGGTGGAACAGCTGCAAGTGTGGGGCGAGCGCAACAAGATCCCGGTGATCGCCCAGCACACTGGCGCCGATTCCGCTTCGGTGATCTTCGATGCCGTGCAAGCCGCCAAGGCGCGCAACATTGATGTGCTGATCGCCGATACCGCCGGTCGCCTGCACACCAAAGACAACCTGATGGAAGAACTGAAGAAAGTCCGCCGCGTGATCGGCAAGCTCGACGCAGACGCTCCGCACGAAGTGTTGCTGGTGCTCGACGCCGGCACCGGGCAGAACGCCATCAGCCAGGCCAAACAATTCAACCAGACGGTGCAACTGACCGGCCTGGCATTGACTAAGCTCGACGGCACGGCCAAGGGCGGCGTGATCTTCGCCCTGGCCAAGCAGTTCGGCCTGCCGATTCGTTATATCGGCGTCGGTGAAGGTATCGACGACTTGCGTACCTTTGAAGCCGAACCCTTTGTCCAGGCACTTTTCGCCGAGCGGGAGCGTCCATGATTCGATTCGAACAGGTCGGTAAACGCTATGCCAACGGGCATGTGGGCTTGCATGAGCTGAGCTTTCGAGTGCGTCGCGGCGAATTCTTATTTGTTACCGGCCATTCCGGCGCCGGTAAAAGCACCTTGTTGCGCCTGCTGCTGGCCATGGAACGCCCGACCACTGGCAAACTGCTGCTGGCCGGCCAGGACCTGGCCACCATCAGCAATGCGCAGATTCCGTACCTGCGCCGCCAGATCGGCGTGGTGTTCCAGAACCACCAGCTGCTGTTCGATCGCACGGTGTTCAACAACATTGCCCTGCCGTTGCAGATCCTCGGGCTGTCCAAGGCCGAGATCGTCAAGCGCGTGGATTCGGCCCTGGAGCGCGTGGCGCTGTCGGACAAGACCGACCTCTACCCCGGCGACCTGTCCACCGGCCAGCAACAGCGCGTCGGCATTGCCCGCGCCATCGTCCACCGCCCGGCCTTGCTGCTGGCGGACGAACCCACCGGTAACCTCGACCCGCGTTTGGCGGCAGAAATCATGGGCGTGTTCGAAGACATCAACCGTCTGGGCACCAGCGTGTTGATCGCCAGTCACGACCTGGCACTGATTGCCCGCATGCGCCACCGCATGCTGACCCTGCAACGCGGCCGCCTGATCGGTGACGGGGAGGCTGGCGTATGAGTGCTACCCGCAGCCCTAAAGTCTCCGAGCGCGTGGCGCCGAAACCGGCCGACCCGCAACCGCAGAAAAAGAAAAAACACGACGAAGACGACGGCCCGGATTTCGCCACGTTGCTGCGCGCCTGGATCGAAAGCCACCGCGCCAGCCTGCTGGACAGCCTGCGTCGCCTGGGCAAGCAGCCGATCGGCAGCTTTTTCACCTGCCTGGTGATGGCCGTGGCCCTGAGCCTGCCGATGGGCTTGTCGCTGCTGCTCAATAATGTGGAGCGCCTCGGTGGTTCCTGGCAGCGTGCGGCGCAGATTTCGCTGTACCTCAACATCGACGCCAGCACCAAGGAAGGCGAAGGCCTGCGTGACGACATCAAGAACCTGCCGGGCGTAGCGGATGCCGAGTACATCAGCCGCGACCAGGCCCTTGAGGAGTTCCAGCAACAATCCGGCCTGGGCGAGGCACTCAAGGAGCTGCCGCAGAACCCGCTGCCGGGCGTGGTGCTGGTGACGCCGAATGAAGTCGACAAGCCGGCATTGGAAGCCCTGCGACAAAAACTCGCAGAGATGCCCAAGGTGCAACAGGCGCAACTTGATCTAGTCTGGGTGGAGCGCCTGGCGGCGATCCTCAAGCTGGGCGACCGCTTTGTGTTCGGCCTGACGGTGCTCTTGGTGTCTGCATTACTTTTGGTGATAGGTAATACCATTCGTCTTCATATTGAAAACCGTCGCACCGAGATAGAAGTGATTAAACTGGTCGGCGGCACGGACAGCTATGTGCGTCGGCCTTTTCTGTACATGGGCGCGCTTTATGGCTTCGGCGCTGGGATTTTGTCCTGGGGCGTGCTGGCATTTGGCTTGGACTGGCTGAACGACGCGGTTATCGGCCTGGCTGGCTTGTACGGCAGTGATTTCGCCCTGGCGGGCGTGCCGGTAGCCGATGGTCTGAGTCTCTTGCTTGGCGCGGTGCTGTTGGGGTATATCGGTGCTTGGATTGCGGTCGCTCGTCATTTACGCGAGCTGGCACCGAAGTAGTTAATGTCAGATTAATGTGGTTTCGTTTGTATTGACCGTATCAGCGGTTTAGGGAACTTGTCCTACGGTTCCCGGTCAATTTTCGCAGTGCTGAACTGCACGAGTTATGTAAGTCGGAGGTTTCGTATGACCACTTCTTTGCAACCTGCTTATGCTCTGGTCCCAGGTGCAAACCTGGAGGCGTATGTGCACACGGTCAACAGCATTCCATTGCTGACGCCCGAGCAGGAGCGTGAACTGGCCGAGAGTCTCTACTATGAGCAGGATTTGGGGGCGGCTCGGCAGATGGTGCTCGCCCACCTGCGTTTTGTCGTACATATCGCCCGTAGCTATAGCGGCTACGGCCTGGCGCAGGCTGACCTGATCCAGGAAGGCAACGTTGGCCTGATGAAGGCGGTGAAACGCTTCAACCCTGAAATGGGCGTGCGTTTGGTATCGTTTGCCGTGCACTGGATCAAGGCGGAAATCCACGAGTTCATCCTGCGCAACTGGCGCATCGTGAAAGTCGCGACCACCAAGGCCCAGCGCAAACTGTTCTTCAACCTGCGCAGCCAGAAAAAACGCCTGGCGTGGCTGAACAACGAGGAAGTCCACCGCGTGGCCGAAAGCCTTGGCGTGGAGCCCCGTGAAGTGCGCGAGATGGAAAGCCGCCTGACCGGCCATGACATGGCCTTCGACCCAGCCGCCGAAGCGGATGACGACAGCGCCTTCCAATCGCCGGCCAACTACCTGGAAGACCACCGCTACGACCCGGCGCGTCAACTGGAGGATGCGGACTGGAGCGACAACTCCAACCACAACCTGCACGAAGCGCTGGAAGTGCTGGACGACCGCAGCCGCGACATCCTCTACCAGCGCTGGCTGGCAGAAGACAAAGCCACGCTGCACGACCTGGCGCAGAAGTACAACGTGTCGGCCGAGCGGATTCGTCAGCTTGAGAAGAGCGCGATGAATAAGCTGAAACTGTCGATCGCTGCCTAAAACGCTGCGAAAAGACAAAAAAATGCCCCGATCGAAAGATCGGGGCATTTTTGTTTATCTTCCAGATCGGCGCGGGCCTTGTGGGAGCTGGCTTGCCTGCGATAGCGGTCTGTCAGATACAGATGTGCTGGCTGATAGACCGCTATCGCAGGCAAGCCAGCTCCCACAGTTGGTTTTGCAGTGTGTCAGTCGGACCAGGGGGCTTTGCGGGTGTTGTTGAGTTCGAGCAGATAGCCATCACCCCCCAGCTGACTCATCTGCTGACGAATCCACGCCGCGCGCCGTGCCACATACGCCGTCGGATGGCTGGCACTCCACACCCTTGGGTTGGGCAATACCGCCGCCAGATAGCTGGCCTGTTGGCGGGACAGCACCTTGGCACTCACGCCAAAGTGGTGCCGCGCCGCCGCTTCTGCGCCAAACACGCCTTCATCCCATTCCACGCTGTTGAGGTACACCTCAAGAATCCGCTGCTTGGGCCACAGGATTTCGGTCAGCCCGGTAAACCAGGCCTCCAGGCCTTTGCGCAGATAACTGCGGCCGGCCCACAGGAACAGGTTTTTCGACACCTGCTGGCTCAGGGTGCTGGCGCCGCGAATCGAGCCGCCGCGCTCGTTGTGCAGGATTGCCGCCTGGATCGCACCGAAATCAAAGCCCCAGTGCTGCGGGAAGCGCTGGTCTTCACCGGCCATCACCGCCACTTTCAGCTCGTCGGAGATCTCATCCCACGGCACCCAAGTGCGTTGCAGGTCAATCGGTTCGCCGTCGAACCAGGATTCAATCTTGCGCTCCACCATCAGCGCCGTGAACGGCGGCGGCACGACACGCAACAGCAGCACCAGCAGGACACTGCCGATGGCAAACCATTTCACGACTTTGAGAAAACGACTGAAGAGGAGACGCAGCATAGAGATGGCTTGGCCGAACCCGTTGAGCGGGCCATTATACAGACCCTGCCCCTTGTGACTGGAGTTCCTCATGCTGCGTGGCTTTCTGATGTTGGCTGCCTTTTTCGGCTTCACCGGTGTCGCCCTGGGCGCCTTCGCCGCCCATGGCCTGAAAAACCGCCTGAGCGCCGAGTACCTGGCGATCTTCCACACCGGCGTCACCTACCAACTGGTGCACACCCTGGCCCTGTTCGGTGTGGCCCTGCTGGCGGCGCACTTGCCGGGCCGCCTGGTCACCTGGGCGGGCGTCTCGTTTGTGGTCGGTATCCTGCTGTTCTCCGGCAGCCTGTATGTGCTGACCATGACCGGCATCAGCAAGCTCGGCATCATCACCCCGTTTGGTGGCCTGGCGTTCCTGCTCGGCTGGTTCCTGCTGGGCCTGGCGGCGTTCCGCTTGCAAGCCGCCTGACCAAGGGACTTGGGTCAGCCACGTTGATCGGGCTAGAATGCTGGCCCCTAAAAACGATGGCGGCCCGCGGCATGCGCATTCAGTTGAACGGCGAACCCTTTGAACTGCCCGACGGTGAAACCGTTGCGGCCCTGCTGACCCGCCTGGACCTGACCGGGCGTCGCGTCGCAGTGGAGCTCAACCTGGATATCGTCCCGCGCAGCCTGCACGCCGAGACCGCGCTCAGCGAAGGTGACCAGATCGAAGTGGTCCACGCCATCGGCGGCGGCTAGTCGCGCAACTTCCTGAATTCTGCAGAACCTCACCCCATTCCGAGGATTTCCCATGAGCATCGTTCGTAGCGACAAGCCCTTCGTCCTGGCCGGTCGTACCTACCAGTCCCGTCTGCTGGTCGGCACCGGCAAGTACCGCGACATGGAAGAAACCCGCCTGGCCATCGAAGCCTCGGGCGCCGAGATCGTCACCTTCGCCGTGCGCCGCACCAACCTGGGCCAGATCGAAGGCGAGCCGAACCTGCTTGAAGTGCTGTCGCCGGATCGCTACACCTTCCTGCCGAACACCGCCGGCTGCTACGACGCCATCGAAGCCGTGCGCACCTGCCGCCTGGCCCGTGAGCTGCTCGACGGCCACAACCTGGTGAAGCTGGAAGTGCTGGCCGACCAGAAAACCCTGTTCCCCAACGTGATCGAAACCCTCAAGGCCGCCGAGACGCTGGTCAAGGAAGGCTTCGACGTGATGGTCTACACCAGCGACGACCCGATCATCGCCCGCCAACTGGCAGAAATCGGCTGTATCGCCGTGATGCCGCTGGCCGGTCTGATCGGCTCCGGCCTGGGGATCTGCAACCCGTACAACCTGCAGATCATCCTCGAAGAAGCCAAGATCCCGGTGCTGGTGGATGCGGGCGTGGGCACTGCCTCCGACGCAACCATCGCCATGGAGCTGGGCTGCGACGCGGTGCTGATGAACTCGGCCATCGCCCACGCCCAGCAACCGATCATGATGGCTGAAGCCATGCAACATGCGATCGTCGCAGGCCGCCTGGCCTACCTCGCCGGGCGCATGCCGAAAAAACTCTACGCCAGCGCCTCTTCGCCGCTGGATGGTCTGATCAAGTAAGAGCCATGATGACTGAATCAAACGAAACGCCGAACACCGTGGAAGAGGGCGACGAGTCCAAGCACCGCCGCATCAAGAGTTTTGTGATGCGCGCCGGTCGCATGACCGAAGGCCAGCAAAAGGGCCTGGAGCAAGGTACGCCGCTGTTCGTGTTGCCCCTGGCGGATGCGCCGGTGGATTACGACCAGGTGTTCGGCCGTTCGGCCCCGCGTTCCCTGGAAATCGGCTTCGGCATGGGCCACTCCCTGCTGGAAATGGCTGCGGCCTCGCCGGAGCAGGATTTCATCGGCGTTGAAGTGCACCGCCCGGGTGTCGGCGCGCTGCTCAATGGCGTGCTGACGCAAGGCCTGACCAACCTGCGGGTCTACGACTGCGACGCGATTGAAGTGCTCAACCGCTGCATCGCCGACAACAGCCTTGACCGCCTGATGCTGTTCTTCCCGGACCCATGGCACAAATCCCGCCACCACAAGCGCCGCATCGTCCAGGCCTCCTTCGCGGAGCTGGTGCGCAGCAAGCTGAAAGTGGGCGGCATCCTGCACATGGCCACCGACTGGGAACCGTATGCGGAATACATGCTGGAAGTGATGGATGTAGCGCCTGGCTACCGCAACCTGGCCGAAGACGGCAAATGCGTGCCACGCCCGGCCGAGCGGCCGATCACCAAGTTTGAGCGTCGCGGCGAGCGACTCGGGCATGGGGTGTGGGATTTGAAGTTTGAGAAAGTCGACTAAGTAGAACACGGTCAAAACTGTGGGAGCTGGCTTGCCTGCGATAGCATCACCCGGGTGTCACTGATACACCGAGGTGTCTGCATCGCAGGCAAGCCAGCTCCCACATTTGTTTTGCAGTGTGCTTGAGGTTAGCGGCGGTCTGCTACTACGCCGATCAACACCAGCACCACCACTAGCACCGGCGCCAAACTGTAGTTATTGAACTGGCTCAACCCCCGCACAATCCAAGGCGTGGCGTAGATCAATGCCGCACCGCTGCCAATCATGCACAGCAACGCCATCAACGGTACGCGCAACGCACCGGCCACGCTGCCCAGGCGTGCTTCGACCCAGCCCTTGATGTCGGCACCAAACAGCACCAGCAAGCAGCCCACCAGGGCCAGGGAGATTTCCGACAGGTTGCTACGGCTCCAGCGGGATACGGTGGCGAGCAGGTCGAGTACCAAATCCATTCGATTTCCTTAAGAGCGTCAGCTCAAAAACTTCTGCAACAGGTCATTGAGAAAGAGTTGCCCGCGGTCGGTCGCCGCCAGGCGTGACGGTTCGACCTGCATTAAGCCACTTTGTTCGGCATCCGCGCGGCCTTCGTCCAGGCTGGTCAGCTCAAGGCCGGTGCGCTCGGCATACAGCTTGGCTTCGACGCCTTCGGTAAGGCGCAAGGCGTTCATCAGGAACTCGAACGGCAGCTCTTCGTTGGTCAGTTCTTTCGCGCCGGCCTGGAAGTTTTTTGCCGGGTTGAGGTAGTCCTTCGGCGCGCGGGTCTTCCAGGTGCGCACGATGCGCCCGTCTGGATGGCTGAGCTTGCCGTGGGCACCGGCGCCGATGCCGATAAAGTCGCCAAAGCTCCAGTAATTCAGGTTGTGCCGCGCCGGGCGACCCGGCTGGGCGTAGGCCGACACTTCGTATTGCGCGTAACCGTGCTCGGCCAGCAGCGCCTGGCCGGCTTCCTGGATGTCCCACAACGTGTCGTCTTCCGGCAGCGCAGGCGGCTGGTTCCAGAACACGGTGTTGGGTTCCAGGGTCAGCTGATACCAGGACAAATGCGTGGGCTTGAGCGCGATGGCCTGGCGCAGGTCGCTCAAGGCGTCGTCCAGGGACTGATCGGGCAAGCCGTGCATCAGGTCCAGGTTGAAGTTATCGAACCCGGCCTGGCGCGCCATGCCCGCTGCGCGTACGGCTTCGTCGCCATTGTGGATGCGGCCCAGGGCCTCGAGCTTTTCCTGCTGGAAGCTCTGGATGCCGATGGACAGGCGGTTGATCCCCAGCTTGCGGTACGCCACGAACTTCTCTTGTTCGAAGGTGCCGGGGTTGGCTTCCAGGGTGATCTCGATGTCGCCAGCAAACGGGATGCGCGCTTCCACGCCTTTGAGCAAGCGGCCCAGGGCCGCCGCACTGAACAGGCTTGGCGTGCCGCCACCGAAGAAGATCGAACTCAGCTCGCGACCGTAAACGGCATGCAGGTCTTGATCGAGGTCGGCCAGCAAGGCGTCCACGTACTCTTCCTCCGGCAGCACTTTGCTGGCGGTGTGGGAGTTGAAGTCGCAGTAAGGGCATTTGCGCACGCACCACGGAATGTGGATGTACAGCGCCAGGGGCGGCAGCAGGGGCAGGGCCGCCCGTGGAGTTTGCGCGCCGCCGTGGATCAGCGGCTGCGCAGAGGTGTTTTGGGTCATTTCAGGCTCAGGCGTAGGCGCAGCAAATCCATTGCGCGGGCGCGGTGGCTGATCTGGTTCTTGTCGGCCGGGCTCAGTTCGGCGCTGGAGACATTGCGCTCCGGCACCCAGAACAGCGGGTCGTAGCCAAAGCCATGCTCACCGCTGGCCGCATGCAGGATGCGCCCGTGCCACAGGCCTTCGCAGAGGATCGGCAACGGGTCGTCGGCGTGGCGCACCAGGGCCAGCACGCAGACGAACTGCGCGCCGCGCTCGGCGTCCGGCACGTCCTTGAGGGCGTCCAGCAGCTTGGCGTTGTTGGCCGCGTCGCCCTTGCCATCGGCATAACGCGCCGAATAGATGCCCGGGGCGCCGCCGAGGAAGTCCACCGCCAAACCCGAGTCGTCCGCCAGTGCCGGCAGGCCGGAGATGCGTGCAGCATTTCGCGCCTTGAGGATGGCGTTCTCGACGAACGACAGGCCGGTTTCTTCCGGCTCTACCTGGCTGAACTCGCCAATCGAGCGCAATTGCACCGATTCGCCGAGCATGGCCTGCAGTTCCTTGAGTTTGCCGGCGTTATGGCTGGCCAGTACGAGTTGGGTGAGTTTCATCATTCGGCCGGGAACTGTTCTTGGTTGAATTGGAAACTATGGGCTTTGCCGCCGGTTTCAACGTTGATGGTAAACGTCTTGTATTCACGCTGGGTGACGGAGTAGGGCGCGAGGTAACTGACCCCGCTTTTCTCGGTAATCTGCTTGAAGGTCAGGACCTCGCTCTTGCCGCCCAGGTCCTTGATGGTGCCGGTCACTTGCGCCGCTACTGGCGCAACGCCCTTGATCACGGTCACGTTGATCAGGCCCTTCTCCTTGCTGCGCACCACGCCGATGTTCTGGGCGGTCTCAGGTGGCAGGAAGCTGGAAGTGAAGGTGTTGTAGTGGACGGTGATATCGCCGAAGTCTTTCTTGCGATTAGCGTCGATAGAGTCCGCTGCGATGGCGCTGGCGCCCAGGCACGCGGTCAATAGAAAAATAGCCAAGCGACTCATGATCATCCCTCTTGAAAATGATTAGACGGCAATCTTGTGGTCGGTCAGGCTGGGGCTGCTGACCCGGTAGATACCAATTTCGCCCAACAGGTTGGGCCATAGTTTACTCGCCCAGCCGTGGCGGTGCTGTTGATCGACGGCAAGGCGGTTGATCACCTTGGCTTCACGCTCGCCACACAGGGCTTCGAAGTCTTCGAAGGTGCAGAAGTGGATGTTGGGCGTGTTGTACCACGTGTACGGCAGGAAATCCGAGACCGGCATGCGGCCCTTGGTGGCCAGGTACCAGCGGCAGCGCCAGTGCCCGAAATTGGGGAAAGTGATGATGCACTGGCGGCCGACGCGCAGCATTTCGTCGAGGATGCGGTCCGGGTAGTGCACCGCTTGCAGGGCCTGGGTCATCACCACGATATCGAAGCTGTTGCTGGCAAAGTTGCCCAGGCCCTTGTCCAGGTCCTGCTCGATCACGTTGATGCCCTTGGCCACGCACTGGGCGATGTTGTCCGGGTCGTTTTCCAGGCCGTAGCCGGTGACTTGCTTGTTGTCCCGCAGCCAGCTCAGCAGTTCGCCATCGCCGCAACCCAGGTCGAGCACGCGGCTGCCGGCGGGGATCCAGTCTTGGATGATGTCCAGGTCGGCTCTCATGGCTTTCTCACAATACGATTCGGTTCATGTAGTTGCTGAACGCTTGCAGGTAGCGCGGGATCGGGATCAGGAAGGCGTCGTGGCCTTGCGGAGCGTCGATCTCCAGGTAGCAGACGTCTTTGCGCGCGGCCATCAGCGCATCCACCAGTTCGCGCGAGCGCGCCGGCGAGAAGCGCCAGTCGGTGGTGAACGACATCACGCAGAACTTGGCCGTGGCGTGTTCGAAGGTTTTTGCCAGGTCGTCGTCATGGTTGGCCGCCGGGTCGAAGTAGTCCAGGGCCTTGGTCATCAGCAGGTAGGTGTTGGCGTCGAAACGCCCGGAGAACTCCTCGCCCTGATAACGCAGGTAGCTTTCCACCTGGAACTCGACGCTGTGGAAGTCGTAGTTGAGCTTCTCGCTCTTGAGGCCACGGCCGAATTTCTCGCCCATGGAGTCATCGGACAAGTAGGTGATGTGCCCGACCATCCGCGCCAGCATCAGGCCGCGCTTGGGGATCACCCCGGCTTCCTGGAACGAACCGCCGTGGAACTCGGGGTCGGTGAGGATGGCCTGGCGCGCCACTTCGTTGAAGGCGATGTTCTGCGCCGACAACTTCGGTGCCGAGGCGATGGCCAGGCAATGGCGCACGCGGTCCGGGTAGGTGATGGTCCATTGCAGCGCCTGCATGCCGCCCAGGCTGCCACCGATCACGGCGGCCCATTGCTTGATAGCGAGCAGGTCGGCAAGGCGGGCCTGGCTGTGCACCCAGTCTTCCACGGTAAGCACCGGGAAGTCGGCGCCGAACGGCTTGCCGGTTTCCGGGTTGAGGCTGCTGGGGCCGGTGGAACCGTTGCAGCCGCCGAGGTTGTTCAGGCTGACCACAAAGAACTTGTCTGTGTCGATGGGCTTGCCGGGGCCGATGCAACTGTCCCACCAGCCGGGCTTGCGGTCGTCGGCAGAATGGAAGCCGGCGGCGTGATGATGGCCGGACAGGGCGTGGCAGATCAGCACGGCGTTGCTGGCCGTGGCGTTCAGTTGGCCGTAGGTCTCGTAGATCAGGTCATAGGCAGGCAGCGAACGGCCGCAGGCCAAGGCCAGCGGTTCGCTGAAGTGCGCCACTTGGGGCACGACCAGTCCAACAGAATCGGGGGGGAAGGCAGCTGGCATCGACCCTGCTCTCGTTTAAATGAGGCGTAAGTCTAAAGAGCGGGGACCCTAGCGGCAAGCAAACCCTTCCCGGCCGATCGTTCCCACGCTCTGCGTGGGAACGCCACTTGTGACGCTCTGCGTCACGCGATGGGACGCTGAGCGTCCAGCCTGCATTCCCACGCGGAGCGAGGGAACGATCTGCATGTCAGATCAGCCCGAACAGCATTTTGGGCATGGCTGCAAAGTCAGCCAGGTACGGGACCACCCAGCCCTGGATCAGCTGGATCGCGATAAACGCGAAGATCGGCGAGATATCCAGGCCACCCAGGTTCGGGATCAAGCGACGGAACGGCGCCAGTACCGGCTCGGTGATCTGGAACACCAGCTCGGCGCCGGGGCTGCGGCTGCCCGGTGCGACCCAGGACAGGATCACGCTGATGATCATCGACCAGAAGATGATCTTCAAAAACAGCGAGAAGATCCCGATCAGCGCCCATGGCAACAGCAGCACGGTGTAGGGCAGGAAGCCTTTGAGCAACAGCACCACGGCAAACAGCAGGATCTGCAGCAGCAGTGCCAGCACCAGCGACGACATGTCCAGGCCGAACATGCTTGGCACGATCCGGCGCAGTGGCTTGAGCAGCGGCTGGGTGGCCTTGACCACGAATTGGCACAGCGGGTTGTAGAAGTTCGCCCGCACCAGTTGCAGGATAAAACGCATCAGCACGATCAGCAGGTACAGGCTGCCCAGGGTCTGGATGATGAAAATAAGCGCGTCATTAAGGCCAAGCATGTGTGATTCCTTGATTGGGACGACTATTTATTTGCCCAGCTGCTCGGCCATTTCTGCCGAACGATGTGCTGCGGCACCCAGTGCTGTTTCCACCAGGGCTTCAAAGCCCCCGGCCTGGAAGGATTCGATGGCGGCTTGCGTGGTGCCGCCCGGCGAGGTCACGCGGCGGCGCAGTTCGGCGGCGTCGACGTCGCTGGTCACGGCCATTTTTGCCGCGCCCAGTGCGGTTTGTTCCGACAGCTGTTTGGCGATTTCCTGCGGCAGGCCCAGCTTCACGCCGGCGGCGGTCATGGCTTCGATCAGCAGGAAGAAATACGCCGGGCCGCTGCCGGACACCGCAGTGACCGCATCCAGTTGCTGCTCGGTTTCCAGCCACAGGGCGATGCCCACGGCGGACAGCAGCTCCTGAGCTTGATCCCGTTGTGCGGCGCTGACTTCAGCGGTTGCGTACAGGCCGCTCACGCCCTGGCGCAGCAGCGACGGGGTGTTGGGCATGCAGCGCACGATCGGCTGGGCGCCGAGCCAGTTGTTCATGCTGGCGCAGGTAATGCCCGCGGCGATGGACACCACCAACTGCTGCGGTTGCAGGCTCGGGCGCAGGCTTTCGCACACGGCCTTCATGGCCTGCGGCTTGACCGCCAGCACGATCACATCGACGCCCTGGATGGCCTCGGCGTTGTCGGCAAAGGTCTCGATACCGTGCTCGGCGCTGACGCGGGCACGGGTCTCGGCGCCCGGGTCGCTGGCGCGGATCTGCGCGGCATCCAGGCCCTTGGCCCGCAGGCCACCGATCAGGCTGGCCGCCATGTTACCGGCGCCGATAAAGGCAATACGCGTGTTGCTCATGACAGGTCCTTATTCAGTGAAAAGTCAGCCATTTCACGGCTGGCCGTAGTCGCGGGCGCCAAACAGTGCGGTACCGATCCGCACCCAGGTGGCGCCTTGGGCGATGGCTGACTCAAGGTCGTGGCTCATGCCCATGGAAAGTGTGTCGAGCGGCAGATTCAAGCCGGCTTGCAGCTCACGCACCGTGGCGAAGGCTGCATCTTGCGCGGCACGATCGTCAGTCGGCTCGGGAATCGCCATCAAGCCCCGCAACTGCAAGCGCGGCAGGGCGCTGATCGCCTGGGCCAGGGCCGGCAGGTCGGCGGGCGTACAGCCGGACTTGCTGGCTTCGCCACTGACGTTGACCTGGATGCAGATGTTCAGCGGTGGCAGGTCAGCCGGGCGTTGTTCGGACAGGCGTTGTGCGATTTTCAGGCGTTCCACGGAATGCACCCAAGCGAAGTTCTCGGCGATAGCGCGCGTCTTGTTCGATTGAATGGGGCCGATGAAGTGCCAACTCAAGGGCAGGTCGGTTAATTCAGCCTGTTTGCCCAGGGCCTCTTGCAGGTAGTTCTCGCCAAAGTCGCGCATCCCGGCGGCGTAGGCTTCACGCACGGCCTGGGCGGGTTTGGTCTTGCTCACGGCCAGCAGGTGGACGCTGTTTGCGTCACGCTGGGCGGCGTCGGCGGCGGCGCGGATACGCTGGCTAACCAGCTCAATGTTGTCTGCTATCGTGGACATTCAAGATGCGCCCGTGGACATGGAGTCCGCGGCATTCTACTGGAAATGGAAAGCCCTATGGATATCACTGAACTGCTGACGGCAGGCGTGCGCCGTGGCGCGTCCGACCTGCATTTGTCGGCCGGCCTGGCGCCGATGCTGCGTGTGGATGGCGAGGTCTGGCCGCTGGATTGGCCGGTGCTGTCGGCGCCCCAAGTGGCCGATTTACTCAGCCCTTTGCTCAATCAACACCAGCAAAAGGATTTCGAAACATCTCTTGAAACAGACTTTGCCTTCGAACTGCCGGGCGTGGCGCGGTTCCGGGCGAATGTGTTCCAGCAGGATCGCGGCATGGGCGCGGTGTTTCGCACCATTCCCCATGAGGTCCAGAGCCTGCAAAGCCTTGGCCTGGGGGAAGTCTTCCAGCGTATCGCCCAACTGCCCCGTGGCCTGGTGCTGGTCACCGGGCCAACCGGTTCGGGCAAGTCCACCACCCTGGCCGCGATGATCGACTACCTCAATCAGCATCGGCGCCAGCACATCCTCACCCTGGAAGACCCCATCGAATTTATCCACAGACCAAAAACCGCGCTGATCAACCAGCGCCAGGTGCACCGGGACACCCACAGCTTTTCGGCGGCGTTGCGCTCGGCGCTGCGGGAAGACCCGGATGTGATTCTGTTGGGTGAACTGCGCGACCTGGAAACCATCCGCCTGGCCCTGACGGCCGCAGAGACCGGACACCTGGTGTTTGGCACCTTGCACACCGCATCGGCGGCAAAGACCGTGGATCGGCTGGTGGATGTGTTCCCGGCGGGGGAAAAGGCCATGGTCCGCTCGATGCTGGCGGAGTCGTTGCAGGCGGTGGTGTCCCAGGTGTTGGTGAAAAAACTTGGCGGCGGGCGTGTGGCGGCCCACGAGATCATGCTGGGCACACCGGCGGTTCGCAATTTGATTCGGGAGGACAAGGTGGCGCAGCTGGTCTCGGCGATCCAGACCGGTGGGGCGTTGGGGATGAAGACGCTGGATATGAGTTTGAAGGCGCTGGTGGGCGAGGGGCTGGTCAGCCGGGAGGATGCGCGGGAGAAGGCGAGGGTGCCAGCAGACATCTAGCAAACAGTGGGATCAATGTGGGAGCTGGCTTGCCTGCGATGCGGGCACCTCGGTGTATCAGTTAGACCGAGGTGCCCGCATCGCAGGCAAGCCAGCTCCCACATTGGATTGCATTCCAGATGGGGAGCCAAGGGTCTATAAGATCAGCGCTGAACAACCCGCAGGTTATTGTTCTGCTCTTTCGGCAACACGCGCTTTGCAATCACGTAGTTCTTGTCCCAGAACGGCTTCTTCAGCGTGTCGATGCTCACCGACTTGCCACGACGCGGTGCGTGGATGAAGCGGTCGTTGCCCAGGTAGATGGCAACGTGGTTGACCTGGCGGCTCTTCAGTTTGAAGAACAACAGGTCGCCCGGCTTCAAGTCCTTGCGATCCACCTTCTGCCCGTGGCCGGCGGCCATGGCATTGGAAGTGCGCGGCAGGTCCACGGCGGCAACGTCGTTAAACGCGTATTTCACCAAACCACTGCAATCGAACCCTTTACTTGGGCTGCTGCCGCCCCAACGATAAGGGGTACCGAGCACGTTGACGGCGCGGCTGAGGACATTGCTGCTTTGCTTGGTGTTGACGCCGACCAGGCCGTTGGCGTGGGCCTTGCTCAGTTGAGTCGGGCGGTTGACGGTCAGTTTGACCGCTTTGCTGGTGCCGGGTGTGCTGTGAACTTTAGGGGTGAAACCATTAACGTTCGGAAGTCGTTGCTCACGATTGGTGGCGTGGGCGGCCAGTGGCATTAATAGGCAAATGGTTAGCCATGTCTTGAAAAATGGTCGCATTAGGCGTGGCTCTTTTTGGTTTGCGCGCAACTTTATAACAGCTTTTTGTGTCGTTATAAGGCCGTTTGTCGATTGAACCTTGGGGTCAAAGTCAGCAAAAACGCGACGAATCGCCGCAATTGTCCTACACAAGTCAGGTGGCATAAGGCTTTGCGGGAGGGAAGATACCATCGGCCACACGTCGGGCGCCCGTAAAAAAGTCACAAAGAAAATGAAAATATTTATCTATCGAGGCAAAAGAGGTACGCCATGAACACCTATCGGCACGATGTTTCGCAGCACGACACGCACAGCAAGGTAATCGGTTACCTGCTCTGGATTTTCGGATTTACCGGCGCGCACCGCTTCTATTACGGCAAACCCGTGACCGGCACGATCTGGTTTTTCACCTTCGGCCTGCTGGGCATTGGCTGGCTGATCGACCTGTTCCTGATCCCGGCCATGGACCGTGAAGCCGACCTGCGGTTTACCGCCGGGCCCATCGAATACAACGTGGCCTGGATTCTGTTGACGTTCCTGGGGGTGTTCGGTGTGCACCGCATGTACCAGGGCAAATGGATCACCGGTTTGATCTACCTGCTGACCGGTGGTTTGTTCCTGGTGGGGGTGCTGTATGACTTCTGGACGTTGAATACGCAGATTTCGATCCGCAATGCCGAGCGCAATGGCGGCCGCTGAGTTTCTAGAGGCTTATGCAAAACCAACTGTGGGAGCTGGCTTTTGTGGGAGCTGGCTTGCCTGCGATGCAGGCACCTCGGTGTATCAGTCACACCGCGGTGATGCTATCGCAGGCAAGCCAGCTCCCACATTGACCGTGCCCACATTTAAGTGTGGAACTACTTATCAGGCCTGGTAGGTGATCCGGCCGTCGACCAGGGTGTAACGCACCGCCGCCGGCAGGCTATGACCCATGAACGGGCAGTTTTCACCCTTCGACAGCCAATGCTCGCCCGCCACGGTGGAGCTGGCCGGGTCAAACAGCACCACGTCCGCTGCCGCACCCACTGCCAGCTTGCCTGCCGGCAGGCGCAAGGCCTCGGCCGGGCCGCTGCTCAGGCGTGCCAGTAGCGTCGGCAAGTCCAGCAGACCTTCTTCCACCAACGTCATCGCCAACGGCAACAGCAGCTCAACACTGCTGATCCCCGGCTCTGTCGCGCCAAACGGCGCCAACTTGGCGTCCCGTTCGTGGGGTTGGTGATGGCTGGAAATCGCCGAAACCACGCCCGACTTCACTGCTGCCCGCAAACCGTCACGGTCGGCCCGGGTGCGCAGCGGTGGCTGCACGTGGTACAGGCTGGAGAAGTCGATCAGCGCCTCGTCCGTCAGAATCAGCTGATACAGCGCTACATCCGCCGTCACCGGCAAGCCACGGGCCTGGGCCTGGGCGATCAGGGCCACACCGCGGGCGCTGGTCAGTTGGCTGAAGTGCGCGCGCACGCCGCTTTGTTCCACCAGCAGCAGGTCGCGGGCCAGGGCCACGGTCTCGGCAGTTTCCGGAATGCCCGGCAGGCCGAGGAAACTGGCCACGGCGCCTTCATGGGCCAGGCCGCCTTCGGCCAGGTCGCGGTCCTGGGAGTGGAAGATCACCGTCAGGTCGAAGGTGGCCGCGTATTCCAGGGCGCGGCACAGGGTGCGGGTGCTGCGAAAGCTTTCCAGGCCGTTGCCGAAGGCCACGCAACCGGCGTCGCGCAGGGCGATCAGTTCGGCGAGTTGTTCGCCTTCCAGGCCTTTGCTCAGGGCGCCGATGGGAAACACTTTGCAATTGCCGGCTTCACGGGCGCGGTCGAGGATCAGCTCGGTCACCGCCGAGGTGTCGAGGATCGGCTTGGTGTGCGGCGGGCAGCACAGGCTGGTCACGCCACCGGCTGCTGCGGCGCGGGTTTCGCTGATGATGCTGCCTTTGCGGCTGTAGCCCGGTTCGCGCAGGGCGACGTTCAGGTCCACCAGGCCAGGCGCGGCCACCAGGCCTTTGGCGTCGATGGTTTCCACCGGGCTGAAACCGGCAGGCGCAGCGCCGATGGCAATGATCTTGCCGGCTTCCAGGTGCAGATCGGTAACTTGATCCAGGCCACTGGCCGGATCGATGACGCGGGCGCCGAGGATGCTGAGCTTCACTGGGCGTTCTCCTGCTCGAATTGACGTTGCGCGGTTTGCCCGCTCATGGCCATGGACAGCACGGCCATACGGATGGCGATGCCGTAGGTGACCTGGTTCAGGATTACCGATTGCGGACCGTCGGCCACCGCCGACTCAATCTCCACGCCACGGTTGATCGGGCCCGGGTGCATCACGATGGCATCCGGCTTGGCACCGGCCAAACGGGCGGTGGTCAGGCCGAACAGGCGGTAGAACTCGCCTTCGCTTGGCAGCAGGCCACCGGACATGCGCTCGCGTTGCAGGCGCAACATGATCACCACGTCCACATCCTTGAGGCCTTCGGCCATGTCGGTGTAGACCTTCACGCCGTATTGCTCGATGCCGACCGGCAGCAGGGTTTTTGGCGCGATCACGCGGATGTCCGGGCAACCCAGGGTTTTCAGGGCGAGCATGTTCGAACGCGCCACCCGCGAGTGCAGGATGTCGCCGACGATGGCCACCGAAAGGTTTTCAAAGCTGCCCTTGTGCCGACGGATGGTGAGCATGTCGAGCATGCCCTGGGTCGGGTGGGCGTGACGGCCGTCGCCGCCGTTGATGATCGCGACCTGCGGGCACACGTGCTCGGCGATGAAGTGCGCGGCGCCGGAGTCACCGTGGCGTACGACGAACATGTCGGCGGCCATGGCTTCGAGGTTGCGCAGGGTGTCGAGCAGGGTTTCGCCCTTGCTGGCCGACGAGGTGGACACGTTCAGCGTGATCACGTCGGCCGACAGCCGTTGGGCCGCCAGTTCAAAGGTGGTGCGGGTGCGGGTGGAGTTCTCGAAGAACACATTGCAGATGGTCTTGCCGCGCAGCAGCGGGACCTTCTTCACCGCGCGGCCACCGACTTCGAGGAACGAGTCGGCGGTGTCGAGGATTTCGGTGAGCAGTTCGCGGGGCAAACCGTCGAGGGACAAAAAGTGTTGCAACTGACCCTGAGCATTGAGCTGCAGCGGGCGCTTGGCATCTAGAGGCGTCATCGCGGGGACTCTTTACAAGGGGTTTAAAGGGCGAGGTCTTGCAGTTCGAGTTCGAGCGGCGAGGGACCGGACAATTTTACCCGCTGGTGGGGGGCAAGCGACAGCGTGGCGCCGACCACATCCGGGCTGATCGGCAATTCGCCAGCGTCCAGGTCCAGCAGGCACACCAGCGTCACGCTGGCCGGGCGGCCGTAGTCGAACAGTTCGTTCATGGCGGCGCGGATCGTGCGCCCGCTCATCAGCACGTCGTCGATCAGCACCAGGTGCTGGCCTTCGATTTCGAACGGCAGGGCCGACGGACGTACTTGCGGGTGCAGGCCGTTCTGGCTGAAGTCGTCGCGGTAGAAGGACACGTCCAGGGTGCCGAGGGGCGAATCGCTGCCCAGCTCTTCCAGCAAGGCCTGGGCGACCCAGACGCCACCGGTGCGAATGCCGATGAAGCGCGGCTCGCTGATGGCGCGGTGTTGCAGATGGGCCGTGAGGCTTTTGGCCATCTGGCTGATCAGTTCGGCAGGGTTCGGCAAGCTCATGGTGGCTCCTTCAAGGCCTTGGCGCAGGCAAGGTCCGGGCTCAAACGTAAAAAGACGCGGCAAGCCGCGTCAGTCAGGATTCAAATAAAGCGGTGTTTTCATCCAGCCAACCCTGCAACAGCAAAGCGGCGGCGATGGCGTCGACGGGGTTGTCGCGGTAGCTGCCCTTCTGGCCGCCACGGTCGCGGCGTTCACCCTTGGCTTCAAAGGTGGTGAGGCGTTCGTCGTGGGTATAGAAGGGCAGGTTGTAGCGGCCATTGAGGCGGCGGGCGAATTTTTCGGCGCGCAGGCACATATCGCTGGGGGTGCCGTCCATGTTCAGGGGCAGGCCGACCACCACGGCGTCGGGCTTCCACTCTTTAATGAGGGCTTCGACCTGGTTCCAGTCCGGTATGCCGTTCTGGGCTTTCAAGGTGCACAGCTCGCGGGCCTGGCCGGTGATGACCTGGCCTACCGCTACGCCGATCTGTTTGGTGCCGTAGTCAAACCCGAGGATCAAACGCAAAGCCATCAGGCGTGCCCCGCCTGGCTGGTCAACAGGTTGAGGTTGACGCGCAGCTTGGCGGCCGCGGCCTCCAGGCGCAGTTCGACGGGGGTGTTGAACAGGATGTCGGCGTCGAACGGGCAGCTCAGCCAGGCGTTGCTGGCCAGTTCCGCTTCCAGTTGCCCGGCTTCCCAGCCAGCATAACCGAGGGTGATCACGCTTTGCTCGGGGCCCACGCCGTCGGCGATGGCGAACAGCACGTCCTGGGACGTGGACAGCGACACACCCTCAAGGTCGACCGTGGCCTGGAACTTCGGCCCGGTGGGGTGCAGCACAAAACCGCGATCGGTCTGTACCGGCCCGCCGATGTAGATCGGCACGCCCTGGCAACGGGCCGGAGGGTCGATCTCGGGGCGCAGTTGCTCAAGGATATCCGCCAGGCTCAGGTCTTGCGGGCGGTTCACCACCAACCCCATGGCACCATTGGCCGTGTGCTCGACGATGTAGGTCAAGGTCTGCGCAAAGTTCGGGTCGGCCATGTGGGGCATGGCGATCAGGAATTGGTGCTTGAGGTAGGTCGGGCTGACGTTTTTCATGTCCGCTAGTGTGGCGTTGGAGGGGCGAACTGACAAGCCGCGCGTTGGAAGATCATTCCCACGCTCTGCGTGGGAATGCATCCTGTGACGCTCCGCGTCACGCCTTTGTAGCGGGACGCGGAGCGTCCGGGGTGGCGTTACCACGCAGAGCGTGGGAACGATCTGTCGGCAGTCAGTTACTGGAGAGACGGTCGCCTTTGGCAAATTTCCAGGTGCGGATGATTTCCAGGCGGTCGATGTCGTTCAAGTCCCCGGTAAACGGGGCAAACGGTGCGGCCAGGCGCACGATGCGTTGGGCGGCCTGGTCCAGCAGCGGTTGGCCGGAGGATTCCAGCACCTGCACTTCATATAACGAACCATCGCGGTTGATCGACACCAACAAGCGCAAATTGCCATAGATCTGCTGGCGCCGTGCTTCGTCCGGGTAGTTGAGGTTGCCGATGCGCTCGACCTTCTTGCGCCACTCATCCTTATACCAGGCGCCCTTGTCGCGCATGGTCGAGGCCGCGTTCAGGCGGTAGATACGCGGGCGCTTGGCATATAACTGTTGTTCGTTGGCCAGTTCGGCTTCGAGGCTGGAGATCTGGTCGGACAGTTGCGAGCTGTCGAAGGTCGGCGCCGGTTTCACGGGCTCGGGCCGTGGCTCGGTCTTGGCTTTTTCGGGCTGGGTCGGGGCCTTTTGCGGCTTGGGCGCCACGGTGGTCACAGTGGCCTTGGGCGCCGCCTGCTTGACCTCGGGCTTGGGCGTCGGTGGCGGGGTGACCTTATTCACCTTGTTGTCCTGAAACGGCGCCACTTCGGTGGTCTTGGGCACTGCTTTCTTGTCCAGGGTGCCGCTGCCCTGCTGGTTGTCCTGGGCGAGAAAGTCGGCCTTTTCGGGCGCCTTTTCGCTCTTGAACGTGGAGAGGGTGATTTCCAGGGTGCGGGTGATCTGCTTGGGCTCGACCATGGTGAAGCCGATGCCGAGGATCAGGGCCAGGTGAATCAACGCCGCGAGGAACAGGGTAAATCCGAGCCGATCAGCCGGGCGCACGCCGCTGTGGGAGAGTTCGGGGGGCAGATCGGACGGGAGTGTCATGACAAAGGAACCAACATCGCGCGTTTCACAGGTGGCGCATGATAACGCAATGTTGGTTTGTGTCCGGCTGTTCTATGTCACTTGGCTTGTAGCTTGCGCTCGATGGCGGCCATCAGCATTTCGCCGATATTGGTGCCGAAGGCGTTGTCGATCTCGCGAATGCAGGTCGGGCTGGTGACGTTGATTTCGGTCAGGTGCTCGCCGATGACGTCCAGGCCTACAAACAGCAGTCCCTTTTCCCGCAGAGTTGGACCCACTTGCGAAGCAATCCACCGGTCCTTGTCCGACAACGGCCGCGCTTCACCACGGCCGCCGGCCGCCAGGTTGCCGCGGGTTTCGCCGGCTGCCGGGATGCGCGCCAGGCAGTAATCCACCGGCTCGCCGTCGATCATCAGGATGCGCTTGTCGCCGTCCTTGATCGCCGGCAGGTAGGCCTGGCCCATGATCTGCTGGGTGCCCAGGGCGGTCAGGGTTTCGAGGATCACCGACAGGTTCGGGTCGCCGGCGCGGTGACGGAAGATCGAGGTGCCGCCCATGCCGTCCAGCGGCTTGAGGATCACATCACCGTGCTTGGCGGCGAATTCACGCAGTACGTCGGCGCGGCGGCTGACCACGGTCGGCGGTGTGCATTGTGGGAACAGGGTGGCGAACAGCTTTTCATTGCAGTCGCGCAGGCTTTGCGGCTTGTTGACGATCAGCACGCCGGCGCGTTCGGCCTGCTCCAGCAGGTAGGTGGAGTAGACGAACTCCATGTCGAACGGCGGGTCCTTGCGCATCAGGATCACGTCGAGGTCGCTCAGCGGGCTGTCGACTTCGTCCTGCAGTTCAAACCACTTCTCAGGGTTGGCGAACACCTGCAACGGGCGCATGCGCGCGCGGGCCTCGCCGTCGCCCTGGTACAGGTCGCGCTGTTCCATATAGAACAGGGTCCAGCCACGGGCCTGAGCGGCCAGGAGCATGGCCAGCGAGCTGTCCTTTTTATAGGAAATGCTGGCGATAGGGTCCATGACAATGCCGACGCGAACGCTCATGGGGGATTTCCTCTAGCAAATTAGGGCGCATAAAAGTGGCGTCAGAGTGGCGCTGCGGCTGTTGTGGGTCAAGGAAAAACCACCTGGCCGGTTGCTCGATAGATTGCGCCCGGAGACTGTGCTAAAAAGACTGCCACGGCGCAGCAGCCCTTGAATTCCAAGGCTTCTAGCGCTCATCCTGTGCAACATCAGGCAGTACACACCGAAAACCGATTCGCTGTGGCGATGGTAGAGCAGATATGGAACAGCATTCCAACGCCTTGAGAGTGATGGTGATCGACGATTCAAAGACGATCCGCCGCACCGCCGAAACCCTGTTGAAGAACGCAGGGTGCGAGGTCATCACGGCCATCGACGGTTTCGATGCCCTGGCGCGGATTGTTGATCATCACCCGCACATTATCTTTGTCGACATCATGATGCCGCGCCTGGATGGCTATCAGACCTGCGCCCTGGTGAAGAACAACCCGGCGTTCAAGTCGATCCCGGTGATCATGCTGTCCTCCAAGGACGGCCTGTTCGACAAGGCCAAGGGGCGTATCGTCGGTGTCGATCAGTTTTTGACCAAGCCGTTCAGCAAGGAAGAACTGCTGGGTGCGATCAAGGCCTACGTGCCTGCCTTCGCCGCAGTAGAACAAGCACACTGACACCGCCCCACAAGGGCCGGCGTCCACCAATGTAGTGGGGAAAACCATGGCACGTGTTCTGATCGTCGACGATTCGCCGACCGAAATGTACAAATTGACCAGCATGCTGGAAAAGCATGGCCACCAGGTCCTCAAGGCCGAGAACGGCGCCGATGGCGTGGCCCTGGCCCGTGACCAGAAGCCCGACGCGGTGTTGATGGATATCGTGATGCCAGGGCTGAACGGCTTCCAGGCCACACGCCAGTTGACCAAGGATGCCGAAACCAGCCACATCCCGGTGATCATCATCACCACCAAGGACCAGGAAACCGACAAGGTCTGGGGCACCCGCCAGGGCGCTCGGGACTACCTGACCAAGCCGGTCGAAGAAGAGACCCTGATCAAGACCCTGAACTCGGTGCTGGCCGGCTGAAGGCAGGCGATCATGACCGAGTCGCAAACCGCCTTCGAGCTGTTGTTGGACATCGACCGCCGCTGCCGCTTGCTGGCCGCCGACCTGCCGTCCCAGGAAACCCGCCAGCAGGGTTGGAGCGGGATCGGGTTTCGCGTGGGAGCGCATTGGTTTGTCGCGCCGATGGGCGAAGTGGCCGAAGTCCTGCATGAGCCGCGTTGCACTTTAATGCCCGGGGTCAAGGCCTGGGTCAAGGGAGTGGCTAACCTGCGTGGGCGTTTGCTGCCGGTGATGGACCTGGGTGGGTTCCTCGGCCAGGCGTTGTCCAAGGCACGCAAGCAACGGCGCGTGCTGGTGGTGGAATACAACGACCTGTTTGTCGGCCTGTTGGTGGACGAGGTGGTGGGTATGCAGCATTTCGCACAAGACGCGCTGTTGGCGAACGCCAGCGCCGGCGCGCCATTTATCCAGGGCCAGTTCGACGGCGATCAGCTGTGGCAGGTCTTCAGCCCCTTCGCTCTGGCCCAGGCCCCAGGCTTCATGGATGTCGCCGCATGACCACTGCTACCACGCCAAAACCCCAGGCCGGCTCGCGCAGCCGCTCACAGATCATCGTGCTGTTTATCGCGCTGATCGTGTTCATCATGCTGCTGTTCGCCAACTTTGCCTACCTCAACACCCAGTCCACCTACGACAAGCAGTACATCGGCCATGCCGGTGAATTGCGCGTGTTGTCCCAACGCATCGCCAAGAACGCCACCGAAGCCGCAGCCGGTAAAGCGGCCGCGTTCAAACTGCTCGGCGAGGCGCGCAACGACTTCGCCCAGCGCTGGGGCTACCTGAAAAAAGGCGACCCGGAAACCGGCCTGCCCGCCGCACCCAGTGCGGTACGCGCCGAGATGCGCGCGGTGCAGACCGACTGGGAAGCGCTGCTGAAAAACACCGACGCCATCCTCGCCAGCGAACAAACGGTATTGTCCCTGCACCAGGTGGCCGCGACCCTTGCCGAAACCGTGCCGCAATTGCAGATGGAGTCGGAAAAGGTCGTCGATATTCTCCTGCAACGCGGCGCCCCGGCCAGCCAGGTGGCGTTGGCCCAGCGCCAATCGTTGCTGGCCGAGCGCATCCTCGGTGCGGTCAATACCGTGTTGGCCGGCGACGAAACCGCCGTGCAGGCCGCCGACGCCTTTGGCCGCGACGCCAACCGCTTCGGCCAGGTGCTCAACGGCATGCTCCAGGGCAACGCCGGGCTGCGCATCACCCAGGTCGAAGACCGCGACGCCCGCGCGCGGCTGGCGGAGATTTCGGAGCTGTTCGAGTTTGTCTCCGGCTCCGTGGATGAAATCCTCGAAACCTCGCCGCAACTGTTCCAGGTGCGCGCCTCGGCGAGCAATATCTTCAACCTCTCGCAAACCCTGCTTGATGAAGCCTCGCACCTGGCCACCGGCTTTGAAAACCTCGCCAGCGGGCGCACCTTCGACACCATCGGCGGCTACGTCCTGGGCTTGCTGGCGCTGGCCTCGATCATCCTGATCGGCCTGGTGATGGTGCGTGAAACCAACCGCCAGTTGCACGAGACCGCCGAGAAGAACGAACGTAACCAGAACGCGATCATGCGCCTGCTGGATGAAATCGAAGACCTCGCCGACGGCGACCTCACCGTGACCGCCTCGGTGACCGAAGACTTCACCGGCACCATCGCCGATTCGATCAACTATTCCGTGGACCAGCTGCGCGACCTGGTCGCCACCATCAACCTCACCGCCGGCCAGGTCGCCGGCGCGGTGCAGGACACCCAGGCCACCGCCATGCACCTGGCCCAGGCCTCGGAGCATCAGGCCCAGCAGATTGCCGAAGCCTCTACCGCGATCAACCAGATGGCCCAGTCCATCGACCAGGTCTCGGCCAACGCCGCCGAATCCTCGGCGGTGGCGGAGCGCTCGGTGGAGATCGCCAACAAGGGCAACGAGGTGGTGCACAACACCATCCACGGCATGGACAACATTCGCGAGCAGATCCAGGACACCGCCAAGCGCATCAAGCGCCTGGGTGAGTCGTCCCAGGAGATTGGCGACATCGTCAGCCTGATCGACGACATCGCCGACCAGACCAACATCCTTGCCCTTAACGCCGCGATCCAGGCCAGCATGGCCGGGGACGCCGGTCGCGGTTTTGCCGTGGTTGCCGATGAAGTGCAGCGCCTGGCCGAGCGTTCATCCGCGGCCACGCGACAGATCGAAACCCTGGTGCGCGCGATCCAGGCCGACACCAACGAAGCGGTCATCTCCATGGAACAGACCACCACCGAAGTGGTGCGCGGCGCACGGCTGGCGCAAGACGCCGGCGTGGCCCTGGAAGAGATCGAAGGCGTATCGAAAACCCTGGCGGCGCTGATCCAGAGCATTTCCAATGCGGCGCAGCAGCAGACCTCGTCGGCGGGGCAGATTTCCCTGACCATGAATGTGATCCAGCAGATCACCAGCCAGACCTCGTCGGGCTCGACGGCCACTGCCGAAAGCATCGGCAACCTGGCGAAGATGGCCAGCCAGTTGCGCAGGTCGGTGTCGGGGTTCACCCTCCCGCCCGCCAAGCAGGCCGACCATTGAAATGCGGAACCCCTGTGGGAGCTGGCTTGCCTGCGATAGCGGTCTTCCAGTCGACACCTGCTTAGCTGACCCGCCGCCATCGCAGGCAAGCCAGCTCCCACAGTTGATCTCCATTGATGTCGAGATCAGTGCACCACCAGCAACCCACGAATTCTAAGCGGAGCAGTTATGGTTGATCGGCACGACTACGTGGCCCTCGAATGGGTCAAGGGCGACATTGCCGAAACCCTGAAACAGGCCCGTTCGGCGCTGGACGCGTTTGTCGAAACTGGCGACAGCGCCGTCATCGCCCAGTGCCTGGCCGGCATCCATCAGGTGCATGGCGCCCTGCAAATGGTCGAGTTCTACGGCGCGGCGTTGCTGGCCGAAGAGATCGAACACCTGGCCCTGGCGTTCCAGGCCGGGCAGGTCAGCCAGCGCGATGAAAGTATCCGCCTCCTGCAACAGGCCCTCAGCCAACTGCCGCTGTACCTCGACCGCGTACACAGCGCCCGCCGCGACTTGCCGCTGGTGGTGCTGCCGCTGCTCAACGACCTGCGCAGTGCGCGCGGTGAAAGCCTGTTGTCGGAAACCAGTCTGTTCAGCCCGCAACTGCTGTCGATTGCGCCGTTACCCGACGAAGCCCTGGCCCAACGCGCGACGCCTGACCTGCAAGCGCAACTGCGCCAGTGGCACCAACTGTTGCAACAAGCCCTCGCCGGGTTGCTGCGCGAAGACCATGGCCCGAGCAACCTGGAAGACATGGCGCGGGTCTTCGCGCGCCTCGAAGCCCTGTGCCAGGGCGCGCCGTTGTTGCCGCTGTGGCAAGTCACCTCGGCGCTGGTCGAAGGCATGCTCACTGGCGTGATCGCCAACAGCCCGGCGCTGCGCAGCCTGCTCAAGGCCAGCGACAAACAACTCAAGCGTCTGCTGGCCCAAGGTATCGGCGGCATCAACCAGCCGGCGCCGGATGATTTACTCAAGAGCCTGTTGTTCTACGTGGCCAAAGTCACCCGGCCTACGCCGCGCATGCAAAGCCTCAAGGAGCGCTACGGCCTGGATGAAGCCTTGCCCGACAGCGCGGTGGTGGATGCCGAGCGCGCACGTTTGGCCGGGCCGGATCGCAATGCCATGGGTTCGGTGCTCGGTGCCTTGTGCGAAGAACTGGTGCGGGTCAAGGAACGCCTCGACCTGTTCGTGCGCAGTGACCGCCAGCACACCAGTGACCTCGATGCGCTGCTCGCGCCGCTGCGCCAGATCGCCGACACCCTCGCCGTACTGGGTTTCGGCCAGCCGCGCAAAGTCATCATCGACCAGCTCGCCGTGGTGCTGAGCCTGGCCCAAGGCCAACGCGAACCCAACGACGCCGTGTTGATGGACGTTGCGGGCGCGTTGCTTTACGTCGAAGCGACGCTGGCGGGGATGGTCGGCACCGTCGAGCCGGAAAGCCGCGAAGAAAGCCGCTTGCCCACCACCGACCTGACGCAGATCCACCAGTTGGTGATCCGCGAATCGTGCCAGTGCCTGCGCCAGGCCAAAGAGCTGGTAATCGACTGCCTGGAAGCCGATTGGGACAACCAACGCCTGGAATCCCTGCCGGAACTGCTCAGCCAGGTGCGCGGCGCGTTGGCGATGATCCCGCTGCCACGGGCGGCGAGCCTGATGCGCGGTTGCACCGATTACGTCGATGAAGAACTGATGCTCAATGACACGGCGCCGTCCGCGGACGACCTGGCGCATTTCGCCGACGTGATCAGCAGCCTGGAGTACTACCTCGAACGCATGCTGCAGGACGCGGACGCCGACGGCGAACGGGTCCTGGAAACCGCCACCCAGGCCTTGGCGGCGCTGGGTTACCTGCCCGCGGAAAAACCCTGGCGCCAAGCGCTGGTGGCGCCGGACGGTGCACTGTCGACGGAAACTGCGCCGAGCCAGTCGCAGTTTGACGCCTTGGCCAACCCGACGTCGCGCCTCAACCCGCCCGCGCTGCAACGCCCGGGCAGCCTGCTGCCGCCACCGGCCGACGAAGAGCCCATCGACGACGAACTGCGCGAAGTGTTCCTCGAAGAGACGGATGAAGTCCTTGACGTGCTGCACCGCCACCTGGCGAGCGCGGCCGATAAAACCGCCCTGGGCGAGATGCGCCGCGCCTTCCACACCTTGAAAGGCAGCGGCCGTATGGTCCGCGCGCTGGTCCTGGCCGAGCTGGCCTGGGCCGTGGAAAACCTGCTCAACCGCGTGCTGGAGCGCAGCGTGAACCTTGGCCCAGAGGTGCAACAGGTACTGGATGAAGCGGTGGCCCTGCTGCCGGAATTGATCGCCGACTTCGCCACCGACGACCAGCACCAGCGCGATGAAGTCGACGCCCTGGCCGCCCGCGCCCACGCGTTGGCCAGTGGCACCGCCGTGCCGGCCGCCGAACCCCATGACCCGATGCTGCTGGAGATCTTCCGCAACGAAGCCCAGAGCCATCTGGACAGCCTCAACCACTTCCTGCAACAAGCCACCGAACACATGCCGCTGCAAGTCAGCGATGAACTGCAACGCGCCCTGCACACCCTCAAGGGCAGTGCGTACATGGCCGGTGTGCTGCCCATCGCCGAACTGGCGCGGCCGCTGGATCACCTGACCCGCGAATACAAGGCGCACCGCCTGCCGCTGGACCTGGATGAAGTGGAGCTGTTGCTGGAAGCCGAAGGCCTGTTCCAGCGCGGCCTGCGCCACTTGGACCGCGACCCGCTGGCGCCGATCAAAGGCGCGCCGGACCTGATCGAGCGCATCCAGGCCTTGCTCGATCAGCAACTGGCCGCCTTGCTCGACGCGCCCAACACCGGCCTGCGGATCAAGCGCGACCCGCAGTTGATCGCCAACTTCCTGGCCCAGGGCATGGACATCCTGCTCGACGCCGAAACCTTGCTGCGCCGCTGGCAACAGCACCCCGGCGAGCGCCAGGAACTCACCGCGCTGCTGGACGAACTGACCACGCTGGGGGAAGGCGCGCACATTGCCGACCTGCACGCCATCGACGAACTGTGCGAAGCCTTGCTCGACCTGTATGGCGCCGTGGAAGAGAGCAGCCTGGCGGTCAGCGAGCGCTTCTTCCATGAGGCCGAACTGGCCCATGAAGCGCTGATCAACATGCTCGACCAACTCGCCGCCGGCCAAGAGATCAGCCCGGTGCCGGCGCGCCTGCAAGCCCTGCGCGAACTGCTGGACGAAGCCCTCGACCCGTCCGCCACTGGCCTGGTCAAAAGCGACGGCAGCCGCGCGCTGAGCATCGCCGAACTGGGCGCTGCCACGGCGAAGCTGGACCAGGATACGGCGGTGGACGATGAGATCGTCGAGATCTTCCTCGAAGAAGCCGTGGACATCCTCGACAGCGCCGGGCAGTCCCTCAAGCGCTGGCTGCTGGAGCCCGACGGCGTCGCGCCGCTGTCGTCGCTGCAACGGGACATGCACACCCTCAAGGGCGGCGCACGCATGGCCGAAATCGCCCCGGTGGCCGAGCTGGCCCATGAGCTGGAAGGGCTTTACGAAGGCTTGGTGGACCGCCGCTACAGTTACTCCGCCGAGCTGTCCCAGGTGCTGATGGCCTGCCATGAACGCCTGGCCCTGCAACTGGACGAACTGCAACAGCAACAGCCGCTGAGTGACAGCGCGGAGCTGGTGGCCAAGGTGCGGGCATTGCGCCAGAGCACGCCACCGGCTGCTGTGGTGCAGGCCGTGGAAAGCCCCGGCGCCGACCCTGAACTGCTGGATATTTTCCTCGAAGAAGCCGCCGATATCCTCGACAGCTCCGGCAGCGCCTTGCTGCGCTGGCAGGCCGAGCCGGGCAACCGCCAGGAAGTCGAAACCCTGCTGCGTGACCTGCACACCCTCAAGGGTGGCGCGCGCATGGTCGAGATCGGGCCGATTGGTGATCTGGCCCACGAGCTGGAATTTCTCTACGAAGGCTTGTCGGCCGGCTTGCTCGCGCCGTCGGCGGAATTGTTCGCCCTGCTGCAAGGCTGCCACGACCGTTTGGCGCAGATGGTCGACGCGGTGGCGGACGGCTTGCCGGTGGGCTCGGTGGACAAACTCATCGAGCGCATCAAAAGCCTGGTGCACCCGAGCACCGAGCCGGTGGTGCCGGTGGCGTTGCCGGCGGGCAAGGCGGAAGCGGTGGTGGACCCTGCGGCCGACATGGTGAAAATCTCCGCCGAGCTGCTGGATGACCTGGTCAACCTGGCGGGCGAAACCTCGATCTTCCGTGGCCGTATCGAGCAGCAGGTCAACGATGCACGCATTGCCCTGAGCGAGGTGGAAACCACCATCGAGCGCATGCGCGACCAACTGCGCCGACTCGACACCGAAACCCAGGGCCGCATCCTCAGCCGCCAGCAGGCCGAGGCCGAGCGCCTGGGTTATGAAGAGTTCGACCCGCTGGAAATGGACCGCCATTCACAGTTGCAGCAGCTGTCCCGGGCGCTGTCCGAATCCGCTTCCGACTTGCTCGACCTCAAGGACACCCTCGACCGGCGCAACAGCGATGCCCACGACCTGTTGCAGCAACAGGCGCGCATCAACACCGAGTTGCAGGAAGGCCTGATGCGCACGCGCATGGTGCCGTTCGAACGCATGTTGCCGCGCCTCAAGCGCATCGTGCGGCAGGTGGCGGGCGAGTTGGGCAAGGACGTGGAATTCATCGTCGGCAACGCCGAAGGCGAGATGGACCGCAACGTGCTGGAACGCATGGCGGCGCCGCTGGAACACATGCTGCGCAATGCCGTGGACCATGGCCTGGAATCCCGCGATGCGCGCTTGCTGGCGGGTAAGCCGGAGAAGGGCCGTATCACCCTGGACCTGACCCACGAAGGCGGCGACATCGTCTTCGACATGCGTGACGACGGCGCCGGTGTGCCGCTGGAAGCTGTGCGGCGCAAGGCGATCAAGCGCGGTTTGCTCGCGCCGGACCAAGAGATCAGCGACCGCGATGTGTTGCAGTTCATCCTGCAACCGGGGTTTTCCACGGCGGAAAAGATCACGCAGATTTCCGGGCGCGGCGTGGGCATGGACGTGGTGCATGAAGAAGTGCGCCAACTCGGTGGCTCGATGTTTATCGAGTCGACGCCGGGCGTGGGCGTGCACTTTCGCATTCGCCTGCCGTTTACCGTGTCGGTCAACCGCGCGCTGATGGTGCAGTGCGCGGACGATCAATACGCGATCCCGCTCAACACCATCGAAGGCCTGGTGCGGGTCATGCCCCATGAACTGGCCGGGCACTATCAGCAAGACCCGCCGCGTTATGAGTACGCCGGCCAGCGCTACGAATTGTTCTACCTGGGCGACCTGCTGCACACCGTCGGCCGCCCGAAACTGCTCGGCCAGTACCAGCCGGTGCCGGTGCTGCTGGTGCAGTGCAATGAACGGCGGGTGGCGGTGCATGTGGACGCCATGGCCGGCACGCGGGAGATCGTGGTCAAGGGCCTGGGCCCGCAGTTTGCCGGGGTGCAGGGCTTGTCCGGCGCGACCATCCTCGGCGATGGCCGCGTGGTGCTGATCATCGACTTGCTCGCACACATCCGCGCGCGCCAACCGGCCTTGCCGGCGCAGGCGGTGGATGCGCCGCTGCTGCTCAACGACCCGCTGAAAAAACGCCCGCTGCTGGTGCTGGTGGTGGACGACTCGGTGACGGTGCGCAAAGTCACCAGCCGCCTGCTGGAACGCAACGGCATGAACGTGCTCACCGCCAAGGACGGCATCGACGCCATCGCCGTGCTCGAAGAACACACCCCGGACCTGATGCTGCTCGACATCGAAATGCCGCGCATGGACGGCTTCGAAGTGGCCATCCAGGTGCGCAACGACCCGCGCCTGATGCGCCTGCCGATCATCATGATCACCTCGCGCACCGGCCAGAAACACCGCGACCGCGCCATGGCCATCGGCGTCAACGACTACCTCGGCAAGCCGTACCAAGAGTCGGTGCTGCTGGAAAGCATCGCCTACTGGAGCAAGTCCCATGCTTGACCACCGCACCAGCCAACTTACCGGCCTGCTGCTGCCATTGGCCGACCGTCATTTGGTGCTGCCCAATGTGGCCATCGCCGAGCTGATCGACTACCAGCGCGGCGAACCGGCCAGCGATGCGCCACCGTGGTACCTGCGCCAAGTGACCTGGCGCGACCAGCAATTGCCGCTGATCAGCTTTGAAGCGGTGTGTGGTGACGCGGTTATGACGGGGGAGCGTTCGCGGATCGTGGTGTTGAACACCTTGGGTGGGCGGCCGACGTTGAAGTTTATTGCGCTGGTGATCCAGGGCATTCCCCGGTCCTACAAGCTGGATAGCCAGTTGAGTTATGTAGATGTGCCGTTGTGTGCGCTGGAACTGGCGGCGGTGCAGGTGGGGGAGCATGTGGCGAAGGTGCCGGATTTGTTGGGGTTGGAGGCGCTGTTGGTGGAGTCCGGCCTGGCCTGATCGCAAGCCCTGTGAAGATCGAATGTGGGAGCTGGCTTGCCTGCGATAGCGGTGTATCAGATGTTGATGCACTGACTGACATGCCGCTATCGCAGGCAAGCCAGCTCCCACAGTGGATCTTCACAAGGCTTGAGTGCTGTGCCCGCTACTCAATCCGCGCAAACCGCTCAATCACCGGCTGTTCCCGATGCTCGGCCTGCCACAAATCATAAGCACTCTGCATCGACAGCCACAGCTGCCCAGTGCTCACGCCTGCCCGTTCAAGCCGCACCGCCAAATCCGGGCTGACCGGCGCACGCCCGTGCAAAATCCTTGAAAACGTCTCACGAGCAAACCCCAGACGCCGGGCCATTTCGGTGATGGTGATGCCTAGGGCAGGGATCACGTCTTCAAGCAGGATTTCGCCTGGGTGAGGGGGAGTGTGTATGGGCATTCTGGATCCTTCTTATGGCGCTGGGCATTCGGCTAAAGAGGCTAAAAGTGTCAGCTCCGAGCAACAACCCTAAAACGCTGTATGAAACTTCTTGTCTGCCGACGTTGAGCGATGCCTCGGATTTTTCCTGCAAGATTTTGGGCCGGGCATGAACTTGTCGCGTGCAGCCGGCGCGCCTAGTCTTCGTCCCGTCATCGCAAAAAACGGTGACACGGACGTGCAAGTCCGACGAAACTGTTTAGGCGTACAAACGCCCAGCCATCCAACGGGCGTTTTTTGTGCTCGCTGCTTTATGGCGGCTGCGCGCAGGAGGTCTTCGGACCTGCTGGGTGTCCTAAACAGGCCCGGTCTTGCACACCTGCGCACGGTCGCCACCCTCATTCGCGTGCAAGCGAGCGGTGGCGCTCCTTACTGACTGTTTAGGAGTTTCATCATGGTCAAACCTACACCCAACCCTCCTGCTCATCTCTTCACCGTCAACCCTCACCAAGACACCGAAGCGCTGCTGGTCAATGCCAGCGAAACCCTGTCGTCCCTCAATGCCATGACCTGCAACCTTGCCTTCGACCTGGACACCTCCCAGCGCGCAATCATGCTCGGGATCCAGCAAATGGCAGAGCTTGGGCAGTTGTTGGTGGATCGAGCACTGGAGCAGATTTCCCCCTCATCGGCGGCCTAACCCTTGAGCGTTCCCAAAAAGGGACCTGTCGGTCCCTTTTTGGGACTCTTTGGCTAGCCCCTTGCACTCTCCTTCACAACGCTGGACCCTTGCCCCTCATCGCTAACGGGAATTGGAGGTCAATGGCGCATGTATCACGGTGAACGATTCAACGCCTGGAGCCACTTGCTCGGCGCGGTCGCGGCCTTTGCGGGGGCGGTGTGGATGTTGGTGGTGGCGAGCCTGGATGGCAGCCCCTGGAAGATTGTCAGCGTGGCGATCTATGGCGTGACCTTGCTGGTGCTGTACAGCGCGTCCACCGTGTACCACAGCGTGCGTGGGCGGCGGAAAGAGATCATGCAGAAGGTCGATCACTTTTCGATCTACCTGTTGATCGCCGGCAGTTACACGCCGTTTTGCCTGGTGACTTTGAGAGGCCCGTGGGGCTGGACGCTGTTCGGGATTGTGTGGGGGCTGGCGGTGATTGGCATCTTGCAGGAGATCAAGCCGCGTTCCGAGGCGCGCATCCTTTCGATCGTGATCTATGCGGTGATGGGCTGGATTGTGCTGGTGGCGGTCAAGCCGTTGATCGCAGCGCTGGGAGTGGCGGGGTTTACCTGGCTGGCGGCGGGTGGGGTGCTGTATACCGTCGGCATCATCTTTTTTGCGCTTGAGGATCGGCTGCGGCATTCCCATGGGATCTGGCACTTGTTTGTGATTGGCGGGAGTTTGCTGCATTTCGTGGCGATCATGCGGTACGTGCTCTAACAGCCGACAAAATTCAAATGTGGGAGCTTTGGTGTGCTTACAGGCGTTGCAGCAGTTCTTGAGCACGCAGGCCAAAGATCTCCAACAACTTCGCCAACATATGCGGCGGCGGCTCATCCGCGCGGGTCAGCGCGTACAGGGTGATCGGCAGCGGCGGTGTCAGCGTGCGGATGCTGGTGGTGGCCGTCGAGGCGCCGAGGGCGGTGAAGGGGTCGATCACCGTGAGGCCGGCGCCGGATTCCACCATGGCGCGGGCCAGGGAATAGGTTTGCACCGAGATCGTGACCCGTGGCGGTGGATCGACGTTTTCCAGGTAGCTGTCGAGTTTGGCTGCCAGCGGATCGGCGCTGGACAGGCCGATCAATGCCGTACCTGCCAGGTCCGCCAAGGGCAGCGGCGCGCTCAGTTCGGCGTCGGTCCAATAGCCTTTGGACGCCAGCGCCACCAGCACGCCATTGGCCAGCACTTGCGTGGTCAACCCCGGATGCCCGGAGAAGTTGAGGGTCAGCGCCAGATCGATCTCACGCATCAGCAGCTTCTGCACCAGCTCGCGGCTGTGGTCGCTGGACAGTTCGCAGGCCATGTCCGGGTAGTCGCGTTTCCATTCCAGGATCGCCGGCGGCAGCAGTGACAGCGCCAGCGCGGGGATGGCGCCGATGCGCACGCTCTGGCCCGGTGCGCGGCGCAGGCTTTTGGCCAGGCGCCGCACGCCTTGCAGGCTTTCGGTGACTTTCTCGACTTCGCGTTCCAGCGCCAGGGCTTCCGGGGTGGGCTGCAATTTGCCGCGTACCCGCAGGAACAGTGGGAAACCCAGCTGCAACTCGGCGTGCTGCAACACCTTGGTCACCGCCGGTTGCGACACGTGCAGCAACTGCGCGGCCGCGCTGACGGAGCCGGTCTGGCGGATGGCCTGGAAGATTTCGATATGACGCAGGCGCATGGCAAGTCCATAACCTTTGTTTATAGGTGGCCCATCTTTATTCATTGTCGGTGGCCTGTCACCTGCCCCTAGTCTTGAGCCCTCTTAATTCAACGATGGGTGGCGGGGATGGGCAGGCAGGTTTGCATCATCGGTGGCGGGGTTATCGGCTTGGCAAGCGCCTATGCGCTGGTGCGCGCCGGCCATGAAGTGACGGTGATCGACGCCCGCGACAGCCTGGGCAGCGAAACCAGCTTCGCCAACGGTGGGCAATTGTCCTACCGCTATGTCGCGCCGCTGGCCGATGCCGGTGTGCCGCTGCAAGCCATCGGTTGGTTGCTGCGCGGTGACTCGCCATTGAAGCTGCGCCCGCGCCTGGACCCGCAGCAATGGCGCTGGATGGCCGCGTTTCTCGGCGCCTGCCGCGGCTCGATTAACCAGCGCAATGCCGCGCACCTGCTGCGCCTGGCGTCGCTGAGCCAGACCACCTTGCAGCAATGGCGCGAGGATGATCGCCTGGACGGTTTCGACTGGCGGCGCAATGGCAAGCTGGTGACCTTTCGTAGCGCCAACTCCTTTGAACACGCGCGCAGCAAGGTCGCCGATATCCTGCAACAGCAAGTGCTGTCGGCCGCCGATTGCGCGAGCCTGGAGCCGGCGTTGGCGGGGGGCGGTTTTGTCGGCGGGATCTACACGCCGAACGAAGAGGTGGCCGACTGTCACGCCTTCTGCCAGCGCTTGGCGGCGCGGCTGGAAGCGTCCGGGCGTTGCCGGTTTTTGCTGGGGCGCAAGGTCACTGGGCTGCGTCATGCGGACGGTGTGGTGCAGGCCATCGAGCTGGGTGATGAGGTGATGCCGGTCGAGCAATTGGTGCTGGCCGCCGGGTATCGCAGCGCCGACTTGGGCGTGTCGTTGCCGCTGTATCCGTTGAAGGGCTACAGCCTCAGCGTGCCGATTGGCGCGCAGCACCGGGCGCCGAATGTGAGCATCACCGACTATGACCGCAAGATCGTCTACGCACGCATCGGCGAGCAATTGCGGGTGGCAGCCATGGTGGATATCGTCGGTTTTGATGCCAGCCTTGAACCCAAGCGCCTGGCGCTGATGAAACGCCAGGCACTTGAGACGTTTCCTCTGGCCGGCGACTACACCCAGGCCGTGGAATGGGCCGGCATGCGCCCGGCCACCCCGACCGGCGTGCCGCTGATTGGCGCCAGCCAGTACCGCAACCTGTGGCTGAACCTGGGCCATGGTGCGCTGGGTTTCACCCTGGCCTGCGGTAGCGGCCAACTGCTCGCCGAATTGATCGGCCAACACGTCCCTTCCATCGATATGCAGGGCCTGGCGCCCCGCGCCGCTTAAGGATACAGCCATGACCATCAACCGAATCAGCAGCAACGACCGCCTGTCCGGCGCTGTCACTTTCAAGGACCTGGTGTTCCTCTCGGGCCAGGTACCGGGTGACGGCCTGGACGTGGCCACGCAAACCCGCGAAGTGTTGGCCAAGATCGACGCGCTGTTGGCTCAGGCCGGCAGCGACAAGGATCATCTGTTGAATGCGACGATTTACTTGAAAGACATCGGCAGTGGTTTTGCGCCGATGAACGAAGTGTGGAGTGCCTGGCTGTCGCCGGGCATGGCGCCGACGCGCACCACCCTGCAAGCCGAACTGGCGCGCCCGAGTGTGCTGGTGGAAATCAGCGTGATCGCTGTACGTCACTAACTCAAAGACCAACGGAGAATAACAATGAAAAAGATCCTGTTGACCGGCTGCACCCTGGCGCTGTTGGTGGGCGCACAGGCCCACGCGAACCAGGCACCGTTGGACGGCGCGCTGGCCAAGATCGCCAGCGCCAAGTCCATTACCTTGGGTTATCGCGATGCGTCGGTGCCGTTTTCCTACGTGGGGGACCACAGTGGCAAACCCATGGGGTATTCGGTGGAGCTGGCAAACAAGATTGTCGAGCGTATCCAGCAGAAAACCGGGGTGGCCGAGCTTAAGGTGAAGTACAACCTGGTCACCTCGCAAACCCGCATCCCGCTGGTGCAAAACGGCACGGTGGACCTGGAGTGTGGCTCCACGGGCGTAACTGCCGAGCGGCAGAAGCAGGTGGCGTTTTCCTACGGGTTTATCTATGTGAAGGGCCAGTTGCTGACCGGCAAGGACAGTGGCATCAAGGGCTTTGCCGACCTGGCGGGCAAGAACGTGGTTACCACGGCCGGCACCACCAACGAGCGGTTTCTCAAGAGTTACAACGCCGAGCACAAAGCCAATATGTTCGTGATCAGCGCCAAGGACCACGGCGAGGCGTTCAAGATGCTGGAGACAGGCCGCGCGGCCGCGTTCTACATGGATGACGCGTTGCTCTATGGCGAGCGCGCCAAGGCCCGCGACCCGCACAACTGGGTGGTGGTGGGCGAGGAGCAATCGCGGGAAATCTACAGCTGCATGGTGCGCAAGGATGACCCGCAGTTTCTCGCGGTGGTCAACGAGACCTTGGGTGATCTGTACCGCAGCGGCGAGATCAATGGGATTTACCAGCGCTGGTTTGAACAGCCGATTCCGCCGAAGGGCTTGAACCTGGAGTTCCCGATGACCAGTGAATTGAAGGCGATCATTGCCAAGCCGGTCAGCGATCCGGTGGAGTGATGGGGTGACTTGGTGATGTGGTAACCCAATCCAAATGTGGGAGCTGGCTTGCCTGCGATAGCGGTGGGGCAGGCAGCGAAGATGTTGGCTGGAAGACCGCCATCGCAGGCAAGCCAGCTCCCACAATTTGATTGGGTTTGCAAAGGGAGAGGGTTAGAAATCTCCCCATAGCTGTTGAGCGACAGCCAATGCCACCACTGGCGCAGTTTCAGTACGCAACACCCGCGGCCCAAGGCGCGCAGCATGGTAGCCAGCCGCTTGGGCGACCTCCACTTCATTGTCCGTCAACCCACCCTCAGGCCCGATCAAAAACGCCAGGCTCGATGGCTTGGCATGGCTGACCATCGGCTCGGCCACCGGGTGCAACACCAACTTCAAATCCGCCTCGGTCTGTTTCAACCAATCCGCCAGCAGCAGCGGCGGGTGAATCACCGGTACCGTCGAACGCCCGCATTGCTCGCAGGCGCTGATCGCCACCTGGCGCCAGTGCAGCAGGCGTTTGTCGGCGCGTTCGTCCTTGAGGCGTACTTCACAGCGCTCGCTGAAAATCGGCGTGATCGCGTTGACGCCCAGCTCGGTGGCTTTTTGAATCGCCCAATCCATCCGCTCGCCACGGGACAGGCCCTGGCCGAGATGGATGTGCAGCGGTGATTCGGTCTGGCCGTCGAAGCGTTCGGTGAGTTGCACGGTGACGCGCTTTTTGCCGACTTCCAGCAGGCTGCCGAGGAACTCCTGGCCGGAACCGTCGAACAGTTGCACGGCATCGCCTTCGACCATGCGCAGTACGCGGCTGATGTAATGCGCCTGGGCTTCGGGCAACTCAACGTCACCGAGGCTCAGCGGGGTGTCGGTGAAAAAACGGGACAGTCTCATTTCTGTTCTCTGAAGTGTGCAGGGCGGACGCGGAGCGTCCAAGGCTGCATTCCCACGCGGAGCGTGGGAACGATCAACAAGGATGGGGAATCAGCCGGGGTCGCGGAAATCTGGGTGGAAGTCCTTCGGCACCGCAACACTGACACTGCTGTTAGTGGCGATATCGATGCCTTCACTGGCCACTTCGGCCAGGAAGTCGATCTGCTCCGGCGTAATCACATACGGCGGCAGGAAGTACACCACGCTGCCCAACGGCCGCAACAGCGCGCCGCGTTCCAGGGCGTGCTCGAACACCTTCAAGCCGCGGCGTTCCTGCCACGGGTAGGCGGTCTTGGTGGCTTTGTCCTGGACCATTTCGATGGCCAGCACCATGCCGGTCTGGCGCACTTCCGCGACGTGCGGGTGGTCCACCAGGTGCGCAGTGGCGCTGGCCATGCGCTGGGCCAGGGCCTTGTTGTTTTCGATGACGTTGTCTTCTTCGAAGATATCCAGCGTCGCCAACGCCGCCGCGCACGCCAGCGGGTTGCCGGTGTAGCTGTGGGAATGCAGGAAGGCGCGCAGGGTCGGGTAGTCGTCGTAGAAGGCGTCGTACACGTCATCGGTGGTGACCACGGCCGCCAGCGGCAGGTAGCCGCCGGTGAGGGCCTTGGACAGGCACAGGAAGTCTGGGCGGATGCCGGCCTGTTCACAGGCGAACATGCTGCCGGTGCGGCCGAAGCCCACGGCGATTTCGTCGTGGATCAGGTGCACGCCGTAGCGGTCGCAGGCTTCGCGCAGCAGCTTGAGGTACACCGGGTGGTACATGCGCATGCCGCCGGCGCCCTGGATCAGCGGTTCGATGATCACGGCGGCGACGGTGGCGTGGTGCTCGGCCAGGGTCTGCTCCATCACCTGGGCTATCGTGCGCGAGTGGTCTTCCCAGCTCACGCCTTCAGGGCGCAGGTAGCAATCCGGGCTTGGCACCTTGATGGTGTCGAGCAGCAGCGCCTTGTAGGTCTCGGTAAACAGCGGCACGTCGCCCACCGACATCGCGGCGATGGTTTCGCCGTGGTAGCTGTTGGTCAGGGTGACGAAGCGCTTTTTGTTCGGCTGGCCACGGTTGAGCCAGTAGTGAAAGCTCATTTTCAGCGCGACTTCGATGCACGAGGAACCGTTGTCGGCGTAGAAGCAGCGGGTCAGGCCCTCGGGTGTCATCTTGACCAGGCGCTCGGACAGCTCGATCACCGGCTGGTGGCTGAAACCGGCCAGGATCACATGCTCAAGCTGATCGACCTGGTCCTTGATGCGCTGGTTGATGCGCGGGTTGGCATGGCCGAATACGTTGACCCACCAGGAACTGACGGCGTCGAGGTAGCGCTTGCCTTCGAAGTCTTCCAGCCACACGCCTTCGCCCCGTTTGATCGGGATCAGCGGCAGTTGCTGGTGGTCTTTCATCTGGGTGCAGGGATGCCACAGCACCGCGAGGTCGCGTTGCATCCACTGGTTGTTCAAGCCCATCGTTCGTCTCCTCGAAGCCACAATCGCGCAAGCCTATGCAATGGGCGGCTGTGTCACAACCCATTACGGATGAATTGGCAGTAAACACAGGACGGTCTGTCACGTTTCTTCGGGATAGTCCTTAATCCGAGGTTAATTTAGGCTTCATACCCTCAAGATCGCATTTCTCGATATTTCAAAGCGAAATTTTCCGCTTTAATTCGATAGGTAACGCGCTAGTCTTGGGCGCAGCTCTTACGGGATTAAGTACATGCAGTTACGCAATTCACCGGCCCGCTACGGCTGGGTCAGCATGGTTTTGCACTGGGGTGTGGCCCTGGTGGTGTTTGGCTTGTTCGCGCTGGGTTTGTGGATGGTCGGCCTCGACTACTACAGCGCCTGGCGCAAAGACGCACCGGACCTGCACAAGAGCATTGGTATCACGCTGTTCGCCATCATGCTGGTGCGCATCGTCTGGCGCCTGGTCAGCCCGCCGCCGCCACCGCTGGCCAGCTACAGCCGCATGACCCGCCTCGGTGCCGCGTTTGGCCACGCGTTCCTTTATTTCGGGCTGTTTGCCGTGATGATTGCCGGTTACCTGATTTCCACCGCAGACGGTGTCGGTATCCCGGTGTTTGGCCTGTTTGAGATTCCTGCCGTGGTTGCCGGGCTACCGGACCAGGCAGACACCGCCGGCGTGGTGCATTTGTACCTCGCCTGGGTATTGGTGGTCTTCGCCGGCTTGCACGGCGTGGCTGCACTGAAACACCACTTCATTGATCGTGATGTGACCCTGACACGAATGCTGGGGCGCAAAGCCTGATGTTCAACCTCGACTCACAAGGAATAGAAAGCATGTTGAAAAAGACTCTCGCCGCTCTGGCACTTGGTTCTGCGCTGTTGTCCGCAGGTTCGGCGATGGCTGCTGACTACAAGATCGACAAGGAAGGCCAACACGCCTTCATCGATTGGAAAATCAGCCACCTGGGCTACAGCTTCATCCACGGTACCTTCAAGGACTGGGATGGCACGTTCAGCTGGGATGCCGCCAAGCCGGAAGCCAGCAAGATCGCTGTTGATGTGAAAACCGCCAGCCTGTGGTCCAACCACGCCGAGCGTGACAAGCACATCGCCAGCAAAGACTTCCTGGACGTTGCCAAGTTTGCCGATGCCAAGTTCGTGTCTACCGCAGTTAAATCCACCGGCGACAAGACGGCCGACGTGACTGGCGACCTGACTTTCCACGGCGTGACCAAGCCTGTGACCTTCAAGGCTACCTTCAACGGTGAAGGCAAGGATCCATGGGGCGGCGAACGTGCTGGCTTCAACGCCAAGACCACCGTCAACCTGAACGACTTCGGCATCAAAGGCCCAGGTCCTTCTTCGCAGACTGTTGATCTGGACATCTCGTTGGAAGGCGTGAAGCAGAAGTAAATTCTGTTGTTACACGAAAAAACCGGATCCTGAGATCCGGTTTTTTTATGCCTGCCAGTTCAATACATCAATTGGTTTGAAACGGGATCCCCTGTGGGAGCGGGCTTGCTCGCGAATGCGGTGGATCAGCTTGCATATGTACTAACTGAAACACCGCATTCGCGAGCAAGCCCGCTCCCACACAAGCCCTTTCACATTGGATCTATGTCTGGCCCATAAAAAATGCCCCGCGTCGTGAGAGGCGGGGCATTTTTATGCAGCGTTGAAACTCAGCGGTTGCGAGTCAGCAGCGCTGGTTTTTCACCACGAGGGCGGCCTGGCAGTTGATCCAACTGCTCAGGTGTCGGGAAGCGATCAGCCTTCGACTCCTTGTGGATGATCTTTGGCGCCGGGCCACCGCGCGGGTTCTGCACCGCAGGCTCGGACGAACGCGGCTGGTCGTCACGGGCCGGGCGGCGGTTGTTGCTGCGCGAATCTTCGCGACGGGCCTGGCCATCACGTGGCGCACCGCTGCGTGGGCCGCTGCGCTTGGCCGGTGGCGTACCGGTGGTGCCGCCGCTGCTGTTGCGCGGCGCGTTCTGGCGGCCGCCCTGCGGCTGGCCGCTACGTGGAGCACCTGCGCCTGCGCCCTGTGCCGGGGCACCTGGACGACGGCCACGGCCCTGGGCCGGTTTGGCCTGGGGCACGTAGTCCACGCGGTTACCGAAGTTGTCCACGTCGTCGTCGAGGAACTCGTCCGGGGCACGGTCGGCAGCGGCGCGTGGCGTCTGTTGGCTCGGCTGGCGCTGTTCGCGGGCCGGGGTGCCTTCGCGGGGCTTCTGCTCGCGGGCTGGGCGTTCGCCACGGCCGTTGGTCGGCGCTTTGTCTTTGCCGCCCTTGTCCTTGCCCTTGTCGCGACGGCCACCGCCACCACCGCCGCCGTTCGGGCCATCGCCCTTCGGACCGCGTGGGTTGCGTGGGTTACGCACGTCTGGACGCTCGCGCACTTCTGGCTTTTCGGCCTCTACGGCGCTGGCATCGAAGCCCATCAGGTCGCCGTCGGCGATTTTCTGCTTGGTCATGCGCTCGATGCTTTTCAGCAGTTTTTCTTCGTCCGGCGCAACCAGGGAGATGGCCTCGCCCGAACGACCGGCACGGCCGGTACGGCCGATACGGTGCACGTAGTCTTCATCGACGTTTGGCAGCTCGAAGTTGACCACGTGTGGCAGTTGGTCGATATCCAGGCCGCGGGCGGCGATATCGGTGGCGACCAGGATGCGCACGCTGCCGGCCTTGAAGTCGGCCAGGGCTTTGGTGCGCGCGTTCTGGCTCTTGTTGCCGTGGATGGCGACGGCGGTGAGGCCGTGCTTGTCCAGGTACTCGGCCAGGCGGTTGGCGCCGTGCTTGGTGCGGGTGAACACCAGCACCTGTTCCCACGCGCCGGCGGTGATCAGGTGGGCCAGCAGCGCACGCTTGTGGCTGGCAGGCAGGCGGAACACGCGCTGCTCGATACGCTCGACCGTGGTGTTCGGCGGCGTGACTTCGATGCGTTCCGGGTTGTGCAGCAGCTTGCCGGCCAGGGCGGTGATGTCGTTGGAGAACGTTGCCGAGAACAGCAGGTTCTGGCGTTTGGCCGGCAGGCGGGCGAGGACCTTTTTCACGTCATGGACAAAGCCCATGTCGAGCATGCGGTCGGCTTCGTCCAGCACGAGGATTTCCACGTGGGACAGATCGACGCTGCCTTGGCCGCACAGGTCGAGCAAACGACCCGGGCAGGCAACCAGTACGTCCACACCACGGGACATGGCCTGAACCTGTGGGTTCATGCCAACGCCGCCGAAGATGCAGGCACTGACGAACTTCAAGTCGCGGGCATACAGCTTGAAGCTGTCGTGCACTTGGGCGGCGAGTTCGCGGGTGGGGGTCAGGACCAGTACGCGCGGTTGGCGCGGGCCGTGACGCTGGGATTTGTCCGGGTGACCGTTGGGAAACAACCGCTCCAGAATCGGGAGGGCGAAGCCGCCGGTTTTACCAGTACCTGTCTGAGCCGCAACCATCAGGTCGCGACCTTGCAACACGGCGGGAATGGCCCGCTGTTGCACCGGAGTAGGCTCGGTATAGCCCGCTGCCTCGATGGCGCGGACTAAAGCCTCGGAGAGACCGAGGGAAGCAAAGGACATGAGTAATCCTGTTTTAGTTAGGGCTTGGCCCAAAGGGATAATCTTGCCGGGCGTGAATGACGCTTAGGGGAGCGTTATCCCGTCCGGTCCTGCTGCGTCTGGCGGGCACTCCACCGGCTCGCGCGGGGCTGAAAGCTGCGCAGTAGCGGGGTTGGGTGCCTTTTTCAAGACCTCAGCGGCCGGGCGTAAGCCTGGCGGAAAGGCCGGAGTATAACAGAGCAATCACGGCGCGCTGCTTTCCTGCTGCTCAACGGCGTGTTCAGAGGCTGTAATGGCTTGGAATCCCCCATATTTGGCGCTCAAGGCGATGTACGCGGGCTCTTGCTTGAAGCGCTTGAGTTCGGCGGCAAAGCGTTGCACCAGCAGGTCCATGCCGGCGCCACGGCGCACCGCGAGAAATTGCTGCTGGCGGCTGACCACCACCGGCGCCTGGCTGACCTTGCCCTCCAGGCCCAGTGCCTTGATCACATGCTGGCCGACGCGCCGGTCGGTAATCACCAGATCGACGCGCCCCAACAGCAATTTGCCGAAGTTGGCTTCATGGCTGGGGGCCGGCTCGCGGTTGAACAACCCGGACTCGCTGAAGGCACCGCCATACAGATAGCCCGGCGAAGTGCCGACGGTCAGGCCGCGCAGGTCGTCGAGGCTGTTGGCGGGGTGAGGGTGTTCGTTGGCGTAGAACAGCACGAACTCGACTTCCGACAGCGGTTCACTGGGGTAGAGCAACTGCGTGTCGCGCTCGTGGCTGTGGAAAATATCCAGCGCGCCGTCGGCGTGGCCTTGGTCGAGCATCGCCAGGCAGCGCTTCCAGGGCAGGAACTGCCAGTCGACATCAACCCCCAGGCGTTGGAAGACGATCACCGTGGTTTCGTAGTCCAGCCCGCGCATGCTGCCCTGGTCGTCGTAGACATAGGGCGCCCAGGGCTCGGTGACAATGCGCAGTTTCTCGCCATAAGCCGCCAGGCTCAGGCAAGTGAAAAGGGCAGCGGTCGCAAGCTTCAGGATGACGGGCATGCCTTGAGGTTACGACGCCCAAGCCCTAAAGAAAAGCTCTGGCACGAGCATCTGCGGACCGCGCTATGTTGTCGGCGAGGTCATCAGGTGTTCGTAGATCGCCGCGCGGCGCTCGCCCAGAATCAGGCGCACCAAGGGGTTGGCGAACCAGTGCTCCAGTTGGTGCGCGTCCACCGGGCACTTCTGCCGCTCGGCCTGGTTTTGCTTGGCCTTGTCCCACCAAACCGGGCCGCACGCCTGGTCGAACTCGTTTTCGTGTTCGTAGCAGCCGTAGAGGATTTCGCGGATGAACTGCTGCTTGCGCTTGGGCAGGGCCAGGGTAATCAGCTTGTACATCAGGCGTTGCAGGCGCGGTGGGCGTGGCAGGTGCGCAGAGACCTTGCGCGTGTCGGCCAGGGCGTGCGCGCTGGTCGGGGCGGCGCCATGCTTGGCGATCCACGCCTTGACCTTGGCGCGGAACAGCTGCTTGCGGCTCCAGTAATGGTGGATCAGGTCGGGGCACTGGCGTACGTTGACCGTGCGGTAGGCGACCACCGACAGGCAGAACTCTTCCAGGGTGTAGGCACCGTTGGCCAGGGGGAACAGCTCGTCCATCAGGGCGATGGAGCGGTCCAGCAGGTGCGCGTCCTGCTGCGCCAGGCCCATCACGCCGGAGTTGAGCAGCGGCATGTCGTCATCGGCCAGGCCCTTGTCTGCCAGGATTTTGGCCAGGGCGCTGTACAGCACGCTTTCGCGGTTATCGCCGTACTTGGCGTGGAATGCGTTGCACAGCACGGTGCCGGGCGCGACGCGTTCGAACAGGGCCATGGGCGAGTCGTGGAAAAACGTGTCGGTGTCGATCAGCAGCGCGCGTTCCGCGGTCTCAAGGACTTGGCGCAACAGCACGTGCTTGGTGCGGAAATGGTAGCCGTGGGGCTCGCTCCAGCGTTGGCGGGTGGCGTCGTCCAGGGTGTGGACGTGCACCGGCAGGTCGCGATACGGCGCGGGGTTGTCGCTGAACACCTGGATGTCCAGTGGCATGTCCTGGGGGCCGCCCAGGTGGGACAGGGCACTGGCGATGCTGAATACCGCTTCCTGATGATAGGTCTCGGCGCCGAATACCAGGTAAACCAGCTGCGGGCGGGGAGTCGGGGATGCTGTATTCATGTACTGCGGGCTTCCATTCCGGGAGTATTAAACGACAAAAGCCCTCGCGGTAACGAGGGCCCTGGTGCAATTGCGAACAGACCTTAGCGGGGCAGCTTGAGGTTGTTCCAGATTGCCAGGCTAGGATCGGCCTGGTTGAGGGTATAGAAGTGCAGGCCGGGTGCGCCACCTTGCAACAAACGCTCACACATTTCGCTGATGACCTGCTCGCCGAACGCCTGGATGCTCTTGACGTCGTCGCCGTAGGCTTCCAGTTGCTTGCGCACCCAGCGTGGGATCTCGGCGCCGCAGGCGTCGGAGAAGCGCGCGAGCTTGCTGTAGTTGGTGATCGGCATGATGCCCGGCACGATCGGGATGTTCACACCCATGGCCCGTACACGCTCGACGAAGTAGAAGTAGCTGTCGGCGTTGAAGAAGTACTGGGTGATCGCGCTGTCGGCGCCGGCGTTGGCCTTGCGCACGAAGTTCTGTAAATCGTCTTCGAAATTGCGCGCCTGGGGGTGCATCTCCGGGTAAGCCGCCACTTCGATATGGAAGTGATCGCCGCTTTCTTCGCGGATGAAGCTCACCAGGTCATTGGCGTAGCGCAGCTCGCCGCTGGCGATGCCCATGCCGGACGGCAGGTCACCGCGCAGGGCGACGATGCGCTTGATGCCGGCAGCCTTGTATTGGGTCAGCAGGCCGCGCAGGTCGGCCTTGCTGTCGCCCACGCACGACAAGTGCGGAGCGGCGGGAACTTTGACTTCGCTTTCCAGCTGCAACACGGTATTGATCGTGCGGTCACGGGTCGAGCCGCCGGCGCCGTAGGTGCAGGAAAAGAAGTCGGGGTTGTAGCTGGCCAACTGCTTGGCAGTCGCCATCAGTTTTTCATGCCCAGCATCGGTCTTGGTCGGGAAGAACTCGAAGCTGTAGCGACGGTCTTGGGACATGGTCGTATCCTTGGAAACTCAAAAAACCGGAAGGTGTTCACCGTCAATGTGGGAGCGGGCTTGCCCGCGATTGCAGTGGGTCAGTCGATACATTCTTCAACTGACCCACCGCCATCGCGGGCAAGCCCGCTCCCACACAAGCCCGCTCCGACAAGGAGAGAGCGGGTTACTTAGTAGCGGTAAGCGTGCGGCTTGAACGGACCTTCAACGGTCACGCCGATGTAGTCGGCCTGGGTCTTGGTCAGTTGAGTCACCACGCCGCCGAAGCCGCGGACCATTTCCAGGGCCACTTCTTCGTCGAGTTTCTTCGGCAATACTTCCACGGTCAGGCGCTCGGCTTTCTGGGCTGGCGACAGGTCGGCGTATTTCTGGCCGAACAAGAAGATCTGCGCCAGTACCTGGTTGGCGAACGAGCCGTCCATGATGCGGCTTGGGTGGCCAGTGGCGTTACCCAGGTTAACCAGGCGGCCTTCAGCCAGCAGGATCAGGTAGTCGTCGTTCTGTGGGTCGAAATCGCCTGCACCGGTACGGTGAACCTTGTGTACCTGTGGCTTCACTTCTTCCCATGCCCAGTTCTTGCGCATGAAAGCGGTGTCGATCTCGTTGTCGAAGTGGCCGATGTTGCAGACAACCGCGCGCTTCTTCAGGGCCTTGAGCATGTTCGCGTCGCAAACATTGACGTTACCGGTGGTGGTCACGATCAGGTCGATCTTGCCCAGCAGCGCCTTGTCGATGCTCGCTTCGGTGCCGTCGTTCTGGCCGTCGATGAACGGCGAAACCACTTCGAAACCGTCCATGCAGGCTTGCATGGCGCAGATCGGGTCAACTTCGGAGACTTTAACGATCATGCCTTCCTGACGCAGGGACTGGGACGAACCCTTGCCCACGTCACCGTAGCCGATCACCAGGGCTTGCTTGCCCGACAGCAGGTGGTCGGTGCCGCGCTTGATGGCGTCGTTCAGGCTGTGACGGCAGCCGTACTTGTTGTCGTTCTTGCTCTTGGTCACCGAGTCGTTGACGTTGATGGCCGGGATTTTCAGCTCGCCCTTGGCCAGCATGTCCAGCAGGCGGTGGACGCCGGTGGTGGTTTCTTCGGTCACGCCGTGGACGCGGTCCAGAATCTGCGGGTATTTCTTGTGCAGCAGCTCGGTCAGGTCGCCGCCGTCGTCGAGGATCATGTTGGCATCCCAAGGCGCGCCATCTTTCAGGATGGTTTGCTCCAGGCACCACTCGTACTCTTCTTCGGTCTCGCCTTTCCAGGCGTAAACCGCGATACCGGCAGCAGCGATGGCGGCAGCGGCCTGGTCTTGGGTCGAGAAGATGTTGCAGGACGACCAACGCACTTCGGCACCCAGGGCAACCAGGGTTTCGATCAGCACGGCAGTCTGGATGGTCATGTGGATGCAGCCGAGGATCTTCGCGCCCTTGAGCGGTTGCTCGCCGGCGTATTTGCGGCGCAGACCCATCAGGGCTGGCATTTCGGATTCGGCGATAAAGGTTTCGCGACGGCCCCAGGCAGCGAGGGACATGTCGGCGACTTTGTAGTCGGTGAAATCTGCAGGCGTGTTGACAGCGCTCATAGAGAGCCTCCATTCGTAGTGTGCGAATGGGCGCCGTTGTGCGTTTAGTATCTGGCCAGGTGATAACGGCCGGACAACGCCCCATCCGAGCCTGACAGGTTGAACCTGCTGCAGCGCCCCTCGGACAGGTGGCGGGAAAACGGTAACAATTTGATATGACCGTTTTGAAACGGCGCCGATTATAGCCGTGTGCGCCAGACTTCCCAAGCCTTTCTGTCGGACACATGAAGATCCCTCATGGGCTTGATAGGCAACGCCTCATAGAGCTCTGGCGCAGCCTCTGCCATGATGTCGCCCATCATTCGGCAAGACGCTTTGGAGTGACCATGAACTTCCACACCCGCAAATGGGTAAAACCCGAAGACCTCAACCCCAACGGCACCCTGTTCGGTGGCAGCCTGCTGCGCTGGATCGACGAAGAAGCGGCGATCTATGCGATCGTCCAACTGGGCAACCAGCGCGTGGTGACCAAGTACATCTCCGAAATCAACTTTGTCAGCGCCTCGCGCCAGGGCGACATCATCGAACTGGGCATCACCGCCACCGAGTTCGGCCGCACCTCCATCACCCTGACCTGTGAAGTGCGCAACAAGATCACGCGCAAAAGCATTCTCACCGTGGAGAAAATGGTCTTCGTCAACCTCGGCGAAGACGGCCTGCCGGCGCCGCACGGGCGTACTGAGATCAAGTACGTGAAGGACCAGTTCCAGGACGACAGCGTCTCCGAGTAACCCCATCGCGGTTTGATTTGCGTTGCCAAATCATTCCGCGTGGATCTTTCCCAGGCTCTCTCATCACTCAGGACTACATCCTGTAGCGAGAGCCTGTGTATGAAAGTGTCCAATTCGTCTGTCCAGACCCAAGCCCCGGCGCCACACACCATCGACCAGAGCGTGAAGGCGCCTTTGCTCGAGAACGTGGGCCCACGTAAGTTAAGCCTCCATCGCCATAACGATGGGCGAGTGGATGTAGATGTGTCACCGCCACCGCCCAGCCACCTGGTGCTCAGCGGTGGCGGTGCCAAGGGCATTGCCTTTCCGGGCATGGTGCAAGCGCTGGAAGAGGGCAAGAAGCTGCAAGGTGTGAAGGTGATTTCCGGCTCGTCTGCCGGGGCGATTTCCTCCACATTGCTTGCCAGTGGCATGAACGCTAAAACGTTCGGCGAGCTGTCGAATAGCCTCGACCTGCCCAGCCTGCTCAACAGCAAAGACCCGGTGACCGCCTGGCTGCAAAACATCAGCTCCGAACTCGGCAAGCTCGCCGGGCGTTTGCCGGGGGCGGCCGGCAATATCACCCAACTGTTGCTGACCATGCTGCCGCGCTTGCAAACCGAGGCTTCTCCCTTGGAAGAGATGATGCGCAACGAGTCGCGCAAGTCGATCCTCGCCCACATTGCCGACATGCCCAGGGAAACCCGGCCCGGCGAAGTCATGAAGATTGCCGACAGGCTGAGCGCCGGTGGCGGGCCAACCTTTCGCGACCTTGAAGTGTTGAGCCGCCATATTCCGGCAATCAAGCAACTCAACATCACCGGCACCGGTATGTTTGACGGTCGCCCGCAATTGGTGGTGTTCAATGCCAGCCTGGCCCCGGACATGGATATCGCCCGCGCCGCCCGTATTTCGGGCTCGCTGCCGGGGTTGTTCAAGAGTCCGCAAGAGCAAGGTCATGGGTTTCAGCAAGTGGCCGAAGTCACGGCTTTCCAGGACGGTGGATTGCTCGCCAATACGCCCGCGCCCGGCGTGGTCGGCTCATTGCCGCCGCAAGGCCCGTTGAACCAGCCTGAGTCGTTGGTCGTCAAGTTTGAGTCCGACGAGACGACACCGAAAAAAAGCGGCGGATTTATCAGCAGCATCGTCGATAAAGTTACCGGCACGCCACACGCCTCTGCCGGGGCTTATCAAGCCGAGCGACTCAAGGCGTACGCCGACCAGACGGTGACGTTGCCGCTGAACACGGAAAAAGGCGACTTTCGCGGCATGTTCAACGGCACCGTCAACTTCACCATGACTCCCGAGCAGAAACAGCACCTGCAGGCGAAGGCCAACCAAGCGGTGACGGCGCACCTGGAGACACGGGAAAAGTCGCGTGAGAAGCACTCGTTCGCGTCCATGGAGGACGCTGTCCTGGCGATGGATGACTCCTTGCTGGCCAGCGTGCAGGAGCCGTTGAAAAAAGACCCGGCAGCTGCGGATGCATTGATGTTTCGAAAGAGCGCGCAGCAGGCGTTGCAAGCCTTGGACAGCGCCGTCAGCGAGGCCAATCGGGCCAGCGACGTCTTGACGATCACGCCGAAGATCGCGGCGGCCCTGCGTAACCTGGACGCACTCGCCCGTCGGCCTGAGCATGTCGAGTGGTTGGGGCAGCGCCTGAATGCGGTGGGCCAGCACAATTTTCAGCAGTTGATGCAGGTGGCGGCGAAGGCGACCTCAGGCACGCCGATGTCCAAGGTGATGAGCAGTGCCGTCGCCGAAATGAAAAGGCGCGATATCGCGGTGAAAGCCGAGAACTTTACGCGTGAGGTCATCTACCCGTCGCTTTACCGCCCGGGCCAGCCAGCGTCCAACGTGGAACTGTTGCACCGTGTGGCCGCCAAGCTGGCCAAGGCGACCACGCCGGGCGAGTTCAACGCCGCGCTGGAAGACATCGTCCAGAACTATAAGGCGCGCAATAAGCCCTGGAGTAAACCGTTCAAATCCACCACCGTGGAAATGGCCAAGGCCTGGCGCATACCGCTTAAATGAACAGTCACCGTCGCCGCGTGTCGTAGCTTAAGGCACCCCTTGGACGTACGTGATCATGGCCACTCAAACAGACGGCAAGACACCCACTCTGTCGCAAGAAGAACAGGCCGATGTGGACAAGAACCAGCCGCCCCGCGCGGCGGTTCTGCATGAAATCATCCGGACCCAGGGCGACCAGGAGCTGGAGCGCAATGTGGCGGCGCTATGGTGGTCGGCGCTGGCTGCCGGCCTGACCATGGGCCTGTCGCTGATGGGCATGGGCCTGCTCAACTCACGCCTGCCGGACGGCGAAGGGTTCAAGGTGATCGCCAGCTTTGGCTACTGCGCCGGCTTCCTCGCGGTGATTCTTGCGCGCCAGCAACTGTTCACCGAAAACACCCTGACCGCCGTGCTGCCGGTGATGAGCAAGCCTACCCTGGCCAATGCCGGGCGCCTGTTACGCCTGTGGACGGTGGTGCTGGTGGGCAATCTGTGCGGCACCTTGTTGGTGGCCTACGTGATGTTGCACTTGCCGATCTTCGACACCAAGACCGACCTGGCTTTCCTCGAAATCGGGCGCAAGGTCATGGAAAACGACCCCGGGCAGATGTTCGCCAAGGGCATCGTCTCCGGCTGGATGATCGCCACCATGGTGTGGATGATCCCGTCGATGGAGAGTGCCAAGCTGTGGATCATCATCCTGATCACCTACCTGATGGCACTGGGTGACTTCACCCATATCGTCGTCGGCTCTGCCGAAGTGTCCTACCTGGTGTTTGCCGGCGAGCTGGCGTGGAAGGACTTCTGGCTGGTGTTCGCCGGGCCTACGTTGGCGGGCAACATCATCGGCGGCAGCTTTATCTTTGCGCTGATCAGTCATGCGCAGATTCGCAGTGAAAGCAGCCTGCCAGACAAGAAGACTGCGGACCCGAGGCATCCGCAGCCGACTCGCAAGGATCAGTGATGCTCGGCGTTAGCCTGGGGGTCATCGCGGGTGACGCGCTTGACCAACTTGCCAATGCTCAAGCCCTGCAACAGGATCGACGACAGCACCACAATGTAGGTGATGCTCAGCAGCAGGTCACGCTCGGGGCCCAGCGGCAGGGCCAGCGCCAGGGCGACTGAAACCCCGCCACGCAAACCGCCCCAGGTGAGGATGCGGATAGTGCCCCGCGGCACTGTGCGCCAGCGGCGTAGCAGGAGGATCGCCGGAGCTACCGTCAGCAGGCGCGAGAGCAAGATGGCCACCGCGAGCAGGCTGGCGGCGAACACATGCAGCCAGTTGAACGGCAACAGCAGCAGCTCCATGCCGATCAAGGCGAACAGCAGGGCGTTGAGCATGTCATCAAGCAACTCCCAGAAACCGTCGAGGTAGCGGCGGGTCATGTCGTTCATCGCCAGCTTGCGGCCCAGGTTGCCGATGATCAGGCCCGCGACCACCATCGCAATCGGTGCCGAGACGTGCAGTTCGGTGGCCATCGCCGAGCCGCCGATCACCAGGGCGAGGGTCAGCATCACTTCGATCTGGTGCTGTTCGATGCTTTTGATCATCAGGTACACCAGGTAGCCGATCAGTCCGCCGAACACCACGCCGCCCAGGGCTTCATGGGCAAACAGCATGGCCGTGGCGCCTACCGTGGGGGTTTCACCCAACTGCGCGATGCCCAGCAACACGGTAAACACCACCACCGCGGTGCCGTCGTTGAACAGCGATTCGCCGACGATGGTGGTTTTCAACGGTTTCGACGCGTTGGCAGTACGCAGGACGCCGAGTACCGCAATCGGGTCGGTAGGCGAGATCAGCGCGCCAAACAGCAGGCAGTACAAGAAGCTCACATGCCAGCCAAACAGGGCAAAGATGTAATACGCCAGGCTGCCGATCACCACGGTGGCGATCAACACGCCAAAGGTCGCCAGCAGGCCGATGGGCCAGCGGTAGCTGCGCAAGTCGCTCAGGTTGACGTGCAACGCGCCGGCGAACAGCAGGAACGAGAGCATCCAGTTCATCAGCAGGTCGCCGAAGTCGATCTGGCCGATCAATTGCTGGATACGTTCTTCCAGGCCTGGGTAACCGATAAAGCTCAGGCCTTGCAGGATCAGGGAAAACAGCAGGGCCGTGACCATCACACCAATGGTGGGCGGCAGGCCGATAAAACGGAAGTTCACATAGGTGAGCAGGGTGGTGAGGCATATGAAGGCGGCGACAAGTTCAAGCATCCGGGGTCCTTGGAAGTGGGGTATGGGTTTATCAGTGGGTGGATGGACCGCAGCAGCGGCGTGATGTTGCAAGGCAAACGCTAATTGGCTGATAGAACCTTTGCGGGTGTAGCGGTTCATAGCGGGGAGTGCGGCTTGCGATATTTAGTGCTAAAACTCTAATTTCTGCTTGAAAACAAAAAAGGAATCAGTGATGACGGTGGCCTTCTGGTGTGTGTTGATCGCAATTTTCCTGCCTTACCTGTGCACGGGTGTGGCCAAGTTCAGCGGCGGCAAGTTCGGGCCTCGGCAGAACCATGACCCGCGCGCGTTCCTGGAAACCCTCGATGGGTTTGCCAAGCGCGCCCATAACGCGCAGCTCAACAGCTTTGAAGTCACCCCGGCGTTTGCGGCGGCGGTGATCATCGCGCACCTGGCCGGTACGGCGGAATTGGTGACGATCAATGTGCTGGCGGTGTTGTTTATCACCAGTCGCCTGTTGTACATCATTTGTTATGTGGCGGACTGGGCGATCCTGCGTTCGCTGGTGTGGTTTGCGGGGATGGCGTTGATTGCGAGTTTCTTCTTCGTCTCGATCTGACGGTTGATAGCGATTCCCTGTGGGAGCGGGCTTGCTCGCGAATGCGGTGTGTCAGTCAACCTATCCAATACTGACACACCGCCTTCGCGAGCAAGCCCGCTCCCACATTTTGCCCTCAGCGCCTATCAGCTCCCTGTCGTTACTTCCGGTACGTGTGGCAATGCCGCGCCCTTGGGCCACAACATCCAGATCTGCCCCTGCTGCTTCATATTCCCCGCCAACTCACCCGCGGCTGCGCCAGTGCCCCAGAACAAGTCCGCACGCACTTCGCCAGTAATGGCACCGCCCGTGTCCTGCGCAGCCACGGGCCTGGCGATGGGCGAGCCATCCGGCTTGGTGGTCGATAGCCACAACAGGCTGCCCAGCGGAATCACCTTGCGATCCACCGCCACGCTGTAGCCGGCGGTCAGCGGCACGTTAAGCGAGCCGCGTGGGCCTTCGTTGCTGTCGGGGCGGGTGCTGAAGAACACGTAGCTGGGGTTGCTTGCCAACAGTTCCGGGATGCGCTGCGGATGGGCTTTGGCCCAGGCGCTGATGGCGCCCATGGTCACGTCTTCTTTTTTCAGCTCGCCTTGTTCTACCAGCCAGCGGCCGATAGGGCGGTAGGGGTAGCCGTTCTGGTCGCCATAGCCCACACGCAGTTGGCGCCCGCCGGCCAATTGGATGCGGCCCGAGCCCTGGATTTGCAGGAATTGCAGGTCCATCGGATCGGTCAGCCAGGCAATCGGCTTGGCGGTCGAGCCTTGGCCGTTGATCGCGCTGGCATCGTCGTAAGGCTTGAGCACGCGACCTTCCAGGCGACCGCGCAGGCGCTTGCCCTTGAGTTCGGGGTAGATGCTTTCCAGGTTGACGATGATCAGGTCATCGGGCACGCCGTACACTGGCACATTGGCCTTGGCCGTCTGGGTCAGGCTGCCGGGGTAGACCGGTTCGTAATAGCCGGTGATCAGGCCGTTCGGCGTGTTGTCTGCCGAACGCAGGCCGAACACGTCCAGGCGCTCCTTGAGGAAACCCCGCACGGCCACGGCATTCGCCGGCACGCTGGTCGCCGCCGCGCAGGTCGCGCCCCAGATCGGGTCGGCCTTGAGGCGTTGGCAGGCGCTGCGCCAGGATTCAAACCCCGCCAGCAAGTCACTGTCGGACACGGCCGGTAACGCCTCCCACGGTGCGCTGACATAAGTGGCAACCGCATGGGGTTGAGCGGGCTCAGGCTTGAGCGGCTCTTTGCCTGTTTCTTTACCCGCGTCACAGCCGGCCAGCAGCGCGATCATCGGCAGAGCCCACGCCAGGCGGTGGCACCAACGTTTTGAGGTGACATTCATACACACAATTCCTGAAGCGATTGCCCGCGCGGTAACGCCTGCGAGCAACCCTTATTATTAATAGGGCTATTGGTCTTTACGGGCGGGGCGAGGATACTGGCCGCCGTTTCCCGTGACCCTGAAGCCACCATGACTTTTAAAAGACTGACCGTTGTATTGCTGGCCTGCCTGACACTGTCCGCCTGTGGCGGTGTCGATCCGAATTCGCCCCTGGGCCAGCGCAAGGCGATCTTCAAGCAGATGCTCAAGACCGGCGAAGACCTGGGTGGCATGTTGCGTGGGCGCATCCCCTTCGACGGCGCGAAATTCGCCGAGGGTGCGGTCAAGCTGGACGCGTTGTCCCATGAGCCATGGAAGCATTTCCCGAGCGTGCGTGAGGAAGACCATAGCAGCGCCAAAGATGATGTCTGGCAGAAGCAGGCGCAATTCCAGCAATTGGCCCGCGACCTTGAAGCGGCCACCGGTGAATTGGTGACCGCAAGCCAAGTGCAGCCTTACAAAGCCAGCAACCTGGGGCCGGCGGTGCAGAAAGTCGAAGATGCCTGCAGCGCCTGCCATAAACAGTTCCGGGACCACTGACCGGTATTACTTGTCGAGGTCTTCCACCGCGTCCTGCAGTTCCTTGCGCGACTGGGCGAGCTTGTCCTTACGCTTGTTGATCTTCTCTGCATCGCCTTTTTTCATGGCCTTGTCGAGGTCGGCCTGACGACGGCTGACTTCGTGCTTGGCGTCGAGCACTTTGTTTTCCCGCTCTTTCTTCAAGGACGCGTCGGTGCAATTGGCGGTGACTTCGCTCAGGGCTTTTTCCAGGCCGGCTTGCTGGGCGCTGTTGCCGTGGGCCTTGGCCTGTTCGATCTGGGCGCTGATGGCTTGGCGCTTGGCGGCGCAGCCGGTGAGTTGTGGCGCTTCCTGGGCCGCCAACAGCGGCGTGGCCATGAAGGTTGCGACGGTCAGCAGGGCAAAAGGGGCGAGAAATTTCATAGGGGGGCTCCAAGGTCGCAATCTGATGACGGGGGCAGAGGGCTCAAAAGCCATCTATCCCCGCCACGCGTAGTGTTTCAGCCAGGGCCTGTACCTGCGGGTCGCGAAAAAAAGCGCTCAATTGCGCCGCGCGACCCGGGCCGATGCCGTCGATGGCCAGCCAGGCCTGGGTGTCTCTGGCGGCCAGCGTGTGCCAGCCGCCTTCCAGGTTGTTACGTGCCGCAGGCGGTACGCCGAGGGCTTTCAGCCATTGTGCAAAGGGCCGTTGCCGTGCGCTATGGAGGCTGTCGAGCACCCGTGCACGGCCGCGATCACCGAAGCCATCAATGTTAGCAAGCTCTGCCGCATCCAGGGTCAACCAATCAAGAAAGCCAGCGATTAGACCGGCCTGGATCAATACGTTCCAGGTCTCGGCCCCCAAATGAGGCAACGACAGGCCCTGGTTGCCGCTGAGCCAGGTGAGGCGGGCCAGCAGTTGCTCCTCGCAGCCGGGGTCCAGTTGCCAGCAACTCAGGGCGTGAAAGTCCGCTGGGTCAGGCACTGCCAGGTCGACCCGTGTGGTGTTGCGCAGAATGACCTGGTCCAACCGTGGGATCACCTGGCCTGCCAGGCTGATGGATACCTGATCGCCGGGGCGTATATCCAGGGCTTGCCAACGTTTCAAGGAGCCGACGCTGACGCGGGTGATCTGCCGGTCATCCAGCCGCACCGGCTCCAACTCAAGGATGGGCGTGATGCGCCCGGTGCGCCCGACGTTGAAGTGGACCTTGCGCACCAGTGCCAGGGCTTGGCTGATCGGGTACTTCCACGCGACCGCCCAATACGGCGTGCTGGTTCTCCAGCGCACGGCGGGCGCGCGCATGGCCTGGTGAAGCACCACGCCATCGCTTGCGAAGGGCAGTGGATGGTCATACCAATAGGCGCGCCAGTGCGCGGCGTCGTTGATGTGCTGGACGGGCTGGCTATAGCGCTGGGCGTCGGGGAAACCCCAGCGCGCCAGTGCGGCCAGGCGTTCGGTGAATGAGGTCGGCCCCTCGGGCCAGGCCCATACAAACAGGCCGATACGGGCGGCTTCGGTGTCGCTCAGGTGCTGGCGGTTCATCAGGCCCGCCACCTTGCTGCGCGCATTGAGCCCGCCGCGAGCCGATTGCACATGATCGTGCAGGCGCCAATAGAGTTCGCCCTGCAGCACCAGGTCGATGGGCTCCGGCAGTTGCTGGACAATGCCCGGGATCTTGCGGGCCGAGGTTGACCAGTCCTGGCCCTGTGCGCCGTCGCCGCGGCTGATCACCTGGCTCAGCCGGCCCTGGCGATACACCAGGGTCACGGCGACGCCATCGACCTTGGGCTGGACCCATACGTCCTGGCGCGTGCCCAGCCAAATGCCGACGGCCTGTTCATCCAGCAGCTTTTCCAGGCCGGTGTGGGCGACCGGATGGGGCAGGGTGCCCCGTGAACTGGCCAGCGGGTTGTCGGTTATTGCGGCGGTTCGGGGTAAACACTGACGCCAGCGGGCCAGACGCTGGCGGGCCTGGTCGTAGAGTTCGTCGTTGACCGGGGATTGGCCGAGCCGGTGGTAACTGTCATCCCACCGGCGTATCTGTTCGGCCAGGATGTTGACCTGTGTGCGGGCGTCATCCGGGCAGTTTTCGGCCCAGGCTGAACAGGCCAGCGCGCTGAGTAGCAGAACCATCAATCGTCGCATCATGAGCATCCTTGCTCGGAAGGGACGCCCAGCCTAAATGATCCACACACCCACAAAAAAGCCCCGACAGTGCGGGGCTTTTTACCGGGTGTTTCTGCTTACTTGAACAGACCGCCCAGGGCTTTCACGGCGTCGTTCTTATCGGCCTTGGCTTCGGTGGTTTGCTGCTTGGCATCCACTTTGGCCTGGCCTTCGGCGAGTTTGTCACAACCTTTGTTGACCTGATCTTGTGCAGCTTTATAGGCCTTGACCGACAGCGTGTCGTTCTTGGCTTCAGCGGCATCGATCTTGGCTTGCAGGTCTTTGGCGTGTTGCTGGCAGTCGCCGGTTTTGCCACTCAGTTGGGAGCTCAGGGCACCGCCCAGTGCGCTCAGGTCAGCGGCGTGAGCCGGCAGGGCGAACAGGCTGAGCAGAAGGGCAGCAGGGGCGAGCGTGGAGATGCGCATGAAAAACCTCAATGTTCGATTGCTTGCGCGCTGATGAATCCCGGGCTGGCGCAAGGCAATATCCAAATAAGGTGAAGGGCCCGAGAGGGCGCGGATTCTAGAGGGCCATTATTTGGCCTGCAAGGTTTGGATCCAAAAAATGTGACAATCGCCGCGAATCACCCGGCAATAAAAAACCCTGCCGGGCGAACCCGGCAGGGTTTTGGGTGCCGCGAGTGCTTACAGGCCGGCAGCGACGCGCAGGTCGTCGGCGCGGTCGGTTTTTTCCCAGGTGAACGTGGTGAAGGTGTCGTCGCCGACAGTCTTCTGTGCAGGCGTGCGGCCGAAGTGGCCGTAGGCTGCGGTTTCCTGGTACATCGGGTGAAGCAGGTCGAGCATGGTGGTGATGGCGTACGGGCGCAGGTCGAAGATCTCACGCACCAGCTTGACGATCTTGTCATCGCTGATCTTGCCGGTACCGAAGGTATTCAGCGAGATCGACGTAGGCTGGGCCACGCCGATAGCGTAGGAAACCTGAATCTCGCAACGCTCGGCCAGGCCGGCCGCGACGATGTTCTTGGCCACGTAACGACCGGCGTAGGCTGCCGAACGGTCAACCTTGGATGGGTCCTTGCCGGAGAACGCGCCGCCGCCGTGACGGGCCATGCCGCCGTAGCTGTCGACGATGATCTTGCGACCGGTCAGGCCGCAGTCGCCCACTGGGCCACCAATGATGAACTGGCCAGTCGGGTTGATGTGGAACTGGGTGTCCTTGCTCAGCAGTTCGGCCGGCAGCACGTGCTTGACGATCAACTCCATCACGCCTTCGCGCAGGTCGGCGTAGGACACGTCCGGGTTGTGCTGGGTCGACAGCACGACGGCGTCGATCCCGACAACTTTGCCGCCTTCGTAGCGGCAGGTCACCTGGGACTTGGCGTCCGGGCGCAACCAAGGCAGCAGGCCGGATTTACGGGCTTCGGCCTGGCGTTGTACCAACTGGTGCGAGAAGGTGATCGGTGCTGGCATCAGCACGTCGGTTTCGTTGCTGGCGTAGCCGAACATCAGGCCCTGGTCGCCGGCGCCCTGATCTTCAGGCTTGGCGCGGTCCACACCCTGGTTGATGTCGGGGGACTGCTTGCCGATGATGTTCATCACGCCGCAAGTGGCGCCGTCGAAACCGACGTCGGAGCTGTTGTAGCCGATGTCGGTGATCACATCACGGACGATCTGCTCCAGGTCAACCCAGGCGGTAGTGGTCACTTCGCCAGCGATGATCGCTACACCGGTTTTCACCAGAGTCTCGCACGCCACACGGGCGAACTTGTCTTCAGCAATGATGGCGTCCAGCACCGCGTCAGAAATCTGGTCGGCGATTTTGTCCGGATGCCCTTCAGACACGGACTCGGAGGTGAAAAGGGAGTATTCGCTCATCTCGATGTTTTCCTGATATTTACCGATGGTGAGTGTCGCCAGCCGGTCGCTGAAAATGGCGGACCTGGATCTGGAAACCATTACGTAAACCTACATAGAGGCTTTCCCCGGGAACGAGTCCCGCAGCGGTGGCCCAACGGGCCAGATCGTCCTGTTCAAAACCCAACCAGAGATCACCGCAGGCCTCCCTGGCCCAATTCTGGTTGTGGCTGCATAAATCCGTAACCAGCAGGCTACCGCCGGGGTGCAGCAGCCCGGCCATTTGCTTGAGGGCGTCGGCGGGGGCGGCGAAATGGTGCAAGACCATGTTCAGCACCACGCAGTCGGCCTTGATCGATGCGCTATTGAGCGCATCAGCCAGTTGCAGCGTGACATTGCCCAACGCTTCGCGCTCGCACAGCTGGCGCGCCAGTTCGAGCATCGCCGGGCTGTTGTCCAGCGCGGTGACTTGCTGGAAGCGTCGCGCCAGCTCCGGCAAAAAGCCGCCATCGCCAGGGCCGACTTCCAGCGCCGTGGCCTCATCACTGAAGCTCAGCTTGTCCAGCAGCGCCAGTACGCTTTCGCGGTATTGGGCCAAACCGGCGATCAGATCCTGTTGGGCGCGAAACTTCTCGGCGACCCGTGAGAAAAAGTCCTGGCTGGCCGCCGCGCGTTGCCCATGAACCTGGCCGATGCGGGCTTGCACATCGACCGGCAGGCCCAGGCTGTCCACTTCGTCGAGCAAGGCGGCGTGCAGCTTGCCGCCCAGCAGTTCGGTGTGGGGCAGGGCGCGGCGGTAGAAAATCGCATTGCCCTCGCGGCGGGTCGCCACCAGATCGGCCTGGGCCAGTACCTTCAAGTGGTGGCTCATGCCCGACTGGCCGATGGCGAAGATCTGCGCCAGTTCCAGTACGCCAAACGAGTCGTTGGCCAGTGCGCGCAGCACGTTCAGACGCAACGGATCGCCAGCGGCCTTGCACAAGGCTGCCAGTTCATCGCCGTCGTCGGGACGCAGGGAGGGCACGGGTAGATTCATAATGGCCAGCAGTCTAGAGACGGGGGGTAATCCTCGCAAGGCCAATATCAAAAAGTTTTGATATTGATCGATAAGTGGCGGTTATAAGCGACCGCGATAACCTTTAGACGAACGGGTGACCGGTTTCTGCAAGGGAATGGCGCCCCAAGCACAGGAAAAACCGCTCAAGTGACTATCTGTCATTGCCCGCAGGCGGTGGCTGAGGGAAAATGCCGGTCCTTTTTTCCGTTTCTTTTATACAAGCCCCCAGGAGATCAGCGATGCCCAGCCGTCGTGAGCGTGCCAACGCCATTCGTGCCCTCAGCATGGATGCCGTGCAAAAAGCCAACAGCGGCCATCCCGGTGCCCCGATGGGCATGGCGGATATCGCCGAGGTACTTTGGCGTGACTACCTGAAGCACAACCCGACCAACCCATCGTTCGCCGACCGTGACCGCTTCGTGCTGTCCAACGGCCATGGCTCGATGCTGATCTATTCGCTGCTGCACCTGACCGGCTACGACGTCACCATCGACGATCTGAAAAGCTTCCGCCAGCTGCACAGCCGCACCCCGGGTCACCCGGAATTCGGCTACACCCCAGGCGTCGAGACCACCACCGGTCCCCTGGGCCAAGGCCTGGCCAACGCCGTTGGCTTCGCGCTGGCGGAAAAAGTCCTGGGCGCGCAGTTCAACCGCCCTGGCCACGACATCGTCGATCACCACACCTATGTGTTCCTGGGTGATGGCTGCATGATGGAAGGCATTTCCCACGAAGTCGCTTCCCTGGCCGGTACCCTGGGCCTGGGCAAGCTGATTGCCTTCTACGATGACAACGGCATCTCCATCGACGGCGAAGTCGAAGGCTGGTTCACCGATGACACCCCGAAGCGTTTCGAAGCCTACAACTGGCAAGTGATCCGCAACGTCGACGGTCACGACCCGGAAGAGATCAAGACCGCCATCGACACCGCCCGCAAGAGCGCGCAGCCGACCCTGATCTGCTGCAAGACCACCATCGGCTTCGGTTCGCCGAACAAGCAAGGCAAAGAAGACTGCCACGGCGCCCCACTGGGTGACGCGGAAATCGCCCTGACCCGTGCTGCGCTGAAGTGGAACCACGGCCCGTTCGAAATCCCGGCTGATATCTACGCCGAGTGGGATGCGAAAGAAAAAGGCCTGGCCACCGAAGCCGAGTGGGACCAGCGCTTTGCTGCCTACTCCGCTGAATTCCCGGAACTTGCCAACGAGCTGGTCCGCCGCCTCGCCGGTGACCTGCCTGCCGACTTCTCGGAAAAAGCCTCGGCCTACATCGCCGAAGTCGCGGCCAAGGGCGAGACCATCGCCAGCCGTAAAGCCAGCCAGAACACCCTGAACGCTTTTGGCCCATTGCTGCCTGAGATCCTTGGCGGTTCGGCTGACCTGGCCGGTTCCAACCTGACCCTGTGGAAAGGCTGCAAAGGCGTATCGGCTGAAGACGCCAGCGGCAACTACATGTACTACGGCGTACGTGAGTTCGGCATGAGCGCCATCATGAACGGCGTGTCCCTGCACGGCGGCCTGGTGCCTTACGGCGCTACATTCCTGATGTTCATGGAATATGCGCGCAACGCGGTACGTATGGCTGCGCTGATGAAGAAGCGCGTGATCCATGTCTACACCCACGACTCCATCGGCCTGGGTGAAGACGGCCCGACGCACCAGCCGGTCGAGCAACTGACCAGCCTGCGTACCACGCCGAACCTGGACACCTGGCGCCCAGCCGACGCGGTGGAATCCGCCGTGGCCTGGAAGCACGCCATCGAGCGTAAGGACGGCCCTTCGGCGCTGATCTTCTCCCGTCAGAACCTGCAACACCAGGTACGTACCGACGCGCAGATCGCCGACATCGCCCGTGGCGGTTATGTGTTGAAAGACTGCGCTGGCGAGCCGGAGCTGATCCTGATCTCCACCGGTTCCGAAGTGGGCCTGACCGTTCAGGCGTACGACAAGCTGACCGAGCAAGGCCGCAAGGTGCGCGTGGTGTCGATCCCGTGCACCAGCGTGTTCGACGCCCAGGACGCCGGCTACAAGCAATCGGTTCTGCCGTTGCAGGTCAGCGCGCGTATCGCCATCGAAGCGGCTCACGCCGACTACTGGTACAAGTACGTGGGCCTGGAAGGCCGCGTGATCGGCATGACCACCTACGGTGAGTCGGCGCCGGCGCCAGCGTTGTTCGAAGAGTTCGGCTTCACCCTGAACAACATCCTGGGTCAGGCTGAAGAGCTGCTGGAAGACTAAGTCAGTCTGCGTTGTCTGCACTGGCGCTATCGCGGGCAAGCCCGCTCCCACAGTGGATCGGGTTCACACAGTTGGAATTGTGAACCCATTCAAGTGTGGGAGCGGGCTTGCCCGCGATGGCGTCAGAACATTCAGCACCGAACTAACCTTGATCGAGAACCCCATGCCTCAACCGCGTCCCTACAAAGTTGCACTCAACGGCTACGGCCGCATTGGTCGTTGCGTCTTGCGTGCTCTGTTCGAGCGAGGGGCGGCAGCCGGGTTTGAAATTGTCGCGATCAATGATTTGGCCGACATGGCCAGCATCGAATACCTGACACGCTTTGACTCCACCCACGGCCGCTTCCCCGGCGAAGTGCGGGTCGAGGGCGATTGTCTGCATATTAATGGCAACTGCGTGCAGGTCCTGCGCAGTGCCACCCCCGAAGGCATCGACTGGAAAGCACTGGGCGTCGACCTGGTGCTGGAATGTTCCGGTGTCTACCACACCCGTGCCGACGGCCAGCGTTTCCTCGACGCCGGCGCGCCGCGTGTGCTGTTTTCCCAGCCGATGGCCAGCGAGGCGGATGTCGACGCCACCATCGTCTACGGCATCAACCAGGATTGCCTGACCGGCGCCGAGCTGCTGGTGTCCAACGCGTCCTGCACCACCAACTGCAGCGTGCCGTTGTTGCGCCTGCTGGATCAGGCGATCGGCCTGGATTACGTGTCGATCACCACCATTCACTCGGCGATGAACGACCAGCCGGTGATTGACGCCTACCACCACGAAGACCTGCGTCGCACCCGCTCGGCGTTCCAGTCGGTGATTCCGGTGTCTACCGGCCTGGCGCGTGGTATCGAGCGATTGCTGCCGGAACTTGCCGGGCGAATCCAGGCCAAAGCCGTACGGGTGCCGACGGTGAACGTGTCTTGCCTGGACATCACCATGCAGACCGTGAGCGACACCGATGCCGTGGAGGTCAACCGGATCCTGCGCGACGCCGCCACCAGCGGCCCGCTCAAAGGCCTTTTGGCCTACACCGAGTTGCCCCACGCCAGTTGTGATTTCAACCATGACCCGCATTCGGCGATTGTCGATGCCAGCCAGACCCGCGTCTCCGGCCCACGGCTGGTGAACATCCTGGCCTGGTTCGACAACGAATGGGGCTTTGCCAACCGCATGCTGGATGTTGCAGGCCACTATCTGCACATCGCTTCTCAACAACCTCAACAGTAATTCAGGAACTGCGACCCATGACCGTGTTGAAGATGACCGACCTCGATCTGCAAGGTAAGCGCGTACTGATCCGCGAAGACCTCAACGTCCCAGTCAAGGACGGTGTTGTCACCAGCGATGCGCGAATCCTGGCCTCGCTGCCGACCATCAAGCTGGCCCTGGAAAAAGGTGCGGCCGTGATGGTCTGCTCCCACTTGGGTCGCCCGACCGAAGGTGAGTTCTCCGCCGAAAACAGCCTCAAGCCTGTAGCCGATTACCTCAGCAAAGCCCTGGGCCGCGACGTGCCGCTGGTGGCTGACTACCTGGCTGGCGTTGATGTGAAGGCCGGCGACATCGTGCTGTTCGAAAACGTGCGCTTCAACAAGGGCGAGAAAAAGAACAGCGACGAACTGGCCCAGCAATACGCGGCGCTGTGCGACGTGTTTGTGATGGACGCCTTTGGCACCGCGCATCGTGCCGAGGGTTCGACCCATGGCGTGGCCAAGTTTGCCAAGGTGGCCGCTGCTGGCCCGTTGCTGGCGGCTGAACTGGATGCACTGGGCAAGGCCCTGGGCGCGCCGGCGCAACCGATGGCCGCTATCGTTGCCGGTTCCAAGGTGTCCACCAAGCTGGACGTGCTCAACAGCCTGAGCCAGATCTGCAACCAACTGATCGTTGGCGGCGGCATTGCCAACACCTTCCTGGCCGCCGCCGGTCACCCGGTGGGCAAGTCCCTGTACGAGCCGGACCTGCTGGACACCGCCCGCGCCATCGCCGCTAAAGTCAGCGTGCCATTGCCGGTGGACGTGGTCGTCGCCAAGGAATTCGCCGAAAGCGCCGCCGCCACCGTCAAGCTGATCGCTGACGTGGCCGACGACGACATGATCCTGGACATCGGCCCGCAAACCGCAGCCAACTTCGCCGAACTGCTGAAAGCGTCCCAGACCATCCTGTGGAACGGTCCGGTCGGCGTGTTCGAGTTTGACCAGTTCGGCAACGGCACCAAAGTGCTGGCCAAGGCCATTGCTGAAAGCTCGGCGTTCTCGATTGCCGGTGGTGGCGACACCCTGGCGGCCATCGATAAATATGGCGTTGCTGAGCAGATCTCCTACATTTCTACCGGTGGCGGCGCGTTCCTCGAATTCGTCGAGGGCAAAGTGTTGCCGGCCGTTGAAGTGCTGGAAACCCGAGCCAAAGGCTAAAGCGGGTGATGCGGAAAAGGAGCCTTCCCATGATCAAGTCGTTGGCACTGGTGATTGCAGCGGGCCTGTTGGCCGGCTGCGGCAGCACGCCAAATGCGGTGCCCGAGGCCGGAACGCCTGGGGTGCAGCCGAAAAAAAGCTGCTACCAGGCTGACTGGCAAGCCGAGACCATGCCGGTGATCAACAAGCGCATCGGCAATGAGCGGCTAGAGAAATACGACGCCGCGCCCAACGGTCAGGAACAGGGTTGTCCTTGACGGGTCTGATCAACTGGCGGCCACTGGTCGCCTCACGAGGATTGGCAATGAAAGGCGTTTTCGCCCTCGCAGCCCTGGCCCTGTTGGCCGGCTGCAGCAGCATGAACATGTTCAACAGCAAGGCAGAAACTGCCGACAAGTGGACCACCTGGACCTGCGACAGCAAGGCTGAGGTCAACTGGCGCTTTGCCAATGCGGCTAGATCCGAGGTGGATGTACGCCTCGGCGGTTCCGATCAGGTCTACCGCCTGAAACAAGACGTGGCCGCCTCGGGTGTGCTGTACGCCAACGACCAATTGGCGTTTCACACAAAAGGTGAGGAAGGCCTGGTTTACTGGGTGGCCACCGATGATTTGATCGGCCGTGGCTGCAAGGCCCAATAGTGAGATCACTGAAGATCAAATGTGGGAGCGGGCTTGCCCGCGATGGCGGTGGGTCAGTTGGCGAATTCGGCATCTGGTACACCGCCATCGCAGGCAAGCCAGCTCCCACATTGACCCCGTTTCAAATTGAGATGGGTTAAATCCAATCAGCAATAACGATTCAGCAAGCCAGGCATGCAAACCCTGGCCTGCAATAACTTGAATAGCAGCCGCCGCTACGGCAGGCTTGCACGATTAACGACCCTCGACCGGGAGAGACAACACAATGGCACTTATCAGCATGCGTCAAATGCTGGACCACGCAGCCGAGTTCGGCTACGGCGTCCCAGCCTTTAACGTCAACAACCTTGAGCAGATGCGCGCCATCATGGAAGCCGCTGACAAGACCGACTCCCCCGTGATCGTCCAGGCTTCGGCCGGTGCCCGCAAATACGCCGGCGCGCCGTTCCTGCGTCACCTGATCCTCGCGGCTATCGAAGAATTCCCGCACATCCCGGTGTGCATGCACCAGGACCACGGCACCAGCCCTGACGTGTGCCAGCGCTCCATCCAACTGGGCTTCAGCTCGGTGATGATGGACGGTTCCCTCGGCGAAGACGGCAAGACCCCGACCGACTACGAGTACAACGTGCGCGTGACCCAACAAACCGTCGCCCTGGCCCACGCCTGCGGCGTGTCGGTTGAAGGCGAGTTGGGCTGCCTGGGTTCCCTGGAAACCGGCATGGCCGGCGAAGAAGACGGCATCGGCGCCGAAGGCGTGCTGGATCACAGCCAGATGCTGACCGACCCGGAAGAAGCCGCTGACTTCGTCAAGAAGACCCAAGTTGACGCCCTGGCCATCGCCATCGGCACCAGCCACGGCGCCTACAAGTTCACCAAGCCGCCTACCGGCGACGTGCTGGCCATCGACCGCATCAAGGAAATCCACAAACGCATCCCCAACACCCACCTGGTGATGCACGGTTCTTCCTCGGTACCGCAAGAATGGCTGGCGATCATCAACCAGTACGGCGGCGACATCAAAGAAACCTACGGCGTACCGGTTGAAGAAATCGTCGAAGGCATCAAGCACGGCGTGCGCAAGGTCAACATCGACACCGACCTGCGTCTGGCGTCCACCGGTGCGATGCGTCGCCTGATGGCTACCAATCCGAGCGAGTTTGATCCGCGCAAATTCTTCGGCGCTACCGTGACGGCCATGCGTGACGTGTGTATCGCGCGCTACGAAGCCTTCGGCACTGCCGGCAACGCTTCGAAGATCAAGCCGGTCTCGTTGGAAGCGATGTATCAGCGGTATTTGAAAGGTGAGTTGAACGCTAAAGTGAATTAATCTTTAGGGTTTGAATTCCGCTGCAATAAAAACCCGCCGAGAGGCGGGTTTTTGCTGCTCTTCGTAGGAGCGGTGTGGTCATTGCTCGAGTCAATGTCGGGCTTTTAATTTGTTTTCAATAGTTCCATGGTTCCAGCGAGCCCATTAACCCAATAGTTGCCCGTAAGCTTTTGAAAGGGCGTGTTGTTATCGACAGGATTTGAAACCAGTGAAAGTCTATAAGCGATGCTCGCGTTGGGGTCTCCATCTAAGTTGAAACTGGCAGGGCCTCCATTTGCGGCGTTTGCAAACTTATATGTTCCAGTAAGCGAGTAGGCGTTTTTACCGTCATGAAAATCCGCTACTACAGCCCCGCTGCTACTGTTGGCAGCAGTGATTGTAAGTTGTTTGGGGCCGTCGACGCTTCCTCCAACATATGTACCCATAGGGTTTGGCATTGTCATGGTCGTGCTCCTTGCGGCGTAGGGATGTATTGTGGGTTGAGAGTTTAAAATAATTTTATTTGTTCTGGGGCGCAGCTGTTAATTCTGACAGTTTGTTAGGTCTTTTGGATTTATGTGTGCGCAAAAAAAGGAATAAGCCCACTCGGAAAAAGTGTGGAGGTTGATTAAATATTTGGCTTCTAAGAAGAAAGCCCGCAGTAATGCGGGCCTTGTTAACCTGGAATCTAATCAGGCTACTTCGGGCGTATCAAAACCGCGATGTTCGATCACGCGGAACAGATCACTGACGTCCTGCACCAGAATGCGCGCCGTGTTCGTCACATTGTTCAGGTCGCGCTCGGCGAAGTCCGGCAGGCTGGAACAGGCCATCAGGTTGAGGTGTTCGAGGGCGGCGTTGAGGCGTTCGCGCAGGCAGGCGTGGAGGTCCGGCAGTGGGGCGTCGCTGTCGATTAATAAAACGGGGTTGTCGGTAGCGTTTTCGGTGCAGGGGTAAAAGCGGCGGGGCGGACACTGTTGCGTCATGGCAAATACTCCTCGTATCTAGAAGGACTACCGCCGTTCGCTGCGAAACGAATGGGTGGTAGCTGTGTGCGGGTTCGCAGACCGAGGATACGAGGAACCCGGCAGATCCGAAGATCTCCCACACACAGCCACCATAAAACAGACGACGGGCGCCGAAGCGCTCATCGTTGTATTCATGATGCTTGGTTACACACGTATCGTTAGGGCTGCGAAACCCTATCGCCGTTCAATGCCGGCGACGGGGCGAACTATAAGCGTGGCCCTGACTCACTGCAACGGCCCTGTAGGACGCAGAACCCTTGTGGGAGCCGGGCTTGCCCGCGATGGCGGTGGGCCAGTCACCGAAGATGTTGCCTGATACACCGCCATCGCGGGCAAGCCCGGCTCCCACAGGGATCATTGGCGTGTTCAAAAAGGTGATGGATCTCTGGCTCGTTAGGACAAGGCCTACACGATACTGAGCGAGGTTCAGTCGTGATCAATATCCAGCTTGGCAAACGTCACCCGCGCCCCTTCCTTGCTGTTCCCACTGTTGTCCTGTACATACACCCCTGCCTTGAAATACAACGGCTTGGCCCCCCACGCCGCACCAATGCGCTCATTCCACTGCCCATCGGCGGCATACACACTGAGTAGCCCGGCTTTATTCAAATTAATGACGTAGGTAAAGCTTTTCTCCAACGGCACATTGGACGCCACGGTAATCACCCGCCCTTCACCATCATCCGGGCGCATCCTCACCTTGGCGACGATATTGCCGCTCTGGGTCTTCTCCTTGAATTGATACTCCAACTTGATCAGCGGCTTCTGGCTGTCATAGGCATGGATCTGCCCGATCACGACTTTGCCGGAGGACGGCACCTGGTTGACCTCCAACGTGGCCCGCAGGAAGTTGTTTGCATCCGGGTAGGTCCAGTTGCGCAATCGCCCATCGGCGTAGGTCTCACGCAGTTCGCTGCGTGGGTAAATGGCGTTTTCCGTGCGGGTGCCGGTGACGGGGGTCCAGAATTGCACGTTGCTGCCTTCGGCCTGGAAGTATTGGTCGTTGAAGCCGCTGAGCAGCTTCGGCGTGTCGATGGTCGCGGGGGGCGAGCCGACCGGGATGCTGAGATTCCAGGTGGAAAGATCGATCATGGTGTAGGCCTTTTACAGAAGGTGAAGGCTTTGGCCCGTGGGCCAGACGGGTTCTTTATAGGCGGTGGTCCCGCGGTTGTTAAACATTTTCTGACGATTTATTGGCGCCAAATGAATGCCAAAAAGCCATGTTTCCCATGAACCGTGGCCTGTAGGGGTTGACCGTTAGTCGGCTTCCTGAGCTTTGAGCCAATGATGGCACCCACGTCACTTCTGCTTTAATGGAACCGGGTCTAGAGTGAGTCCTCAGGGTTTGTCCGGGTTTTCTCTCAAAAATGACCGGAATGGCTCCTCAAGGAAGAGACGTAGCATGGATTGCGCTCCACACAACGGCGATGGCAGTTCGGTTCTTCTGGTGGTCGATGACTACCCGGAAAACCTCATCAGCATGCGTGCGCTTTTGCAGCGTGAGGATTGGCGGGTAATGACCGCCGCTTCCGGGCTGGAAGCGCTGGAATTGCTGTTGGCCCACGAAGTCGACCTGGTTTTGCTCGATGTACGCATGCCCGGCATGGACGGGTTTGAAGTGGCGCGGCTGATGCGCGGCAGCCAACGCACACGCATGACGCCGATTATCTTCCTCACCGCTCACGCCCAATCGTCCGCCGCCGTACTGGAGGGCTATGCCAGCGGCGCGATCGACTACCTGTTCAAGCCCTTCGATCCGCATATCCTCAAGCCCAAGGTCCAGGCCCTGCTGGAGCACCAACGCAACCGCCGGGCCTTGCAGCGCTTGAGCCACGACCTGGAGTCGGCCCGCGCCTTCAATGCATCGGTGCTGGACAACGCCGCCGAAGGCATCCTGGTGGTGGGCGAGGGCAGCGTGATCCAGTACGCCAACCCGGCGATTTCGCGGCTGCTGAATGCGACGATGGCCGAGTTGCAGGGCGAGAGTTTCTTGAGTTTCCTGCAAAAACCCCATGTGCCCGCCTGGCTGAGCTTCCCGATGTACGAGGCGTATTGCAAAGGCGAGACCTGGCGCCAGCACGACGCCATTTTGCGCACCAGTCGTGGTCAGCAAGTGCCGGTGGCCTTGTCCAGCGCGCCATTGCCCAGCGAGCAGAAGGCCATGGTGGTGACGGTGCTGGACATGTCCGAAGTGCGCCACCTGCACCAGCAACTGGAGTTCCAGGCGGTCACCGACCCGTTGACCGGGCTGCTGAACCGGCGCGGCTTCCACCAGGCGGTGGAGAGCACGCTGTTGCGCAGCGAACGTAACGACCACGCGCTGGTGTTGCTGTACCTGGACCTCGACGGTTTTAAACGGGTCAACGACTCGTTGGGCCATGACGCCGGGGACCGGGTGCTGCGCTGGGTGTCGGAGCAAATGCAGGCGTGCCTGCGTTCCGGTGACATTCTGGGGCGCATGGGCGGGGATGAGTTCACCGCGTTGCTGGAGCTGGAGTTCGCCGAGCAAGCGGCGAAGATTGCGGAAAAACTCATCGAGCGCGTGTCGATCTGCCAACAGATCGAGGGCCTGGACGTGATGCTCGGTGTGAGTATCGGCATCGCCACCTTCCCCGATTGCGGCGCAGACTTGAGCGGCCTGCTGCGGGCAGCGGACATCGCCATGTACGAAGCCAAGCGCGCCGGGCGTCAGCAATATCGTTATTACGACCAGGAAATGAACGGCCGCGCCCGCTCACGCCTGATGCTCGAAGACAGCGTGCGCACGGCCATCGAGAACAAGGACTTCACCTTGGTGTACCAGCCCCAGGTGTCGGTGGAGGATGGGCGCTTGCGTGGCGTCGAAGCGTTGTTGCGCTGGCAGCACCCCAGCGTCGGCGATGTGCCGCCGGGGCTGTTTTTGCCGCTGCTGGAGGAGGCACGCCTGATCAGCCAATTGAGCGCCTGGATCTACCTGCAAGTCGCGGCCCAGCGCCAGGCGTGGCAATCGATCTTCGACCCTGAGTTGGTGTTGAGCGTCAGCCTGAGCAGCAACCAGTTCACTATGCCCAACCTCGCGGCCCAGCTGCAGCAGGTGCTGGAGCGACATGGCTTGCAGGGGCGCCAGTTGGAGGTGGAGATTGGCGAAGACAGCTTGACCAGCAACCTGGAAGAGTCCGCCAAGCAACTCAAGCTGCTGCGCCAGGTGGGGGTGCGGATCGCCCTGGATGATTTCGGCATGGGCCATTGTTCCCTGGCCCATCTGCGGGACCTGGATTTCGACACCCTCAAGCTCGACCCGCAGTTGGTCTCGCGCTTGCCGGGGTCGCCGCGGGATGCGGCGATGGCGCGCAGCATCATCGAACTGTGCGGGCATTTTGATGTGCTGGTGGTCGCCGAAGGCGTGGCGACGCAAGCGCAGGCCGAGTGGCTCAAGGCCAATGGTTGCCCGTTTATCCAGGGGCCGTGGGTGGCGCAGCCGTTGATGGCGCACGAGATCGTGGCCTGGACGCCCCCTCGCCTGGGCTGAATTCGCTACACTGGCGGCCATTCGAACCCTGTTGCAGACCCCATGACCGCGCTGAAATACCTCCAGGCCTATCCCGCCGCTCTCCAGGAGCAAGTGCGCCAATTGATCGCCAAAGACCAGTTGGGCGCCTACCTGGAGCAGCGTTACCCCGAGCGCCACGCCGTGCAAAGTGACAAGGCCCTGTACGCCTACGCGCTGGCCTTGAAGCAGGAACACCTGCGCAACGCGCCGGCCATCGACAAAGTGCTGTTCGATAACCGCCTCGACCTGACCCACCGCGCCCTCGGCCTGCACACCACGATTTCACGGGTGCAGGGCGGTAACCTGAAGTCGAAGAAAGAAATCCGCATTGCCGCGCTGTTCAAGGACGCGGCGCCGGAGTTCCTGCGCATGATCGTGGTACACGAACTGGCGCACTTCAAGGAATCGGACCACAACAAGGCGTTCTATAAACTCTGCGACTACATGATGCCGGGCTACCATCAGGTGGAATTCGACCTGCGGGTGTACCTCACGTATCGCGACCTGCAAGGCAAACCCTGAGCGCACAAGGCGATTGACCATGGATGTGAGCAAGACCAAGAGCAGCTTCTACCGCCGCCTGTATGTGGCGTATCTGATCGACAGCGGCCTGGCCAGCAACGTGCCGGCGCTGACCGACGTGACCGGCATGCCCCGCCGCACGGCGCAGGACACGATTGCGGCGTTGGCCGACTTGGACATCGTGTGTGAATTCGAGCAGGAAGACGGTGCGCGCAACCATGCGGGGCAGTATCGGATTCGCAGCTGGGGGGCGATTGATCGGGGGTGGATTGAGGGGAATCTGGATTCGGTGAAGCAGGTGTTGGGGTATCCCTGAAGTTTTGTGGTGGAGGGGCTGACGCCTTCGCGAGCAAGCCCGCTCCCACATTCTGATTTGTGAATACAGTCAAAATGTGGGAGCTGGCTTGCCTGCGATGGGGCCCTCAGGAGCGCCGCATGCCAATATGTGGAATGTCATCCTCCAGATATTCCTCCCCCGCCACCACAAACCCATACCGCCCGTAATACCCCTGCAAATGCGCCTGGGCCGACAGAAAGATCGGCGTCTCGGGCCAGATATCGGCAATGCGCTTGAGCGTCTCTTCCATCATCTGGTGCCCCAGCCCGGTGCCGCGCGCTACGGGCGCCACGATCACCCGGCCGATCACCACGTCACCGCCCTGGGACTCTGGGTCCAGCAGGCGCAGGTAGGCCACCAGCTCATCATCTTTCCAGGCCATCAGGTGGTGGGTGTCACCGCCCAGGTCCTGCCCGTCGATGTCCTGATAAACGCATTTCTGCTCGACGACAAACACCTCGCCCCGCAGGCGCAGGATGGCGTACAGCTGTTCCTTGCCCAAGTCAGTGTGATGTTTGCAGACCCAATCGACTGTCATGGCGAAATCTCTTATCAGTAGGTGTTCTGGATAGTAAGCGCGGCAGCCGATTGTGTCTAAATCAGCTGTTTTTTGTGAGTGAAATCAAATTGCCATCACTGAGTGCATTCGCCGCCCGTTTCTTTGTGTAATCTTGAGCTACTGTTAGAACCTCTGGGCCCGCCAAGGACGTTGAGCATGCCGCGATTGTTTCGTGCCGTTGCTTTGATTGGAGTGTTGTTGCTGGCCCAGCCGGCGTTTGCCCAGCGTTTACGCCTGGTGGCGGATGCCTGGCCACCCTTTACCGATGCCACTTTGATTAATGGCGGCCTGGCCACTGATATCGTCAGCACCGCCCTGGCCCGCGCGGGTTACGCCAGTGACTTCGAGCAGGTGCCCTGGGCCCGCGCGCTGATGGGCGTGGGCGATGGGCGGTATGACGTGCTGGTCAACGCCTGGTACGACGATGCCCGCACGCAACTGGGGCAGTTTTCCGGCGAATACCTGCTTAACCGCGTGCGTTTTATCAAGCGCCGCGACGATCCCATCGAGTTCAAAGACCTGGCGCAGTTGCACGACTACCCGATTGCGGTGGTGCGTGGTTATGCCTATTCGGCGGCGTTCGACGGCGATGGGCAGTTGCAGAAGGTGCCGGTGCACAACTTCTCCATGGCCGTGCGCATGCTCGCGGCGCAGCGGGTGCGGCTGACGGTGGAGGATGAATATGTGGCGCGGTATTACCTGGCGCGTGAATCGCTCAAGGTGCGCAATGCGGTGGAGTTTCTACCTACGCCGTTGAGTGAAAACAGCCTGCATATTCTGGTGAGCCTGAAAAACCCTGAGCACGCGCAGATCGTGGCTGGGTTTGATCGGGAGATTGCGCGGATGAAGGATGATGGCAGTTATGCGCGGTTGATGAAGGCGCATGGGATGTAGGGCCTGTGCGGGCCCCATCGCGGGCAAGCCCGCTCCCACATTTGGAATGCATTTGTCTGTAGGAATGCGGTCCCCTGTGGGAGCTGGCTTGCCTGCGATAGCAATCTAAGCCTCGCCAGTCTCTTTGATCAAATGCGCAGCCAGAGTCCGCAACGGCCCCAACTGCCGACAAATCAACGCCAACTGCGTCTGCACCAACCGCTGCCCTTCATCAATCTCATCCGGCATCTGCTCCAACTCCGCCGCCAGCGCTTCCTCGGCATCACTCTGAATCGCAATCGGCTGCTTGTTCGCCAGCCCGGTAGCGATTTCATCGATGCTCGCCGCCAACGTATTCCCGGCGCCATCGATCAGATGCTCACGCACCTCCGCCGGCAACTGGGTTTCGCGGTGGGCGCCGAGCCCCGACAAGTAGCTGAGCAAGGTGTGCGACAGCACCAGGAAGCGGAAGCCCACGTCGGCCTCCTTACGGAAGTGCCCCGGCTCCATCAGCATGTTCGCCAGGGTCGTAGACAGCGCCGCGTCGGCGTTGTGCGCGTTGCGCCGCGCCAGGCGGTAGGCGAGGTCGTCGCTTTTGCCGGCGGCGTATTGCTGCATGATCTGGCGCAGGTAGATGCTGTTGCAGGTCAGGGTGTTGGCCAGCACTTTGTTCAGGCGCCGGCCTTGCCAGTCCGGCAGGAACAGGAACACCGCCAGGCCCGCGATCAGGCTGCCGAGCAAGGTATCGAACAAGCGCGGCAGGAACAGCCCGTAGCCATCGCCCACCTGGTTGAAGCAGAACAGCACCATCAGGGTGATCGCCGCCGTGGCCAGGGTGTAGCGGGTGGTGCGGTTGATAAAGAACACCAGGCCGGCGGCGATGGCGAACATCGACTGCACCAAGGGGCTCGGGAACAGATCGAACAGCGCCCAGGCCACGGTCAGGCCGATGGCCGTGCCGATGATCCGCTGGCCGAGCTTGCGCCGCGTGGCGCCGTAGTTCGGCTGGCACACAAACAACGTGGTGAGGATGATCCAGTAGCCCTGGGACGCGTGGATCGCATGCAACATGCCGTAGCCGACGGTCAACGCCAGGGACAGGCGCAGCGCATGCCGGAACAGTAGCGACGTCGGCGTCATCTGCGTGCGCAGGCGCGTCCACATTTCCTTGAGGTTGCGCGGGGCGCGGTCCAGCAGGTTGCTGTCGGTGGCATCCGCCAGGCGGTCGGGGTTGCTGGCATCGCCCAGCAGGCGGTCGAGGGTGGACAGGTTGGCCGCCAGCGCGCGCAGCGAACGTAGCAGCCCGCGCCACGCCGGGTTGCTCTGGATGCGCAGGTGTTCCAGCGAGGCGTTCAAGTCGCCCAAGGCTTCGGCGAAACTGTCGTCATAGATGAACGGCTGACGCAACTGGATCGACTCGGCCAGGGTTTGGCAGGCCTTGCCCTGCTGGCGCAGCAGGCGCTGGCAGCGGAACAGCACGTCGCTGTGGAAGAAGGCTTCGGCCAGGGCATTGTAAGGGTAGTGCGATGAGCTGGCGCGTTCGTGGATGTCCTGGGCGAGGAAGTACAGCTTGAGGTAGCGGCTTACTTTCGAACCCGGTCGACCATTGCCCACGCGGTGCAGGATGATTTCCTTCGCGGCATTCAGCGCGGCGACCACCCGGCCGTTTTGCTGGGCCAGTTCCAGGCGGCGCGCTTCCACATCCAGCTGGCGGATCGGTTCGAACAGCGACGACTTGAGCTTGAGGTAGCGCCCCAATTCGCGGAACAAGCGCGCCAGGCTCTGTTGCACCGGCTGGTTGGAAAACAGCGCCTGCCACAGCACCGACAGCGCGCCATACCACGCCGCACCGGCCACCAGCAGCAGCGGCTCATGCCAGAAATCCGAGACCGCGCCACCGCGCTGGTCCACGCCGATCATGGTGTACACCGAGAGGATCAACGTCGCCGAGGCAATCGCGCCATAACGTTCGCCGAGGGCGCCAAGCATGGTCAGGCAGAAGGTGGCCAGGGCCAGGGAAATCGCGAAGATCCACGGGTAGGGGAACAACAGCTCCACCGACAGTGCGGCAATGCTGAAACACACCAGCGTCACCGCCAGGGCGTTGAGGCGGCCTTGCCAACTGTCATCGGTCTCGGCCAGGGCGCTGGCGATAATCCCCAGGAACAGCGGGATCAGCAGCGTCATCTCATCCTGATACCAGCACAGCGCCATGCTGCCGGTGAGGGCGATGAATACCCGGATGCTGTAGCTGAATTTATCCAGCGCCCAGAGACGGCGCAGGGACTGCTTGAACGAGGTCGATGACATGAAGGCTGGAGTCTTCCGGGACGATGCCGTTAAGTTGGCGCATCAGTGACGCCACGGCAAGGGTCACGATCACATCTGCTGGCAATTATTTCAGCAACACCACATAACAATGTGGGAGCTGGCTTGCCTGCGATAGCGGCGGTGAATTCACCACAGCCATCGCAGGCAAGCCAGCTCCCACAGTTTGACCGAGTACAGTCTTTGGTCAGGCGTATTGCGCGGCGGCATAGCCCGAGGCCCACGCCCACTGGAAGTTGAACCCCCCCAGGTGGCCGGTCACATCCAACACCTCACCAATAAAGTACAAACCCGGGCTTTTCAGGGATTCCATGGTCTTGGACGACACTTCCCGCGTATCCACCCCACCCAACGTCACTTCGGCCGTGCGATAACCCTCGGTCCCGGCCGGCACCAACTGCCAGTTGCCGAGCTTCTGCGCGATCTCGGCGATTTCCGCATGGGTGTACTGCTTCATCGGCTTGGACGCAAACCAGCTTTCCGCCAGCAGGTTGGCCATCTTCTTGGTGAAGATTTCCCCCAGCAGGGTTTTCAGCTCGCTGTTCGGGCGCTCGGCCTGTTGCGCTTGCAGCCACTCGTGGGCGTCGTGGTCGGGCAGCAGGTTGATCTCCACTGTGTCGCCGGACTCCCAGTACGAAGAGATCTGCAAGATCGCCGGTCCGCTCAAACCCCGGTGGGTAAACAGGATGTTCTCGCGAAAGCTCTGGTCGTTGCAGCTCACCAGGCAATCCACCGAGGTGCCGCTCAACTCGCCACACAAATCCTTGAGCTGGTCGGTAATGGTGAACGGCACAAGACCGGCGCGGGTCGGCAGCAGTTCGTGGCCGAACTGCTTGGCCACTTGATAACCAAAACCGGTGGCGCCCAGTGTCGGAATCGACAGCCCGCCAGTGGCGATCACCAGGGATTCGCAGCGCAGTTCACCCAAGGTGGTCTGCAACTGGTAGCCGCCTTCGACCTTGGCGATCTCCTCGATGGAAGTGTCCAGGTGCATGCTGACGCCGACTTGAATGCACTCATCGAGCAACATGCCGAGGATGTCGCTGGATTTGTTATCGCAGAACAGCTGGCCGAGTTTCTTCTCGTGGTACGGCACGCCGTGCTTGGCCACCAGCGCGATGAAGTCCCACTGGGTATAACGCGCCAGGGCGGACTTGCAGAAGTGCGCGTTGTGCGAGAGGAAGTTGGCAGGTTCGGTGTACATGTTGGTGAAATTGCAGCGGCCACCGCCGGACATCAGGATCTTCTTGCCGGCCTTGTTCGCGTGGTCGATCAACATCACCTTGCGCCCACGCCCGGCGGCGGTCAGTGCGCACATCAAGCCTGCGGCGCCGGCGCCAATGATCACAACTTCGGTCGAGCGCAAAACGGTGTCCTCACAAAATACTTGCCTTGGAATGCAATTAAAAATGTGGGAGCTGGCTTGCCTGCGATGGCGGCGGTGAATTCACCATCGCTATCGCGGGCAAGCCCGCTCCCACAGTTTGATCTCTGTATGGCTTGAGCGCTTTACAGGATCCGCACGCGCAACGAGCGGCCCTTGATCTTGCCGTCATTCAAACGCTGCAACGCCTGCTTGGCGATCCCGCGTTCCACGGCCACAAACGCCTGGAAGTCAAAGATCGCAATCTTGCCCACCTGCGCCCCCGGAATCCCGGCTTCACCGGTCAGTGCACCGAGGATGTCACCCGGACGCACTTTGTCTTTACGCCCGGCAGCAATGCACAGAGTGCTCATCACCGGCAGCAACGGACCACCGCTTTGCGGCTTGAGGTTGTCCAGTTGGTCCCAGTTCAGCGGCGACTTCTGCAGTTGCTCGATGGCCTGGGCGCGGTGCGCTTCGGACGGTGCAACCAGGCTGATGGCAATCCCGGTCTCACCGGCACGGCCAGTACGACCCACGCGGTGGATGTGGATTTCCGAGTCACGGGCCAGTTCGACGTTGATCACCATGTCCAGCGCGTCAATGTCCAGACCGCGTGCCGCTACGTCGGTCGCAACCAGCACCGAAGTACTGCGGTTGGCGAACATCGCCAGCACCTGGTCGCGGTCGCGCTGTTCCAGGTCGCCATGCAGGCCCACGGCAGAAATGCCCTTGGCCGTCAGGTGATCCACGGTTTCCTGCACTTGCTGCTTGGTAAAGCAGAATGCCACGCACGACGCCGGGCGGAAGTGCGCCAGGACCTTGGTCACGGCGTCCATGCGCTCTTCCGGCGAGATCTCGTAGAAACGCTGCTCGATCTGGTCGTCGGAGTGGAACGCCTCGGCCTTCACTTGCTGCGGCGCGCGCATGAACTTGGAGGCCAGCTGCTTGATGCTCACCGGGTAGGTGGCCGAGAACAGCAGGGTCTGGCGGCGTGGCGGGGTCTTGCTGATGATGTCTTCGATGGCGTCGTAGAAGCCCATGTCGAGCATGCGGTCGGCTTCGTCGAGGATCAGCGTGTTCAAGCCGTCCAGTACCAGCGAGCCTTTACGCAGATGCTGCTGGATGCGGCCCGGGGTGCCGACGATGACGTGGGCGCCGTGCTCCAGCGAGGCGATCTGCGGGCCGAGGGACACGCCGCCGCACAGGGTCAGGACCTTGATGTTGTCTTCGGCACGGGCCAGGCGGCGGATTTCCTTGGCGACCTGGTCGGCCAGCTCACGGGTCGGGCACATCACCAGGGCTTGGCAGCCGAAATAGCGTGGGTTGATCGGGTTCAACAGGCCGATGCCGAAGGCGGCGGTCTTGCCGCTGCCGGTCTTGGCCTGGGCGATCAGGTCCAGCCCCTTGAGGATCACCGGCAAGCTTTGCGCCTGGATCTGCGTCATCTCGACATAACCCAGCGAGTCGAGGTTAGCCAACATGGCGGCGGACAGCGGCAAAGTATTAAAAGCGGTGGCGATGGTGGTCACGGGGCTGGCTCTGCAAAACAAAATGTCGCGCAGTGTACCAGCCCTGTGGGATTTTCCCCGCAAGTTCTAGACGAGAAGCCGCTTAATGCTCGATGTGCTGCTCCGGGCTGGCCTGCCGTTTGCCGTCTTTTGGCGACAATTGCAGGAAGATCGCCGCCGCGAGCATGGCCATGATGCCCACGGTGAGGAAAGTCAGTTGGAACGCACCGAGCACACTTTCCACGCCGTCGTTACCCGTTTCAGCAGTAAACCCGCCGAGCAACGCACCGGCACACGCTACCCCAAGGCTCAGGGACAATTGCGCCACCACCGACAGCAGGCTGTTGCCGCTGCTGGCCTGGGCATCGTCGAGGTCGATCAGGGTCACGGTGTTCATCGCGGTGAATTGCAGCGAGTTGATCGCCCCCAGCACCGCCAACATGCCCAGCAGCAGCGGGTAGGGCGTGTGTTCCGTGACCAGGCCCATGCTCGCCAGCATGATGCCCAGCGCCAGGGTGTTGCCGGTGAGCACGATGCGGTAGCCCAAACGCTCGATCAACGGCCGCGCGATGGACTTGGCAAACATCGCCGCGGCCGCCAGCGGCAGCATGCTCATTCCCGCTTCCGACGGTGAATAACCCAGCGCCACCTGCAACAGCAACGGCACCAGGAACGGCAACGCGCCGCTGCCCAGGCGCGCAAACAGGTTGCCGAGGATGCCCACGGCAAAGGTGCGGGTCTTGAACAGCACCGGCGAAAACAGCGGGTTATCGATATGCCCGGCGCGCAGCCAGTACGCCGCCAGGCACGCCAGCCCGCCGAACAGCAGCAACATCACCCGCAGGTGCGGCAGGTGCAGTTCGCCCAGGCCTTCCATGGCGATGGTGATCAGCACCATCGCCGCGCCAAACAGCAAGAAGCCGATCCCGTCGAAGCGCGTGCGCTCGCTGCCGCGCAGGTCGGGGATGAACTTCCACACGGCGTAGCAGCCGATCATGCCCACCGGCAGGTTGATCAAAAAGATCCAGTGCCACGTCAGGTACTGCACCATCCAGCCGCCCATGGTCGGGCCGAGCAACGGGCCGAGCAGGCCGGGGATGGTGATGAAGCCCATGATCCGTACCAGCTCGGAACGCGGGTAAGCACGCAGCACCACCAGCCGCCCCACCGGCAGCATCAGCGCACCGCCCAGGCCCTGGATCACCCGCGCGCCGATCAGCATGCTCAGGCTGCTGGACAAGGCGCACAGCAGCGAACCAATGCTGAACAGCATGATCGCGCCAAAGAAGATTTTCTTGGTGCCGAAGCGGTCGGCGATCCAGCCCGACGCGGGGATCAGCAAGGCCACGGTGAGCATGTAGGCAATCACCACGCCTTGCATGCGCAGCGGGTTTTCCGCGAGGTCGCGGGCCATGGCCGGTAACGCGGTGTTCAGAATCGTCCCGTCCAGCGACTGCATGAAGAAGGCAATCGCCACCACCCAGGGGAGCCAGCGGGCGGTCTTGGCATCGAGCGGGACGCGATTCGGCATAGAAAACCCTTTTTGTTAGCAGGCTATGTGTCGGCGATTATGCGCCATCCGTCGCGCCTTTTCCCACCAGGAAATCCAGCAGTTCACGGTGCACCGCCGTGGCGGCTTCGCTGGATTCGAGGTCGAGCAAGTGGCCGGTATGCTCGGCCACGGCAAAGCTACTGCGCCCTACATACTCCTTGAACAACTGGGCTTCAGCGGCTGGCGTGTATTCGTCCAAGGTGCCGTTAATAAAGTGCACCGGTGTTTCAATCTGCTTGAGTGCGGGCAGGTAATTGCCATCGCCCAAGGCCAGCACTTGATGGATATGAAAGCGTGCCTGGCGGTATTCGGTGGTGGCCATTGTGGACAGGTGCCGATGGTTGTTGCGCTTGAGCCGGGGCGACAGGTATTTGCCTACGGTTTCATTGAGCAGATGGCCGACCGCCGATTTGTCATCCGCCTCGATCAATACCCGCACGCGCTCCACGTAGTCGAGCATGGCCTGGTTGAGGTTGGGCGCCAGGGCCATCACCACCGAGCTTTGGATCGACGGCGGGTTGTGGGCCAGGGTCAGCAGCGTGGAGATGCCGCCCCACGAGGCCGACACCAGATGGTTGACCTCGAAACGTTCCACCAAGGCGCGCAGCATCTGCACTTCATCGTCCTTGGTTACCAGGTCCAGGTCAGTGTTGTGCTCGCGGGAATAGCCGGAGAAGGGCAGGTCGAAGAGCAACACATTGAAATGCTCGGCCAGGCACTTGCTGGTGCGGGCGAACGAGCGGGTGGTGGACAGCGCGCCATTGACCATCAGCACAGTGTTTTTTTGCGGGTCGTCGCCCAGTTGCTCGACGTGGACGTTGTAGTGCTTGAACAGCTTGTTGATGACGAAACTTCCGTGGTCCATGTCAACGCTCACTTCCTGTGGGTGGCGGTATGCCACTAACCGTTATAGCGAGGTTTTTTGCAGGGGACAACAGAGCACGGGGGAACAAGTGCGAGATGGGAATTCACGGTAGGAATATGGGAATAAAGTGGCCTGAAAACACCGCAAAACAGTGTGGGAGCTGGCTTGCCTGCGATAGCGGTGTATCAGTCGCCGGATGAGTTGACTGATACACCGCTATCGCGGGCAAGCCCGCTCCCACAGGGGATCTGCTGTGTTTAGAGGGTCAGTGTCAGGCGGTTTACCAAGGCGCCGGGAAGAAGGTTGGAGGAAGTGTTGCGCTGGTCGTACGTACTCGCCGACAACAACAACTCCCGCTCCACCGTCAGCGCTTCCAACTGCGACCCCAGCAAGCTGTACACACTGTCATCAAAGCGCATCGTACTCACCGGCGCCTTGATCTCGCCGTCTTCCACCCAAAACGTGGCAAAGCGCGTCATGCCGGTGAGGCGTGCGGCCGGGAGGTCGGAGTAGTTCAGGTACCACAGGTTGCTGATGTACAACCCGGTGCACAACTGCTTGAGGATGTCGGCCTGGGCCAGGCTGCCCGCCGCCATCTGCAAGGCGCTGGGCGCTTCGTCACTGCTCGCGCCGTTGGTGCTCAGGTCATATTCGGCGGCGCTGCGGGAGTTGATCAATTCGCCTGCGGCCTTGCCGGCATCGATCAGCGTCACGTCGCCGCGCGGGTAGCCTTCGCTGGAAAACGCTTCGCTCAGGGAGCCGCTGACTTGCTCGCTCACTGTCACCAGCGGGCTCAGGGACTGTTCGCCGGCATACAGCTTTTGCAGCGAACTGCTTTTGCTGGCGATGGCCTGGGCGGAAAAACCACCCCAGGTGATGAGGTCGATGATTTCTTCCAGCGCCGCCGGGGCGAGGTAGGCACGGTACTGTCCCGGCGCCAGTTTGTGCAGCGGGCGGCCGAGGAATTCGAGCTGCTCGCGGGCTTGCTGGAAGCGCGCGGCAAATTCGCTGCTGTCCCAGGTGTGCCCGGCGTAGCTGGCCTTGACCGCTTCGCCGTTGGCGTGGAACAGGCTGAAATCGAAGTTGAAACTATTGGCCTGATGCCAGCCGAAGGCACCCGATGAACTGGCGAAGCCCCGGCTGATCGGGCCGGCGGCATAGAAACCGACCAGATCGACGCCCTCTGCGGCGCGGCTGATGTCCTCCAGCACCTGGGCCAGCTCCGGCAACGGCTGGGCCTGTTCGTTGCTGCTTTGCCAGGCGTTGTGGTTGAGCAGCAGGTACGGGTCTTGTGGCAGCAGCGGCAAGGTCTCGCGCAACTGTTGCAGGCCATCGGCGAGGCGTTGGCGATCCAGTGCCGGTTCGCCGGCCAGGGTGATGCCGAGGTCGGCGTGGCGCCCGTCGTTGATCAGCTTGAGGTGGACGCTGGCCTGCTGCACTTGCCCGGCCTGGCGCACCTTGGCGTGGTTGAAACGCACGAACTCGGACGCTTCTGCGGCGTAACCCAGGTGAAATTGTTCGTTGTCGGTGATGGCTTGCTTGAGCCAATCCACCAGTGACTTGAAGTTGTCCATCAGGCATCCCCCCCAAATACATCGACGTTGCTGAACACACACGCAGGCGAGGCATGCCCCACGCGGATCACCTGGTTGGGTTCGCCTTTGCCGCAGTTCGGCGTGCCCAATACCTTGAAGGTGCTGGCATCGCCGACGGCGCTGAGGTTGCGCCAGAACTGCGCGGAAATCGCCCGGTAGTTGGGGTTTTTCACCACGCCTTTGAGCTCGCCGTTTTCGATCAACTGGCCCCACTCGCAGCCGAACTGGAATTTATTGCGCGCGTCATCAATGGACCACGAGCGGTTGGTGGACATCAGGATGCCGTTTTCAATGCCGCCGACCAACTGTTCGAAGCTCTGGTCGCCGGCTTCGATATTCAGGTTGGCCATGCGGTCGATGGGCGCGCGGTTCCAGCTGCTGGCGCGGCTGTTGGCGACGCCGCCCATGCCCGAGCGGAATTGCGACAACGCGCCGCCCAACGGCTTGAGCAACAGCCCTTCGCGAATCAGGAACTGTTTGCTGGCGGCAGTGCCGTCGTCGTCATGGCCGTAGCTGGCGAGTTGTTCGGGGATCTCTGGGTCGAAGGTCACGTTGAGCAGCTTTGAGCCGTATTGCAGCTGGCCGAAGTCGCTGGCTTTGACAAAACTGGTGCCGGCGTAATTGCGCTCGTCGCCGAGGATACGGTCCAGCTCCAGCGGATGGCCGATGGATTCGTGGATCTGCAGGATCATCTGGTCGGGCATCAGCAACAAGTCACGCGGACCGTTGGGGGTGTTCGGCGCCAGCAGCAGTTGCAGGGCTTCGTCGGCAATGCGCGGCGCGGCGCCGGCCAGGCCGAAGCGGCTGATCACGCCAAAGCCGCCTTGCTGGCCGAAGTTGCTGCCGCCGAGGGTGCGGGTCTGGCTGTCATTGCCGTCGTAGGCGGTGACGTTGACGCCGGGGAAGACAAAGCGCTGGGCCTGGCGCAGTTCGGCGCCGGCACTGTTGAGGTAGATCTGCTCGACGTGGGTCAGGCCCAGGCTGACTTCCCAGTTCACCAGGCGCTCGTCCGCTGGCACGGCGGCCGACTCGTCGCCCAGCAGCTGGTAGCAATCGCTCAGGGACGGGAAGGCTTGCTCAAGATCGGGGGACAGGTAATCAGCCACATCACTGGACACCGGCTGGTCGCGCAGGTCGAGCAGGGCGTGGGGCTTGATCAATTGAGCTTGTTGCTCGGCGCGCTCAAGGGCGGCTTGCAGGCCGGCGAGGGAAATATCGTTGGTGGCGGCGTAGGCTTCCACACCGTTGAGACGCACGGTGAGCATGGCGCCTTCGTCGTGGTTCAGGTGCGGCGGTTCGGCGACGTTCTTGCGCACGGCCAGGTAGTGGCCGGATTCGCGCACGTAGCGCAGGGAGAAGAATTCGGCGCGGGTGCGCAGGGCACTGAAGTGTTTTTTGAGTGTGGCGTGGTGATCGAACATGGGGCCTTCCTTGTGGGCGGCTCGTCGCGGGCAGGCGGACAGAGTAGCTGATCAAGGAGGGGTTTTGCATTGGCTGGTCGGGCCTCATCGCGGGCAAGCCCGCTCCCACATTTGAATGTGTTCACAAATCAAAGTGTGGGAGCTGGCTTGCCTGCGATACAGGCGCCGCGTTGTATCAGTTACTGCGCAATTTCACGCATCGGCTTGCCACGCACCGGCGCATCGCCGGCCACGTAGTAGTCGGCAGTGCTGCGCGGCAGCGGCTGGCGGCCACGGATCTTGTCGGCGATTTTCTCGGCGATCATGATCGTCGGCGCGTTCAGGTTGCCGGTGGTGATGATCGGCATGATCGACGCATCGACAACGCGCAGGCCTTGCAGGCCATGCACGCGGCCTTCGCTGTCCACTACCGCCATGTCGTCGGTGCCCATCTTGCACGAGCAGGACGGGTGGAACGCGGTTTCGGCGTGTTCACGGATGAACGTGTCGAGTTGCTCGTCGGTTTGCACGTCGATGCCCGGGCTGATTTCGCGGCCACGGTATTGGTCCAGCGCCGGCTGTTGCATGATTTCCCGGGTCAGGCGGATGCCGTCGCGGAATTCCTGCCAGTCTTGCTCGGTGGCCATGTAGTTGAAGAGGATGCTCGGGTAGTCCCGTGGGTTCTTCGACTTCAGCTGGATGCGACCACGGCTTGGCGAACGCATGGAACCCATGTGCGCCTGGAAACCGTGCTCTTTCACACCGTTGCTGCCGTTGTAGTTAATTGCGACCGGCAGGAAGTGGTACTGGATGTTCGGCCATTCGAATTCTTCACGGGTACGGATAAAGCCGCCCGCTTCGAACTGGTTGCTGGCGCCGATGCCGGTGCCGTTGAACAGCCATTCGGCACCGATGGCCGGCTGGTTGTACCAGAGCAGCGACGGGTACAGCGACACCGGTTGGGTGCAGGCGTATTGCAGGTACAACTCAAGGTGGTCCTGCAGGTTTTCGCCGACGCCGGGCAGGTCGTGGACCACCGGGATGTCGAGGTTTTCCAGCAGTTCGGCCGGGCCGACGCCGGAGCGTTGCAGCAGTTGCGGCGAACCGATGGCGCCACTGCACACGATCACTTCTTTGCGTGCACGGGCTTCCACGCGCTCTTCAGCCGCGCCGATCAGGTAGCGCACGCCAACGGCACGCTTGCCTTCAAACAGCACTTTGTCGCTGAGGGCGTGGGTGACGATGGTCAGTGTGGAGCGCTTCTTGGCCGTGTCCAGGTAACCGCGTGCGGTGCTGGCGCGGCGGCCTTTCGGCGTGACGGTACGGTCCATCGGGCCGAAGCCTTCTTGCTGGTAGCCGTTCAAGTCCACGGTGCGCGGGTAACCGGCCTGTACGCCGGCTTCAACCATGGCGTGGAACAGCGGGTTGTTGCCGGCTTTTGGCGTGGTCACGCTGACCGGGCCATCGCCGCCGTGCCAATCGTTGGGGCCGATGTCGCGGGTTTCCGCTTTGCGGAAGTACGGCAGGCAGTCGAGGTAGGTCCAGTTTTCCAGCCCCGGCAGTTTCGCCCAGCCGTCGTAGTCCATCGCGTTGCCACGGATGTAGCACATGCCGTTGATCAGCGAGGAACCGCCCAGGCCCTTGCCGCGCCCACATTCCATGCGGCGGCCGTCCATGTGTGGCTCTGGATCGGTTTCGTAGGCCCAGTTGTAGCGGCGGCCTTGCAGCGGGAACGCCAGTGCCGCCGGCATTTGCGTGCGGAAGTCGAAACGGTAGTCGGGGCCGCCGGCTTCCAGCAGCAGGACGGTGACGCCTTCGTCTTCGGTGAGACGGGTCGCCAGGGTGTTACCGGCGGAGCCGGCACCCACGATGATGTAGTCGTATTCTTGGGACATAAATGCACCCTCTTTGGAGATGGTCAGGACAGGCGAGTGCTTCGCACTCATCGCAGGCAAGCCAGCTCCCACATTTGATCGGGTTCACACAGTCAAAATGTGGGAGCGGGCTTGCCCGCGAAGGCGGCCTCGCGGGCAATACAAGGCTCGGGTCTTAGAACACCGAGGCGTAATCGCCCAGCTCAACCTGTACCGATTTGATGCGGGTGAAGTTGTTCAGCGAGCTGATCCCGTTCTCACGGCCCACACCGGATTGCTTGTAGCCGCCCACTGGCATCTTCGCGTCGGACTCGCCCCAGGCGTTGATCCAGCAGATACCCGCTTCCAGCTGATGAATCACGCGGTGGGCGCGGTTCAGGTCTTTGGTCACCAGGCCAGCGGCCAGGCCGAAGTCGGTGTCATTGGCACGGCGGATCACTTCTTCTTCGGTTTCGTAGGTCAGGATCGCCATGACTGGGCCGAAGATTTCTTCACGCACGATGACCATGTCGTCGGTGCAGTCGGTGAACACGGTCGGGGCCACGAAGGCGCCTTTGGCGAAGTCGCCGTCGGTCAGGCGGTCGCCGCCGCACAGCAGGCGTGCGCCTTGCTCTTTGCCCTTGGCGATGTAACCCAGCACGCTTTCCATGTGTTGGAAGCTGACCAGCGGGCCGAAGTTGGTGTTTTCGTCTTCCGGGTTGCCGACGCGAATGCGCGCAACACGCTCGACGATCTTGGCTTCAAACGCCGCTTGCAGGTGCTTCGGTACGAACACGCGCGTGCCGTTGGTGCAGACCTGGCCGGAGCTGTAGAAGTTGGCCATCATCGCGGTGTCGGCGGCGCGGTCGAGGTCGGCGTCGTCGAAGATGATCAGCGGGGACTTGCCGCCCAGCTCCATGGTCACGTCTTTCAGCGAAGAGCTGGAAGCGCTGGCCATGACCTTCTTGCCGGTGTCGGTGCCGCCGGTGAAGGAGATTTTTTCGATGCGTGGGTGCTCGGTCAGCCAGGTGCCGACTTCACGACCGCTGCCGGTCAGGACGTTGAACACGCCATCCGGAACGCCGGCTTCGGTGTAGATCTCGGCCAGTTTCAGGGTGGTCAGCGAGGTGACTTCGCTTGGCTTGAAGATCATTGCGTTACCAGCCGCCAGGGCTGGCGCGGATTTCCACAGGGCGATCTGGATCGGGTAGTTCCACGCGCCGATACCGGCGACTACGCCCAGCGGCTCGCGGCGGGTGTAGACGAAGGCGGTGTCGCGCAGTGGGATCTGCTCGCCTTCGATCGCTGGCACCAGGCCGGCGTAGTATTCCAGCACGTCGGCGCCGGTGACGATGTCGACGTACTTGGTTTCGGAGAAGGCTTTACCGGTGTCCAGGGTTTCCAGGGCGGCCAGTTCGTCGTTGCGCTCGCGCAGGATGTCGACGGCACGACGCAGGATGCGCGAACGCTCCATGGCGGTCATGGCGGCCCAGATTTTCTGGCCTTTTTCGGCGCTGACCACGGCACGTTCAACGTCTTCCTTGGTAGCGCGTTGCACTTGGGCGAGAACTTCACCGTTAGCCGGGTTGATGGCTTCGAAGGTGGCATCGCTGCCAGCGTCGCTGTAGCCGCCGTCAATGTAGAGTTTTTGCAGTTCGAAACGGGCCATAAAGTCCTCGCAAGTGCATAAGTGGTTGGCGTTGACCACCGCACCGTAGGCCGGTGCGGCAGCGTTCAGGGGTTGAGCGGTTTATGTGTGCTCTAACTCACCTGCTTGGCCAATTGGAAATCCATGTATTCGTAAGCGATCCGTTGCGCCTGCGCTGTGTCGAAAGCGTCTCCCGACAGGGCGCCGCGCAACCACAAACCGTCGATCAGGGCCGCCAGCCCGCGGGCTGCTTTGCGTGCGTGCGGCAACGGCAGCACGCGGCGGAACTGGCAGCACAGGTTGGAATACAGACGTTGATCGTTGATCCGCTGCAACCGGTGCAATGACGGGTGGTGCATGCTGGTGGCCCAGAAGGCCAACCAGGTTTTCATCGCCGGGCCGTTGACCTGGCTGGCGTCGAAGTTGCCCTCGATGATCACCTGAAGGTGCGCCCGTGGGCTGTCGTCCGTCAGGGCCAGTCGGCGTTCGTGGACGTTGTCGATCAGCGCGTTCATCAAATAGCGCATCGTCGCTGCAATAAGGCCGTTCTTGTCCTTGAAGTAGTGACTGATGATGCCGTTCGAGACGCCGGCCAAACGGGCGATCAGCGCAATGCTGGCATCTCCCATCCCGACCTGATCGATGGCCGTCAAGGTGGCTTCGATCAATTGCTGGCGGCGTATGGGTTGCATACCGACCTTGGGCATGTAGCACCTCTCCTTAGGCCTGCCGACTGGCGATAAACGTCCGTCGGCTTGATGGCCAGTCTATTTTGTTTTGATTGAACGTTCAATCAACAAAGAATAAGATCTGCGACAAATGGTCGCTGCCTACAGAAGTTTCCTACCTGGGAGCCGCGACAAATGACACCTGCAAAAACCCTTGAAACGCCCTGTCTACCGGTTCGGTAGGGGGCCAAGGATTTTCGGGGTGTCTTTATAACACCCGTCCGTCGCCTGCCCATAAAGCGATGTCCCGGGATAACCGCTGCCTTGTGTTTCTCTTTCGCACTGCCCGGAGCATCTGCGCCATGAGTTCTGCCTCTCTTATAAAGACCCCGCCAGAAAAGGTGCGGGTCAACGGTTGGGTGTTCTACACCTCCACCGCGTTGATTCTGTTGTTGACGGCCATCCTGATCATCGCCCCGCAGGAGGCCGGGCGCATGCTCGGCGTCGCGCAAGCGTGGCTGTCGAAAAGCTTTGGCTGGTACTACATGGTGGTCATTGCTGCCTACCTGGTATTTGTGGTCGGCCTGGCATTTTCTTCCTACGGCAAATTGAAACTGGGCAGCAAGGACGACACCCCGGACTTCAGCTACGGCGCCTGGGCCGGCATGTTGTTCTCGTCGGGTATCGGCATCTCGCTGCTGTACTTCGGCGCCTCGGAGCCGTTGGATCACTACTTCAACCCGCCGGAAGGCGTGGCCGCCAGCAACACGGCTGCACGCCAGGCGCTGCAACTGACGTTCCTGCACTGGGGCCTGCACGGCTGGGCGATCTATGCCCTGGTCGGCCTGGCCGTGGCGTACTTCGCCTACCGTCATAACCAGCCGCTGGCCTTGCGTTCGGCGCTGTACCCGCTGGTGGGCGAGCGTTGGGTGAAGGGCGCGGCCGGCCACGCGGTGGACGGTTTCGGCATGTTCGTGACCCTGCTGGGCCTGGTGACCAACCTGGGGATTGGCGCGATGCAAGTGTCGTCCGGGTTGGAAAACCTGTTCGGCATGGAGCACAACAACACCAATCTGCTGATCGTGATCATCGTGATGAGCACCGTGGCGACTATCGCCGCCGTGTCGGGTGTGGAGAACGGCATTCGCCGCCTGTCCAACCTCAACATCGTGCTGTTCAGCGGCCTGCTGATCTTTGTGCTGCTGTTCGGCCCGACCCTGCACCTGCTCAACGGCCTGGTGCAGAACACCGGTGACTACCTCAACGGTATCGTGCTGAAAACCTTCGACCTCTATGTGTACGAAGGCGACGCGGCGAAGACCGAAGGCTGGATGGGCCTGTGGACCCTGTTCTACTGGGCGTGGTGGATTTCCTGGGCGCCATTCGTCGGCATGTTTATCGCGCGGATTTCCCGTGGTCGCTCGGTGCGTGAACTGGTGGCCGGCGTGTTGCTGATCCCGCTGGGCTTCACCCTGGCGTGGCTGTCGATCTTTGGTAACTCGGCGTTGGACCTGGTGCTCAACCACGGTGCGGTGGAGTTGGGCAAGACGGCGCTGGAACAGCCGTCGATGGCCATCTACCAACTGCTGGAGCATTACCCGGCGTCGAAAATCGTCATCGGTGTGTCGATCTTTGTTGGCTTTGTGCTGTTCCTGACCCCGGCGGATTCCGGCGCGGTGATGATGGCTAACCTGTCGTGCAAAGGCGGCAACGTGGATGAAGACGCACCGCATTGGCTGCGGATCTTCTGGTCGGCGGTGATCACCCTGGTGACCATCGGCTTGCTGTTTGCCGGCAACTTCCAGGCCATGCAAACCATGGTGGTGCTGGCGGGGCTGCCGTTCTCGGTGGTGCTGGTGTTCTTTATGTTCGGTTTGCACAAGGCGATGCGCCAGGACGTAGCCATCGAACAGGAGCAGGCGCAATTGGCCGAGCGTGGCCGTCGTGGTTTCAGCGAGCGCCTGACCGCGCTGGACCTGCAACCGAGCCAGGGCACGGTGCAGCGTTTCATGGACAAGCACGTAACGCCGGCGCTGGAAGAAGCCGCCGCGGCCTTGCGTGAACAGGGCCTGGAAGTGCAGACCTTGCTCGGCAAATCCAAGCGCTGCATCGGTGTGCGCATCGAGATGGAAGAGGGCAATCCGTTTGTCTACGAAGTGAGCCTGGACGCTTACTCGTCGGCTTCCACTGACCTGCCTGAAGAAGAGCGCACCCGCTACTACCGTGCCGAGGTGTACCTGCACAACGGGCCTCAGGAATACGACCTGATGGGCTTTGCCCAGGAACAGATCACCCGGGACGTGCTCGATCAGTTTGAAAGCCATCGGCAGCTCCTTGGCCGGGTCTATAGCTGATAAAAGCCGGTGGTGTCGTCACTGACACCACCTGTCCAAGCATTGGTAATGCGATCAACTGTGGGAGCTGGCTTGCCTGCGATAGCTTTAGTGAACTCACTACAGCTATCGCAGGCAAGCCAGCTCCCACATTGACCCAGTTTCTTCAGGTGGGGTTGGGGTGTTAGCCCAGGTTCTTGCCCAGCAGGGCATGGTAAAGCTCGCTATCCCCCAAAATCCCCACCACCTTGTTGTTGTCATGCAACACCAGCTTGTTCCCGGTCTGATACCGAATCTGCAACGCATCGCGCATGCCGATATTCGAGTCCACCAGCGTCGGCACCCGGCCCAAACCTTCCACCGCTTGCCCCGGCGCCCAGTTCTGCAGATTCATCACTGCGCCATTCTGGCGGGCACCCTTGATGGTGTTGCCTTCGGCCAGGTCCAGCCACGAATCGCCGCCCGGGTCCAGGCACACCGAACCGTTGACGCGCTTGCAGTTGTCCAGGGTGCGCATCAGGCTGCGTCCGCACAGCACGTTCAGCGGGTTGGTATGGGCGACGAAGGTGCGCACATAGTCATCCGCCGGGTTCAGCACGATCTCTTCCGGCACGCTGTACTGGATGATCTTGCCGTCTTTCATGATCGCAATGCGGCTGCCCAACTTGAGCGCCTCGTCGAGGTCGTGGCTCACGAACACGATGGTCTTGCTCAGCTTGCGTTGCAACTCCAGCAGCTCGTCCTGCAAGCCTTGGCGGATCAGTGGGTCGAGGGCGGAGAAGGGTTCGTCCATCAGCAGGATATCGGCGTCCATCGCCAACGCGCGGGCCAGGCCGACGCGCTGCTGCATGCCGCCCGACAGCTCGTCCGGCTTCTTGTTGCGCCATTGGGTCAGGCCCACCAACTCGAGTTTTTCATCCACCAGCTTGCGTCGGTCTTTCTCCGGGCGGCCCTGCATCTCCAGGCCGAAGCTGATGTTTTCGCGCACCGTCAGCCAGGGCATCAGGGCGAACTTCTGGAACACCATGGCGATGCGTTTGGTGCGCATCATTTTCAGCTCGGCGGGGGTGCAGGAGGCGATGTCGATCTGGCGCCCTTCATGCTCCACGAACAGCTGGCCACGGCTCACGGTGTTGAGGCCGTTGATGCAGCGCAGCAAGCTGGATTTGCCCGAGCCCGACAGGCCCATCAGTACGCAGATCTCGCCTTTCTCGATGTCCAGGCTGGCTTTTTCTACGCCGACAATCTGCCCGGTCTTTTTCAGGATCTCGTTACGGCTCATGCCCTGGTCCAGCAGCTTGAGCGCTTCGCGTGGGTCTTTGGAGAAGATCACGTCGACATTGTCGAATCGGATAATGCTCATGCATCACCCCCTACTTTGGCGTCGGGTTGTTTGCAGATGCGGTCGAGCATGATGGCCAGCAGGACGATTGCCAGGCCAGCTTCAAAGCCCAGGGCGATGTCAGCGGTGTTGAGTGCGTTGACCACCGGTTTGCCGAGGCCGTCGGCGCCCACCAGGGCCGCGATCACCACCATCGACAACGACAGCATGATGCATTGGGTTATGCCGGCAGCGATGCTCGGCATGGCGTGGGGCAGTTCAATGCGCGAGAGCAGTTGACGGCGCGAGCAGCCAAAGGCTTTGCCGGCGTCGAGCAGCTCTTGGGGAACGTCGCGGATACCCAGGTAAGTCAGGCGGATCGGCGCGGCAATCGCGAACACCACCGTCGAGATCAAGCCAGGCACCACACCCAGCCCGAAGAGGGTCAGGGTAGGGATGAGGTAGACGAAGGTCGGTACGGTCTGCATCAGATCGAGCACCGGCCGCATCATCGTGTAGAACAGCGGTTTGTGCGCGGCAACAATGCCCAGCGGCACACCGATGACCACGCAGACCAGGGTGGCGAACAGCACTTGCGCCAGGGTCTCCATGGTTTCCTGCCAGTACCCCAGGTTGAGGATCATCAGGAAGGAGGCGATGACAAAGACGGTCAGGCCCCATTTGCGTTGAATAAAGTGAGCCAGCAGCGCAATCAGACCGATCAATGCCAGCGGATTGAACCAGGTCAGCGCAAATGTCACGCCGTGGATCATCGTTTCCAGGGTCGATGCGATTGCGTCGAAGTAGTTGGCGCCGTGTTGGGTCAACCATTCAACGAAGGCAGCGATGTACTGGCCTAGTGGGATTTTCTGTTCAGTCAGCATGGTAGTGAATGTCCACATGCGAAGAGGGAAAACATCCCGGGGCAGCGTACCGCCCCGGGGACAACGGTGTTACTTGGCGAGATAGGCTTTAACGGCGTCCAGTCCAGGTTTGCCATCCACAGTGGTCACACCGGCGAGCCAGGTGTCGAGGACTTGCGGGTTCTTCTTCAGCCAGGCTTTCGCCGCGGCGTCGGGCTTCATCTTGTCGTCCAGGACGTTACCCATCAGGGTGCTTTCCATGTCCAGGGTGAACACCAGGTTTTTCAGCAGCTGGCCAACGTTGCTGCATTCCTCGGAGTAGCCCTTGCGGGTGTTGGTGTAGATGGTCGCCTGGCCGTAGTTGGGGCCGAACGAGTCGTCACCGCCGGTCAGGTACTTCATCTTGAAGCGGGTGTTCATCGGGTGCGGTTCCCAGCCGAGGAACACGATGGCCTGGTCACGCTTGGAGGCGCGCTCGACCTGGGAGAGCATCCCGGCTTCGCTGGATTCGACCACTTTGAAACCGGCGGTTTTCAGGCCGAAGGCGTCTTTGTCGATCAGCGTCTGGATGGTGCGGTTGCCGTCGTTGCCCGGCTCGATGCCGTAGATCTTGCCGCCCAGCTCGTCCTTGAATTTGGCGATATCGGCGAAGTCTTTCAGGCCTTTGTTGTACAGCGCCTCGGGGACCGCCAGGGTGTACTTGGCGTTCTCCAGGTTGGCGCGCACGGTTTCCACGGTGCCAGCATCACGGTACTGCTTGATGTCGTTTTCCATGGTCGGCATCCAGTTGCCGAGGAAGATGTCCATGTTCTTGCCGTCGGCCAGGGACTTGTAGGTCACCGGTACCGAAATCATCGTGGTGCGCGGCTTGTAGCCCAGGCCCTTGAGGACTTCGCTGGTGGTCGCGGTGGTGACGGTGATGTCGGTCCAGCCGACATCGGAGAAGTTGACGGTCTGACATTGTGCCGGTTCTGCAGCGTGCGCCAGGACTGGCAGACTCAACATGGCGGCCAACAACAACTGGGGTGAACCTTTCATAGGGCTAGACTCCTGTGTTTTTTCTGGCGGCCTTCGCCGCGCTTTATAGGTGTTGCGGTTGGTACGTGCGACAACAGCTCTGGCACGGTGCCTTGCAAACGAGTCGAGACTGATCATGTACCAGTGAAAATCTGACGCCTACAGGGGGCGTCGTATCCAGTACAGGGATGGTCGTATCCAGTGTCGGTGACGTCGCTTACAGATTTTTCCAGAGGTAAAACTGCTGTTTTTACCCATCTGCACCGCAAAAAACGGCCAAAACCAGGGATCGCACGGCAGCGACGCTGGTGAGCATGGTCACGTCGGTGTGAGACGCCGTGATGACGAACAAAAGGCTGATGATGCCGCCATCTGGGCGATCTGAGCGTAGCACCTCGTTCATGCCTGGCCCGTGCTTATCGAGGAGTTCCACGGCAATGGCTATCAGTGTTTTCGACCTGTTCAAGATCGGCATCGGGCCTTCGAGTTCTCACACCGTCGGCCCCATGCGCGCCGCGGCGTTGTTCGTTCAAGGCTTGCGTGAACGCGAGTTGTTGGAGCAAGTGCGGCGTGTCGAAGTTCAGCTTTACGGCTCGCTGTCGGCCACGGGCATCGGCCATGGCAGCGACACCGCCACCATCATGGGCCTGATGGGCGAATGGCCCGACGCCATCGACCCGTCGCAAATCGGCATCCGCATCGCGACCCTGCGCGAAACCGACACGTTATTGCTCGACGGACGCCTGCCGGTGCCTTTTGTGTGGGCCCGCGACATGCAACTGCTCGATGAAAACCTGCCGTTCCACCCCAATGCCATGACCCTCGTGGTGCATGGCGACAACGGCGAGTTACACCGCGACACCTACTATTCCGTGGGCGGTGGTTTTGTAGTGGATGAAGCCCAGGCGCAAAGCGGCGTGGCCGACATGGACCGCACCGAGCTGCCCTACGATTTTTCCAGCGCGGCAGAGCTGTTGCAGCTGTGCAAGACCCACAACCTGCGCGTCGCCGAGCTGATGCTGGCGAACGAAAAGGTCTGGCGCAGCGAAGAAGAAATCCGCAGCGGCCTGATGAAACTCTGGCGCGCCATGCAAGATTGCGTGGAGCAGGGCCTCAAGCACGAAGGCATCCTGCCGGGCGGCCTGAACGTACGCCGCCGCGCGGCCAAGTTGCACCGCAGCTTGCAGGAGCTGGGCAAGCCCAACGTGATCGGCTCGACCTTGAGCGCGATGGAATGGGTCAACCTGTTCGCCCTCGCGGTGAACGAGGAAAACGCCGCCGGCGGGCGCATGGTCACCGCACCCACCAACGGCGCGGCGGGGATCATCCCGGCGGTGCTGCACTACTTCATGAAGTTCAGCGAAGAAGTCACCGAAGCCAACGTCGTGGACTACATGCTCGGCGCAGCAGCGGTGGGCATCCTGTGCAAGAAGAACGCGTCGATCTCCGGTGCCGAAGTGGGTTGCCAGGGCGAAGTCGGTTCGGCCTGCGCCATGGCCGCTGCCGGGCTGGCGGAAATCCTCGGCGCGACGCCTGAGCAACTGTGCAACGCCGCCGAAATCGGCCTGGAACACAACCTCGGCCTGACCTGCGACCCGGTGGGCGGGTTGGTGCAAGTGCCGTGCATCGAGCGCAACGCGATTGCGGCGGTGAAGGCGATCAACGCCGCGCAGATGGCCTTGCGTGGGGATGGCCAGCACTTTATCTCGCTGGACCGGGTGATCCGCACCATGCGTGATACCGGGGCGGATATGCATGACAAGTACAAGGAGACATCGCGGGGTGGGTTGGCGGTGAGTGCTGTGGAGTGTTGAGTCAGTG